>CADCJI010000003.1 GCA_902801625.1 uncultured Bacteroidia bacterium | reverse complement strand
GTCGAACCCACAACCGCCTGATCCGTAGTCAGGGACTCTATCCAATTGAGCTACTAGTCCAGTCGTTTTTGACACTGCAAAAGTACAGCTTTTTTCATTCATGCAAGCAAATTTTCATGAAAATTTTTGTTGTTTTTTGCAAATATTTGATAATCAAATTGATATTTTTGTTCCAAGGAATGCGATTTCGATGCTTTCTTGTGAATGCAATCGCTTTTTTGCTATCTTTGCGCCATCGTTAACCAACATTTTACACTATGAGATTATTACTGATCAGCAATTCGACCAATTTCGGTGAGAATTATCTGGCTTGGGCCTCGACCCAAATCGAGTTGTTCTGCTTGCAGAACCATATTAATAAGGATAGCCGCATCATCTTCGTGCCTTTCGCTGGCGTCAACATTGGTGGCATGGTCTATCCCGAGAGCTACGATGCCTACGAGTCGAAGGTGAGGAATGTGTTTCGCACCAAGTTCGGCTTGGAGAACTTCACTTCGGTACACCATTTCGACGATAAGGTGAAAGCCGTCCGCGAGGCCGACTGCATCGTGGTGGGCGGTGGCAACACTTTCCATCTGGTGGCCGAGATGCATCGCTATGGCTTGATGGATGCCATCCGCGAACGCGCTCTCGCTGGTGTGCCTTACATGGGCTGGAGCGCAGGTTCCAATGTGGCTTGCCCGACACTTTGCACCACTAACGACATGCCGATTGTCCAACCTGCATCTTTCAAGTGCCTCAACCTGGTGCCTTTCCAAATCAATCCGCATTATCTCGACCCGCACCCTGAAATCGACAAGATGATCAAGCATGGCGGCGAGACGCGTCAGGATCGCATCAACGAATACCTTGCTGTCAATCAAGATATGACGGTGGTAGGTCTGCGCGAGGCCACGGCTCTGTGGGTGGTCGATGAAAAGATGTGGCTGAAGGGCGGCAAGAAGATGATTGTTATGCGCTATGGCAAGGAATCGGTCGAGATTGACCCGAATTCCGATGTCACATTCTTGTTGGGTGGACAGAACGCATAGAGTGTTATAGTATAGCATGCCGGTTAGCCTCCCATGTCATTCCCGCATGGCTATGTGCGTGAGCATGGAAATCGGAGATTCGACGTAGTCAATCTATGGGAGGCGGCTCAAGATGCAAAGACTTTAATGACGGCATCAACAGCTATAGATCCAATGCCTTTGCCCACTTGCCAGCGTTGGGATGACATACCTGTTGATGCCTGCAACAACCTTTGACAAGTAAGAAATGCCTTCAAGAAAACGGGTAATGTTGCCAAAAATGGTTGGTGACGGAGGTCAAAAAACGACAAAATATGATAGGCAGAGATAAGTCAAAAAGCGTATCTTTGCAGTGCGAGCTGAAACGGAGGAAGGCTCTGCTGGGGAGCAACCTTCCAAGGGATAGGTTCGTGTGATATCACAGCATATCAAAGGGACGGTCGAGAAGGCCGTCCCACTTGTTTTGATATGCCGGATTTTCACCAATGCCTTAAAAAACCCAAGCGTTATCCGTTCGGTTTGCTTGTTGTGCCTCTCTTAGTCTTGTTGTTCCTTTCTCTGAAGTAGATGTACCATTTGACATAGTTGCGGTAATGCTTCTTCGACAATCCTCTATGGAGCGAGATGTTCTCCTTGAGGTGGCCGAAGTAGGATTCGAGAGCGTTTGTGGTTTTAGGTATTCTCGGGTTGTCGAGGAAGCGGAACATGTCGGGTAAAGCCCTTCGGATGTGCACGTAGGCCTTCCTGACCATCTTGTGGGTGAACCATTCGGTATGTGATGACTCGTTGACGGTCTTGTCGTTGAGGTATCCGACGTGTTGGTCGTGCCATTCGCTGAGCATCTGCTTCCAATAGAGCATGTCATTGCGTGTCTGTATCTTGCAGACGAGCGTGACTATCCTCCTGAGCGATCGTCCGGCCTCGCTCTTCGGGTGCTTTGTAAGCCATGTGAGACACTCGCGCTGGATATGGGCTAGGCAACGCTGCCTTGTCGCGTTTGGACACGCTTTGCGCACCGACTTGATGATGTTGGCTCCACCATCGGAGGTGACGCTCTCTATCTCGATGCCAAGACTTTGTATGTTTCTTAGATCCTCCACCATCTCATCCTCCCACTCGTCGTCGGTCAGCCTATAGAACAGCGTGGACTTGACAGTCTCGTTTCGGTACAGCACGAGGCAAAGCTTGTTGGGGAACCATGTGCCGTCTATCAGCAGGTTGACCTTCTCGTGGAATTTGATTCTCCAGACAGGACAACTGTAAAGGTACTCGTCGAACCATCGGGACAATTGCCTCGTACTGTATCCGCACAGTGCGGATATCTGCTCAAGCGTCTGCTTGCCAAGTATCCACCACTCGAACCACACGAAGCGGTTACTCTTGCCGATGTCCTTCCGCCTGAAGGTGAAAAGGCTGCCGCAGTTCTTGCACTTGTACCTCTGGTGTCCGTCACGTTTGCCCCATTTGACGACATCCAAAAAGCCGCATTGAGGGCATCTTTCTCTTCTAGTTTTTGGCATAAAAAAAGCAATTAGATGAAAACGCTTTCATCTAACTGCTTTTTATCGCTTTTATGCGTCTTATTGTCAGTGATTTACATTATATCTCACCAACCATTTTTGTCTATTATACCAGAAAACGCCTCACGATCTTCGAAGACCACGAGGCGACGGTCGAGGTGGACAACTTTTTGTCCACCTTTTTCGCCTTTGATAAGGTAGATGTTGGCCTCGTCGCCCAAAATGTCTCGGAAAGCCTTGCGGATGCGCGAGAGGTTGGCGTTCATGGTGGAGCCGATGAAGTCGGTGAGGTTATCGATGGCTCGTTTGAGAAGTTCCTCATCACCATAAGTTGAGATATGGCTGTAGATCTTGTACAACTCTGATTTGTGGTCGTTCAAGTAATTGAGCGACAAGCCGTCTTCGTGGATGAGGAAGAAGATGTAAAGCGCTTTGCAAAGGGCGGGCATTTTCACCTCGGTGTTGTTGCGGTCGGTGAGGAAGATGTCGCCTTTCCGGTTGATGAACAGGCGGCTGACTTCATGTAGCCCATCGTATTTCAGCAGGATGTCGAGGATGATTTTGTGGAATCCAGTGTAATTGAGTTCTTCTTTGGACTCCGTCTCGTTTTTCGAAATTAGTTTTTTGAAAAAAGCCTTCTCTCTCTCGTTTTCAATGGGTGGGTTGATTTTCAAGATGTTGGTGTTGAGTTGAATGAGCCGCTCCAAGGTTTGTAAAGGTGCGTCGCCAGTTTCAAGGATGAGGAAATCTTGGTCAATGCTCGACTTCATATTGCCAATCTTAAGGAAAAAAGAAGGCTTGCTGATTTTCAATCCGTTGGCATTGAGATAATTCAGGAAAATCTCTTTGGAGAGAAACACACTGTCGAGCTTGGGAAGGTGTTTGTCGATGAGGTCGAGCTGGGCTTCCGAAAGGGTAGGCTCGATGTAGCTGAGTGTATTGCGGAAGGTTTTTTTCTTGCTTTTGAGGTCATCGATGGCTTTGGGGAGGTAGAAAAACTCCCGTTGTGATTGGCGTAGCAGCCCGCAAATGGCTTCATAGTCGCGCTTGATGCTGGCATTGACTTTCCTATTATAGTTAGGCTCAACATAAAGGACGGCATTGCGTGTGTCGAAACTGAGGCTGGGGATGGAGACGAAATTGGCATTGAGGCCTTGGGTTTCAGGCAGTTCGATGCCGATGGAGAGGAGTAGTGCGGTAATCAGCAGCGACTCTGAAGGGTCGAGGGAGTCGTCGGAAAGGGAAAGCTGCTGAAACACCCGAAGGATGGCGATTTTCTCTTGGTTGCCAAGACTCCTTAACACGTTGACGGCTTCGGAAAGGCTGAGGTTGGTCGCTTTTTTCCGACTGGTGAGTGTGATGTTGAAAAGGGCATAGACTTGTTGCAGGAAATCAATTTCACCTTGGTTGACGATGCCGTCGCATTGTACCAAATCGGAAAGCAGTTTGGCCAAAGCAGTCTTATGTATTTCCTTGAATTTCATTGTCTTGACTTTTCAATTTTGGGTTGTAACCTTGCAACCTCTTTTCAGTTTGTGCGGAGGTTGTATTTTTGCCGCTGTTTTTTTCAGTGCAAAAATAACAAAAATTGATAAACAAGCAGAATGGCACGTAATTATAAGAATGGTTTAACCCAGGAAGAAGTTGAGGAAAGTCGCAAAAAGTATGGCGACAATGTGTTGACCCCGCCCAAAAAAGACCCGCTTTGGAAACAGTTTCTTGAAAAGTTTTCCGATCCCATCATACGCATCTTGTTGATAGCGTTGTTACTATCGGTAGCGGTCTCTTTGTACCAGTTGTTCACGGGTAGTGAGGGACTATCGGTGCTTTTGGAGCCTTTGGGCATATTCGTGGCGGTGATGTTGGCTACCACGGTGGGTTTTGTCTTTGAGGTGAGTGCCAATAAGAAGTTTGACATCCTGAATCAGACCGAAGATGAGACGATGGTGACGGTGTATCGCGATGGACTGGTGCAGCGCATTGAACGAAAAGATGTCGTGGTGGGTGATTCGGTGATACTGAATACGGGTGATGAGATTCCTGCCGATGGCACCTTAATGGAAGCCGTGGCTATGCGTGTAAACGAGTCCGACCTGACGGGTGAGCCTTCGTGCAGCAAAACCACCGATCCAGAAGAATTCAAAGAAGAAGCGACTTATCCTTCCAACTATGTCTGCCGTGGCTGTACGGTGATGGAAGGCCATGGCGTTTTTGTGGTTGAGAAGGTGGGCGACGACACGGAGTGGGGCAATGTGTACCGCGGCGCGCAAATCGACAATAAGGTGAAGACGCCGCTTAATGAGCAACTTGACCGCTTGGGAAATGGCATTACGATTGCCAGTTACATCATCGCTGGTTTGATTGGGGTCTTGCGTATGGTGATGTATTTCGTTTATGCCGACGATGGACCGTTCAATTGGATGGATTTTGCTCGCTATACGCTTAATACTCTGATGATTGCGGTCACTTTGATAGTGGTGGCCGTGCCAGAAGGCTTGCCCATGAGTGTCACTTTGAGTTTGGCTCTAAGCATGAAGAGGATGCTGGAAACCAATAACTTGGTACGCAAGATGCATGCCTGCGAGACCATGGGCGCGGCAACGGTGATTTGTACCGACAAGACGGGTACGCTCACCAAAAACCGTATGAGTTTGGGCGATAGCCTCATATTCGGCTTGCAGAATGGCCAAATTGACAATTCAGAGGTTGGACACCTGATGTCAGAGGGCATCGCCATCAACTCGACGGCTTTCCTTGACTATAGCGACAAGCAAAAGGTGAAAGTAATCGGTAATCCTACCGAAGGCGCTTTGTTGCTTTGGCTTTTCGACAACAATGTGGACTTTGTCAGGATTCGTGACAATGTCAAGATTGTCAAGCAGTTGCCGTTCACGACGAAATACAAGTACATGTGTACGGTGGTCAAGACCGCGTTCTCTGGCGAGTATATTCTATATGTGAAAGGTGCGCCAGAAATACTGCTGAAGCGTTGTGCTACAGTCAGGAAGGCTGATGGCGAGGCTGGCATCGCTTGGGTGAAGCAGGAGGTCGAAGATAAGCTGCTGGAATACCAGAACAAGGCCATGCGTACGCTGGGCTTTGCCTATAAGTACATCACTGAAGAAGATTTGGATACGGTGTTCGCCCCCAAAGGCAAATTGCAAGTCGAGGATTTGTGCTTCCTTGGTGTTGTGGGTATCATAGATCCCATTCGCGACGATGTAGCCGACTCTGTAAAGAACTGTCTTGATGCAGGTATCGGCATCAAGATTGTGACGGGCGACACGCCTGGCACGGCAAGGGAGATTGGCCGACAAGTGGGGCTTTGGAACGAGAATGACGACATTGAGCGACAGATGATTACGGGCAAGCAGTTTAACCTGTTGACCGACGATGAAATCAAGGAACGCATCGATGATTTGAAAATCATGTCGCGTGCCCGTCCTTCCGACAAGGAACGCTTGGTGCGTCTGTTGCAAGAAAGAGGAGAAGTGGTGGCCGTGACGGGTGATGGCACCAACGATGCACCCGCCTTGAACCGAGCCCAAATCGGGCTTTCGATGGGTGACGGCACCTCGGTGGCCAAAGAAGCCAGCGACATCACCATCCTCGACAACTCGTTCAAGAGCATCGCCCGTGCCGTGATGTGGGGGCGTTCGCTCTACCATAACATCCAGCGTTTTATCTTGTTCCAGATGACCATCAATGTGGCGGCATGCCTCATCGTGCTGCTGGGTGCGGTGATGGGAACGGATTCACCGCTCACCGTGACGCAAATGCTATGGATCAACCTCATCATGGACACCTTTGCTGCCATGGCTTTGGCATCCTTGCCTCCAGACAAGAGTGTGTTGAACGAGAAGCCCCGTGCGCGTGATGCCTTCATCATCACCAAGGACATGGGCAGGCGTATCTTCGGCGTGGGTTTGCTGTTCGTGGCGGTGTTGTTCGGCTTCATTCAATATTTCATGCACTGCCATGTGGATTCTTTGTCCGAGTTTTCCTTCTATGATTATTTTGTCAACTACTTCAATTTCAATCATGTTGGCAGTAGGTTTACGCCTAAGGAGCTGTCATTACTGTTCACCATCTTCGTGTTCATGCAGTTTTGGAACATCTTCAACGCCAAGGCATATCATACTATGGACTCTGCGTTTAAGGGCTTGCTCAACAGAGACATAAGACGCGGTTTTGGTATCACCGTATTGATAATTGCTCTCGGCCAAGTATTCATTATCTCTTTCGGTGGTGAAATGTTTAATGTGGTTCCTTTGCCTTTCGATGAGTGGGTACGCATTATCATTGGAACCTCACTGATTTTGTGGCTTGGTGAGCTGGAGCGATGGGTGCATAGGGTGAAAACAGCCAAAAAGAATTGAAAATCTTGTTTTTGTGCTTTAAAAAGTTGTATCTTTGCCGCTCCAAATCAAAAAGGAGTTAGAAATGAACAAACGATTGATTATCTTTGCTTTATGCGGATTGATGGGCTTGGTTTTCGCTTCATGTTCCCGTCCTTCCATTGTTGGAACCTGGGTTGAACCTGCTGCCGAAGGCAGTTATTTGGGTGAAGTGGGCTTCACTTTGCTTGAAAATGGCGAAGTGGTGTCTATCAATACAGGCTTTAGGGAATACAAGAGCTGGGAAAAGGTCGGCGACAAGCTGATTCTCAACGGTGTGACCAATGGAACCACCCAATCCAGCTTTGCCGATACCAACAACATCATCTCCCTTAATGATAGCCTGTTGGTGATCGGACAAGACGGTTATTCCGTGACATATCATAGGAAATAATAGCTTTGGCTATTGGCTACTCTATTGGCAGCTTCAACGAAGGGTAAAAGTTTATTCTGTTTGTGAAGCTGCCAAAAGCCAAAGGCCAGAAGCCAGAGGCAATTAATAAAGAAATAATACATATAAATATTGAATAATGAGTAAATTAGCAGTCGTCGCTTTCGGCGGTAACGCCTTATTGAGAAGCGGACAAAAAGGAACATGCCAGGAACAAATGCAGAATGTGGCCGACACTTGCCAGTCATTGCTGCCTTTCCTGAAACAAGGTTATAATTTGGTCATCGGCCACGGCAACGGTCCCCAAGTGGGCAATGTGTTGCTTCAGAATGAGGCTGGTTCGCAGATGTTTGGTCTGCCGGCCATGCCGATGGATGTGTGTGGTGCCGAGACCCAAGGCCAAATCGGTTACATGATTGAGATGGGTCTTGAAAAGGTGATGGTGAAGGAAAACATCGACCGTAATGTGGTCACTTTCGTGACGCAGGTGCTCGTCGACAAGGACGACCCGATGTTCAAGAATCCCACCAAGCCCGTTGGACCTTATTATACCGAAGAAGAGGCCGAGGCTTACGCCAAAGAGACTGGCGCTGTTTATAAGGCAGACCCCAAAGGGAAAGGCTGGCGTAAAGTGGTTGCTTCTCCAAAACCCATTGACATCCAGAATATTAAGCTGGTCAAGCGTTTGGCCGAGGAAGGCAATATTGTCATCACGGTAGGTGGAGGTGGCATCCCTGTCATCTTGAAAGATGGTGTGCATGTAGGCGTTGAGGCGGTCATCGACAAGGACCTCGCTTCTGCCATGACGGCTATCAAGATCGGCGCTGACGAGTTCTATATCCTCACCGATGTGCCTAAGGTGTACATCAACTTCCGCAAGGAAAACGAGAAGGCTTTGGACACAATCACTGTGGCTGAGGCCAAACAGTATCTTGATGCTGGTCATTTCACCGAGGGTAGCATGGCTCCCAAAATCAGAGCCGCTATTTTGTTCGTGGAAGCCACTGGTCACGAGGCCATTATCACCGAAGCTACGAAACTCGGCGACCCAACCTGCGGAACGAGAATCGTCAAATAAAGCAAAACTTATTTGTGTATCATATTGGACTGCGGAGTTGAGACTTCGCAGTCTTTTTATTATGCCGTGTAGGCCACGGTCCAGGCGTAGTTTTTCTCGCGGTTGACATGGGTTTCCAACCGGTAGCCTTTACCATCAAGGATACAGTGTAGGTCGTCGATGAGCCCCGTGCCGCGTAGTTTCACCACGGCTTCTTTCTTGGTCCAGTATTGGGTGAATGCCTCAACGGGGTTGGCAGATGAACGGATCCATTCCGCTTCGGCAGGGTTCATCGTTTTTTTGACCAAGGCCAAATTGCTCTTGCGGAAATACTCAATATCGATGCCGACAGGAGCGAAGTCGACCACCACAGCGATACCGTTTTTGCAATGGCTGAGGTTGAAGTGCACATCGGGATAATGGACCAAAAAAGGTTTCCCATGCTCGTTTTGGCCCATATCCAAGTTGTTGATCCCCAAAGGTTTTAGAAGTTCTTTCAGCATGAGCCACGACTTGAGGCAAGCGAATTGTCCGAACAAATGCTTGTATTTTAAGCCTTCGTTGCGCCGTTGCTCGTCCACTAAAGGAAGCATCCGTTGCACCTCAGCCTCAGTGACTTTGGCCATATCGTCGAAAATGTAAATCATTGGACTTTTATCGGTGCAAAAATAATCATTCTTGCACAAACGATGTCAAATAAATTTTCATTGACAAAATCACCTTGTTTGTTCAAAAAATCACCCCTCGTTTGGATAAAATATCGTTTTGACAAAAAATAGTTCTATTTTCGCATCGATTTTTCAGTGGATATGGAAAAGACTTCATACAATGGGAAAACGGTTCAGGCCTATCCTGACATACCGCCCCGCACTTTCGACCTTCTGCCGAGATTTGTGGAGAAATATGGTAAGAAAAAGACCATGTTTGCCTGCAAGGTGGATGGGGAATGGAAGAAATATATCAGCCGCGATTTCGTGAAGATGACCGATACCATCAGCCAAGGCTTGATTGGCTTGGGCGTGGGTAAGGGCGACCGCGTGGCTGTGATTTCGAACAATTGTCCGCAATGGAACATGGTGGACTTTGCCGTGCAGCAGATTGGTGCCATCCTGGTGCCTATCTATCCCACCGTGCGCCAAAGCGATTTCGAACATATTCTCAACCATGCCGAGCCTAAGATTGTCTTTGTGGAAGGCTCGCTGTTGCATAACAAGGTCAAGGGAATTCTTGAGACCATGCCAGAGCGCCCCAAAGAGTTTACTTTCAATCCAGTGGTCGGTATGATGACCTTGCGCGGATTGATGGTCTCGGTCAAAATCGACAAGAAGAGCCTTGCCAATCTGCAGGCGCACAAGGATGCCGTCAACCCAGAAGATGTGGCTACAATTATCTATACTTCAGGTACTTTGGGCACTCCCAAAGGTGTCATGTTGACGCATTACAACCTGATGAGTTGCGTGGCCCATTATGGTCCTCATTATCCCGTGCCGAGTTCTCACAAGGTGGTGAGTTTCCTGCCTTTGTCACATATCTACGAGCGTTCGGTGCTGTACACACACTTGTACCTTGGCAACTCGACCTATTATGTCGAGAACTTCGGCACCATCATGCGCGACATCGCCGACATCAAGCCCGAGCACTTCACTACGGTGCCTCGCGTCATCGAAAAGGTATATAACGGTATCATTCGCAAGGGCGACAAACTGAAAGGCGCAAAGAAACGCATCTTTTTGTGGGCTTTCAAGTTGGCCGAGCGTTATGATGAGACTGGCGTAAAGAAGAATAGAGCTTATAGGTTTAAGTTATATTGGGCGAATCGGTTGGTCTTCAAAGATGTCCGCAAGGCTTTTGGCGGTCGTTTGGAATTCATTATCTCGGGTGGTGCCAGCTTGCAGCCGCGTTTGGTGCGTCTTTTCGCTGCTATGGACATCCCGATTGTGGAAGGTTATGGTTTGACAGAAACCTCTCCGGTGATTGCCACCAATAGTTTGGCTTTGGGTGTTATCAAGGCAGGAACCGTGGGCGTGCCTTGTGGAAGCGTGCAGTTCAAGATTGACCCAGAGTCGGGTGAGATTCTTGTGAAAGGCTCTCCGGTAATGAAGGGATACTACAAGGACGAGGAGCAGACCAAGATTGCCATCGACGAAGAAGGTTATTTCCATACGGGTGACATCGGCGAGTTTGACGAGGATGGCTTGTTGAAAATCACAGGTCGCATGAAGGAAATCTTCAAGGACTCGATGGGCAAGTACATCTCGCCAGCCTTGATCGAAAACCGCTTTATGGAATCACCGTTCGTCAACAGCATCATGGTGGTGGGTGAGAACCAGAAGTTTGCCGCCGCCTTGATTGTGCCCAACTTTGAGCATCTGAAGACCTGGTGCGAAGAGAACCACATTCCAAATACCACCAATGCAGAAATGGTTAAGAACAAGGCTGTGAACGACCGTTTCCGCAAGGAGGTCGATAGTTACAACAAGTTTTTTGGCGACTACGAAAAAGTGAAGCGTTTCGAGCTCGTCGACCGCGAGTGGACCATCGACGAAGGTGAGGTGACTCCCAGCCTGAAAATCCGCCGCAAAATCATCGCCGAGCATTTCAAGGATTTGATTGAGGGAATGTTTGCAGAATAACTTAGTTTTGCCCCACCAAGAATTTCAAGTCATCGATTGTCATGGCTCGGCTGACGTTGCTGCCTGAAAGGAGGGTGCTTCGGCGGTTGTAAACCAAAGATAGTGCTATTTTGAAAACCAAACGATAGCGGTCGTACTGAGTTTCCGGCTGCTATCATTATTTTTTTTGGGTATTTTCCATTTACCAGTTATCTGTTATAGTGGGGAAAGTTTGAAAAAAATCTGCCTATCATTGTTTCGATTTGAAATAATTCCTAATTTTGCCATGTCATCCACGGATTTGGGTGGCAAACATATTGTAGAAACGGCGTTGTACTAACGCTTTATCTGCGGCTCTTAGAATCTCGCAAATTCCATCCCGTCGTTTGATGAAGCAATGGCCAACGCCCATTAAGTCAGATTATACCTTACCAAAAGCGTATATTCTAACAGCGTGGGCTTCGGCATTGCTTATTCTCGACGGGAGGGCGATGCGAGAGCCTTAAGAGCGGGATAAGCAATAGTTTAGACTCCCGCGCTTTTTTATGTTACTTAATAGGAATGCAAGAATAACAATTAAAACAGATAAACGATGAAAAGACTATCAATGATTACGGTGTGCATGCTTGCTATGTTGGCGGCATGCTTGAGTGCTAAGGCACAGGAAGTAACAATTACTTTGTATCCTGGCAATACATGGATTAGTTATCCTGGGTCAGAAATGTTGGACATTAACACCGCTTTAGGTGATTTTGTTCCTGCGGAAGGCGACATCATCAAGTCGCAGTTTACATCTTCCACATACCGCAATGGCTATTGGAGGGGCGGTGTCACCCATTTTATGCCTGGCTGGGGCTACATGTATTATTCTAACAGGACGGAAGTTGTCAATTTCGTTTTTGGCGCGGCTGCTCCTCAGCTCACTGTGACTACTGCGGAAGTGACTGAGATTACAATGGCATCTGCTATTTGTGGTGGAAATGTGGCTTCAAGCAGTGGTGACTATGTGAATGTGATTTTAAGGGGAATTTGTTGGAGCTACTCTCCAAATCCTACTTTTAATGATAACTATATAGAGGCAGGTAATGGATTAGGGAATTTCACAATTCCAATGTCTGACTTGCCTCAGAGTACCACTTATTATGTACGTGCTTTTGCGGTAGCGGGTACTGAAACTTATTATGGTGAGGAATTCAGCTTTACTACACTTGATCATGATAGAGTTGACCTCGGTTTGCCCAGTGGCACTTTGTGGGCTACTTGCAACATTGGGGCATTTGCTCCTTGGGTCAGCGGATCTTATTTTTCTTGGGGTGAGACGGAATCAAAAGGTATTTATGATTGGAGTACATATCAATATTGCAATGGTAGTGAGAACACACTTACCAAGTATTGCAATGATGCAAGTTATGGCTATAATGGATTTATCGACAGCCTATCTATCTTGCAGTCTTGCGACGATGCTGCCACGGCTATTTGGGGCACGGACTGGCGTACGCCTTCCCATGAAGACTGGCAGGAACTGCTTGATAACACTACACATAGATGGACAACAGCAAACGGCGTGAAAGGATATCTCTTCTACGCATCGAATGGTAACAGCATCTTTTTGCCGGTTACAGGTACCTACTTTGATAGCACTCATTCTGGTGACTCCACCAATGGTGATTATTGGTCTAGTTCACTCGGTTTAGATTCACCATATAAGGCGGTGAGTTTTTCATTTTATTCACAAAATTGTTTCATAGATGAGATAGATTTCCGCTGTTTTGGTTTAGCTGTTCGCCCTGTACGTTCTTCGACGCAGGAATAATTCTTTCCTACTGATAGTTAAGAGTTTGCCCCGTTCAGGCGGATTTGCAATCCGTCCGTAGCCGAGTATTAGGATTTGTAATCCTTCAAGGGCAAATCTGGAAGATGCGGTATTTTCGGGAAAAAGTGGTTGTGTTTCAGAATTTGTGTATTTTTGCAGTTGAAATTGAAAAATTCTAAAAGAATATGATAAATACAGCAGAGGTTCAAGGGGTATATTTGAATGTACCATTTTCAGACTGGGCGCTTTTGAAGGAACTTATCCGCAAATTCGGTTGGAAAGCTGAGACACGGGAACAGTTGCTTGAACGCTTTGTGAAAAGTCGTCCAAGTAATCCATCTATCAGCGAAGAGGAAATCATGGAAGAAGTGAAGGCTGTAAGATATAAGCAATGAAAGTCATTTTAGATTGAAATATTTGGATTTCATTTCTGATAGGTCATCGGGCCAGTTTAATGCATCGTATTCTGACAGATTTCCGCATTGATGTATTGACATGTGAGGAACTGCTGAACGAAATCCAAGAAGTTAGTGAACGGCCTAAAATACGCTCTCATGTCAGTGATGAAGAATTGGAGGAATTCTTTCGAATTATTTATGCTTTTGGTAAAATGGTCAATATTACAACGAATTCAGAAGCGACCATTCGCGATCCGAAAGATTTGTATCTGTTGTCATTCGCTGAAAGCACAGAAGCAGATTACATTGTTTCAGGTGATGCCGATCTGCTTGAGTTGAAGCAGCATAAATTAACAAAAATGATAACTCTGGCTGAATTTAAGTTAATGCTATAAATACTCATTTCGGGCTGATTTGCACTCCGACCGTAGGCGCGTATCAGGGTTTGTAATCCTTCAAGGGCAAATTTGGCTGATGTGGTATTTTTTGGGAATAGTGGTTGTGTTTTAGAATTTGTGTATTTTTGCAGTATCAAAGCGGATACTATGTCTAATAAAGACCTACTGAATCAAATCGAACAGCTTGGCAGGGATATCATCCCTGCTGATGGACATTTGTATCTCTATGGCTCGAGAGCACGGGGTGATTTTAGGCCTGATTCCGACTGGGATTTGCTAATCCTTCTGAATAAAGAAAAGGAGGAATATTCCGATTTCGACAAT
Source organism: uncultured Bacteroidia bacterium (assembly GCA_902801625.1). Taxonomy (GTDB): domain Bacteria; phylum Bacteroidota; class Bacteroidia; order Bacteroidales; family F082; genus Limimorpha. The sequence goes on along the minus strand of CADCJI010000003.1, from coordinate 150,826 downwards.
TATTCCTATCCTTTTATTTCCTTGGGATATGATGCTGGAGTGCCGATTTCAGCCCATCTTTATACGATGAGTAAATGGGAGGAAATGTCTTTTTCCCCGTTTTACCACAATGTTGAACACGATAAAATAGTACTGATATGAGCCTTGGTGATGAAGAAAGAAAAATCATGGTGGAGTTCGAAATCGAAAAAGCCCACCGGCTGATAGACCAATTTCCAATCCTTGAAAATGCCAAATTGTGGGATACTTTAGCCAACCGAGTGTATTACGCGGTTTTTCATGCGGTAACTGCATTGCTGATAAAGAACGGACTTCATGCAGAATCTCATCAAGGTGTTTCTGTGCTTTTCAGCAAACACTTTGTCAAAGAAGGCAAAATTGATGCTGAATACGGAAGGCTTTTTGCCCGATTGGAAAACATGCGTGAAAAAAGTGATTACACCTGCCTGTTTGAAACGACCGAAGAGGAAGTTTTGCCAATGATTCCCAAAGCAAAAGAGTTGGTGGTGATAATTGAAGGTTTGCTTGGCTGAGTTGTTTGTTGACTACAATATATCACTAAGGACATGCCGATAATGGTCTTATAGCATAAGTATTATTCCTCGTTTTGCCCCACCAAGAATTTCAAGTCATCGATTGTCATGGCACGGCTGACATTGCTGCCCGAGAGGAGGGAGTCAGCCAAGTCTCGTTTGGTCTTGTGGAGGCGTAGGATTTTCTCTTCGATGGTGTGGCGCGAAATCAAGTGATACACAGTAACATTCTTGTTTTGCCCGATGCGGTAGGCGCGGTCGGTGGCTTGCTGCTCGATGGCAGGATTCCACCATGGATCTAAGTGGATGACGTAGTTGGCATTAGTCAGGTTGAGGCCTAATCCACCGGCTTTCAAACTAATTAGGAACACGGGTACCAAGCCGTGCTGGAAGTCGGCCACCATCTTCTCGCGCTTGCGGATAGGCGTGGAACCATCCAAATAGAAAAGTTTGTCCTTACCGATACGCGCTTCGATTTGTGTTTTGGCCATATCAAGAAACGAGGTGAACTGACTGAAAACCAACACGCTGTTTTTCGATTTGACGATTTCTTCCACCAAATCGACGGCGGCGGCGATTTTCGTGGAACCCTTTTTCCAGCCTTTTTCGATGAGACTGATGGAACAGGCGGCTTGGCGCAATTTGGTGATTTGGGCCAAAACGTTCACATCCACCTTATCCTCCGATTGCAAGGCTTGCTCGGTGGCTTCGCGCAGGGTTTCGTAGGCAGTGATTTCGGCATCGGTCAGTTGGATGTCGCGGGTGATTTCGGTCTTTTCAGGAAGCTCCTCGATGACTTCTGCCTTGGTGCGTCGAAGCATGAAGGGGGTAATCATCCGCTTGAGTTGTGCGCGCCGTTCCTCTTCGCCGTCTCGTTCGATGGGGATGATGTATTTGTTCATGAAACTATCGAAGGTGCCGAGAAGCCCTGGATTGAGGAATTGGAACAAGTTCCAGAGTTCCGAGAGGTAGTTCTGGATGGGGGTGCCCGTGAGGATGACGCGATTTTCGGCTTTGAGTTTCATGGCTGAAGATGACATCTTGGTACCTCGGTTTTTGATGGTGTGAGCTTCGTCGAGGCAAACGATATTCCACTGGAGCTTGGTAAGGGATTCTTCTTCGCGGACGAGCAACCCGTAGGTGGTGAGCACTACGTCATAGGCTTTGGCGTTGTCAAGCAGGGTGTCACGGTCGGAAGATTCGTTGAGAATCTTGACTTCCAGAGAAGGGGAAAAACGAGCTAATTCGTTGGCCCAGTTGAGCATGACAGAAGCTGGGCAAACCACCAATGATGGCCCTTTGGCGGCCTTGTAGAGCAGGAAAGCGATAGTCTGAACGGTCTTGCCCAAGCCCATGTCGTCGGCGAGGCAGGCTCCCGCGCCCCATTCCGACAGCCTTACCATCCATTTGAAACCTTCGCGCTGATAGTCACGCAGTTCGGCTTGCAACGTGTTTGGGATGGCGATTTTCATCTTGGCGGCTTTCTCGATTTTTTTGACGAGAGTGTCCATTCCTTTGTCGGCTTTGAGGCTGCCGTCAGTATTATGTACGATTTCGGCCAAGGCTCCCACCTGATAGAAGGGAATTCGCACCTTCCCGTGGTTTTGTTGGGCAAGGCCTTCCAATCGGCGCAGGTATTTGGCTAATTGTTCGGTGATGGCGATGTAGTCCGTCTCGTTCAGTTTGACGAAACGTTCTTTGTATATGCCCTGCGAAATCAGGTTGAGGAAATCGAGGGCCGACATGTTGTTTCCCTCAAATGTAATGTTGCCTTCCACCTCGAACCAGTTTTCCTTTGAAACGAGGTTGATGTTAATCATGTCTTTGCTCAGTTTGGCCTTCAGGTTCAGCTTTTTGCCTTCGGGCCACTCCATCTCGAAGCGTTCGGAATGGTCGCTAACGAATTCGAGGAGTCCGAGAAGGCTTTCCGGCTCCATTTCAGCTTGGTTCACGGAAACCGAAGTGAGCAATTCGTCCTGTATAAACCCTTTGATTTCAATAAGGTTGGCTTTTTCGGTCTCGAGGTTGCGCGACACTTGGAAGCGCTCGCCGTCGGCTTCATCGAACACTGTTTCTTGTCCAATGCCAGGCATGAGGCGTAGTTTGCCGCCTTCAAGGGGTTGGGAGAGGATGCATACCATGAAAGTTTCTTTATCGGGCACAACTCGCAGGAGCAGGCGCGTAAGACCTACCTTTTTCTGCAAAGTGGAGCCGCCTTCCAGCAGATCCGAGTGGATTTCGACCTTGTCCGAAATCTGTTCTATGAATTGGATCAGTTTTGATTCAGCCTGTTTTGGGAACATGCCTAAGTTGGTCAGCGTTTCGATGATTTTCCGCTCGAAGTCAGTGAGTTTGAATACGGTGAAATGGGTCTTGCTATCGCGACGGATGAGTATTGGGCTCGCTTTTTCGCGGACAAATTCATCTTTTTCAGGCACATTGGTCTTGACTACAAAGCCGTTTTTCGCTTTCTCGATGGCGATGAAGGGCTTTTCTTCGACGATTTCCACGGGTTGTCGTCCTTTTGTACTGTTGATGAACACGCGGTCGGAGCCTACAAGTTGCGGAATGGCATAGCGTCCGTAAATGGAATAATAGCTATAAGAGCGTGAGGCTGCGGCTATCTTCTTGTCGGTCTCGTCCATGCTTTCCAGTTCCTGACGCATGAATTTGTCGGTTGAGATGCGTGTCCCGACGCTCCATGCGCCACTTTTTAGACGATGTTGTTCAAGTGGCTCCATCGACTCGTAATCGCTCATGATATAGATGATTCGCGTGTCGCGTTGGACTGGATTGTCGGCTTTTTCTTTGGAAACGGCAACTTGTGCGGCCAGGTTCTCAATTACGCTTTCCCAGTGCTCTTTCCTGTGAATCGAAAACAGGATGGGCTTGCCCCCCAAGCGTTCTTCAAGTTCTTGTTGGTCAGCGGTTTTGTAATAAGGCGATAGCTCATGTCGCAGCAAGGCGCATTTTGGGTCGGTTGTGGTTTTGAAAAGGCCTTTCTTGACCTCGTCAGTAAGACCGAAATACTGGGTCAACAGTGCGGTAAGGTGTCTTGAGATGGTGAGTGCACGGAACGATGAAAGACAGTATTCTATATCGCTTTTGAGACGTTTGTCGTCTTCCGTGTTGATGATTTGGTTGATGATGATGCGGCATGGGTAGTGGTCGGCATCGTTGGTTACCGACTTGTTGAGGAATTGGATGGCTTTCTTGTTAGTGGCAGGGGTGTTTGTCTTTGCATAATATAGAATAAGGTAGAAGTCGAGCAAGGGATTCTCGAACAGGTTCTTGTTTTCGGTAGTTTTGTTTCGTAGTTTCAGCGAAGCCTCGAACTGCTTTCCGGCAACTTCCAAGTCGCAGCGATAAAGTGATAGGATGGCATCAATGCAAAGTGTCCAATAGGTTGGCATGTTGGATTTCCAAACGGGCTTCGTGCCTTCAAAAAGGAATCGATAGGCCGTCAAAAGGTCTGAAAAATTGTCTTTTGCTTTAGGCTCTAAAGTGCCATAGTATTCGATGATGTCTTCCAAGTCGTCCAACTGTTTTTCGTCCCAAGCCTCATGGAGGAGCATGGTGTCAAGTCGGTCATGCAGCAGTTGCTCCATTTGTTGCGGATTGAGACTCGCGAAAGCGGGCATAAATTCTTTGTGACCAAAAAGCGGCTCCAAATAGGGTATGGGGCTACGCGTCCATTCTGGAAACAAGTGTATGTTAGAGATGAGTTTTGGGTCTTGGGTTTGGATGGCCTTGGCGATGCGCCAAAGAAAACCGAAAATTCCAGGAGGTTGGGTGTAGAGGCTTTCCAAATACTTAACGTATTCGGGATGGTTTTCCAAAAGACGCAGGACAATGGCGAAATAATATTGTGGATTGGTATTTCCGTATGGATTCCAAAAGCGGGATCCTAATGTAATTAAGCCAAGTCGGTTTAACCTTTTTGTGATGTCACGAACTTTCAACAAATTGAATCCTTGCTGTCTGCAAATGAATTCCATCGTTCTTTCTTGAAGGCCAGAATCTAGGTAGGTAATTAGGCTGAGGATGGAGAATTCCTCGTCGTCGAGTTTGGCCGGAAGAGGCAGAAGGCTTTCCAAGTTGGTCATGTTGTCTGATGTTGGGGGATGGCGTTGCCAAATGTTGAACTGCAAAGGTAAAGGTTTTCGTGCAAACATACATTACAAAAGTTGCCAAGTTGGATGTTTTTGACTTTTCAAGTAAAGTTTGTACCTTTGCAGACCAAATTTGTTACCTTATGGAATCTTTACCCGCAATATTCTCTGACCTTGCTTTAATTCTCGTCACGGCAGGTGTTACAACGGTGATTTTCAAATGGTTGAAACAGCCCTTGGTTTTGGGCTATATCATTGCTGGTCTGCTCATTGGACCTTATTTTCCATGGTTCCCAGTCATCAACGACCATGAAAGCGTTGAGATTTGGAGCGAAATTGGTATGGTCTTCTTGCTGTTTGCCATTGGTCTGGAATTCAGTTTCAAGAAACTGAGGAAACAGGCTGGTACAGTAGGCATCACTGCACTCACAGAGTTGATCTCCATGTGCATCATCGGCTTCTTGCTCGGTAAGGTGATGGGCTGGTCGCAGATGGACAGCATCTTTCTGGGTGCCATGCTTTCCATGTCGTCCACAACCATCATCGCCAAAGCTTTCGATGACTTGAAGATGAAAGGGGAGCGTTTTACGGGGAGTGTTATTGGCGTTCTGGTGGTTGAAGATTTAGCAGCCATCTTGATGATGGTGGTGCTTTCTACCATGGCGGTCAGCGCGACCTTAGATGGTAAGGAATTGATGATGAGTGTGGTGCGCCTTGTCTTCTTCCTCTTGGTGTGGTATGTCGGTGGCGTGTTCCTCATTCCGACCATCCTCAAATGGGCGCGCAAGTTCATGTCGGAAGAGACCTTGACGGTGTTTGCCGTCGGCCTGTGTTTCTTCATGGTTTGGCTGGCCAACAAGGCGGGCTTCTCATCGGCTCTGGGTGCCTTCATCATGGGTTCCATCTTGGCTGAAACGCTTGAGGCTGAGATGATTCACAAGCTCACTACACCCATCAAGAACTTGTTTGGTGCCGTGTTCTTTGTTTCGGTCGGTATGATGGTCAATCCGGCCATTTTGGTGCAATATTGGTGGCAGATTTTGGTCATCACTATTGTCGTGGTCGTGCTGAAGTCATTGAGTTCGGGCCTGGGTATGCTGTTTTCGGGCGATAACCTCCACAATGCCGTTCGTGCGGGCATGTGCTTTGGTCAAATCGGTGAGTTCTCGTTCATTATCGCCACGGTGGGTATGAGTTTTGGCGTCATCGATGATTTCCTGTATCCCATCATTGTTTCGGTGTCCATCATCACCACTTTCCTCACTCCTTATATGATTAAGGGCGGCGAGCCGCTATTTCACTGGATTGAGAAGAAAGTGCCTGATAGCTGGAAAAACGGCTTTGGAAGTAAGGAAAAAGCCGTCAAGTCTACGAATGGTGAGGAAATGACGATGAAGGCTTATCTTTTGAGCCAACTGAAAAACTTGGTGCTGTATGCTTCCATCATCATCGCCTTGATGCTGATTTGCTTCTCGCTCTGTATGTTCATTGAAGATTATGTGCCTCACCCTGTTAGTGGCTTGGTCTCACTTGCCGTCACTCTGGTGGTCATGTCACCCTTCCTGTGGGCGGTGGCCTTTAAGCATGGCATGAAAAAGACTACTGGAAAACTGATGGCTGAGAGTCGGTTCAACAAAAACTCCATCAAGTTGATTTTCATCTTGCGCATCATCCTTGTTTGGGGTGTCGCGGTCAATATTCACAACCATTATTTGGGTACCGAGTTTTGGGATAGTCTTGGCCTGCAAAATGCACATAATCATTTGATTGCCTTGGGTCTGTCAGTCATTTATGTCATCGTTCTTCGTGTGATTACGCCTGTGATGCATTGGTATGAAACCATTGAGCGTCGTTTCCTCGAAAACATGAATAAACGCGAAACCTTAAAGTCGTTTGTGTTGCCTGAAGTGTTGCAGGAGAATTTCACTATGGAGAAGATGGCTTTGAGTCCAAAGAGCCAATATGTTGGCAAACGCATACGCGAGACCGACTTTCGCCCAACCTATGGGGCTAGTGTAGTGTGTGTTGACCGAGCTGATGAGATCCTCGACCTGCCTCGTCGCGACTTCATATTGTATCCTGCCGACGAGGTGACTTTCATCGGTACCGAAGAGCAGCTGGCCAAGCTTAGGCCGTTCGTCGAGGTGGAAGATGATGTGCTGATCAAGGAACGTCCTGAGAGCGATGTCGATATCCATAACTCAGTGGTGGGCCCGAACAGTCGTTATGCCGGTGTCTCCCTCCATGATTCCGACTTGCTCAATCGTTTCAATGTCATGGTAATTGCCATTCAACGCGACGATGAATTCTTCCTTAATCCTCAAGCCTCATTCGTGTTCCAACATGGCGATATAGTTTGGTTTGTCTCTACCGAAACCAACGCCAAAGCCTTGATGCAATACGCCTACGGAACTGAACAACTGTCAACTGAACAACCGATAACTGATAACTGATAGCCATGGAATCCTTACCCGCATTATTCTCCGACCTTGCCTTAATACTTGTCACGGCAGGTATTACAACAGTGATTTTCAAATGGTTGAAGCAGCCTGTGGTATTGGGCTATATCATTGCTGGTTTCCTTATTGGCCCCAACTTCGAGTGGTTTCCCGTCATCAACGACCATACGAGTGTGGAGACTTGGAGTGAAATCGGTATGGTGTTCATGCTGTTCGGTATCGGTTTGGAATTCAGTTTCAAGAAACTGAAGAAGGTGGGAGGGACGGTCGGCATTACTGCTTTGACCGAGTTGGTGACGATGTGCCTAGTGGGTTTCCTATTAGGTAAGGTGTTGGGTTGGTCGCAGATGGACTGCATCTTCCTTGGTGCCATGTTGTCGATTTCCTCCACGACGATTATTGCTAAGGCATTCGATGACATGAAGTTGCATCGCGAAAAATTCAGCGGCAATGTTATCGGTGAGTTGGTGGTGGAAGACCTGGAGGCTGTTTTGCTGATGGTCATCTTGTCCACCTTGGCAGTAAGTAAGACCTTCGATGGCATGCAGCTGGTTACCAGTATGTTGAAGCTTGGATTCTTCCTTTTAATATGGTTCATCGGTGGTATCTTCATTGTGCCGACCGTGTTGCGATGGTCTCGTAAGTTCATGTCGGAAGAGACCTTGACTGTTTTTTCGGTGGGATTGTGTTTCATGATGGTCGTCTTGGCCAATGTGGCTGGTTTTTCATCGGCCTTAGGAGCGTTCATCATGGGTTCCATCTTGGCAGAAACCCTTGAGGCTGAGATGATTCATAAGCTGACAACTCCCATCAAGAACCTGTTTGGTGCCATCTTCTTTGTCTCGGTCGGTATGTTGGTCGACCCGAAGATTTTGGTGGATTATTGGTGGCAGATTCTTGTGGTGACGGTGGTTTTGCTGCTCTTCAAGCCTTTGAGCAATGTCATCGGTCGGTTGTTGGCAGGTTTGGGACTTAAACAATCCATTCAAGGCGGTTTTTGTTTCTGCCAGATCGGTGAGTTTTCTTTCATCATTGCCTCATTGGGTTTGAGCTATGGTGTCATTGACGAGTTCTTGTATCCCATCATCGTTTCGGTGTCCATCATCACGACTTTCATCACGCCATACGCCATCAAGGCAGCGGTTCCGGCCTATCGTTGGCTGAGTGGGCATTTCCCCAAGGGTTGGTTGAATCATTTGGAGAGCAACGACCGAGGCATCAAGGTGAAGAGCGGCAAGAAAGTGAATATGGCCAGCTTCATGGGACGACAGTTTAAGCATATCATCATCAATGTCGCCATCGTCATTGCGGTACTGTTCATCTGCTTCTGGATTGGCTCCGAGGTCATGAAATATGTGCATGGCATTTGGGGTATCGCCATCAGTGCGGCCATTACTTTGGTGCTGGTTTCGCCTTTCCTGTGGGCTATCGGCTTCAGGCATACTTTGGTCAAGACTACGCACAAGCTGATGGAAAATAGCCGTTTCAACAAAACACTGATTTTGAGTATCTTCATCTTGCGTTTCATTATTGTGTGGGTGGTAGCAGCTGCCGTTATGCACCATTTCTTCAATGCGGAGTTCTGGTCGCATTTAGGCATTGGTGCTCCTTATTTCCGTTTTATCAACACCGCCATGGCCTTTGGCTATACGATCATGCTTCGTGTCATGAGTCCCGCGATGAAGTTCTACAAACGCATCGAGGACAACTTCCAAGGTAACCTCAACAAGCGCCAGTCGACGCAGGTGTTTGCCATCCCCGAAATCTTGCAAGAGAACTGCCATTTGCAGAAGATGACCTTGAGTCCTGACAGTGAGTATTCGGGAAAACTGATTAAGGAAACCGATTTCCGTGACAATTATAATGTGAGCGTGGTCAGCGTGGAGCGCGGCAAACAGCTGTATGAGTTGCCTAGGTCTGACTTCCAGTTGTTTCCTTTCGATAAGATTACCTTTGTGGGACATGAAGATCACCTCCGGTTGATGGTGGGCAAGGTGGAAGTCTTCGATGATGCGCTCATCCAGGAGCATGAAGAGAGTGAGGTGGATTTGTACAATGTGCAGGTGCGTCCCAATAGTCCATATGTGGGCGTTGCGCTCAAGGATTCGGGCTTGGCCGAGAATTTCGACGCCATGATTATCGCCATTGAACGTGACGGACATTTCATCTTGAATCCTTCGGCGCGGATTGCTTTCCAACCCGCTGATTTGGTGTGGTTTGTGGCACAAAAGGACAAGGCGGAGATATTGATGAATTATAATCCGGACACAATTCAAAATACTTAAATCGATTGTCAGAGGGCTGACACGCGGGTCAGTTACTACTCTAAACTCTAAACACTCAACTCTAAACTAATAATGATAGTCTGTATTGCCGAAAAGCCAAGTGTCGCCCGCGACATTGCCAAGGTGCTGGGAGCCAACACTGCCCATGAGGGTTATATGGAGGGCAACGGCTACCAAGTGACTTGGACTTTCGGCCATTTATGCACTTTGAAGGAACCGCATGACTACACCGATCAATGGAAGGCTTGGGCCTTGAGCCGCTTGCCAATGATTCCACAACGTTTTGGTATTAAATTGATTGCGGACAATGGTGTGGAGAAGCAATTCAAAGTCATTGAATCCTTGTTTCAGAAGGCAGATGAAATCGTGAACTGTGGTGATGCTGGACAGGAGGGTGAGCTTATCCAACGTTGGGTGATGCAGAAAGCCGCTGTAAAGTGTCCAGTGAAACGCCTTTGGATTTCATCCTTGACCGAGGAATCCATCAAGGAAGGCTTCAAAACTTTGAAGGATCAATCTGATTATCAGACGCTTTACGAAGCGGGACTTTCGCGTGCCATCGGTGACTGGCTCCTAGGCATGAATGCCACTCGTCTCTACACCTTGAAATATGGCCAGAATCGACAGGTTTTGTCCATCGGTAGGGTACAAACGCCTACTTTGGCGCTGATTGTCAACCGTTACAACGAAATCGTCAACTTCAAACCTGAAGCTTATTGGGTGTTGTCAACCATTTATAGGGATACCACTTTTACCGCCACTAAAGGAAAATATGGTTCCGTTGAGGATGGACAGAAAGATCTGCAAAGCATTGAAGGGAAAGAGTTTACTGTCACCGACATCTCCACAAAGAAAGGCACAGAAGCTCCACCGAGGCTGTATGACTTGACCTCGTTGCAGGTAGAATGCAACAAAAAATACAATTTGTCCGCAGACCAAACCTTGCAGACTATCCAGAGCCTCTACGAGAAGAAATACACCACCTATCCGCGTGTCGATACCACCTATCTGAGTGATGACATATACCCGAAATGCCCTGATATTTTGGCGAAACTGACCAATTATGCTGAATACACTGCGCCTTTGGCGGGCAAGAAACTGCCCAAGAGCAAGAAAGTGTTCGACAATAGCAAGGTCACCGACCACCATGCCATCATCCCGACGGGTGTGGTGCCGACGGGATTGAGTTTTGCTGAGCAGCAGGTCTATGATGAGGTCTGTCGCCATTTTATTGCCGTGTTTTATCCCGACTGCCAGTTTGCCACGACGACAGTGTTGGGTAAGGTTGAGGATGTGGAGTTCAAAACCTCGGGCAAGCAGATTTTAGTGCCAGGTTGGCGCGAGGTCATCAAGCCAGTGAAGCAGGAAGAGGAAAAAAAGGAAGGTGAGGATGAGGAGAAAACCTTGCCCATCTTTGTGAAGGGCGAGCACGGACCGCATCGGCCGCAGCTGGCTGAGAAGTGGACCTCGCCGCCGAAGCCATACACCGAAGCCACATTGCTGCGTGCCATGGAAACGGCAGGTAAGTTGGTCGATGATGAGTCGTTGCGCGAGGTGATGAAGGAGAATGGCATCGGGCGGCCTTCCACTCGGGCGGCCATCATCGAGACGCTGTTCAAGCGCAACTATATCAGGAAGGTGCGCAAGAGTTTGGAACCGACACCCACGGGCATAGAACTTATTGGCCTTATTCACGAAGACCTCTTGAAAAGTGCCGAGCTGACGGGTATCTGGGAGAAGAAACTCCGTGAGATTGAACATCACAAATACGAGGCGCGACAGTTCCTCGATGAATTGAAGCAGATGGTGACGGAGATTGTCACCACCGTGATGTTGGACAACAGCAATCGACGGGTTACGACCGTGGTGGAGGAGGCGAAGCCTAAGAAGGCGGCGCCGAAAAAAGCCACTTCGCCCAAGCCAAAGAAAGCGGCGGAAGGCATAGATTCCCGCCAACGCACAGTCTCACGCAGGAATGACATACCTTCCGAGGCTCCAGCAACACCCACTGAAGCCAATCCTGATGCTATCATCGGACAGCCCTGTCCGCTTTGTGGCAAAGGACATATAATAAAAGGTAAAACTGCTTATGGCTGCTCCGAGTGGAGGAACGGCTGTGGGTGGAGGAAAGTGTTTTAGATGCACTCGTTAGAGTGTTTTCTTCACTCATCAATCCATAGAAAATCAGCCAAAATCGATAAAAATGTATGGTTTTGGCTGAATTTCTAGAAGAGCGAATCAAGTGTAACTATTTCATTTACATGTATTTTATGTTTAGAATCGGTTGTTCCAATAGAGGTGATAAGGGTAAAGTATATGGAGTAACTAGGCTTGTGGATTTTGGCATTCTTTACAGCCGTTATTTGTCTAATAAACTCTTCGACATCATCGTTTGACAGGGTATATTTACCTTCCGAGAATTTCATCTCGCAAATGTAGTCGGCACGCTCGGCTGTGGCAGGAATGATGAGGTCTATTTGGACTCCCTTGCCGTCGGGTGTCTTGCCTCTCCAACTGTAGGGTGTTGCGTATTCTTTGATGCGGAGCGCATCGGCGAGTTTGCACATGTGCTCCATGACTAAAAGTTCGAACGTGTTGCCTGCCCAGGTATAGAAGGATTTGCTTCTTTGCAAAGAGCGCCAAGAGGTAAAGTCAGAGTTTTCGACAAAGCGCAGGTAGAATAGGGTGAAAAAATCGACCAATTGATAAACGGTCTGCTTCCTTTGACCACCAAATAGTGAATAGCTCCTGATGATGCCAGAGTCTATAAGATTCTCGAGAATGTCGGAGAAGGTGCCGCCTCCTTTCTTGCCGACGGCTTTGAGCAGCTCATCCCGGGTCATCCCGTAAAAGTGCTTGCCCAAGTGACGGATGACTTCAATGTATATTTCGGAGCTCGAATAGAGTCCTGTGTACACATCCTTGAATTCCTGTCGAGCTTTGTCCTTGTCGAAATAGATGGCGTTGATGTTATCCGCCATAGTTCTGTCTGGGTGAATGTTGTCCATGTAGAAGGGCACACCACCGATGACCATATAGGTCAGAGCGATTTCGTATCTAGATAGATGAAAACCACGTTTGATCCAGTACTTTTCACATTCCATAAGGGTGAAGGGCTTGAGGAAGATGCGTTCGGTGATTCTTCCATAGAGTCCTCCATAATCGCGCATGACGTTGTCAACCATCCAACTGGTAGCTGAGCCGCATACGATGAGGAAGATATCTTTGCGTTTTCTTGCCCATGAATTCCAAAAATGTCCGAGTTCTTCTAGCAGTTCCGATGACTGAGGACCAGCGAGCCAGGGCAGTTCGTCAATGAAAACGACTTTGCGACGAGAACGCTTTTTTTGCAATAGCTTCTTCAAAAGTCCAAAGGCTTCCATCCAACTTGTCGGACTTGGGCTTCTTTTCTGTAGGCCGAATTCCTGAAGGCTGTTATAAAAGTGGGCTAGTTGTTTTTGTCTATACGATTCGACTTTCTCAGGATTGTCCTTGTCAATCTTTTGGTATAGTCCGACAGCTAAAAAGGTTATTTTGTTTTCAAGGGCTTCTTCGATGAGAAATGACTTTCCGACACGACGACGTCCATATATGGCAAGAAACTCAGAACGCTCTGATGAATAGAGCCTTGAAATAGTGGCGAGTTCTTCTTCTCTTCCAATAACTGAAGACGGATTCATATTGGTCTAATTTGTTGCTGCAAAGATAAATAATTATCTTTTATATATCATAGAAATTCAGCCAAAATCGATAAAAAAGTTTGATTTTGGCTGAATTTCTATGGGGTTTTCTTTTCAAAATATATTTTATTGAAAACTAATAGAACGCGAAATGGAAGACGATGTGTGAGACAAGGTTTGGTTCATTTTTTGTCCAATTGTCTATGTCCTGTGCGTTCCAAACGAAAAAGTATTATCTTTGCCGCTATATATCGCTAAATGCTATGAAACGCCCAATGCTAATAGTAGTTCTTTTGGCAGTCATTCTCTCCGCCTGTACGCAGAAGCGCCACCATGATGTGGATTTCTATTACTGGAAGTCGAAGTGCGAAATAGGGGAGACGGAACGCGAGTATTTTGGCCAGCTAGGGAGCAAGCGTTTGTTTGTCCGCCTCTTCGATGTGGATGTCGAAAGCGGTAAGGCGGTGGTCGTGGGACCGATACAAGCTTTTTCGAAAAAACAACTGCCGAACGACAGCACCAAAGTGGTTCCCGTGGTGTTCGTCACCAACCCGACATTCTTGGATTATGTGGGCGACTCGGCGGTCGACAGACTTGCGGCGAATGTCAACTCAACGATAGAACATATTATGGAGGCAGCTGGTGTTGCCTATAATGAGATCCAAATCGACTGTGACTGGACGCAACGCACAAAAGAACCTTATTTTCGTTTCTTGAAGCAACTTGCCGACCAATCGGGTTGCAGCATCAGCTGCACGTTGCGCCTGCACCAGATTCGTGACCGTCAGAAGACGGGTGTGCCGCCTGTCAGTAGGGGCAGCCTGATGTGCTATGCCACTTCAAGCCCGATGGAAGGCGACACCCACAACTCCATCCTCGACATGGAGCTACTGAAAGCCTACACGGCCAATATCAATGAATACCCGCTTGACTTTGATGTTGTTTTGCCTATCTATTCCTGGGGTGTCGTGACCAACCATGTGGGCGAGGTGAAGCTCATCAATGGACTGACTGAGGATGACTTGTCAACCTCCATGTTTGAGAAAAAGGCTGACCACCTCTATTTGATCAAAGAGGACGGCTTCCTCCAAGGCATGTATGTCAACCGTGGCTTCACTGTGAAAATCGAAGACATCACGCCAGAGCTGCTTGCCGAGGCGAAACAATACCTTGACCACCAAATTGACAGGGACTTTCCATGGGTGTATTTCCATCTGAGTCATGGCTTTCTGACCCGATATACCATTGAAAATCTAAAATAAAATGTTATGAATATGCGTAAAAGACTTCTGCTTGTTGCCCTTGTGCTTATGGCATTTTGGGGCAAGACCTTTGCTTGTGGAGGTTGGGATGAGTTCGACCAGACCTATTACAACCTCTTCGCACAGGAAATCATGAAAGACCCGCGTTACCATCCATTCCTGTTGACCTACGACAGCCGCTATTACCCTGGCGAAACGCTTCGCAATGGCAACATCGAGGAGTGGCAAAAGTACTTGGGACTGAGTTATGACGACACCTACTACCTTGTGTTCAAATCCAGTCGCGACGACCTTCAGAAGCTCACCAAAGGCAAGACCGCTTCCGACAAAAAGCTGGCTTTTGCCACGCCTGAGTTCGTGAAGCAACACAAACAGGCGCTGCTTTATCTGGCCTACACCAAATACCTCGAGCCTTACATGCGTATCATCCCCGATACCGAGAGCGAGGTCTACATGTGGTATTGGGATGAGCAATATGAGCACAATGCCGGTGACTTGGACTATGAAAAGGTGAAAACCGTGCTCACCAAGAGCTGGAACGCCGAAAGCGACAACGAACTCAAGTTGCGCTATGGCTATCAACTGGTCAGGTTGGCGCATTACACAAGACATTTTAAAGAGGCTGTGCAGCTGTTCGACCAATATGTGAAGCCGCTGAACATGCGCTCGGAGATGTATTATTATGCATTGAGCCAAAAGGCTGGAGCTTTGCGTGGCATGGGCGAGACCGAGAAAGCCAACCGTGAGTTCATCCACGTGTTCACCAATTCCCTCGACTTGAAGACCGTGGCCTACAGCTCCATGACCTTTGGCTGGGAAACTGAAATCAACTTTGAGGATTTCGTGGCTGGTGCCGTCGACGACAACGAACGCAACGACATCTATTTCATGATGGGTTATGGCGATTTCAACAATCCCGTCAACGAGATTGAGAAAATCATTGCCAACGATCCCAATGCCATCCAAGCCATGGTGCTGATGGTGCGCGCCATCAATAAGATTGAGCGCGAACTGTTGGGCGAGTATTACGATTATGATATGGTCTCCCAATCGCGTTACCCCTATTGGGATGAGGACAAAGAAGAGAACCTTCGTCCGTTCTTCAATCAAGCCATGAGAGTGTGCGACAGGCAGTGTGAGCAGGCGAGCGACCATAACTTCTGGAATTTGGCTTCCTCGTATCTGCATTTCCTAAACAAGGATTTCGACATCGCCAGCAGCCAGTTGGGCAATGTGAAGTCGAACGATGCACTTTATAAGACCATGGTTCGCAACCTGACCGCCTATATCGACATCTGCCGTCAGCCTAAGATTACTTCCGACGAGGAGCGCCGACTTTTTGCCGAATACCACGATTTGTTTATTGCATCGAATGGCGTGTTGTATAATAATCAGTATGTTTTTAACGACTATTTTCTTGGAGGTAGGACCTTTGTCGATGAAGTGCTGACCAACCGCTATGCTTTGCAGGGCGAAAAAGCCAAGTCGTTTTTGGTGATGCATCATCTGACTGCTATCGAAGGTGCACCTAGTGACAAGCTTCTCGACCAGCTTCAGTCTTTCTTGGACAAGAAAAAGAAAACCCCGCTGGAAGCGTATCTTGCCGAGATGGGGACAACTGGTTTGGACAATTACAACAATTACATTGCCTACGTAAAAGGTGTGCTGCGCCTGACCGAAGGCGACCTCAAGGCGGCCAAGCCGTTGTTTGACAAACAAACCCGCCTGACGGAATCGAAACGCATTTTCGGCCATAACATCAGGGTGTGGTACAGTGGTGAGGAGAATGTCATCATGCGTGATGACTATCTCTACGAGTTCCCTTGCATTCACGACAAGATGAATGAGGCTGAAGTGACCGAGGCATTGATGCAGTTGCAGAAAATCGGCGATAAGCATAATGGGGACGAATCGGCAAAAGCATACTATCTGATGGGCAACTTTTTCTATAATGTCAGCCTGACGGGTTATTACCGCCATTATCTCCGTTTCGACAATAACAATGGTTTCAACTATGAGAAGTTTGGTTTTGATGCTGAATCTTATCAGAACACGGTGCAGTTGTCGAACTCTTATTTGGATAAAGCCATGAAAGAGGCCTCAGACCCCGAACTGAAGGCGCACATCGCATTCGCACAAGCGAAGAATGCCCAACAGGATTTGGAAAGACAAGGATTTAGTGAAATCCAATCTGTTTCAGACCCTCATTATCGTGAGTTTGAAAAGTATGAGCAGACATCTTACTTCAAGACGGTGCTTTCCAATTGCTTGTATTACAGGGCTTATTACACTACCTATGCCAGATAAAGTAAAATGTTAAGGGCGTACGGGTCGGAACCTGTACGCCCTTAATCTATCCTAAGGGACGCTTTATTCGATTTCCAGCGTCTTCTTGCAAATCTCGATCTCGCCTGGGTCGCCAGTGTATTTGCCGAGGTCGTCGCTGAGCTTGACCACCTTCTTCCATGTACGTTTCTCAGTAATCTTGGCTGCGGTGAGTTTCACCACGATGTTCATGGCCTTCACGTTGTCCACATCGCAGGTGAGGTGGGTGCCGATGCCGAACGAGTCCTGCATACGACCTGCCACGGCTTCATGGATGGCAATAGCCTCGTCCACATTCAAGCCATTGCTGAAGATGATGGATTTCTGTGCCGGGTCGATGCCGAGTTCCTTGTATTTGTTGATGATTTCCTCCAAAGCCTCGTAGTTGTCACCGCTGTCAACGCGCAGACCGTCAAACAGTTTGGCGTGCAGGGTGGTGAAGTTTTGGAAGAAGGCCTTGCGCGTGTAGGTGTCGTAGAGGAACACACCCAAGCTGCCGGCATACACCTCTTGCCAGTAATCCATGGCGAGGTAGTTGGCCTCGTTGTAACCGTAGAGCGAGCAGGTCTCAATGAACTGGTGGCTCATGGTGCCGATAGGGGTGAGGTCGTATTTCATGGCCAGCAACACATTAGAGGTACCAACGAAACAAGTCTTGGTGAACTGCTTTTGTGCCTCGATGAAGCTGCGGATGACCAAGTCTTGATGCTCGAACGAGAAACGACGACGTGTGCCGAAGTCGCTAAATTTCACGCCATTGCCGATGAGGCGGATGCCTTTGGCGTAGGACTTCTGGTATTCCTTCTCGGCATCGTAGTGCTCAAATTCGCCTTTCAGTTCGTGCATCATCTCGGAGACCGTGGCCAAGATGGGCATCTCCCAAAACACGGTGCGCCACAGCAGTCCCGTAACGGTGATGTGCAGGTGCCCTTCTTCGTCTTGGCTCACCTCGACTTCCGATGGACGCATGTGGAAGCCTTTCAGGAAGGTGAAGAACCACAGCGGGAAATAGTAGCATTTCCGTTTCATGAAACGCACCTCTTCATCGGTGATTTTGATGTTGCCGTAAAGGTCGAATTGTTCCCTCAGTTTTTCGGCGAATCCCTTGGGATAAACCGTGTTGTTTCGGTCGACGAAGGTGTATTGTCCCATAGCGCGGGGGAACTTTTGCAGGTAGGCATAGCACACGCTGAAGGTGTAGAGGTCGTTGTCTAAGAGGCTGGTGATGATTTGTCGCATGGTGTATTCTTTTTTTTTGTAGGCTGTTAGCTGTTAGCAATTAGCTGTTAGCTTATTGGCTGCCAAGCTAATAGCTAACTGCTATAGCTAATAGCCTACATTATTAATGCAAGGTTTCTATTAGTTTGTTAAGCATGGCTTTGATGTCATTAACTTCTTGGTTGAGTTTTTGATATGAATCTTTATCCATAAATTCTAAATCGTATGAAAGTAATAGTTCTTCTTCAACTTCTGAAGCTGAACCAGCCGCAATGTTCAAATAATGGGCAAATTCTGAATCGCTTCTTCTTCCACAACCTTCAGCTATGTTAAAAGGAATGGATGTAGCGGCTCGCCTGATTTGAGAGGTGATGCCAAAGAGTTCTTCCTTGGGGAATGACTTGGTTTTCCTATAAATACTGAGTGCAAATTGATGGCCTTTCTCCCAAACTTTATAATTGTGAAAATCTCTCATGTTGAATACTTTACTTTAAACTTGGCTTAAGCCGTGCTAATAGCTAACAGCTAATGGCTAATAGCCAATTACATTTTACTAATTATACTCCTAATCTTATCCGATATATACTTCACTGAATTGGTGGTGTTTTCAAGGACTTGCACAAGGTCTTTCCGTTTGATGATTTCCGTCAGGGTGTAGCCATTGTTGAACAGCTTGCTGATATAACTGCCGTATAGCACATCGCTTTCGTTTTCCAAAGTTTTGATTTCCTGACAGAGGCGGTTGATTTCCTTGCGATTATCCAACATATTGGGCATGTCAGCGATGATGGTGCTGAGGTTTTCGGCGGCGAACATGATATTGTCCGCCATGGTGGTGAGGTCTTCATCAACGGCAAGGAAACGGCGGGTGAGGATGATGTTGGCCGAGTCGTCGATGCGGTCGAGGAAGGTGTCCATCATCTCGGCGAGTTCGTGCACATCGTCGCGGTCGAAGGGGGTGAGCACGGTAGCAAAGAGCTGGCTGTAGAAGTCGCGCAACACTTGGTCGCCTTCGGTCTCACAAGACTTGATGTGCTTTCTCAATGCTTCGAGTTGGTCGAGATCGGTCTCCACGAGCATCTGCCTCAATAGTGTGGCAGCCTTGTCGATGTATGCTGCCTGCTGCTGGTAGAGCGGGTAGAACTTGGTTTCTTTGGGGACGAAAAACTGGAAGAAACTGTTGAGACTCATGGCATTAATTGACTAAGAGGTGAAACAACAGGTTCAGGATACCGCCGATGACCAGCGGCACAGGGATAGTGAGGATCCACGACAGGACGATACGCTTTGCAGTGACCCATTTCACCGACTTCATGCCGTCGGAGAGGCCAACGCCGATGACGCCGCCCGTGATGGTGTGTGTCGTACTGACAGGGATACCCATGAACGAAGTGGCAATCAAGGTGGTGGCGCCGGCAAACTCGGCAGAGAAACCTCTAACGGGCGTAATCTTCGCCAAACCGCCGCCCATGGTCTTGATAACATTCTTGCCGCCGATTAAGATGCCGAGTGACATGATAATATAGCACACAACAGCCAGAATATCAGGGATGTGGAAGCCTTGGCTGCTGTCGTAGAAGTTGCCGATGAACTCCTTCATTCCGTCGCTGACACCTTGTGTGGTGAACACGCTGGCCATCAGCACGGCAATGATACCCATGGTCTTGGGTGCGTCGTTGGAGCCGTGACCGATACAGAAGGCAGCTGTGGAGAAATGCTGCAACACTTTGAAAATCTTGTCCACCCGTTTGCGCTGGCTGTTTTTGAAGATCCTCAGGAAGATGCATTCAAGGAAGAAACCCAGAAACAGACCAATCAATGGGGATAATACGATGAATGCCAGTGTGATGATGATGGGTGTCATGTGTAGCACACTGCTACCATTGACAAACCAGGCAGCACCGATGATACCGCCGATGAGAGCGTGCGAGGTGGAGATGGGCATGCCGCTCTTGGTGCATACAGCCACCCAGATGGCTGCACCTATCAAGGCAGATAGGATAAGGTAGGGGTCGATGACCGATTGGTCGGCGAAGTTGGCCATGGTGTTACCCACGGCGAACTGCTGGTTGAGCACCAATCGGATAAGGAGGAAGGCGGCGAACTCCCAAAACGAGGCCCAAAGGATGGCCTGCACGGGTGTCATCACCTTGGTGGCGATGATGGTTGAGATGGAGTTGGCCGCGTCGTTCATGCCGTTCAGGAAGGTGAAGACGAAGGCAAGGACGATGGAGAGGATGATGGCTATGGTCAGGAGGTTCATCACGATTCTTTTATTAAAAGACTTTTAACGGTGCCGGTCACTTCCTTGGCGCGGTCGGTGGTGTCTTCCACCACTTGTGCTATTTCCTTGTATTTCAGCAACTCAATCTCATCCTTCTCGTTCTCGAAGAGGTAGGAGATGTAGTCGCCATAGATGTCGTCGACGGCGTGCTCAATAAGGGTGACCTTTTGGCACAAGTCGCTGATTTGCTGATGGTTCTTTCCGAGGTCATCGAGCAGGTTGAACACCTCCATGATGATGGTGGCATCTTCGTGGATGTTGTCCACGATTTCCTTGATTTGCTTGTCGATCTTCTTGGGGTTGTACATCAGGATGGTTTTGGCCGAGTGGTTGATGAAGTCGAGGAACTTGTCGAGGTCCATGGCCAAGGCGTTCATGTCCTCGCGGTCGAAGGGCGTTACGAAGGCTTCGTTAAGCTCGATGTAGAACTCTCGAAGCAGCTCATCGCCGGTGGTCTCCTGTTTCTTGATCATTCGGGTGAGCAGTTTGCGTTCCTCGGGGTCGTCGCTCTTGACCAGCTCCTTGAGGTATTTGGCGGCAATCTGAGCCGTCTCCGCCTGCTTGGCGTAGGTGGGGAAGAAGTGCTTTTCGCGGCTGCTTCCTCGGGTGAAAAGGTTGTTCAGTGCCATTGGTGAAATGGGTTTGAATTTTGGGGCAAAGATAATGAAAAATAAGACGGTTTTCTTTTTTTAGACTAAAATTTTGATGGTGTTTCCTCTATTCGTAAATTTGCAGCCTGAAATAGAGATTCATTGATGAGATTAAGGTTTTTACTATTATTGGCATTCACCGCTTTGGCGTTGACGATGAAAGCCCAAGATTACAAGGTGCTTAGCATGGAGTCGCTGCCCTTGGACATGACAGCGCGTGAGCATATCAAGCAAGATGAGCGAGGACGGCAATGTGCCGTGTTTCGCATCGCCACGCAGAACATCACGCCCGAACAGCGCGCAGGCTTCCATTTCGAGTGCGATTGGAATTCGTTTGTGGTGGAACGTCAGATTGTTGACGGACAAATTTGGGTTTGGGTCTCGCCAGGGCTGAAAACGTTGAAAATCAAGCATACTACATTGGGACAATGGGACTTGCATACTTCCAACTACGCCATTACGGTGGAGGCCTTGCATACCTATAAGATTGTGCTCCAGGGAACGGCAACCGCATCCAATGCAAATGCAATCACGAAGCAATTTTTGGTCTTCGACATATCCCCTAAAGACGCTATGCTGACGGTGAATGGCACCCCTTGGCCTGTAATTGACGGTATTGCGCAAAAGATGGTCGATTTTGGGACTTACGAATACCGCATTGAGGTCAAGGACTATCATGTGATTACGGGGAAGGTGGATGTGTATGATCCTGACAATAAGGTTACCGTAAATAAAAGCCTTGCCCCCGCCTTTGGATACTTGAAGATTGAGGGAGATAGAGATATCCTCTCCAGGGCTTCGGTATATATCGACAATGCTAACGGCTCCGATGCTTTGCAGTCGCCGCAAAGGCTGGGCAGCGGGCAACACGAGGTTCGTGTCCTGCATCCCATGTATCAAGCTTACCAACAGACGGTGACCATTAAGGACAACGAGACCTACACCTTGAAGGTAAATCTCAACGCCAACTTTGCCAACGTGACCTTGAAAGTGGATGCCAATGCCGAGATTTGGGTAAACGGCGAGAAAAAGGGAATCCGCAGTTGGACGGGTAATCTTGAGGCGGGCAGCTACATCGTGGAGTGCCGAATGAAAGATTGTAAACCTTCACGGGAGGAGAAGAACATCACTGCCGACATGACCGGACAGACTTTGACCTTGCAAGTGCCGCAACCCCTCACTGGGATGCTGGTACTGAATTCCACCCCAGCCATGGCCGAAATCTACATTGATGGCGAACGTAAGGGCGAGACCCCGATGCGCATCAACAAACTCAATGTGGGCAAGCATAGTCTGCGGTTGGTGAAGGAAGGTTACAAGCCTTTAAACAAGTCGTTTAACATAGAGGATGGCAAGACTTTGGAATTGGAAGAAAAGATGGAGGCCGAGGCACCAGTGGTTGTGAAGCCCGAAAAGCCCAAGAAAGAAGATAAACCAAAGAAACCGAAACCTGTTCCTGTGATTGATTCCATCAAGATGCAAGGGGAAAAGAGTGTTTGGTTTGCCACGGCGAATGCCGCCTATTCCTTGGCACCGCAGGCTTCTTTTGGCTTCAGTGTTGGACAGGTGAAACGGTTTGGATGGTTTTTTAGCGCCATGAGCAATTTCGGCTTCAAGGCGATGCAATACAACTACACTGCTGATGCAAACGGTTATGTAGACGGAGAGTATCCTTATTACACAGGCGAAAAATGCAGCTTGCGTATTTCCGTGATGGGCGGAGCCATGATGAAGGCGGCAGAGCCTTTGTATCTTCGTGCGGGCGTGGGTTATGGCATGAGGGTGAAAAGTTGGTACACAAAAGACAACTTGGTGAAAATGCCAGATGACAGCTGGATAGGTGTGGATGTTTCGCTTGGAGCGCAGTTGCATCTGAAGGGCTTTGTTATTAGCCTTGAGGCTGTGACGACGAGCTTTAAGGATGTGGAAGCGAAAGTGGGAGTGGGGTATGCGTTTTAGTTGAGAATTTAGCGTTTAGTGTAAAGAGTTAGTGGAAAGTTTAGAGTTTATAGTTTTTAGTTGGGAGTTGTTCAGTTGTTCAGTTGGGAGTTGGGAATGTGGAATTAGGAGTTAGGAGTGAGGAGTTAGGAATTAGGAGTATAGGGATGTGGAAAGGGGCGGTTCATCTGTATTAATTCGCAGCAAAGCTGCAAAATTACAACTCGAAAACATCTGTAAAATCCGTGAAATCCGTTGTTAAATAAGAACTTGAATTTTGAATTATAAATCTTGAATCCAGATATATGAAAAAACCAAACATAATCCTGTTGCTCCTCATGGTGTTGGCTTGCTTGGCGGCTTGCCATAAGGACAAGGAGATGGACGTGAAAGAGGCCGTTGTGTCGAACGAGGAGATGACGGTTTCCGGTACCCAAGCCCGTTTTTCGTGGCAGGTTGATTTTGCCGGGCAATTTCAGACGGGCGTGGAAGTGAGCCAAAACGAAAACATGGCCGACTTGAGACGTGTGGAAGCCTCAAAAGAGGAGGATAAGTTTGTGGCCGTTGTTGACAGCCTGACGGAGGGAAAGAAGTATTATTACCGCATTGTGGTTTGGAACAAGTTCGGTAGTTATGAAGAAATGGTGAAGGATTTTACAACTGCAAAGACTTTTTCTATCCATGTTGAGGCGAGCGAAGGAGGTACGGCTGCTGGAGGCGGAACCTTTGCCGAGGGCGACACTTGCACGGTGATTGCCTCGGCCAATGCAGGCTACATCTTTGTGAACTGGACGGAGAACGGGAACCAAGTCTCTGCCGAAGCGGAATACAGCTTTGCAGTGACGGGCAACAGAAGCCTTGTGGCGAACTTCACCTCGCAGGAATATACGATTACAGCTACTGCCGAGCCTGAAGATGGCGGCACGGTGAACGGCAGCGGCGGATACAACAACGGAGACAAGTGTACCTTAACAGCCACTGCAAACGAAGGCTATGAATTCCTGAATTGGACCAAGGAGGATGGAACCATTGTCTCCACTGATCCTGTTTATGCTTTTACCGTGACCGAAACCGCAGCGTTTGTGGCGCATTTCCAAGCCATCATTTATTCGATTTCTGCTTCTGCTTACCCCGAAAATGGCGGCACGGTTACTGGTGGCGGTGATGACTTCCATTATGGTGATGAATGTTCGTTGACGGCTACGGCTGCTTCTGGCTATAGATTCGTGAATTGGACAAATGATGACGCCGTTGTTCATGGGGAGCCTACCTATTCGTTCCCAGTGAGGGAATCGGGGGAATATGTGGCGCATTTCGAAGAGATTGCCTTCGACCTTGTTGTTTCTGCCCAACCGACGGTAATAGCCCAAGGCGGCAGTTCCCAGCTTAACGCAGCAGCTTCGGGAGGCACTGGCAGCTTCAGTTATAGCTGGACTCCCAATGCTTCATTGAATGATGCTTCAATCTATAATCCTATTGCTTCGCCTACCACAACCACTACCTACACCTGCACGGTCACAAGTGGCGGACAAACGGGAAGTGGCAGTTGTACCGTCAAAGTGGTTTGCCCTCCAACTGACCTTACGGCAACGGTGCAAAACTCGAACAACGTACATTTGAATTGGATCGCAGCCAACCCTGCCAACAGTTACAACGTGTATAGAAACGACACGCTGATTGGGCAGGGGGTAACCAACATCAATTATGATGACAACGGTCTCAGTTCGGGAACCTATCATTATCGAGTGTCGGCTGTGTATCAAGGTGTTGAGTCACCCAAGTCAAATGAGGCTTCGGCTACCATCTACGCTTCGTTGAGTGTCACGGCTTCGGCCAATCCTGTCACCATACCTTTTGGCAGTAGCTCCACGTTGACGGCCTCTGCCACGGGCGGAGATGGCAATTATACCTACAGTTGGACACCTTCGACGGGGTTGAACAATACCCAAATCCAATCGCCTACAGCAACACCAAGCTCAACAACGACCTACACTGTCACGGTTGAGAGTAACGGGCAGACCGTTTCGGACGATGTTACTGTGAACGTGGTGAAAGCCCCTACGAATCTCACAGCAACGGTGCAAAACACAAACAACGTGCATTTGAGTTGGAATGCAACCACCCCTGCCGACAGTTACAATGTGTACAGAGGCAATACGATGATTGCGCAAGGGATAACCAACACCAACTACAATGACAACGGTCTCAGTTCGGGAACCTATCATTATCGAGTGTCGGCTGTGTATCAAGGTGTTGAGTCGCCCAAGTCAAATGAGGCTTCGGCTACCATCTACGCTTCGTTGAGCGTTACGGCTTCGGCCAATCCCGTCACCATACCTTTTGGAAGTAGCTCCACGTTGACGGCCACTGCCTCGGGCGGAGATGGCAATTATACGTACAGTTGGACACCTTCGACGGGGTTGAACAATACCCAAATCCAGTCGCCTACGGCCACCCCGAGCTCGACAACGACCTACACTGTCACGGTTGGGAGCAACGGCCAAACCGCTTCGGATGCCGTTACCGTGAATGTGGTGAAGGCACCAACGGGACTTGCTGCCACGGTGAATGGCAATAATGTGCATCTTACATGGAATCATGCCAACCCACATACAAGCTACAAGGTGTACAGAGACAACACGGTGATTGTGCAGAATATCACAGCTACAAGCTATGATGATAATAACCTTAATTGGGGAACAACCTATAATTATCAGGTTTCCACTGTATATTTGGGAGTGGAGTCGCCAAAATCGAATACTGCGCAGGCGGTTATTCCTTCCCAAGTTCCCACAGGCGCGATAGACGGCAAGTTCACCATAAACAGTAGCGGCGCCAAGGTGTACTTCTCGAATGGTAACCTGCAATACATTGGCAGTTCCAGTACGCCTTGGAAGTTTGCCGACCACCAGTGGGAGGTGATTGGCACAAGCCAAGGCAACACATCCCAAACCACCACGCGCGACCTTTTCGGTTGGGGCACGAGTGGCTACAATCACGGTGCGGTCTGCTACCAGCCTTGGAGCACCAGCACAAACAACAATGACTACTGGGTCTATGGCCAATCCAACTACAACCTTTACGATGGCAACGGTCAGGCCGATTGGGGTTACAACCCGATAAGTAACGGCGGTGGTCAGGCAGGCCAGTGGCGCACATTGACTAAGGACGAATGGGTGTACGTATTCCAAGGTCGCAGCGGAGCCTCATCGAAATACGGGCACGGCAAGGTGAACGGGCAGAATGGTATGATTCTGCTCCCTGACGAGTGGACGTTGCCCTCGGGCTTGAGTTTCACCGCAGGAAACAGCAGTTGGGCGAACGTCTACACTACGGAACAGTGGGAACTGATGGAGCAGAACGGAGCTGTCTTCCTGCCTGCCGCTGGCTACCGCTATGGGACTTCGGTCTCCTATGTGGGCGGCTACGGCCGCTATTGGTCGGCTTCGTACGACGGTAGCTACGACGCGTACCTCGTGAACTTCAACGATTCGTATCTGAATCCGCAGGGCAACAACGGTCGTTTCGTCGGGTTCTCGGTGCGGTTGGTGCGTGTGGCCCAGTAGTTTTTCCTTTGGTACCAACATGAAGTGGCAATACGGGCAGTTTTCTGCGGTGGGGCTGGGGCGCCCCGCAGGGCGCTCAAGGCCAGCCCCTGCATTTGCAATTCGGCAGGCGAGAATATCAGCATTTGTAATGCGGAAAAACAACGATATGTGGCTGCCGTGGTACGACAGCCCTACAGCCCAACGGTGGGGTTGTAGGGCTGTCACATCGTGGCAGCCGCAGTGCCGTTTTACACCGCCACCAACTCTTGCCCCACGGCATGAATGGTGTCGAGAATCATATCCATTCGGGCTTTGCTGGCTTTCTTCTTTCCGCTGATATACTGTGCCATCAGGCTTTGGGAGATGCCCATCCTTCGGGCCAAAGCCGATACATTTAGTTCAGGGTGCGACAAGAACAGTTTATAGAGCGGAGAAGGTTCTTGCTTGTCGAAAAACCCCTCAAAACTCAAATCTTCGTCCAAAGTCTCCCAATGGATTCCGAATTCGTCATAGTCGTAGTCACATAATTGCTCAACCGAGGCATTTTTTAGTCTCGGATAATCGTCAAACAATTCGCAAGCCTCTCTGCCGTCTTCTGTCCGAATCCAGACAGCCGTTTGGGTCAGCCAAATCTTTTCTATTTTCATGGTTATTTCCTCCTTCTTATTTGTTGTTGTTGAAAAACATGTTCCAATGTTGGGCTATGGTCTCTGCGTTCTCTTCAACAATGGCCTCAATCATCTTCAATTCCGCTGGTTTGAAACCTAGGTTTTCGACAAGTTCTATTGGAAATAGATTAAACTTCGCTTTTGCTCCTCCTTTCACCACATGCACATGAATTGGTGAGTGGTCATTGGAATAAAACAGGAATCGGTATCCGAACAGTGTGAAAATGGTTGGCATGTCTTTCAAATTTTCTGCAAAATTAGGTAATATTTTTATTACCTGCAACTATTTTGCACAAAATAATTCATCAAGGTTGCATACAAGGCAAACGTGCCACCATGGGCTTGTCATCTGCTGCGGGTGGGTTGGTGTAGGGCTGCCTCAAGGTTGTTGAGCTTGTCGAAACATTGTGGCAGCCGCAGGATTAATGGCAAATTGACTGCGTCGAAATGCTCAGCATTAATTACGTTGAATCTTCGATTTCGATGAAATCAATCTTCGATTTCGCGAGGGATTTGTGGTGGTTTGTGTTTGTTATGTTTGGCGTTGGGCGGCAGGATGAATTATGGGGGATGTAGATTTATCGCGTCCCTATTTGTAGATCCAATTCGTTTCCCAGTCATCCAATACATCATCTTCCATCGCCATTTGTTCCTCTACCCGCTCAAGGGCGTAGCTGGAATAGGTGTCATGGAAACGCAGGTCGAAGGCGTTGAGGCGGTCGAGTTCGTAATAGCGCGGCACGATGCCCCTGATCCTCAGTTTGTGGGTCATCATGATGGCATTATCGTAGGCTTCCCAGCTGAAAGGTGTGGCCTCTTCTTCCGTGAGGTCGTCATCAACGTCCCAAGTATGCCCGGTGCCATTGGCATCGAAGCGGTAAAAGACATGTCCGTCTTTCTGCCACAGCCCAATGAGCATTTCTTTGTTGGCAGGACTGGCGTGCAGCGTGCGCGGGTCGATGGATTCGGGATAATAAGCCGTTGGACGCAGCAGGAAATAGAGGGCTATGCCGATGGCCAATGCCACGACGGCTATGATGAGGATGATAATCCAGCGTTTCTTGTTCATGGCGTTCAGTCGATTTTAACGATTTCGTGGTTGACGTTAGCATATTTCGGCATGACGGTGCCGATGGCAGCGTTCTGGTAGGTCGGGTCACAAACCATATAGCGTTTGCCCTTGTGAGTGACGCTTCTGCCGGTCAGTTGCGCATCGTCGCCAAAGCAAACCGCAGTGGCCAAATGGTCGTCATAAAGCACGCCAATGACATCGTAGCCCACAAATCTTTTCACCAGCCAGGCAAAGAGGGCGGAACGGTCTTCACAGTCACTGAAAGGCAGGCCGATGGTCTCTTCAGGGAAATAGTATTTCTCGCGTCCATGGTATTGCTCGTCGATTTTGTAGACAAAAGCGGTCTGCACGAAGTTGAGGATGATATCCACCAGTTGCACCTTATTGTATTGTTTGCTCAACGTGCCAATGGTTTCAGCCAGCACTGCCTCAGTCTCTTTCGAGACGGGGGTGTTGAAATAGATGGGAAACACCGTGGTGGGGATTTCGTCGTAATAGCGTAGATGAGAGGTGGAGTAGGGCAGTGTGATGTCCATGTTCACCTTGTTGAGGTGCAGTTTGCGCGACTTGTCGCAAGCGGCTATGTTGAGCGACTTCTTGAAATCGAGCCCGATTTCCTTCAAGCCGCTTTGGTCGGCTTTTTCATCATACGAATAAACGCTTTCGCCTTTCTGCCCGTTGCCATACAAGGCATAGTATTTGGTGCCGTTGATGCGGAAGAAGGTTTCTGAGTACACTTCTTTGCTGTTGTCCAAGGCAAGCAGGAGCAGGAGCTGGTCGCTTTTTGAGCCTCGTCCTACTCTGGCCTTGAAGCCGTGGCTGTGCAGCATATAGAAGGCGAACAGTACGCGGTCGTTCACTTTGGCATAGATTTTTTCAGTGATGGCACGAAGCAAGACGAAATAGCCCCATTCGTTCAATCCCATCTGGCCGACGGCTTCATCCAACTGCCGTTGCAGGATGTGGTCGGCATCGTTTTGATGCAGGGTGGCATAGAATTTTGAGACCTGTCTTTCCCTGACGCCCTCTGACGAGACCCTAAGTGCTTTTGGGACATTAAACACCATGTCGCGACCGTAGAAGTTGATTTTGATTGTACTTGAAGGGCTTGTGTCATAATCGAAGACCGAGTTTTTGTTTTCGGGTTCATTCTCAAAGATAGGGCTTTCACTGTCCATCGAAGGAGCCTCCACGTCGATGATGCCCGATTGAACCGCTACGGAAGGCACGACTTCGGGCTTTTGCTTCGAATAAGCCCCAGACTGTCCGGTAAAGCTCTGGTATTCGCTCCAAGCCTGGGCCAGAAAGGCTTCGAATTCACTTTGTGCTTGTGCTACGAAGTCGTCGTATTCTTTTTGCGCCTGTTCCTTGAATTTATCATAGTTGCTTTGGAAAGAGGAACTGTCGTTTTGGGCACTCAATCCTAAAGGTATCATTGCCAAACCGATGAATATGATAAGGAGTGTTCTTGCTCTCATGATGACGTGTTCTTTGTTTTGTTCTCCCCATTAGAGGATGCCATGCGGAAATATTAGTCCGAAAATTTGTGCAAAAATAATAAAAAGTACACCTTTGTCTATTAATATACCCTCCCAAAATCAAATGATTTGCCTGAATATTTTTTTTGTCGGAAAAATGGACTAATTTTGCGCTCTGATAGTCTCTATGTTTTCGTATTCTAAAATCGAACTGTATGAAACGATTGACATTGACAGGGTTGGCACTTTTCATGGTGGCCACCCTAAACGCCCAAGTCGAAGACGACTGGCTGAAAAAAATGAAAGAAGAGCAGAAAGACGCTCTCAAGGAGTTTGAGGAATTCAAACAACAGGCTTATCAGGAGTATGAGAATTTCCGTAAGCAAGCTAATGAAGAGTATGCCCGATTTATGGAAGAATCCTGGAAAATCTTTGATATCCAGCCTGCCGAGGAACCGCCGGCGAAACCCAAGCCACCCGTTCCGTTGGTTGACAACATAGATCCGAAGCCTGCGCCGACCCTTGATTCCAAACCTAATACCCGACCTGCCAGGGAGACTGTCAGGGTGCCTGATCCATTGGTGCTAACGGAGATTCCTAGACCTGAATTGAGTCAAGTGGAGCGCCCCAAGCCTGTGGAACCTATTGTTCCGAGTGCAGTTCCCATGACGGCGGCACAAAACGTGTACCTGTATGGTTCGTCCTTCTCTTTCCATCTGGATAACTATGAAATGCCGACGTTGAAGGATGCCTCGGAAAAGAGTGTGGCCAAGATGTGGAAACAGTTGTCGGATCCAAGCTATGACTACCTCATTGCCGAATGCCTGCAACAGCGCGAGAGCCGCAACCTGTGCGACTGGGCTTACGTCAAGCTCACACAGCAGGTGGCCGAGAAACAGTTTGGCAAGGACACCAACGAGGCCATCGTAATGCAGATGTATCTGCTCACGCAGTCGGGATACAAGATGCGCATTGGCCGCGATAATGCCAATCACCTGATGCTGCTGATGGGTTCGAAGGAAAAGATTTTCCGTTATCAGTATTTCCAGAATGGCGGTATTAAGTTTTATATCCTCGACAGAAAGTACAACAGCAAGAGCCTGCACGTTTTTGACCATGCCTTCCCTGGGGAAAAGTCGCTTTCGCTTGCCGTGACCCAACCCAATTTGCAAGTGGAGAAGACGGAAGAGAGAACCATCAAATCGAAGCGCTATCCTAGCTTGTCGGTAAAGGTGCAAACCAACCGCAATCTGATCGACTTCTATAACGATTATCCCATCAATTTCAATTGGCACTATTATTCCTTGGCCTCGCTAAGTCCGGCAATCAAAGATTCGCTCTATCCAGCCTTGCGCAAGGCCATTGAGGGAAAGACTGACCTGGAGGCCGCGAATATCCTGCTGAATTTTGTGCAGACGGGCTTCCAGTATCAGACCGACCAGGAGCAGTTTGGCTACGAGCGTCCGCTTTATCCCGACGAGACCTTCTTCTATCCTTATTGCGACTGCGAGGACCGATCCATTCTGTTCTCCTGCTTGGTGCGTGAGTTGTTGGGTCTTGATGTGGTGTTGCTTGACTATCCCATTCATATCGCCACGGCCGTCTGTTTCAATGAGCCTGTGGAGGGTGACTATCTGGTCGTGGACGGCAAGAACTATATCATCAGCGACCCGACCTATATTGGTGCCGTGGTGGGACAATGTGCTCCAAAATACAAGACAGTTAGTCCCAAAGTGATAAAGTTTTAATATTCTTTAGAAGAAAAAATCTGAAAAAGCTGCAATGTTGCCTGCTCTGTCAAAAGAAAACGTATTTTTGCAAATTGAAAAACGATAATAACACTTTAGCTATGAGAAGATATTTATTATTAGGCTTGACCTTGCTCGTGTTGTTCCCTTTGAAAGCCCAAGTGGAAAAAGAGGGTGACTTTGAGAAAATGAAAAAGGAATCTCAAGATATGTTTGAGCAATTCAAGCAGCAGGCCAACAAGGAATTTGAGGATTTCCGTAAAAAGGCCAATGATGAGTATGCCCATTTCATGGAAGAAGCTTGGACCTCTTACGCTGTCAAGGATGCAGAAGAGATTCCGATGGAGCCTAAGCCGGTCATCACCTATGAGCATGAAGCGCGTGTGACCAATGATATGATTGAGTATGATGTCATCGAGGATGTTCCTACGGATCGTCTGCCCAGCCAACGGTTGCCTTTGGCCTCGATTTCCAATGAAGACCTTGTTTTGGTTGGCCAGCCTGAGCCGTTGGAACCCATCATGGCTACCTTTGATGCCAGCGCAACCATGCAGTCGCTATCGCTTTATGGCTCCTCAATCAAGGTGCGCGTTGAGCCGGAACCCAAGAAGCCCATCAAGCTTAAGAATCTCACGGAAAAGAGCATAGCTAGAATGTGGAAGAAGCTGTCATGTCCCTATTATGACAATATTGCCGCAGAATGCTTGAGGCAAAGGAAAGCCTGCAACCTGTGCGACTGGGCCTATGTGAAGCTGACGGAAAAGATGGCCAACAAGTATTTTGGTGAAGGCACCAACGAGTCGATAGTGCTGCAAATGTACATCTTGGTTCAGTCGGGCTATCAGATGCGTATTGCCATGGCCGAAAACCGCTTGACCTTGTTGATGGGCTCGAATGAGAAAATCTATGGATACAAGTATTGTGAGATGGAAGGGATACAATACTATATCATCGACAGGTCGCTTGAAGACAAGTCGATGCTGATATTTGACAGGGCATTTCCACAAGAGAAGTCGCTTTCATTAGCTTTGGTGCAGCCTAAGTTTAGCCTTGAAAGAACTGAAAAACAGACCTTTTCTGCCCAAGACTATCCAGAGATTACGGTTACAGTTGAAACGAATAAGAACCTCTTGGATTTCTATAACGACTATCCAGTTTCCGGCCAATGGAATTACTATTCACATGCCTCATTGAGCGAATGCGTGAAGCGTGACCTGTATCCGGTGTTGCAAAAGGCGATTGAGGGAAAGAAGGAAGTGGAGGCAGTCAACATGTTGCTGAACTTTGTCCAAACGGGATTCGGCTATTCTTCCGACCAAGATCAGTTTGGCTACGAGCGTCCCCTTTACCCTGATGAGACTTTCTACTATCCTTATTGCGACTGCGAGGACCGTTCCATCCTGTTCTCCTGCTTGGTGCGCGAGTTGGTAGGTCTCGATGTGGTGCTGTTGAGCTATCCTGGTCATGTGACGACGGCAGTGCATTTCAATGAGCCTGTGAAAGGTGATTACCTACTGGTTAGGGACGAGAAATATGTGATCTGTGAACCAACGTGGCCTGGGGCATCAGTAGGCTTATGTGCCGACAAATTCAAGGAAAAGAAGCCCATTGTCATGCCTATGTAATCTAATAGGCTGTTCATCAAGAGCAGAAGTATAATTTAGTTGAGAAGGAATATGAAAACTTTACTTGTCGGAAAAATGAGATGGATTGTCATGGCATGCCTTGTTGTTTACGGTGGCATGCTATCGGCACAGATGGTGCAATATGGATATGTGGTTGAAATGAATTCGGGCGGGCGATCGCTCCCCAATGTGGCCGTTTCCATTCCCATGGCGCACGACTGTCAGCCCACGGCAAGTGATGCTTTCGGATTGTTCCGTCTCAGTTTCGGCGAGCATAAGGTGGGTGATGTGGTCATGGGACTCAGCGCACGCAAATACGGTTATGAGCTAGTCAACAAGCACATTATTGAAGGCTATACCTTGACCGACCGCGACTCGCTTCGCATCGTCATGGCGCCTGTCGAAAAGCTAAAAGAAGCGCGTGAACAGTATTACGCCCTGCTTGAAACCGCCAGCATCCAACGCTATGACTCTACCGTGGCCTACCTGAATGGCCAATATGCCCAGCAAGTCATCACTAAGCCAGAACTGGACTATTGGCAGTCGCTGGCCGAAGCCGAACTGAAAGTCGCCTATCAAAACTTGGATGAGTATGCCGACCGCATGGCACGCATCAATGCCGAC
Source organism: uncultured Bacteroidia bacterium (assembly GCA_902801625.1). Taxonomy (GTDB): domain Bacteria; phylum Bacteroidota; class Bacteroidia; order Bacteroidales; family F082; genus Limimorpha. Next base: position 117,317 of record CADCJI010000003.1, on the reverse strand, counting down.
GACTTGGATGAGAATTCTCTACCATTTTACGACAGACTAATATCAGGTGATGCTGAGTCGGGCTTGGCACTCATCGGCGACCTGCCGGAGAGCAACGTGATGGACGATTATCTTGTTTTCACGGGTACTTATCCCATGACGAACCCTGAAGTGCATGTCGCCGCTAGCAATTTCGATTTGCTCAACATCCCCGATTCGCTTTATGCAGATGTGGTCGCTTTCGCTGGATACAACGACAGGTATGAGACTGGTTTCATGGCCAACGGACTGCATTATGCCCAAAGCTGCCGTCATCTCGGCATCATTTTCTTGAGTCTGAATGACACTGTTTTGGCAGCCGATTGTTTCCGAAAGGCGTTGAAAATGTATGAGCTGCTGAACGAAATGAATGACGGCTATTACCAAGAGCAGGTCGAAGAGTTGCAACGCCTAATCAAAAGCCTCGAATAGTCATGCGAGAGAGGAACAAAGCCTATTTCGACAGTTTGAGCGACAAGGAACTGGTCGACTTGCTCCTTGCCAATGATGAAGAGGCAATAGAGTATTTGTTCTTTATTCGCTGCAACGGGATGTTTGCCCACATCGCATGCAGCATTTTCCAATCGCAGACCATCAAGGAGGAATTAATTACCGATTTCTATTTGTTTCTCAGCGAAAACGACTGGAGTAGGTTGCGTCAGTTTGAGTTCAAGGCAGGCCTGAACACATGGCTGACGGTGATTGCGGTAAGATTTTTCAAAAAAATACGCATTTCTCAGACTAAATTAGTCGTGATAGACCCTCAATTGATTGTCGAAACCCAAAAGAACGAGGCGGACGATTACGACATCATCAATGAGATGAGCCGCCTCGAACTTTACCAAGCCATCAACAGGCTGTCGAAACCTCGCGAACGTTACGCCTTACTGGCCGACCTGACGGGCAAACGTGCCGAAGACATCGCCGCCGAGATGGGATGCACGGTAGCGGCAGTGTACAACCTGACAAAAAAAGCCAGATTGGAATTGAAGACAATAATGCAAGAAAGGAAGGAAGCGTAACATGAAAAACGAACCCATGCAAATCACCGATGAACTGATTGCCCGTTATCTCGAAGGCAAAGCGACTGACGAGGAAAGGAAGGCAGTAGAAGCTTGCCTGTCGGAAAACGAGGAGGAGATGGACATCCTTTTCGCTGCCCGCGCCGAGATGGCCTATCAGGACGACATCGCCCATCAGTCGGTGTTTGCCCGTTCCATGATCGAGTATGACGAATATGCGCTAGCGGCAGCGTCGGAAAAGATGGACTGTGCCATCAAGGCGCAACAAATGGTGCTTCGCAACTACGGTATTGAAGTGAGCACGGAGGAACTGACTGCCTTGGCCAAGAAGCAAGGCTGGTTTGAGGAAGGGAAGGGCAGTGCTTTCGACTTCGTGGGTGAGCTGCTCAATCACTATGGTGTGGAATCCGTGCAGATGCGCAATGCGGGTGTCTATCACATCATGCATGAACTGAGCCAAGGCCATAAGATCATCGTAGGCGTTGATGCCGATGCGGCAGAAACAGCGGAAGCCCAGCACGTGATGCTTGTGGCCGGCATCGATACCACCGACCCCAACAATTTGAAAGTGGTGGTGCATGACCCATCACACCCTGAGCAAGACAATACCTATTCGGCCAACGAGTTCATGGAACGCTGGAAGCACACGGGATGCTTCATGGTTTCGACCAAACAGGCCGCTCCTTTGTCGGCCAATCCCGAGATGCAGAACTTCGACTACCAGCTGGGCTATGTACGCAAGTTTGCCGATGTGGCCTACGAGGAAATCATCAAGCGACTGGCTGAGGATGGGTATATCGGAGATCCGGCCCTTCGACCCTTCAAGGGACCTCAGGGGCCACAGGCTCAGGGACCGGAGACTGCAAAGAAGGTTAGGTTTTATATCCTTGGTATTGTGGCGTTGCTTTTGTTAGGAGGAATTGGATATTACGTATGGCGTGTTTCGACACCGTTGCAGATGAAAATCAACGTCACCGAAGACAAGGACTACAGCATCCCTTCGCTGCCTTTCACAGAAGGCACGTTGCAATGCGAGTATGCCGACAATGCGGTGCAAACACTCAAGGTGGGCCCCGAAAACTCTACAGTGTTCCTGAACGAGATACCTTACAAATATAGGAACTCAGATGTGCATGTCGTTTTTGAGGCCGATGGCTACCAAACTATCGATACTGTAGTAAAGGTGCAGAAGTCGTTGAGCCTGAGTTTGAAGCGCAACAATGACTTAGGTGTGGTGTTTGGCCGTGTCGTTGACTTTGAGACCGAGCAACCCATTGAAGGTGCCACGATTTCGCTACAGGACATGACCGTGCAGACCGATGCCTTCGGGCAGTTCAAGATAGAGATTCCTTTTGCCAAGCAGGACAAGACCCAGCGGGTGAGGGTTACGAAGGAGGGCTATCAAGTGTGGGAGGGCATGTACCGGCCTTCGGCCACCGACCCGTGGTATGTGGTATTGTCAAGGAAATGAAAGCTTGATAAGTAGATGAGAAAATTATGTTTTTATAAAATACTATGGGACAATGACTTGTGACAATGACTATGACCGCTCCAACAGAAGTGAAAGCGGTCATTGTCATAGTCACTGGTCATAGTCAAAAAAAAACGAAGTCAAAAAATGATATAGGTGATTACGAACCGTTGCTTATTGTTAAACCAAAAGCATTATCTTTGCACCATATTTCTTAAGTTATGAAAAGATTTACTCTGCTTATATTCTTTATCTTTAGCATTTGTGGTGCATTCGCCCAAAACATTTCAGTGAAGTCCTTCAAGGCCCTGCCGATGGACTTGACGGCTTCGAGCCTCGAAGGGAAGCGCGTTGACCAGAACGGGGATGTGGCGGCATTGATTAAAGTGGTGACCACCGAGACGGGCTTTGTCTTTGAAGGCGGCACCTTGGGCATCGTCGACACGAAGCAAACCCCTGGAGAGGTGTGGGTATGGGTGCCACGGGCGGCACGAAAAATCACCATCAAGCACCCGAAACTTGGTGTGCTGAGGGATTATTACTATCCCGTGGAGATAGAAGCCGAGCGTACCTACGAGATGGTGCTGACTACGGCGAAGATTGAAACCATTGTGAAGGAAGAGGTGCGGATGCAATATCTCGCCTTCCAAATCTTGCCTCCGAATGCCACACTTGTGGTGGACGAAAAATACTGGGACGTGGAACCCGACGGCAGCGCCCAGGATTATGTCAATTTCGGCACTTACTCTTGGCGCGTCGAGGCACCAAATTATCATTCGGATGCCGGTAGAGTGACCGTCGATGACCCTAACAACCCCAAAATCGTTACCGTCACGCTGCAACCTAACTTCGGTTGGATTGAGGTGGCTGGAACGGGCAATTTGAAAGATGCCAGCGTGTATGTCGACAATGCCTTGATAGGCCACGCTCCATGCAAAAGCGAAGCCCTGAAGAGCGGAAAACACACCGTGCGCATCACCAAGAAGATGTACGCCACCTACACAGAGTCGGTGACGGTTGCCGACAGCGAGACAACCCGCCTTGCCCCCTCGTTGACCGCCGACTTCGCCGAAGTGACCCTCACGGTGGATGCCGATGCCGAGATTTTCGTGAATGACGAACGCAAAGGCACTCGCTCGTGGACAGGCCCCTTGGGCAGCGGCACCTACAAGATAGAGTGCAAGCAGGCCAACCATGAAACCAGCACGACAACCAAGGAGATTGCCGCCGCCATGGAGGGACAAACCATTACCCTGCCAGCGCCGCGCCCTATTTACGGCGCACTGAACGTGGAGAGCACGCCGAATTTCTGCAAGCTTTATATCGACGGCAAGGACATGGGAACCACCCCCAAGTCCATTGCTGAAATCCTCATTGGCCAACACGAGATAAAGTTCACCAAAGACGGCTATGCCGACTATACGGAAACCGTTACCATAACGAAAGGAGAACGCAAACAGGTGAAAGCTACGTTGAGCAATGGCCAGGAGATACAGTTCACTTGCAACGTGCCCGATGCCCAATTGGAGATTGACGGGCAAAGGGTAGGCTCTGCCACGGGCACCTACCAACTCACCTATGGCAGCCACAGCCTGAAAGCCACGGCTACAGATTACCAAGATTACACTTATACCTTAAATGTAAGCGAAAGCGGCAGCCGCAGCCACAGCATAACGTTGCAGAGCATAATGAAAGATGAGGAGTTTTTTACTGTGAACGGTGTGAGCTTTACCATGAAACTTGTTGAGGGCGGCACTTTCCAGATGGGCAGCAGTGACAGCGATGCCGATGATGATGAGAAACCTGTCCACAGCGTGACTTTGAGCAGTTATTACATTGGTGAAACGGAAGTGACACAAGCCTTGTGGAAGGCAGTGATGGGTTCTGAGCCTACCTATAATGGCGGATGGGAAGATGGTTATGGAAAAGGAGACGATTATCCTGCCTATAGAGTGAGTTGGAATGATTGTCAGAAATTTATCAAAAGGCTGAAACATCTGACTGGAAGAGAATTCCGTCTTCCCACCGAAAAGGAGTGGAAGTATGCAGCTCTTGGTGGCCACAAAAGCAATGGTTATAATGGTAATAAATACTCTGGTGGCAATTATATAGACGATGTCGCTTGGTATGCAGGGAATAGTGATGGTCAAACACATCCTGTAGGAACAAAATTGCCCAATGAGTTAGGATTATACGATATGAATGGCAATGTAAATGAATGGATACAGGATAAGTTCAAATCGTATCGTCAATTGCGTGGCGGTTGCTGGAATGACGATTCCGACAGAGTATCTCTTGATAGGAGTAGCTACGTTGGAGAATCTAGCGAAAATAGTTATTTTAACGGGTTTCGATTATGTCTTTCTGAATAGCTCCCAATAATTCTTTGTTCGTCTGGATTTGCGCCCGTTCTTCCGCATTTGCAATTCAGAAGGCGTGAATATCCGCATTTGCAATGCGAAAAAACAACGCTATGCGGCTGCCGTAATACGACAGCCCTACAGCCCAACGGTGGGGTTGTAGGGCTGTCACACCGTGGCAGCCGCATAATTAATGGCAAATTCGTGGTCCATTTAGGGTCATTCGTGTTTTCCGTTCATCCGCATTTGATATAAGAAAACCGAAAGACACAAAGAAATAATCGCAAAGAATGGGCCGTTTTTAGGGAAAATGTGTATTTTTGCAAGCGAGAACAAAAGGAAACAATGTCATGGATGGTGTTAGCATACAAGTTAATTTGCCAAATTATGGCCAATATGATGCTGCCGAGCTTACCCGGATTTTGACCCGAATCGCTATGGCTTTGATTGAAAAGGATAATCAAGAGCCCGAGCCACAGATTCCTTGCACCTATTCACTCGAAGAGGCCAAGACGCTGACATTGCAACGAGGCCGCGACATCAGGGCTGGGCGCGTAAAGCTCATTTCCCACGATGAGGTGATGAAAGAGATGGACCAATTGATTTCCACCTATGAAGATTAATTGGAGCGAGCAATCGCGTGACGACTTACGCGACATCTTGAATTATGTCGGGAGTTCGTTTGGCGGTCGAAAGGCCTCCGAAGTTCTGGCCGAGATACGTCGTACTGCTGAAATGCTGGAGAACTTTCCAATGCTTGGCAAACGCTTTGTGGAAGATGAAGAGGAAGGCGTCGTCTACCGTACGTTGCCTTCCAAATTAAATCAAATCGTTTATTATATTGATGGTGACGTAGTTACAATTGTCACGATTTGGCAAAACCGACGAGATGTCAAGAATCTGATAAACCTGTTAAAGAAGTCATCTGAATAAATACCTGTTCCTGTTCTCCCGAATTTTCAAATTCTGGAGGCGAGAATATCAGCATCTGCAATGCGAAAAAACAACGATATGCGGCTGCCGTGGTACGACAGCCCTACAGCCCAACGGTGGGGTGGTAGGGCTGTCACAGTGTGGCAGCCGCATAATTAATGTCAAATTCGTGGTTCATTTATGGCAATTCGTGTTTGATGTTTGTTATTGTGATGGCGTGATGAACCATGGGGGATGCATTGAATCATAGGAGACGCGATTAATCGCGTCTTTACAAGGTTGGACGGTTTGGGGAAACGGTGTTGTTTATGAAAACGTATGCGCCTGTAGAGACGCCGATTCATCGCGTCTCGGAAAACAAACAAAACCGATAACCGTCGATTCATCGCGTCTCGAAAATAGGTTTTATTAGTCCGTTTGCAAGTTAAGCGAATTTTTGCGTAAATTTGTCGCCGTAAAACACGATAGCCCATGCAAGCTTTGCATCGACTTCGTGGTGCAGTCGCTACTTGTTGGACGCAACAATAATGAAGAAAAACCAAACGATATGAGAAAATATGTACTTTTGTTTTGTATGGCTTTGATGCCTGTCCTCATGACAGCCCAAAGTGTGACCGAAATCAAAAACAGCGGAAAATACCTTTGGGGAGAAGGCATGGCCGAGAGTTATCAGGATGCCGACCGGCAGGCCTTGCGGCATTTGGTGGAGAATATCTCCGTCAACGTGGAAAGCTCGTTCACCAATGTGATTGGCAATGTCAATTCCGAAGGTAAAACGGACTCTAAAATGGCCATGCAGGCGGTGATGAAGACCTATTCGCAGGCCACCTTGACAAATACCAAAGTCATCACCATCTCACAGGAACCCGATGCCCATGTGCTCCGTTACGTGGCGGTGGAGGATGTGGCCAAAATCTTTGAGGCCAGAAAACAAAAGGCGGAGGACTTCATCAACCTTGCCCAAAAAGCCGAAGAGCGACTGAAAATAGACGACGTGTTGCGCTATTACTATTGGAGCTACTGCCTCGTGACCAGCCTGCCTGACACCATGCAGCCCCAAACACCCGACCATGCTTTGCTTAGGACCTGGATTCCCGATAGGATCAATGAGGTCTTCAAAGGGGTGAAAGTCCGGAAATATAAGGTAGAAGATGAGTTTGTCACCCTGTATGTCACTTATAAAGACAAGCCTGTGGCGAGCCTCGACTACACCTATTACGACGGACGCGGCTATACCAACATCTATAGTGCCACTGATGGCCTAGGCTCCATGGAGATGCAACCCGGCGTGTCCACCGACAACCTGAAAATCAAATGCGAATACGAGTACCTCGGAGAGGCACAGATTGACAAGGAGATTGCAGCAGTGGTAGAGGTGATGAAAGGCCGCAACTTCCGCAATGCCTATATTAATGTGGGTGGCGATAACCAAACCATAGCTGAGATGCAGCCAGTGGCTCTTGCTGCATTGACGGCAAAAGAGACTGAGACCGTCATGCCGCTTTCTGTTGTTTCCAAGGAGGAGACCACTTCCATGGAAGACATTATGGGAAAGGTCTTGGAAGCCGTAAAAGCTAAAAATTATAAGTCTGTGGAACAGTATTTTACACCTGAAGGCAAGGAAATGTTCCATAAGCTGTTGAACTATGGCAATGCCCGCATCCTCGAAGAGCCTCAACTGACCTATATCCGTAAGGGTGACGAAACCATCTGTCGCAGCATTCCAATGAGTTTCAGTTTCAAGAACAACACGCGTAAGTTCGTTGAGAGTGTGTGCTTTACGTTTAATGCAGAGAACAAAATCAACTGTGTGGCCTTTGGTTTGGGCGAGGAGGCCGTGGCCGACATCCTGAAACGCACCGACTACAGCGAAAATGCCCGCATGGTACTCACCCAGTTCCTCGAAAACTACAAGACCGCCTTTGCCTTGAAGCGCCTCGACTATATTGAGAGCATCTTCGATGACAATGCACTGATTATCACCGGTACCGTGGTGAAACGCACTGACTATAAGAACCAAGAGGAACGCACCCGTTATCTGGACAACCCAATTATCAAATACAATCGCTACGATAAGAATACCTACATCAACCATTTGAGACGAACCTTTGCTAGCAACGAGTTCATCAACATCCGCTTTGCCAATAACGATGTTGTGAAGGCAGGTGGTGATTACGGCGAGGTGTACGGCATCCAGATCAAGCAGGACTATTATTCCACCAACTATGGCGACACGGGCTATCTCTTCCTCTGTGTCGACTTGAATGACCCCGAAAACCCCATCATCAAGGTGCGCACCTGGCAGCCCGACCGCGACCCTGATTTCGGATTGTATGGATTGGGTGACTTTTGATGAGTTAGTAATTGTGTTGCTTTGATCTCTCTGTTTGGATGGATTGATTGACAATCTGCTAGTACGAGTGTAACAAGGGATTTTGAAGCTTCTTCTCTCGCTCTACCTATACTGTTTGCATACTGAAAGAGTATGCTTGAGTATGGCAAGAGTATGGCATCAGCGAAGAAATGGTATGACTAGAGAATGCCTTTTTCGAGAAAATGAAGGTTTATTCCGTCCATTCTAAAAATTTTACTACATTTGCGCCATAAAACGTCGTGGCTATGCTAGAAAATATCTTATTAGCATTCATGCCTTTGAAAAATAAGGAATGGGAGATGGTTCATACACTAATAATAACAAATTGATAGCCAATAAATTATATAAATCAGAAAAATATTTCAAAAAATTGGACTAATCTTTGTTAGTTGAAAACTCTATTAGGCAAATCAAATAAACAAATCAATAAATCAACAACAAAACTAAAGAAAGGAAAACAAAATGAAAAAACTAGGTATGTTTTTGATGCTCGTGGTCGCCATGGCTGTTGCAATGCCCACTTCTTACGCACAACTGAGCAAAAAGGAGATGAAAACCATCGAAAAGAATGCCAAAAAAGAAGCTAAGGTACTGAAAAAAGAGGGCTGGAAAGCAGCTCCAGGCAACCCGACAATTGAGATGCAATTAATAGAGTCGTATAAGATGCAGATGCAGAAGGACGACTATGGCTATGACAAATTCATTCAAGGTGAGGCAATGACCCCGGGTCAAATCTATGACGCAGCCTTGTTCCAGGCTGAGAATTTGGCAAAGCTGAATTTGGCTGGTAAGATGGAAACCCGTGTCATCCAAATCATTGACAACAAATTAGCCAACAGGGAAATCTCAAAGGACGATGCCACTTCGTTGGCCACAAGTGTGGGCGCTGGTAAAAACCTTGTAGCCCAGAGGTTAGGGCAGGTGATTGTGCCCGTGAAGGTGTATCGCGACCTTCCCAATGGCAATGTCGAAGTGCGTGTCATTGCCTATTACAGTCAGGCGTTGGCCATGAGGGCAGCTAAGGAAGCCATGAGAGGTGAACTTGAAAAAGAAGCCAATGACCTTGCCAAGGAACTTGATAAGATTTTAGGCGACTAATTCTTTGAATAATGTGGCGTAAGTCATTGTTGCTCATTCTATTTGTATTCCCCACGGTGCTTTTCGCTCAGAGAGAGTGCAAGGTGTCGGGGGAATACACCTATTATGCGCCATTGAATGTTTCTCCCGACGATGCCATCGCTATTGCTGTGGAGAACGACTGCCGTGGTACGACAGCCCTACAGCCTGGGTGGGGTGGTGTAGGGCTGTCACAAGGTTGCTGAGCATGTCTAAGCATTGTGGCAGCTGCATAATTAATGGCATATTTGTGGGGGATTTATGGTAAGTTTGTGTTTGTTATATTTGGCATTGGGTTGCAGCCCTCTGAACGCAGTAATGAATACAAAATAAACATAACAACAGACTAATTTTTTGTCTATGCCATCTCTATTTTGTAAATTTGCACGCTCAATAGTGTAAAATTCTATTGAGGGTAATGTTGGTATTATGACTAATTTGCAGTATATGAAGAAATTATTACTCCCTTTAATCCTTTTTCTAACTTTTGTTTCGGCTTCTGCCCAGGATATGAAGCAGGCACGCACCATCATGCAACAGGTGCAGGCGGCTTCCGACCGATATCTCTTTGCCTCAGCTTCGGCTGATTCGTTGGATCAGGCCAAGACCAGCGCTGTGCATCAGCTGGCTGGACAAATCATGACCAATGTGCAGTCGTATTCAAAATATGACCTCACCCATCGTATGGAGAGTGGCGAGATTGACGAAACGGTCCTGTTTGAGCAAGTGTCGGAGACCTTTACCAATGTGCGCCTCACGGATTACCAAACGCTCGTCGTGGGTAAGCCAGAGAGGAGAAACAAGAAATACACGGTCTTCGTCTATATCGACAAAGGCAAGGTTAAGGAAATCTATGATGAGATTATGGAACGCGAGAAGGAAGCACGGAGGGAGAAAGAGGAGAAGTTGGCCACCGATGTGCGGCATTATTATTCCGAAGGCTGTAAGGCGGTGAAGGATGTCAGGATAGGCGATGCCTTGAAGTATTGGTATTGGAGCTATGTGCTTAGTCTTGGGACAAATATCACCATCGAGCAGGGGGGTAGGAAAGAGCCTGCCGCACGCCTCGTTGAGACTCAAATCGAGAATTTGATGAACGCCATTCGCGTGACTCCGGTTGCCTACCAGCAAGTGCCCATCAACGATTTCCAGAACAAATACAAGGTAATCCTGAATATTGAATTTGTAGATAGGGGCATGGCCAAGAAGGTGACCAACCTCGACTACAAATACAATGACGGCATCACCTCCGACCAGGGCGGTCCTCGCGTCAGGGACGGCGTGGGTACCTTGGATTTGCAGTATGAGGACACTAGCGAAGTTGATTTCTATATTACCTACAGATACGATGAGAACGAAACCCCTGACGATATCTATGAAATCGTCAAGGCCAAAGGCAACAAGACCTTTGCTGCTGCCACCAAGCGTGTGGTCATCCCCGATTCGCTGCGCGAAAACTCAGTTGAGCCTGTGGTGGAGTCGGCTGAGGAATCCCAATTGATTGATACTCTAGCTGCTGAACCCGGCAACGAAAAGTTTGAAGATGTCGCTCACGACCATAAGGAGATGCTAAATCGCATCGAAGCCATCGAAGCGGCGATTAGGAACAAGGATTATGCCTCCGTGAAGGACTATTTCACGGACGAGGGATACGACAGCTTCAACAAGCTCGTCAAGTATGGCAAGGCTTCCATTGTGGGTAAACCGCAATATCGATTCCTGGATTTCGGCCCTATCACCTTGTGCCGTAGCATTACCATGCAGTTCAGTTTCCTGAACAACAGGAAACAGTTCATTGAAGATGTCACCTTTAGGTTCAAAGCTGACAATCTTGTGGAATCGCTTGCGTTTTCACTCTCCGACGTGGCCGAGAGCGACATCCTAGGCAAAGGTGAATGGGAGCGTGACTCGCGCTTACTACTGATGACTTTCCTAGAGGATTATCAGACGGCATACGCCCTCGGTAGGATTGACTATCTGGAACGTATCTTTTCTGAGCAAGCCTTGATTATCGTGGGCAACAAACTTTTGCAGCGCAAGATGGACAACGACCGTATCATCATTACGGAGAGCGTGAAATATGATACCTTGTCGAAAGTGCAGTATATGAGGCGTTTGCGCGAACACTTTGGCAGGAAGAAATACATCAATCTGAACTTCACTGATACTGATTTTGAGCGTGCTTCCAACGGAAAGAATTTCTACGGCATCCGCGTGAGACAGGAGTATTTCTCCGACACCTATGGCGATGTGGGCTATCTCTTCCTGCTGGTCGACTTGCGCTTCAATGAGCCTATCATCCACGTCCGTGCCTGGCAAAACGACAAGCTGCCTTTGGAGGATTTGTTTGACTTGTCCGATTTATGGGGTGGGTAAAGTCTTTGCAATCCGCAGTTGTTAAGTTTTTCAGACTAAATTTTTGACAATACCACCTCTATTTGTAAATTTGCAGCCTGAAATAAATGATTCATAAATGAGGATAAGGATTTTACTTTTATTGGCTTTCATCATTTCGTTTCTATCCCTGAAAGCCCAAGACTATAAGGTTATCAGTGTTGAGCCTTTGCCTTTTGATATGACGGCTCGCGACTACATCAAACAGGATGAGAGGGGACGACAGTGTGCGGTGTTCCGCATCGTCACACAAAACATTGCACCCGAACTGCGCGAAGGCTTCCACTTCGAATGCGATTGGAATTCATTCGTGGTGGCACACACTTTGAATGAAGGCGAAATCTGGGTTTGGGTCTCGCCAGGCATCAAGACCTTGAAAATCAAGCATGAGAAGTTGGGGCCGTGGGACCTGCATCTGACACAATACCTGCACAAGGTGGAGTCGCTGTTCACCTATCGGATTGTCCTGCAAGGGACGACGAATGATAACGAAGAGGTGGCGCAACAATACCTTACCTTCCATATCACGCCCACCAACGCCATGCTTGAGGTGGACGGTGAGATTTGGCCGGTCACTTGGGACGGAACGGCTCGAAAGCGCGTCAAGGAAGGAACGTATACCTATCTGGTGCAGGCTCCGAACTATGAGAGTGCAAAAGGGGAAGTGAGCGTGGAAGATACTGCTGTCGTCGTTAGGGTGAGCCTGAAAACAATTCCATTGGTAAACAAGAAGACCAATCGCTGGGAAACCTTCATCACCCTTAATGGTTCCTACGCCCCGTTTTCGATGGGCTTCAGTGTGGGAATGGTGAAGCGATACGGCTGGTTCGTCTCGGCCATGACCAACGGCAGCTTCACGGGCATGAGCAACCTCTCGCAAGTGGATGCTCAAGGGTTCCTTGAGGATGGACATCTGCCCATGTACAATGGCACGAGGGCCACCGACCGCTTTTCCGTCATCGTCGGCGGGATGATGTGGGTGGTTGAACCGCTCTATGTGCGTGTAGGTGTAGGCTATGGAGCACACAACCTCTGCTGGCAAGACAAGGAACAGCAATGGTACAAGATAAAAGGATACAGTTTCCAAGGTGTGGATGTGTCGGCTGGAGTGCAGGCGCATTTGGGCAGTTTCGTGCTTTCGTTGGAGGCCGTGACCACCAATTTCCAGACCGTGGAGGGGAAAGTTGGAGTGGGGTATGGGTTTTAATGCTGAATGTGGAATGCTGAATGTGGAATGCTGAATGCTGAATGTTGAATGCTGAATGCTGAATGTAGAATTAGGAGTGAGGGGTGAGGAATATGGGAGTGAGGAATGTGTGTGGCTTATCTGTATTAATCCGCAGCGAAGCTGCAAAATTTCGACTTGATAATATCCGCAAAATCCGTGAAATCCGTAGTTAAATAAAATCTTGAATCTTAAATCTTTGAATCTTAAATCTATCTTGATATGAAAACCAAATCCTTACCCATGTTGCTCGTATGCGCTTTCGTGCTGGCTTTCGTCACCTGCAAGAAAGAGCCTGACCCGAACATCCAATCGTTTGAGCTGAGCAAGGAAGACCTGACTGTAGGCACCACCTCGGCGACGATTGAGGGCACCTATTCCTACGCAGGCGTGATTGACGGCATCAAGGTCTGCCTGGCAGAGAATGGTGCTGACAAGGGTGAGTTTGACGTGGAATTGGAAGGGAATGACTTCTCCGTGACAATGACTGGACTGAAACCCGCCACGGAATACCAATACCATTACGCCGTCGACTACGGTTTCTCGAAACCTTTCAATACGGAGACGAAGACCTTCACCACGCTTAGTTCGGAAAAACCGACGGTGAAAGCCTTGGAGGTGCAGAGGATCGATAGCACCACTTACCGCGTCAAGTGCCAGGTGGTGGCTGATGGAGGCACTGAGGTGACTGAGCGCGGCATCTGTTGGAATACCTTCGGCGACCCGGTTCCTACCGACGACAGCATCCGACGCTATGAAGGCACCGCGGGCCTATTGGAAGAATACCTCATTCGCATGGAACATTTGGCTTCGGGTAAGAAATACTATGTACGCGCCTACGCGAAGAACGCAGCAGGCAAGACAGGCTTGAGCGAGGAAGTGCTGGACTTTGAGACCGAAGCCCCAACAGGAACATCGGTTGAGATTGAACTAAGCAGCGACCCCGAGGATGGCGGCATAGTAACGGGTTTCGGCTCCTACGAGATAGGCACCCAGTGCACCGCGACCGCCGAGGCCAACGCAGGCTACACCTTCGTGAATTGGACGGAGAACGGCAACCAAGTCTCTTCGGAGGCGGCTTATACTTTCACCGTGACGGTAGGTCGCAGTTTGGTGGCCAACTTCACGAAGCAGGCTTATGTTATCTACGCTGAGGTGGAACCCGAAAACAGCGGCACCGTGACTGGCGCGACTGGCTATGACTACGGCGAGGAATGTACCTTGACTGCCACACCCAACACGGGTTACGATTTCCAGAAATGGACGAAAGGCGGCACTACGGTTTCCACCAATGCCAGTTTCACCTTCCCTGTGACCGAGACGGCGACCTACAAGGCGCATTTCAAGATAAAGAGCTATACCATTGGCGTTTCGGCCAATCCGACCAACGGAGGCACGGTGGAAGGCGGCGGTACCTACGACCACGGCCAAAGCTGCACGGTGAAAGCCACACCTGCCGAGGGCTATGCCTTCACCAACTGGACCGATGACGGCGAGGTGGCTTCAGAGGATGCTGATTACACCTTCACAGTGACGGGTAGCCGCAATTTGGTGGCCAACTTCAAGGAATTGCAAGCCAATGAATACAGCATACAAGTGTCGGCCAACCCAACCGAGGGCGGCACGGTGACTGGTGGCGGCACATACACACAAGGTACATCATGTACGGTCAGGGCAACGAAAAACACTGGCTACCGTTTCGTGAATTGGACAGAGAACGGCAACCAAGTTTGGGATTTGGCGGAATACGAGTTTACAGTTGAGGGCAATCGTGTTTTGGTAGCGAACTTTGAGGCAGAGGCACCAAGCGAATACACCATTAGTGTTTCAGCCAATCCGAGCAATGGCGGCACGGTGACGGGTGGCGGCACCTACCAGCAAGGCGAACAATGCTCCGTCGTGGCAACCGCGAATGAGGGCTACACCTTCATCAACTGGACGGAGGATGGCGAAGTGGCTTCGACCAATGCCCGATACACCTTCATCGTGAACAGCGACCGTAATTTGGTGGCGAACTTCCAGGTGCAGAGCCATACGATTAGTGTCTCCGCTGACCCAACCAACGGCGGTACGGTTAGTGGTGGTGGCACCTATAACCACGGCGAAAACTGCACGGTAAGTGCTACGTCTAACAACGGCTACACCTTCACCAATTGGACTGAGGGCGGCAATGTGGTTTCCACCAATGCCAACTATACCTTTACGGTAACAGATGACCGTACCTTGGTGGCGCACTTTGAAGTGCAAGCCCCCAACACTTATAACATCAATGTTTCCGCTAACCCGCCTGCTGGCGGCACAGTGACAGGCGGTGGCTCCTACCAGCAAGGGCAGCAGTGTACCGTGACTGCGACAGAGAATGTAGGCTACACCTTCCTGCGTTGGACGGAGAATGGCAACCAAGTTTCCCCCAATTTAAGCTACACTTTTGAGGTGACGGGCAACCGCACCCTTGTCGCCCATTTCCAAGTGCGGAGCTACACCATTGGTGTTTCGGCCAACCCAAGCAATGGCGGTTCGGTGACAGGTGGCGGCACTTATACACACGGGCAAAACTGCGAGGTGACCGCTGCTCCTGCGACAGGCTACAATTTCATTGAATGGACTGAAAACGGCAACCAGGTCTCAACAGACTTAACCTATTCCTTTACGGTTACAGGCAACAGGAATTTGGTGGCGCAATTCCAACTGAAAAGCTATACGATAAGTGTTTCGGCCAACCCGACAAACGGCGGTACGGTAAACGGTGGTGGTACATACAACCATGGCCAAAGCTGCACGGTGACGGCTGATGATAACCCAGGCTACACTTTCTTGAGATGGACAGAAAATGGTACACAAGTCTCAACCAATGCGAGCTACACCTTTACGGTGACAGGACCCCGAACACTGGTAGCGCAGTTCCAGCAGCAGACCTACACGATTACAGCAACTGCGAATCCGACAAACGGCGGCACGGCCACAGTGAGTGGGAATGGTACCTTCACTTACAACCAACAATGTACATTAACGGCAACGCCTAACAGCCATTACTCATTCACCAACTGGAAGAAGGGCAACAACGTGGTTAGCACCGATGCCATCTACACCTTCAATGTGACGGAAAGTGCCTCCTATACGGCTAATTTCACCCAAGACCCGCAATATACCATTACCGCCACGACTAATCCAACAAACGGCGGCACGGTGACTGGTGGTGGCACCTATTATGCTGGAACAACTGTAAACCTCACAGCCAATGCCAATAGCGGCTTCACCTTCGACCATTGGCAGGATGGCAATACCAACAACCCACGCACCATTACAGTGACTGGGAATGCCACTTATACTGCCTATTTTGAAGCACAACCCCAAGTTCCCACAGGTGCCATACCTGGCAAGTTCACCATAGATGGCAATGGCAACAAGGTGTATTTCTCACAAGGTAACCTGCATTACATAGGCAGTTCGGGAACATGGAAGTTTGCCGACCACCAGTGGGAGGTGATTGGCATAAGCCAAGGCAACACATCCCAAACCACCACGCGCGACCTCTTCGGCTGGGGCACGAGCGGATGGGATGGCAGCGGTGCCACATACTATCGTCCATGGGATACTGACAATAGCAACGGTAGCCTATACGGACCTCCTGGGCAAAATAACTTGAACGGCACATATGCCCAAGCCGACTGGGGTGTGCACAATTCGATAAGCAACGGTGGCGGCCAGACAGGCCAGTGGCGGACATTGACTAAGGACGAATGGGTGTACGTATTCCAAGGCCGCAGCGGAGCCTCATCGAAATACGGGCATGGCAAGGTGAACGGGCAGAACGGTATGATTCTGCTCCCTGACGAGTGGACGTTGCCCTCGGGCTTGAGTTTCACCGCAGGAAACAGCAGTTGGGCGAATGTATACACTACGGAACAGTGGGAACAGATGGAACAGAACGGTGCAGTCTTTCTTCCTGCCGCTGGCAGCCGTAATGGGACTTCGGTCAACGCAGTTGGCAGCAGTGGCTACTACTGGTCGGCCTCATACTTCGATGGCTACTATGCGCGTAGCGTACATTTCAGCGGAGACTATGGAGGCATTCTCGACACAGGCAACAACAACGGTAGCAGCCGTTACGGCGGTCAATCTGTGCGCTTGGTTCGCTCTGCTCAGTAGCTATTCCTTGTACAAGCAACGCAAAACTGGCTTGTCATCTGCGGCGGGTAGGGTGCCCCTCAGGGCACCATGGCCACCCGCTGCGGATGACAAGCAGCATATAAAACATACTACCCCGTTCTCCCGAATTTGCAATTCGGGAGGCGAGAATATCAGCATTTGCAATGCGATAAAACAACAATATGCGGCTGCCGTGGTACTTCGACAAGCTCAGCAACCATACGACAGCCCTACAACTATCATGTAGGGCTGTCACACCGTGGCAGCCGCAGGATTAATGGGAAATTGACTGCGTCGAAATGCTCAGCATTAACTACGTTGGATCTTCGATTTCGATGAAATCAATCTTCGATTTCGTGGGGGATTTATGGTGGTTTGTGTTTGTATTTTTGGGGATATATGTATTACAATAATAAAATTTGTATTACTTTTGCAGTCTAAATCATACACAAACCTATAGAATATGTCCACAGCTACATTACAAATCCGTGTAGAAGATAGCCTCAAGGAGCAAGCCATGGCCTTGTTTGAGCGTCTTGGCCTCGACCTTCCGACGGCCGTCCGTATTTTTCTGAAGAAGTCCGTTGCGGAGAATGGTGTCCCTTTCGAGATCAAAGAGAAACCCCGTGTTTCTGCAAGAGGATTGGATGCCTTGTATGCGCTTAATGAAGATGCCGTGAAGAATGGCAAATCGGGCATGACAGAAGAGGAAATAGAAGCGGAAATTGCCGCAGTTCACGCTAACAATTGAGAGCTATGCGTTATGTAGTCATTGACACCAACGTTATTGTTTCTGCTTTGTTGGCGCAAGACCGTCAACGTTCTGTACCTTTTGCCATACTTGAATCGGTCTTTTTGGGAAAGATTACCCCGGTGCTTTCCAAGGAAATAATGGCAGAGTATGTTTCGGTGCTGAATAGAGACAAATTTGGATTCAACAAGGAGTTGGTGAAAACGATCTTGGAGGAATTGAAAGTGCAAGGCGTTTGGGTCACTCCCAATAGGACAAAGAAGGTGCTGCCAGATCCCAAGGATGTTTGTTTTTACGAAGCGGCAGTAATATATGAAGACCTAGGCGTTTGTTTGGTGACGGGTAACATGAGACATTATCCCGATTGTTCGTTTGCAGTTACGCCAGCCCAATTGAAAGAAAGGCTTGACGTTTGAAAAACACCTTGTTCTTCCGAATTTGCAGTTCGGGAGGCGAGAATATCAGCATTTGCAATGCGAGAAAACAATGATATGCGGCTGCCGTGGTACTTCGACAATCTCAGCAACCATACGACAGCCCTACAACCTATCATGTAGGGCTGTCACACCGTGGCAGCCGCAGGATTAATGGGAAATTGACTGCGTCGAAATGCTCAGTATTAACTACGTTGAATCTTCGATTTCGATGAAATCAATCTTCGATTTCGTGGGGGATTTATGGTGGTTCGTGTTTGTTATGTTTGGTGTTGGGTGGCAGGATGAATCGTGTGGAATTCGATGATGGGAGACGCGATAAATCGCGTCTCTACAAGGGTGGATGGTTTTGTATTTTTGTCGTATATTTGCGATTGACATCTCGGCATTCGGAAATTTTTGTATTTTTGCAAACGTAAACAATTATTTATGACACGGGAAGAGAAGGTCGCATATTGGTTGGATTTGGCTGACTATGATGTTGAAACTGCGGAAGGATTGTTCATTGTGAAGCGGTGGTTATACGTTGGCTTTATGTGCCATCAAGTGATAGAAAAAACCTTGAAGGCATATTGGTGTAAGACCCAAGCTGACGACCCTCCTTATATTCATAATTTGATGCAATTATCGGTTCGTAGTGGGCTGTTTGAAGAAATGTCACCCGAACAACAAAAGACTATAGCCCAGCTGATGCCAATGAACATAGAAGCTCGTTACCCCGAATACAAGGAGCAATTATTGAAAAGAATGACGGAAGAGTTTTGCCGTCAATTGATAGACGACACCAAAGAACTGCAAAAATGGATAAAGAGCAAGTGATAGAAATTGTCAGAGAATTCAAGAAAGCTGTTGTATCGCAGATAAACGATGCAGAAGTCTATCTGTATGGCTCTTACAGCAAAGGCACGGCTCGCCCTGAAAGCGATATTGATGTTGCTGTAGTTGTACCCGCCGTTCAGGATGATTGGTTGGATGTTTCTACCGCTTTGTGGTTGCTCGCTCCTCAAATCAATTGTTTGATAGAGCCTGTTTTAATAGATCAGAGATTCCCGTCTCCATTGTATGATGATGTTTTGCGTACTGGTATAGCTGTGGCTTGATTCGTTCTCCCGCATTTGCAATTTGGTAGGTGGAAATATCAGCATTTGCAATGCGGAAAAACAATGATATGCGGCTGCCGTGGTACGACAGCCCTACAGCCCAACGGTGGGGTTGTAGGGCTGTCACACCGTGGCAGCTGCTGGATTAATGGGAAATTGACTGCGTCGAATCTTCGATTTCGTGGGGGAAATTATGGCAAGTTTGGTTATTTTGTTTATTTTTGCAAACGTATTCAAAATGAGTTGTAATTGAGTTCCATATTGAGAATGGCCAACTGAAAGAGATAAAAACCAGGAAGAAGAGAGGTAAGGAACACCTTCCAAAGGCAAAGATGGAACAAGCAAAGGCATTTGTGGAGCAGTTTGCCATTCAGATTGCCGAAAAATGGTATCGCTTCTACATCTTGAAAGAACCTCTTATTTGTGAGAAAATCAATAAAAAGATATGAAAACCATGAACTGTTACAATGTCGTTGAAATAGAGCCTTGTGGCGAATACAAGCTTCGAGTCACTTTTGCCGATGGAAAGTGCAATATCGTTGATTTTGAACCATATTTCATCAAAAGGCCTCATCCACAATACAACCAATATCACGATCCGGTCCGTTTCCTTGACTATAGAATAGAGTATGGAAACCTTGTATGGGGCGATAATTGGGATTTGATGTTTGATCCGCTCAATCTCTATTATAACAATCTGTTCAAGAATTACAATTGATTTAGCGAGAAACGGCCTTTGGGTCACCCGTTCCCCCGTTCTCCCGAATTTTCAATTCGGGAGGCGAGAATATCAGCATTTGCAATGCGGAAAAACAACGATATGCGGCTGCCGTGGTACTTCGACAAGCTCAGCAACCATACGACAGCCCTACAACCTATCATGTAGGGCTGTCACACCGTGGCAGCCGCAGGATTAATGGGAAATTGACTGCGTCGAAATGCTCTGCATTCAGCGAAGCTAATCTTCGATTTCGTGGGAGATTAATGGTGATTCGTGTTGGTTAATCAGTCCTTTTTCTTGTGCTTCAGACAGAATCCGAAACCTACCCTGAATTCGACCACTTTCTTGTAGTTGGTAAGTACTTCCTGTACGGGAATCAATGCATCAGCGTTGATTACGAAGTTGTAGATGCAGCACTGCAATCCTAAGGAGCCTTCGAAGTCTTGCCAACTGACTGGGTTGATGATTACCCAGGAGTCTTCAGTGTTTTTCCAGGCACTGCGTCGGAGTCCATAACCGGCACCAATTCTTAGGTAAACGGGTCCGGCTATTTTCAAGGCTACACCGAAAAGTGCCGAGGCTCGGATGAGCGTCCTTTCTCCAGTATAGGAATTTGATTGTCCGTAGATGGCATTGCCCGCTTCATCTGCCATTAAATAGGCATCGAGCACAGAGTAGTTTTGGTTGTATAATTGGCTGATCATGTCGGTGTTCGTCATGAGGCTCAAATACCATCCAGCCTGACCGCCTTTGCAAATGTCACCAATGTTGAGGCCATAAACGGTTTTGCCCCCTTTGTTGAGAAAACCTAGATTGCCCGTGAAGAAAAAGGCCCCGTCTGATAGAAAAGATGTTGGGCTTTGGGTATGGGTCTCGATGTTGATGTTGCCGATGGGGTTATCTCTGGATATGAAGATGTCTTGTTCGCCAACAGCCCATCCACGCTCGGCTCTTAGCGTATGTTGCCCGTTTAGGATATACACAGCGTTGGGAGCACGGCATATATAATCATTGTCAACGTATAGCTTAGCCCTACGGTCACCCGATTCAACGTTTACAGTTTGGCCAAACGAGAAATCGAAGGTCGGCTCCAGGTTGTCGGGTGTCAAAGTAATTTCTCCCTCTTCGCTACTTTGCCCTAGACGAGATAAGAGAACAGAATAAGTACCATAAGGTCTCTCGATGGTCACAGGAGTTTCGCCAACAAAAACGCTGTCGATAAAGACCCGGTCACCTTCCTGGTCTGAAATGATTGTGGCAAAACATGAATGACTCAGGCTGAACAGATAAGGCGTCTCTTTTTCTTCCTCCACATTGACTTCTTGAATGAGGGGGGTGTAGTTGGCGGCGGATAACTCGATTCTGTGGGAGCCCACCGACAAGTTGTCAAGAGTTACCGGGGTGAGTCCATAGTCGATACTGTCGATGCTGATGGTTGCTTGTGGAATGGAATTGATGGTGAGTTTACCAGTAATGGGATAGAACCGTGTGGGTTTGACAATGAATGAAGAGTCCGTCTCGAAGTCAAGATTGCCAGTGGAATTGTGTGTTTTTTCATAATTCCAACAAAGTTCATCGGCTCTATTGATGCTCACAAAATGCTCCTTGACTTCTATTTGGCTCAATGCTTTGATGGTGTCGCCAGCTTTCAAGGTTACTTCGTGAAAGCCTTGAGGTAGTTTTTCGCTTTTGTAAGGCACTTTTCCTTTCAGCACCCCGTCTAAATAAACACTTAGCTCTTCACTTTCATCTATTTTATAGTCTTCACGGATTTCCATGTATCCGTATGCAGGGTCAAGGTTGATAAATAAGGTATCGGTTTTCCCTTTGGCAAGATCGATGGTTCCTTCCGTAGGATGGAATAGGGGATGTTCCACTTTCCAATTATTGGCACCGGGGTGGGTGGGTACGGTTCTGTTTCCTGTGCCAACGAGGGAGTCACCATTAAGGTAAATGACAGCATCGTTTGGAGTGGGGATGAAGACAATTTTGCACGATCCGTAGCCTCTGTTACTCGTAGATTCAGTAGGAGGAGGGGTGACTTGTCTTGTTCCCACAACGGTGATTCGGTAGGTTTTGAGACTCTCTATTTCGTCAGGAAGATAATCAGGGAAGTAGATGTCAAGGACTCCTAAATTGCTATGTATGGTCAAATAGGTGATTCCTGGCGAAACCCAAAGCATCCATAGACTGCTTTCGATTCTCTTTTCTGGGATAAAGGATCCCAAATCGGAAGTGAATTCGAATGAGCTTCGGTCTTCTACCGAGATGTTCTGGGTGGCGATTTGCAAAACTGCACATTTCCGTCCGCTGTTCGGCTTTTCCGTCCGCTGTTCGAGTTGTGCCTTCAGTACATCTGGAAGGTACTCAATACTCTGGACTTTATAGTCTTGGGCAAATAAGGTAACGGATGCTGCAAGAAGAAACAGGTTGATAAGTAAAAGTTTTTTCATAACTAGTATGATTTGTCGGAATAATCAAAAACGGAAATTTCTAAGACTGATAAGTTTCTTGAGGGGCAGTTTGTCTTCCTGCCATGCCCTTACGTGGATGACGGGTAGTTCCTCTCTCAGGTCGACCAACAAGAACAAATAGCCCTCATCGCTGTAATTGCTGGAATAGTATTCTTGCCGTAATCTAATGCCGAAGATATCCTTCAGGCTCGAGGCTTGGGTGAAATCGGTTTCGGTGAAATTCAGGTTGATATATTCTTTGTTGCCGAAGTGTCGGCGCAATTTGGCCATGTATTGTGACTTGGAAAGCGTGTCCAAATGGATTTGATTCTTATACTTTATCCCATCGCCGTCTATTTTCTTCATCACTTTGTAGCCGGAGATGATGAGGGCATTGTCGGAGAAGATTTGCTCGAGATAATCGAAACGTTTCAAAGCGTATGCCGTTTGGTAGTCTTCCATAAAGGTTAGCAGGGTGATTTTGGAATCGCGACTCCAATCTTCGTTGTCCATGATATCGTGTTGGGCAATGTCCGTCAAGGTGAAGGCCAACGACTCGATTTGGTCTTCCTTGTTGAAACGGAATGTGACATTTTCCACAAATTGCTTGTTGTTCTTGAACTTGAATTGCATGGTAATGCTGCGGCAGATGATCAAGTCGCCGAAGTCGATAAAGTCATAACGGTAAGGGGTTTCGATGATGGAAGCATTACCATAACGAATCAGTTTGTCGAAGCAGTCGAAGCCGTTTTCAGTGAAATAAGGTTTCACCGAATTGTATTTGTTGTTTCTTATGGCATCTTCGATGTCAATCATGATGTCGGTGAGATGGTCGAAGCGTGAAATGTCTTGTTCTTTGACAGACTGGATGGGGTCGGTTTCCTCTTCAAATGTGGCGATTTCACCATCGAATTCTACTTTTGGAGTCGTTTCAAGATGACATTCAACGGTTTTGTCAGCAGAGGATATGGATAAAGTTTTGATAGTCTTGCTTTCCAATGCTTCCCTCACTACGGGATCCAGTTCATTGATGTCGAAGGCATAGATGCAAGATAGTTGGATATTATTAAGGTCGCGCCTTAGTTCTGCAATGCTTATGCCATCGCGTACATGAGCGCCGTTGACATACTTGTTTCCATCGTTGTATTTGAAATCCAGGCCATCCAATTTTTTGAGGACGTTGTCGCTTGTGTGGTAATAGAATCCCAATTGTTTCTTGTAAATTGTAGGGTTCTTGCCTAAATTATCCTCATCTTCGCATATTATTGAGATGTTGTGCAAGGTTTCGTCAAGGAGTTGGATGAACACGACATCAGCGGGCTGTTCACCGTCTCTATCAATGGTGGCTTGAGTGCCTGATGAAATGATGTATCCGGAATAGAAAAACTTCAGTGCATTGCCAATGCGTAGTTTTTCCAAGGAATTCAAACCTTGTGTATAGTAGAAATTGACATTGTTGTCAAGCTTTTTTTTCCTTTCGAGTGCTTCTTCGATTTCTGCTTGTTTCAGGTCTTCGACGATTTTTGATGCTCTTTCGGCACTGATGTAGACAAATGCCGTATATTTATTGGTCTTTTTCGTAGGCTTGCCAACCATTAGGGATTGATAGCCTGACATGCTGACATCAGATATTGTATTGGTTACGTTGGAAAAGGTTATGGAGCTGGTTATTTCGCCATTAAGGTTTTCTTCCTTCATGACCATTGTGCTTTCACTTTGCACATTTGTCATTATCTGTCGTGCCAACATGCCTAATGCCTTGTCAATGGCCTTTTCGTATGACTCAGCTTTGGCAGTTTCATGAAGATAATGCTCTGAGTCATTGATGATTTTATCCATGGTTTTGAGATTGGCTTCAATGTTATCTATGTCTTGGGCGTAAGCAATTGAGCCAAACAATAGGAAAATAAAAGATAAAACTAGTTTTACCGTTTTCATATCACGACGCATTGATAAAATTTTTTGCAAAAGTACAAAATTCAATTAGACGATTGCGATTGTGTTGAACATTTAATTTGTCAAACTCAACCAATAGAGGCTCCTTGAAGAAAAAACTAGTCCGATGTTTTTTGATTTTTTTTGCAGCCAAGCAAAATGCCAGCCACTTTATCTATGGTAATCAAATTCCTGGTGCCAGCTTGGATAGGCTTCCATAGTCCTGAAAGGACGTCCCTACCTCACCCCGATATGCAATGTCGGGTATTTATAATAAGGTGGGCAGATTCCTAGGTGCCGCCGCCATAGCTGCCCGCCTTCGTACTAGCCCTCGTCGGCATGACATGGCTGCTGTAATGCACAAGAGAGCAATCTCTAACCGAACCAATCCGAAGTATCCGAAGGGTTTCGGCAAAGTTCGGGTCTTTTCGGTTAGAGAAAGAAAAACCTAAAGGCATGACATGGCGGCTGAGCTACAAGATTAACATTTTCAGCCTTTACTGTTCTGGTACGATTATTGCATCTCCAAAGCCGAATCTAACAAAAACAATTGAGCATTATGTGGTTAATCATTGCAACAGTATTGGTCGCGCTGACTATTGTCGGCATCATGGTGGCGAAGGCCATGGGACGCCCTGTAATGAACAAACCCACCTGGAAGGGTGGTATCATCTCCTTCCTGGTGGGATTGCTTCCTGTCTATCTCTTGCTCTGCCTCTTCGGATTCATGGGCATTGTGCGCGAAGAGGAGTTCTGAGGATTACCTCTTCACCACTTTTTCAACTTTCACTCCTTCATCTGAGAGAACCCTCAGCAGATAAAGGCCTTGAGGCATTCTTTCCATGTCAATCACAAACCCATCGCCACTAATGTCACTGTCGAAAACGGTGGCTCCCGTGATGGAGATGAGGCTGGCGTGGCGTAGCCCTTCACCTTGCAAGGTGAGTTGGTCGCTGACAGGGTTGGGATAGGCTACAAAGGTGTCATCTTGTGCAACTGTCTCCTCAATGCCTACACTCGGACCGAGATAGATGGTGTTGGAGAGCTCGGTCTCGCGACCGTTCCAGATAGCGGTCACATTGTATCTCTGGTTCTCAGTGGTGTTGTAGCTGGCTTGCGTGGACATGAGGTTCTCGTAACCCAGATACAGCTGTTCATCGCCGCCTTCCTCCGGACCCCAATAGACGTTGTAGGTGAAGTCGCTGCCACCGTCGATGGGGCTGGTATAGGCACGCAGCAACCAAGAACGGTGCAGTCCGGCATCAATAGCGGGTTTCCATGTGGAACCTTGTTTGACTAGGCAGCTGTTGCTCTCGCCGACATAGTTGCAGCAGGGGATGGGTTTGGCGACACCTGAGGTAGAGACGCAAATCCACAGAGGGAGTGTGGGATCGAACTCGACGGGCTCGTCCAAGGCGAACTTCACGAAGCTATGGCTGGCTTCCATGTCGTGTCCCTGTTCGTAAAGGGTTGTGCTGTCGTGGGCCGTCACGCCATTGTAAATGGTAAAGGTGTAATGTCCTGAGGAACAGTCGAACATCTCGAGATGTGTGAGCGGATGGCCAGCAAAATGAGCCAAGAGGTTAGGCTCAATCTTGATGCCCCATTTGTTATTAGCGACTTTTTCGATAAACTCGTTGTCGTCGTAGGCTAACATGCCTTGCCCGACCGACTCGGGTGCTTCCCAGCTGAGTTCCACATGGCCGTCGTCGTAGGTGCCTTCAAGGTTTTGCGGCGGCTCGCAATAGTAGTTCATCGCGGTGGCATAGGCTAAATTGTCGGGGTTCCACGAGGAATTGTCTCCGATGGTGGTTTCCACATGGTAGTTATGGGTGCCCGAACGCGTGAACTTGTCATCGAGATAGCCGTAGCTTTCTTGTGAAGCTATCTTTCTGCCGTCGCGATAGATGTCGAAACTGTGGTTTTCAGTAGGCATTGACCATTTGAGTTGGATGCTCTGGCCGTTGGAGGTGGCGGTCAGATGCTGCGGGGCGATTAAGCCTAAGCTAGAGTCGGCTACGGTATAGGTGGCCACCACACCAGCTTGGGGACGGTCGAGGTCAAAAATGGTACCTTCGCCGTTTTCGTTGAAATGCTTGGCCATGAGGTGGATACCTTCACTGTCAGGGTCGAAGCCTGGATTCCAGCGGAAAGTGACCTCGGTGTTAGCGGGTACATATAGTTCGGCATCCTTCAAGCTACCTTCGTAAATGGTGAAATACTGTGTAGGCATCTGTGGATGGTCGAAACTCACTTCCAACTCGCCGCCTTTGGTGCCAAAGGGAGAATCGGAAGTGATGGTGAGATGGAGGGTTTCGTAGTTGCCTAAAATGACCCATTGCTCGGCATAGTCTGACAACATATCGCCTTGATACGAAACTACACGATAGGTGTGATAGCCGGCATCCGCCTCGGAATAGGGATAAATCCAAAATGTATCCGTGAGTTGAGCGGCCACTTCAACGCCATCACAATAGACCTTGTAGCCATTTGCATCAGGCATGGCATCCCACGACAACTCCACTTGATGCGACAGACTGTTGACATGGGCGATGAAATGGGTCGGCGCGGGTATGTGGTCCAGTGGGCCGTAGGTGAAACTCATGCGGTTGCCTCTTGTGCTGATGTTGTAGATGGAACCTTGCCAGTCGATAGACTGTCCGTTGGTGAGGAAGAGGCGAGGGTCAGTGTTCTGGTTGAATTCTGTCCTATTACGTTCAGCGCAAAAGTTGGCGTCAAGGAGGGAGCCTTCGTTGTACGTATTGCCACCAGGACGGAAAAGGTAGACTTCATCGAATTGGTCGTAGCCGTTATAGCCAGCATTGCCGTTGAAACGGGTATCAATGCGGTAAATCAGCAATCCGCCATCAGGTATATAAGAGTCAAACAAGTCGCGGCGGCTACGGTATTCGATGCAGAGATACTGGTCGTTGGTAAGCTGAATCATATAGGCATTTTGGCGGTTGCCCTCCCAAGAGTCGGCTTCCAACTCGTAGGTGCCGTAGGTGTCGATGATGGGAATGTCATTGATCCAGTTGCCGTATTTGTGTTTCATGTAGGCGCCAATCTGTTGCGGAGGCTCGGCGGTGCCACCCATGAGGTCCCAAGGGCCTATTGGATCAGGACCATCGTTATAGTGATACAAGTCGGGTGCACTCAAGGAATGGTTCATCTCGTGGCAAAGTGTGCTGACATTGAAATAGTCTCCGATTTCAAGTTGGAAGTTGAAATCGTAAACCTGAAGGCCGTTCAGCGGCACATAACGGTCGTAGATGCACCAACGATGGGGCCAGAGCAATGATGCCCATTCGCCAGGCTGACCCTTGATGACAAATACCACATTGTCGACCATGCCGTCATCGTTGTAGTCGAGGTCGAGGGTGTCGGGCACTTGGTCGGCCACATAGTAGATGGCGCGCTCTAACAAAGAGAACTCGCGTTCGGCGTTTTCACCTTCCTGATAACCCAAGGGATTGGTCACGGGGTCGAAAGGCATGTAGTATTCTTTCGGATAGTCGTCTTCGTAGGAAAGGATGGTCTCGCCGTCGGGTTCGGGGTAGCAATAGGAGCGGATGTCGAGTTGATTATAGGAAGCATGATGGAAATAGTTGCGCAGCGAGATGGACTCGTAGTTCGAGGCATTGAACATCGAGTCGACGGTTGAAAAATGCGTGCTGTGATAAGTGTCGCCCGCAAAACGGATGAAGACGACCAAATTGTTGTAAATGCCATGGTTGATCTCACGGTTTTTGGGCCGTTTGATGGGCTTGATGTGTTGCTCGCGCTCATGACGACGCTGCTGATAGGCCTTTTCGGAAATCTTCACGTAAGGTTGAAGCCCAACCTTGGCAGGGTCAACGCTGTTGACGCGGTATGTGGAGGCGACCACTTCACCTTTACTGTCATGAATCGCATAGCAATAGTAGCCGTCTTTGTCTTTCACGAAGGTGAAGCCGTTGGCATCATGCACATAGTTGTAGAACTCATCGCCCGAGGCAAAGCATTCGATGACCTGGCCATCGGGTTGGGTGAGGCGAACAGGGATGTTCTTTAGAGGAGCGGCAAAAGCCCATTGGAAAGTGCCCAAAAATAGGGCGAGTAGTAAAGTTAGTTTTTTCATATTATAGTATGTGTTCAAGTAATTGTTTAAGATTAAACTTTGTATTTGCGAGTGTCTCAAAAGATTCCCTTACGGGAATGGAGTTAAGCCATGGTTTATCAAGCGGTGGCATGAACAAATTAGCAGGTCGTAAGCTCTAAACGCCGCCGCGTATTGATTGATGATAACATTCCATTCCCTGAAGGGAATCTCAATAGTCTTTTACTTCAAATCAATGAAAGGCACTGAGTTGCCCAACATGTACTGGGGCATTTTGCCATCCCATTTCTGAACGGCTTCGTAGTTCACCAGCTTGGGGTTGCTCTCCAAGGCAGCAGCCTTGATGCTCATGGCCTCGGCCTCGGCTTGGGCCTTGATTTTGGTCTGCTTGGCCTGCTCTTCCACTTGGATGGTGACGTTCTTGGCCTTCAAGGCGTTCTGTTCGGCAACCTGTTTCTCCTTGATGGCGGTTTCGAAGTCGTCGTCGAAGTCGATGTTGGTGATTTGGAATTGAATATTCATGAAATAGTTGCTGTCAAGAGCCTCCCGCAGAGAAATCTCGATTTCACGACGTACTGCGTCACGGTTTTCAACGATTTCTGTTGCCGCAAAATTACCAAAGCTTTGTTTCATGGCAGAGCGGATGAAAGGCACCACGATGCGGTTGTGGTAGTCGTCGCC
Source organism: uncultured Bacteroidia bacterium (assembly GCA_902801625.1). Taxonomy (GTDB): domain Bacteria; phylum Bacteroidota; class Bacteroidia; order Bacteroidales; family F082; genus Limimorpha. The sequence continues at coordinate 88,081 of CADCJI010000003.1, read as the reverse complement.
CACGTTCTTCATCAGCTTGCTGACATTCTCGCGTACGAGGTCGTAGTTGATGGTGTATTCCACCTCCGAGGTCTGCACGTCGCGGGTGTAACTGTTTTCTTTGCCGTCAAACTTCTTCTGCTGCACATTCACGCGTTTGATGGTCTGTATGAACGGGATCTTCATGTGAAGACCGTCTCCAATGACCTCGTCACTCATCTTGCCGAAGGTGGCGAGCACACCGCGTTCCGATGAACGGATGGTGTAGAAAGAGGAGAAAAACACGAGGATGGCGAAGAGTCCTACAATGCCCCAAACGATGTAACGTCCGATTTTCTTTTTGTTAGGGTTGATGTTGATGTTAGTGTAAGGTTGATTCATATTGCTGTTGTTTTAAGTTTTGGCAAAAATACATATTTTTCGGAAATTTGTCCGCTTTTTTGCAAATAGAAATATTGTAATCGAAAAACGTAATGCGTTGGGAATCAATGTGCAGGTTTTCCAAAAGTTTGTAATGCCCCAAAAACTTGGATTTTGAGGCATAATTTGCCATATTTTTGCAACCGAAAACTTAAAAGCGTATCAATTATGCAAACGAAGAAACGATTTTTCAGAAAAGTGGCGACTTCGGCAGTTTTCGGGGTGATGTTGCTGCTGCTCACGGCTTGTCCGAGTAAGGAGCCAGTTCACATCGACTTGGGACGCATCCCCGAACAGTATCTGGCTACCGTTCCTTACCAAAACGGCGACGTGTTTCGTATGCAGCACGAAACAAGTAAGGTCATCATCGAATTTGAGGTGGAACGCCATCGACACAAAACTTCAAGCGAGGGTTACGGCACTGTGCCAACTCGTTTCGAGCCTGCTCCTGACTATTATTATGAGTACGAAGTGGACATGACTACTTGTAAACCCAAGTATCCGGTTTTCGACTTGAGCATTTCTTTATCAAATGCTTACATGCTGAATGAAGAGGAAATGCAGCCTTGGTATAAAAAGGCTGACCTTTTTGCTGTCGGCAGTGCAAAATTGCCTTTCATCGGCGATGATCATTCTGATTGCGAAATTATTGATTCATTGGAAGTTAATGGTCGTTATTACAAGGATGTTTTCAAGTTGAAAACAGACTATTATAATTATGATGACGAATTGATTCATGCCGAAACCATTTTCTACAACTATGAAAACGGTTTTGTGGGAATTGTGATGTCTAACGGTGAAAAATACATGCTTTATGAAGACTAAATTTTTGATTATCTTGGCTTTGGCCTTTGTGACGGCCTCATGCACGAAGCCAACCCAATCTTACTATGTGCAAGATTCCAACCGCGCGTGGTTTGCCGACACAGTCAACCTCAAGTTCACCATGCGCGACAACAACGGTGTTTCGCAGTCGTTTTCATTTGCGGATATTGACCAATACATGTCGGAACAGGAAAGCTATTTTATGGGTATATATGTGAAAGGCTTTGAATTCGAGCATGTTTACCAAAGCGGCTTCTCCTCTTTTTCTACGTTGAATATGAGCGTTAGCTTGACCGCAGACCATCTTGAGGACGAGCCGGAAGGCACTGACGATTTCAGGATGGATCTCGGCCCGGCGCATTACACTATGCGCATCGATGGCAACAAGTTTTATTCGAGGTGTTGCTACGAGTACAGCAATGACAGCGAGATGGAATTCATGGCTGAATACCTCGACAAATACGATGTGCACGATGTGGAATATCAAGGTGTGATGCGCCTCAAACTCAAGGACGTTGCTTATCCGCAAACGAAAAATTTCCCGACTGAAGTCTATTACGCCAAGCATTACGGCCTGATTCAATGCACCTTGGACGACAAACTGACTTTGTATCGCTTGCCAGATTGAATTTAAAACACGAATTATCAAGAATTTATCATAAAATATTCAGAAATTGGATTTTTGCAATTGACTTTGTCGAAATCTCCGATTAGGCGGAGCCAATCTTCGATTTCGTGTCCAATTTATGACAATTCGTGTTAAAAATCGAGCGGAGAATTTCTCCGCTTTTTGTGTTGATGTAAGGGGAATTTGTTTATCTTTGCCTTTTCATACTAACACGAAAACAAAATACTTAAATCAATGGATAACAGACTTTTAGATAGCAAACTCCCGTATTTAGTGGCCGACATGGACTTGGCCGCTTGGGGACGCAAGGAAATTGAAGTATCGGAACACGAAATGCCCGGCCTGATGTCGCTGCGCAAGAAATACGGCGACACGAAGCCGCTGAAAGGCGCCAAGATCATGGGTTCGCTGCACATGACCATCCAAACGGCCTGCCTGATTGAGACTTTGGTCAAGTTGGGTGCCACGGTGCGTTGGTGCTCGTGCAACATCTATTCCACGCAAGACCATGCTGCAGCTGCCATCGCTGAGACGGGTACCTCCGTCTTCGCTTGGAAAGGCGAGACGCTCGAAGACTATTGGTGGTGCACCAAACGTGCCATCACTTTCCCCGATGGCACTGGCCCGGACCTCATCGTGGATGATGGCGGCGATGCCACCTTGCTGATTCACAAGGGCTATGCCTGCGAAAACGATCCTAACCTCCTTGACGTACCTACGGGTAGTGCCGAAGAGGCTGCACTGATGAGCGTCATCAAGGCGACCTATAAAGAGAATCCTACCTTCTGGCATACGGTTGTGGCTGGCTGGAAGGGCGTTTCGGAAGAGACCACCACGGGCGTGCACCGTCTGTATCAGATGCACGAGCGCGGCGAGTTGCTGGTGCCCGCCATCAACGTGAACGATTCGGTGACCAAGTCGAAGTTCGACAACCTCTACGGCTGCCGCGAGTCGTTGGCCGATGGCATCAAGCGTGCCACTGATGTGATGATTGCCGGTAAGGTGGTCGTCGTGTGCGGTTACGGCGAAGTGGGCAAGGGCTGCTCACACTCCATGAAGAGCTATGGCGCCCGTGTGCTTGTCACCGAAATTGACCCCATTTGCGCCCTGCAAGCCGCCATGGAAGGCTTTGAGGTCACCACGATGGAAGAGGCCGTCAAGGAAGGTAACATCTTTGTCACCACGACGGGCAACTGCGATGTCATCACATTGGAGCACATCCTGAAGATGAAAGACCAGGCTATCGTGTGCAACATAGGCCACTTCGACAACGAAATCCAAGTGGATCGCCTCGAAAAGACCGAGCATCTGAAGGAGAAAATCAACATCAAGCCTCAGGTCGATAAATATGTCTTCGACGACGGTCACTGCATCTTCCTGCTGGCTTCAGGTCGTTTGGTCAACCTTGGCTGTGCCACAGGTCATGCTAGCTTTGTGATGAGCAACTCGTTCACCAACCAGACCTTGGCCCAGATGGACCTTTGGGAGAAGCGCGGACAATATAAAGTAGGTGTCTACTGCCTGCCCAAGTATTTGGACGAGGAAGTCGCCCGCTTGCACCTTGAGAAGATTGGCGTGAAGCTCACCAAGCTCACGCAGAAGCAGGCCGACTACATCGGCGTGCCCGTCGAGGGACCTTACAAGTCGGACATCTACCGCTATTAAGATGCCGCTATGAAAATTGCGGTAAATACGCGTTTGTTGCTGAAAAACAAGCTGGAAGGCATCGGATGGGTGGCCTATGAGACTTTGCGTCGCATGGTCAAAGACCATCCCGAGGTGGAGTTCTACTTCATCTTCGACCGGGAGCCCGATCCATTGTTCATCTTCGGCGACAACGTGAAACCCATAGTGTTGTTCCCACAGGCGCGACACCCATTCCTGTTCATTTGGTTCTTCGAGTTTTCGGTGACCAAGGCCTTGAAGAAGATCAAGCCCGACTTGTTCTTCTCGCCCGATGGCTACCTCAGCCTTCGTTCTGATGTGTCCCAAGTGACACAATTCCATGACCTTAATTTCGAGCACTTCCCGAAGGACATGCCAAAAATCCATCTTTGGCACTACAAGAAATACTTCCCGAAGTTTGCCCGCAAGGCCAAGCGAATCGTGACGGTGTCGGAGTTTTCGAAACAGGACATTGTGGATTGCTATGGTGTTGATCCTGAGAAGATAGATGTGGCATACAACGGTGTGAATGAGAAGTTTGCACCCATTTCAGAAGAAGAGCAGGAGGCCATCCGTGCAAAATACACGAATGGGAATCCTTATTTCATGTTCGTCGGCTCGTTGCATCCACGCAAAAACTTGGCGCGTTTGTTCACGGCTTTTGACTTGTTCAAGAGCCAGACCCCATCCAACGTCAAGTTGCTGATTGTAGGGGAGAAGCGCTGGTGGTCGGAACCGATTGAGCAGGCCTATAGCTCCATGCGATTTAAGGATGAGGTGGTCTTCGCCGGGCGCCTGAGTGCCGAAGACTTGCACTTGGTGACAGCAGCAGCCTTGGCATCGGTGTATGTGTCTTATTTTGAGGGTTTTGGTATTCCGATTTTGGAGGCCTTCAAGTGCGACACGCCTGTCATCACCTCTAATGTCACTTCCATGCCTGAGGTGGCAGAGGATGCGGCACTGTTAGTCGACCCGTTCAGTGAGACCTCCATCGCCGAAGGCATGACGGAGATGCTTGATGAGAAGGTGCGTGAGTCTCTTATTGAGAAGGGTAGAGAACGTGCTAAAGTTTTCTCGTGGGATAAAGCTGCTGAGGACATTTGGAATTCTTTAATTAAGGCAATAAACGAATAAGATATGGCAAAAATAATAATGTATCCTGGCGAAGCCAAGAAAGATGCAGTCGATTGGAAAGAAGTCCAAGGACAACACATCACTGCAGTGAGACGCAACATCTTAGTGCTCGGCTCGGGTGGCCGCGAACATGCCTTGGCATGGAAGCTTGCTCAGAGCGAAGGTGCCCATGTTTTCATTGCACCAGGCAATGCAGGTACGGCACAAGTGGGTGTCAATGTGAATATCAAACTTTCTGATTTTGAAGCGATAAAAGAATTCTGTTTGAAACAGGAGATCAATCTTGTTGTGGTCGGCCCTGAGCAGCCTTTGGTGGATGGCATTGTGGATTTCTTCAAAGGTGATGCCGGCCTGAAAGCTGTGAAGATTATCGGTCCCGACAAGCGTGGTGCTGAGTTGGAAGGCAGCAAGGCCTTTGCCAAGGACTTTATGGCGAAATATGGTGTGCCGACAGCGAAGTGTTTCAAAGTCAACAAGGATAACCTCAACGAAGGTTTCAAGTTCCTCGAAAGTGTGAAAGCCCCATACGTGCTGAAAGCCGATGGTCTGGCTGCTGGTAAGGGTGTGTTGATCCTGAACGACTTGCAGGAAGCCAAGGACGAGTTGGGCAAGATGCTCGACGGCAAATTCGGTGCCGCTTCTGCCACGGTGGTCATCGAGGAGTTCCTGAAAGGCATCGAGGTGTCGGTGTTCGTTTTGACTGACGGAGAGCATTATGTGCTGTTGCCCGAGGCCAAGGACTATAAGCGCATCGGCGATGGTGACCAGGGCTTGAACACGGGTGGAATGGGCGCTGTATCACCTGTTCCGTTCTGTACACCTGAGTTCCTAAACAGGGTAGAAGAGCGCATCGTGAAACCTACCTTAAAAGGCTTGAAAGCCGAAGGCATCGACTATAAAGGTTTCATTTTCTTGGGCTTGATGAACGATGGTGGTAATCCTTATGTCATTGAATACAATGTACGTATGGGCGACCCCGAGACCGAAGCCGTGATGACCCGTATCGAGGGCGACTTCGCTGACTTGCTCATGGCTTGTGCCAATGGCCGCCTCGACGAGGTGCATTATGCCAAGAGCGCCAAGACCGCTGTCACGGTGATGATGGTGTCGGGTGGCTACCCTGAAGCCTATAAAAAAGGTATGAAAATGAGTGGCTTAGAAAACCTCAAGGATGTGGTCGCCTTCCATGCTGGCACGGCATTTGATGCTGAAAACAATGTGGTCACGGCAGGCGGTCGTGTCATTGCGGTGACGGCCCACGGCGACTCGATTGAAGAGGCGAGGAGTATTGCCTACCGCGAGGTGGAAAAGATTCATTTCGAAGGCGTTAACTACCGCCACGACATTGGACTTGATTTGATGAGAATGCAATGATAAAGTTTTTCAGACAGAGCTATGCCGTTCAGTATGTGGTGGTTGCCTTGTTGGCGATTGCCCTCTGGATTCCCGCGTTTGTGTCGGGAAAGGCCATCGTGGGCTTGGATGAGCCGGTCACGCCGCTCTTCAACCTTGTGGACAAGTTGCTCCGTAGTTCTGCCCTTGCACAACATGCTGTTGCTTTTGTGCTGTTGGTGCTTGGCACCTTGGTTTTCAACTCCGTCATGGTGAAAAACCAGATTGTCGGCAAGGTGAGCTCGATGGGTGCTTTCGTTTTCGTCCTGCTGATGAGCCTCACAGTGACTCAGACCAACTTTTATCCCTTTGCCTTTTCGGTATTATTCATCTTATTGTCAATCAGCAATTTGTATGATACCTATCTATTGCCCAATCCTGAGATGAAGTTGCTGAAGTCAGGTGCTTTCATCGCTTTGGCTTCCCTATGTTATTTTCCTTCTATCTTGTTGTTACTATGGGCAATCATCGTGCTTCCCATTGCGAAGAAAGGTTCGTTGCGCTTGCAACTGATACCGCTTTTTGGGTTCCTGTTTGTCTACTTTGTGTATTTTGTCTGTGTGTTCCTCTTTGGCGACTTCGGTGCCTTGTTGCAGGGATATAAGGACTATTTTACCTCGTTCCATTTTACGGTGGAAGGATTTAACTTACGGAATATCATCTTGTTGTCCATCCTTATTGTTCCGACTGTGATGATGTTTCTTGGCAATAATTCGGGCTTTGAGAAGACGGTTGCTGTGCGCACCAAGATTTCAATGACGTTCATCCTTGCCATTTTCGCCTTGCTGACCTTGTTCTTAGGAGGCAATGTGTTGATGAACGGTTTGGTTTTCATTGTCTTGTCCATCCTTGTGTCATACGCTTTTTCCTATATGGGCAACACGGGTTGGGCCAATCTGTTTCTGACGCTGTTCATCCTTTTGGTCTTTGCCAATCAGTATTACTTTAAATGGCTCTAAACCATGGGACTGTTAACGCATTATTCGGATAAGATTGAAGCAGGTTGCGATGAGGCTGGCCGTGGCTGTTTGGCAGGTCCGGTGGTGGCCGCTGCTGTCATCTTGAAGAAGGATGTGGATTACCCAGAACTCAATGACTCCAAGCAACTTACGGAGAAAAAAAGGATGCAATTACGAGAATTGGTCATGAAAGAAGCCTTGAGCTATGGCATCGGCATCGTCACTGCACAAGAGATTGACGAGATCAATATCTTGAATGCTTCCTTTTTAGCCATGCACAGGGCTTTGGACCAGCTGAAAGTACGTCCAGAGTTGCTGCTGATTGACGGTAACCGCTTCAATCCCTATAAAAAGGTGAAGCATGTCTGCATCGTAGGCGGCGACGCCAAATATCAATCCATTGCGGCAGCTTCCATTTTGGCAAAGACCACGAGGGACATGATGATGGTGGAGTACGGGGAACAATACCCCGTTTACAACTGGAAAAAGAACAAGGGCTATCCTACGCCTGAACACAAACAAGCCATCGCCGACCATGGCACCACGCCTTTGCATCGCATGACATTCAACATGGCTATACAGTTAAAGTTGGACTTGTAATAAGGTGATATAAAGTATAGAATATGAAAAAGATAATCCATATCATTTTTCTTTTCGTTTTGATGCTTTCAGGGTTTTCTATGAAGGCACAAACCGATGTGATGTTGGGTTATTGGGATGATGTGGATTTCAGCGATACCACCTTGGTCACCTCAAAGGCTTTTTCCGATAAGATGGTTAGTTACTTCTATTCTTTTACTGATGGCGACGAGCGTCGCTTCGACAGCCTGTCCATTGCGGGTTTGGGTGTGCTGCTCGACAAGGCCAAAGCCAATATGAGCGTATATGAGCACGTGCTGGAGTTCGCCTTGAACGGCTATGCCTCCATGGGCAGGGATGCTGTGGTTGACTATCTTTTGAATTATCCTCAACTCGCTGAAGGTGAGATAACTATGGAAGAAGGTCTGCGTCTGGATTCCATCACGGAGCCTTATCAGAAGGTGAAAGTTGGTGTGCAAGCCCCTGATTTTAAAGGGACTACTGTCGATGGGAAGTCATATTGCTTGTTTGATTCCCAAGCATCGCATATCATTATCGTCTTTTGGTCGACGGACTGCGAATACTGTCATGACTTTCTAGTGCAAATTCGAAAACACCTTGACTTGAAGTCTGATTTTGAGTTGGTTACGTTTGCTTTGGCCGATGACAAAGAAGAGGTGACAAAAGAGGCAAAAAAAATGCGTTTGTCGGGATACCATTTCTATGATGAATTGCGTTGGGATAGCAAAGCCTTTTTGGATTACCATATCACTTCTACGCCAACGGTGTTTGTATTGGACGAAAACAAGACCATCGTTTGCAAGCCTTACGATTGGCTGGAGTTAAAGGATTGGTTGAGATCAAATAATATTTCTTATTGAATAATAGTATAGTTATATGAATATCAAAAAACGTTTAATTGGTTGCTTTGTGTTGGCCTTTTCCGCCGCACAGTGCTTTGCCCAGGACGCGGAATCGCGCTGGGTGGATTCGGTGTATAACAGCCTTACCGTGGAGCAGCGGGTGGGTCAGTTGATTTGCATGCGTGCCAATCAGCCTGACAAGCCGTTTTATGACGATGTGGCGAAATACATCAAGAAGTACAACATCGGTGGCGTGTGTTTCTTCCGTGCCGATGCTGAGGCTCAAGTCAAAAAGACTAACGAATGGCAGGCATTGGCGCAGACACCGTTGATGGTCTCCATTGATGCTGAATGGGGCTTGGCCATGCGTGTCAACAAGACATTGGCCTATCCCTATCAGATGACCCTGGGTGCCATTGCCGACGACCAATTGCTTTATGAGATGGGACAACAAGTGGCTGAGCAATGCCAACGGATGGGCATCCATGTGAATTTCGCTCCTGTCGCTGATGTCAACTCCAATGCGGCCAACCCAATCATTGGAATGCGCAGTTTTGGTGAGAATCCGCAGAAGGTAGGAGAAAAAGCCACATCGTACGCGCTTGGTATGCAAAGCAAAGGCTTGGTCACCACGATGAAACATTTTCCGGGGCATGGCAACACATCCACGGACTCCCATTTGACCCTGCCCACAGTGACCCGTCCGATTGAGGAGGTGCGTGACATCGAGTTGGCGCCTTTCCAATATATGATTGATCAAGGAGTGAACGGAGCGATGGTTGGCCATTTGTATTTCCCTGCCATTGAAAAGGTTAAGAATACCTCATCGTCGTTGTCTTATGGTGTGGTCACTGACCTGCTGAAGGAGGAAATGGGTTTTGAGGGCTTGATTTTCACCGATGGCCTTGATATGAAGGGTGTCTCGGAGAAGGTTCGCAACGACAGTGTGCCTTACGTGGCCTTCATGGCAGGCAACGATGTGTTGATTCTGCCCCACGATGTGCCCTTTGCCATCAAGACCATCAAGGCGGCGGCAGAACGTGATACTGTGGCTGCGGCGAGATTGGAGGAGAGCTGCAAGAAAATCCTGCGCTACAAGTACCGCGCTGGTCTTACCCAATTTAAAGCCTTGTCGACGGAGAACCTGATGAGCGACTTGAAGAAGAAGTCATACGTTGACCTGCGCCGACAACTGTTTGAAGAGGCTGTCACCATGTTGCGCAATGACGACCAGGTGATTCCCTTGGCCAACAACAAGAAGATTGCGGTGGTGACTATTGGCAACACCAAAAACGACGTGAATAATGGTTTGATCGAGAGAGGATACAGCACGACTTCGTTTGTGGTGGAAAAGGATAAAATCGCTTCCAAGTCTGCCGACTGGCTGAAAAAGTTGGAAGCCTACGATTTGGTGGTGGTCAGCATCGAAAAGACCACGATGTTTGCGAGTAAGAACTATGGTATCAATGATGAGACTGTGAAGTTCTTCAACCGATTGGTGGCACAGAATGACGTGATTCTCAATTTGTTTGCATGTCCGTATGCTTTGGATATGTTCCGCATCAACAATAGCGTGAAGGGTTTGGTGGTGGCCTATCAGGACGAGGTGCCTGCCGTGGATGCAGTGGTGAAGCTGTTGTCAGGTGAGTTGGAACCTCATGGCACTTTGCCTGTTTCGGTGTCGAAGTTCAAATGTGGCGATGGCATCGTTATTGGCCTGCCTAAAGAGCCGACTTACACTCTTCCTTTCAAGGAAGCACCAGAGCGGCCTGAACGCGTGAAAGGACAGCTGATGCAGAACGAGCCTGTTGAAAGCAATCCTTTTCAGACGATGCCTGTCTCAAAGTTGGACGAGAAATATGCCCTTCGTTTGGATTCGGTAGCCAAGGCGGGCATCAAAGGGAAAGCTTATCCAGGGTGCCAAATTGTGGCGTTGAAGGACGGGCAGGTGGTTTACGATACCTGTTTCGGCACGTTCACCTATGGTGGCGGCCATCGTGTGCAGCCAGATGACTTGTATGACATCGCTTCATGCACCAAAATTTTCGCTTCCACCTTGGCTATCATGAAGTTGTATGACGACGGCTTGATCGACCTCAACAAGACATTAGCCGATTTTTTTCCCTATTTGAAGGGTAAGGCTCACGGCAAGCTGAAACTCATCGACATCATGACGCACCAGGCTGGACTGAAGGCTTGGATACCTTTCTACAAAGTGACGGTGGATGAAAACGGACCGATGGAGGCATTCTATAGTGATGAGTTAGATAAAAGCCACAGTGTCAGGGTGGCTGAAAACCTTTACCTTGTGAATGATTACGCCGACCGCATTTTCGATTCCGTTTCCAAGACGCCGTTGGGGAAGAAGAAATATCTTTACAGTGACATGGGTTTCTATTACATGCCGAAAATCGTTAAGCAGCTGACCAACCAGAATATCGAAGACTACTTGAACGAGAAGTTCTACCATCCCATGAATTTGTGGCATATCTGTTACCAACCTTTGAATCATTTTATTCGTGAGCAGATTGCGCCTACCGAAAATGACACGGTTTTTCGTAAGCAGCTGATTTGGGGCGATGTGCATGACCAGGCTGCGGCCATGTTTGGTGGCGTGGCGGGTCATGCGGGTCTGTTTGCCAATGCCCGCGATTTGGCGGTACTCATGCAGATGCTTCTTGACGAAGGTACATACAATGGTGTGCAATACCTGAAACCTGAGACGGTACGCTATTTCACCAGAGCCCCATTCTCTAGTAATGATAACCGACGTGGCATCGGCTTCGACAAGTTGCCTGTAAACAAGAAAGGCTCGAGCACGGCATCCAAATTGGGCTCGATGAAAGGCTTTGGACATACGGGTTTTACGGGCACTTTCGTTTGGGCTGACCCGAAAAACAAGACGGTGCTCATATTCCTCTCGAACCGCGTGCATCCCGATCCCGAACCCAACAGGTTGGCGCGTCAAAACATCAGAACGGCCTTGCACGACATTCTGTATGAGGCCTATCCAATAGCGGAATGACAAAAAAAAGCGCATCTCAAAGAGGTGCGCTTTTCAATTGTATTGTGATTTACTCACTTGATTTCGTAGGTGTTGATGACGCCAATGGCCTCTTCCAACACCATCTTGACCATTTTACCATCGGAAATGCGATAAGTCAGTTCTACCGATTTGTATCCGCCTTTCGGCACTTTGCCTTTGGCATTGATGGAAATGGTTTTCAAACCATTGTCTTCCGTGATGGTCGTCTCGGCTTTGTTGTCGGCAGCGGCCTGTTCCCAGTTGCCGGAAAGACAATTCAGCAAGGTGGCGCGTTGCAGTCCAACCATTTTGACCTTGCTGGCATCGAGGTCGGCTTTTTTGCCATCCATGTTGATTCTCACCAGGTTGCCTTCGATGATGAAATAATCGCCTTCAGGCTCGGAGTAGATCATTTTGAGTTGGTCCTTGCCATCGAAGAGGATGTGACCTGTCTTGTTGGTGGTTTTGCCAGACACTTTCATCACCTTGGTTTGGGTGAAATCAGTGTTGAAAGTCTGTTGCGCGAATGCTGTTACGGAAAATAGTACCGCAATGATAATCAATGTAATGTGTTTCATTTCTTGAGGTTGTCTAGATAGGTGACTACATCGTTGACGGTTTCAAACTTGGCCAAAGCCTGATCGGGGATGGTGATGCCATAGTCGTCTTCAAGACGCATGAGCAGTTGCAGGATGTCGACGGAATCGGCACCTAGGTCTCTCTTGATTTGTGCGTCGAGTGTGACTCGTTCTGGGTCGATGCGCAACTGACGCGCTAAGGTGGTTTTTACAATTTCGTACATATTATTCAAATTCAAAGATTTAATATTCAAAATTCAAGATTGGCTATCAGCGTTCAGCAATCAGCATTCAGCTCGCCATAACAGGGCTGATAGCTGACTGCTGATGGCTGATAGCTTAATACTCATAGTGTTCATACCTCATAATAATCTCTTCCATCTTGGATGACAATGAGCTGACTTCCATCTTGTAGGCTTGTTCGATGCATTTCTCCACTGCTGTCGCTTTGCTGGAGCCGTGGCCTTTAACGACCGTCTTCGATGTGCCGAGCAGCACGCTGCCGCCGTAGTTCTGGTAGTTCATGAACTCTTTCTCCTCCATAAACATCTTCTTCATCAGCAGGGCACCGAGTTTGTAGATAGGCCTCGAATAGATGTCCTTCTTCAACTTCTTCAGCAACTCCAAGGCCGTACCTTCAGTGGTCTTTACCAGCACATTGCCCGAAAAACCGTCACAAACCACCACATCGTAGTTGCCCGACAGCAAGTCGCGGCTCTCCATGTTGCCAACAAAATGGATTTCCGGAGTCTCACTTAACAAAATGTGTGCCTTTTGTCGGATTTCATCGCCTTTTTCTGCTTCTTTTCCTACGTTGAGCAGTGCAATGCGCGGATTTTCAATGTTGTAGACATACTTCATATATAGGCTCGACATGATGGCAAACTGTCGCAGATGCTCGGGTGTGATCTCCACGTTGGCTCCGCTGTCGCAGATGCCGACGATGCCACCATCCATGGTAGGCAGGAGAGGGCAGAAGGCAGGACGGATGACCCCTTTCACGCGACCGATGCGCGTCAAGGCGGCGGCCACGAGAGCGCCCGTGGAACCCGTGCTCACCATCGCGTTGATGTCATCGTTGTCACGCAACATCCTCACGGCCTTGATCATCGAACTTTCCTTTTTCAAGCGGATGACGTCGATGGGACGTTCCTCGCAGCCGATGACCTCGGGCGCGTGGACAATCTCAAGACGCGAACTGTCGTAGGTTTTGCCTTTCAGGTAGTTCTGCAGGATGGTCTCATCACCCGTAAGGATGAGATGCAGGTCGGGCATTTTTTCCATGGCTGCCAAGGCGCCGTCCGCGTTGGCCTCGGGGCTGTGGTCGCCTCCGAAACAGTCTATTAGGATTTTGATCATGTTCATTTCCTTTTTGTCACAAAACCTACAAAACCCTCAAAACTTTTTTTTCGGTTGGGGAAAGCGGCCAACTTGCCCGCTTTCCGGCGGCAACCCAGTTGGGTGCCGCCACACGCTTTACTTTGGTCTTAAACATTGTTTTACAAGTTTTGTTGGTTTTGTGAATTATTACACACCTAATTGCTTGATATAACATCTATGGCGCTTGATTTTCTCTTCATCAAAGCGTTTCCACTGGTTTTGTATCGCGTAGTTGTCTTCAAGGTTCATGTTGGTCTCGGCGTACTTGACGTTTTTGAGCATCTTCATCATCTCGGCGGAAATGATGATGCTCACGCCGCGGTTGAGCCATTCGGGGTCGACGCCGATGAGGCAGAGGTCGATGACATCGGGCTTCTTCAAGGCTTTGAGCAGTCGAATCAAGGTAGTTGGAGTCAGTCTGCCGCCCGATGGACGCACCGCGTCGGCAATGGCAGGGAAGGCTAGGCCGAAGCAGACCATCTTGTCATTCTCATCGAGGATGGCAGCCACATATCTGATGTCGATGACAAGCTTGAAATTGTCAATCATCATCTTTTTCATGCCCTCGGTGAAAGGCACGGTGCCGTAAAGCAGTTCGTAGGACTTGTCGAGCAGCTTGAAGATGCCGTCAGCGTATTTCTGGAGGAAATCATTGGTGTTGCGTGCCGGTCCGAGATGCAGGTTGTAGCGTTTCATGACGAATTTGGCTAGCTTGTCGACCTCGCCATCGTAATCCTTAGGGATGCGCAGTCGGCTACCCGTCCAGTCTACTTCCTTTTGGTAACCTAAATTCTCGATAAAGGTCTGATAATATGGATGGTTGTAGGTCTCCTCGAAGGTGGCAGGATAGTCGAAACCGTCAATGAGCAATCCTTCGCGTTCGAGGTCGGAATAGCTCAGGGGTCCCACGACTTCGTTCATGCCTTTCTCAATGGCCCAAGCCTCAATGGCTTTGAAGAGTTCACGCGCGATTTCCTCATCTTCAATGACATCGAAATGGGTAAATCGCACTTGTTTCTTGCCAGTCTTTTCGTTGGCGGCTCGTTGCACAATGCCTGAGATGCGTCCCGACATCTTGCCGTCCTTGTAGGCGTTGAAATGGATGGAGTCGCACATGTCATTGTAAACGAAGTCCTTGCGGAAGATCTTCTTCTCGTCCATGTACAAAGGCGGCGTGAAGTAGGGATTGCCTTTGTAGAGCTTCAAAGGAAAGTCAAGGAATTCCTTCTGTTGTTTTTTTGTCAGTACCTGTTCGACAGTAATCATTGAAGTGGTTCAGTTTGAAGTGGTTCAGTTAAGGCAGGTCGTTGAGTACTGAGCTTGTCGAAGTATCGAAACGCCGTCAATAAATTAAGTCGGCCCTTCGACGGGCTCAGGGACCTTAGCTTTTATTAGCGATGTTTCGCATGGAAGCAGATGCCGATGGCGTTGGGGCCGCAGTGGCTTCCGATGGTCGGGTTGACGGGGGTGATGATGACGTTCAGGTCGTCGCCAAACTTCTCTTTCAGTTGGCGTTCGGCCTCGGTGGCGATGTCGAGAGCATCCGAGTGACCGATGACCACACGGTGTGCCTTCACGTCTTCGCCCAGTTCTTCGACAAACTTCACCAGACGGGCGATGGCCTTGGCGCGTCCCGTCTCTTTGCCGATGGAGATCATCTTGCCTTCGTTGTCGAGGTAGATGATGGGACGGATGCCAATGAAGCCGCCCATGGTGGCCGCCAGACCGCTCACACGGCCGCTACGACGGAAGAACTTCAGGTCATCGGCGAAGAAGTACATCGGGAACTTCGGCACTTCCACCTTGGCCCATTCCACGATTTCCTCGGCAGTCTTGCCCGCTTTGTACAATTCGGCGGCTTCGAGCACCACATTATAAGACAAAGCCGTAATGCCCAACGTGTCGATTTCATAGAACTTGCGTTCGGGGTATTTCTGCTTCAGTTTCTCCAAAGCCTGTCTCATGATGGTGAAGGTGTTGGAAGTACCCGATGAGAAATGCACATAAAGGATGTCATTGCCAGCAGCATATTCAGGCTCAAAATACTGGATATACGCCTCTTCACTCATGGCACTGGTGGTTGGCATAGTGCCAGCTCGGAGCATATCGTAGAACTTGTGGAAGTCGAATTCCTGGAAGTCGATATAGGGGTAAATCACTTGTTCACCCACGGTGTACGGCATGCTGATGAGCTTGATGCCATACTCGGCACACTCCTTGGGAGTGATGTCGCAATCGGTGTCGCTAAAAAAAGTCAGCATTTTGTGTTTTTTAATTGGACTATAACCAGTGACTATGACTATGACAGCTTTCACTTACGTTGGAGCGGTCATAGTCATTGTCACAAGTCATTGTCGAAAATTCATTCATATACAAACAATTATATAATCGTAAACCGGCTGTGCGCCGTTGTTCAACATAATTTCAAGGTTCTTGTATCGGGTTTGCAGGTCGGCGACGAGGCGTTCCGCTTCTTCTGAAGGGACATCCTCGCCATAAAAGATTAGCATCACATCGCGAGAAGCCGCGCCAAGACGTTCAATGAGGGCTTGGGCTGCCGTTTCGCGGTCGGGGCTGTCGGAAAGGATTTTCTTGCCGCAGTATCCCACATAGTCACCCGTGTGGACGCTCACTTGCTCGCCTTCGGCATCGCGGATGGCTGTGGAGACCATACCCGTCACTACAGATTGCATAGTTTCCGTGACACTCGCAATGACCTCGTCAACATTGGGATTGTCGCGGTCGATGGAGCCGATGCCATAATACCCTTCACCGATGGTGGTCGACGGAAGCACATGAATATCGGCGTCTTTATAGAGTTCGGCGGCTTGGTCAGCGGCCATCTTGATGTTCTTGTTGTTGGGGAAGACGAGGATGTGTTGCGCGTTGATGCGGGCAAAAGCATCGAGGAAATCCTGCGTTGAGGGGTTCATCGTCTGACCGCCCGCAATCACCTCATCGGTGCCAAACTCGCGGAAGGCATTGATGAGCCCTTCGCCTGAGGCCACTGTCACGATGCCGTAAGGCTTGGGCGGTAGCTTGAACGAGGCGTTGTTTTGGTTCGTCGATTGGTGGTGTTGCAGCGCCATGTTCTCGATCTTGATGGTCAGGAACTCGCCGTATTTTTGCATCTCGTTGAGTATCTCGCCAGGTGTGAAGGTATGCACGTGCACTTTCACGATGGTGCCTTCGCGGAAGGCTACCACCGATTCGCCCACACGGTTCAGATAGTCGAAGATTACATTCTCATCGAAGGTGTCCAAATCGACCTTTGAGCGCATTAGTCGTAACAGGAACTCGGTGCAGTAGCCGAATTCCAGGGTGCTGTCTTCGGTGAACTTGTCGAGTTCCACGGTAGGTGTAGCGGCTGTAGTAGGCATGATTTCTTCTTCTGAAATGATACCGTTCAAAGCATCGTTCATTCCTCGGAAAATGCTCACTAGTCCAGCGCCGCCGCTGTCGACCACGCCTGCGTCTTTTAGCACTTGGAGCAGTTCGGGGGTATGGTCGAGGGAGACCTGCATGGCCTCCAATAAAGTCTCAAAATAATGGTTCAAGTCTGAATTGGCATCTGCGTCTGCCACGCCTTCGCGCAGAACGGTGATGATGGTGCCTTCCACAGGAACAGGGACGGATTTGTAAGCCTCTTCCACCGCCGATTGCATGGCTTTGGAAAAAGTCTTGGTGTCGGATTCTATCACACCTTGCAGGCCTTTGGCGAGACCTGCGAAAATACGCGAAAGGATGACGCCAGAGTTACCTCTTGCGCCGAGCAGCATACCCGACGAAGCGGCAGAGGCTAGTTCAGAAAGGGTGCCAAGTTGGTCGTTCAAGGCAGTACATCCCGCCTTGAGGGTCATCAGCATGTTGTCGCCCGTGTCGCCGTCGGGGATAGGGAAGACGTTGAGGTCGTTGATGACCTTTTTGTCCCTGCCCAGTTGCACCGCGCCTTGGCGCAGCATAGCGGCGAAAGTCAGGCTGTCGAGTTCATTTGTCTTTTGCATGCAAAAGTTTTTCAAAAAGTCTGCAAAAATACGGAATTTATTGAAACGATTTTAAGCGGTATTTCTATCTGTATCATTTTCGAAAAGTTGATCTAAAAAGGGATTTGTGACAGATTTTTGTAAGATTTAACTACGTTGAACGCAAAGCGTTTGTTTCTTAAAATCCATCCACTTCATCCATTTTCCATCCCAAATTATCCATTTTGGATACAATTTCTGTATCCGATTTAGATAATTAAATTGTTGATAATCAAATAATTAATTTGATTATTTTGGAATTTATTGTATTTTTGCGGCGATAAACATATATACAACAATAAATATGGTAGAAACAATTCAATACCCCAAGTATCAGACTTTCTTCCATCGGCAAGAAGGCGAGAATACCAACATTGTGAAATGCAAACAATGTGGCAAGGAAATATCGGAAAACAAAGGCTGTATTTGTCCGCAATGCGGAGCCTATATCGGCAAGGAATTGTACCAAGAAAACGAAATTTTGGTTAAACTGGTGATTTCTGGTCATGTTGAGTCAAACTACGAACACGAAAAGGGGTTGATTTCTGACGAGGTTTTCGAGGAACGTATGAAAACCTTGGAACAAGTTGCCAAAAAAGTCAAGGACAGTAGCAAAGAATTAGAAAACTATCATAAAAGCAAATACGAGGCGACTGATAAACTTGGCAAATTTCACAACTCGTTATTATTTAGATTCACGAATGCCTATTACTCCTTTTTTTACGGGTTGGCAAGACCAGCGAGTAAAGGTTATGATGCGCCTGATGGTATTGATTTGGGTTATTCGATTGTTTTTGGCATCTTTGGAGCCTTCCTCTTATTTGGAGCGACTAATGCGAAAGGTTTTGGTGCAGTATTGCTTGCTTTGATAGGCCTGTTTTTTGTCTTGGTTCCAATTATAGCAGTTATGGAGCGGATTCTCGGCAACAAGCCCAACGAAAACGAGTTTCTTAAGCATTGGACCCATTGGAAGCACGCAATTCATAGTAGACTCTGGGTTTATTTTTCAAAAAAATCTTATCAGGAGCTAGACTTGCGCGAATACTATTTGTCAGGATTTAAAGATCTTGTCGAGTATTACAAAAACCTGAATAATAATCCACACGATAAAGATGAATTGCTTTTGATGGCAGATGTATTTAACTTGATGATTTACCAATGCATTTTGATTCGGGACGATTATTTAATAAGTATAGGTGAAGAAGGCGATAAGTCAATTGATAAATGTAAAAAGCTATGGAGAGACTTAAATGAAAAATACGAAGCATAGACCCATTTGGACTTGTGGCCGCTACAACGCCGAAAAACATGTGGCATTGATGTACAACCTTTTGGCTGGCTACAGCTATTTCTTTGAGTCGTACTCGGCAGATGTCATCGGGCAGGTGCTTGACGTACCGCGCAGTGGCGAGGTTGATGTGAAAAGGATAGCCTCGACGACAGGCATTGCCGAGGAGTCCATTGAGGCGTTTTTCGACACCTTAATTAATGTGGGACTGCTAACGAATTTTGTCCCTTCAACTGACGACATCAAAAGGCTGCGCTCTCAGTTGGCCGAAACCAAGCGCAACAAAGCTATGGCCACAGAGAGAACCACCAAGGAGAAACTGCCTTTCGACACTTCCTCGGCGGAACAAGATTATTACAATGCCGTTGACGATGGAAAAACGGTGACTTCGGTAATGTTTGAGTTGACCTACAACTGTAGCGAGCAATGCATCCATTGCTACAATCCTGGTGCCACCCGCAATGACAATGAAATCAGCCACCGAGCCGACCGCGAAGAACTCAATCTGGACGATTATAAACGCATCATCGACGACCTTTGCGAACATGGTTTGGTGAAAGTCTGCCTTTCGGGCGGCGACCCGTTCTCAAAACCCATCGTTTGGGACATTATTGATTATCTTTACCAAAAAGAAATCGCATTCGATGTCTTCACCAACGGGCAACGCATTGTGGATAAGGTGGGACACTTGGCCAACTACTTCCCCCGCTTGGTGGGTGTAAGCATCTACAGCGGCATTGCCGAAGACCACGATGCCATCACTCGTGTGAAAGGCTCTTGGAAACGCTCAATGAAGGTGGTGGAACAGCTGTCTGACTTAGCCATTCCTATGAATTTGAAATGCTGTATCATGCAACCCAATTTGCATAGTTATTATTTGGTGGCCAACTTGGCGAAGAAATATGGCGCCGAGCCGCAATTTGAGATCAATATCAATGACTCCATTGACGGCGACTTGTGTGCCAGACAATTGAGGTTGACTGAAGAACAACTGCAAGTGGTGCTTTTTGACAAGCATATTCCCTATCATGTAGGCCCTGAGGCGGTCAATTTTGATGGGAAACCACGGCCAATGGATATGAATGGATGTGGTGCTGCTTATACTACATTTTGTATTACTCCTGAAGGCAATCTGCAACCATGCTGCGCTTTTCCAATGCCATTTGGCAACTTAAAAAAACAACATATAAAAGAAATCTTTTTTGAAAGCAGATTGTTGAAAGAATGGAGAAATGCTACATTGAAACAATATGAAGAATGTGGCAAACATGACTATTGCTCTTATTGCAATCTTTGCGCAGGGAATAATTATGTGGAACATGGTGATTACCGCAAGCCATCAGAGAACAATTGCACTATGGCAAAAACACGGTGCAACATGGCGCATCATATAATGCAAGGATATGATTTTTTGCGAGGACAGGATTTTGTAACCGCGTTAAAAGCCTTACCGAAGGCCAAGATAAACTTGAGACGCGTCATGATACAAAAGGGATAAATGGTGTCTCCAAAAGTACACCTATAACCCACTAAATTTTACCGAAATGAAAGTAGAATTAGTTATTAGCAAGGCTTCCAATGTCATGACTCCTGGCCATTGCTCGCAAATTAGCGAAGGCGTTTGTGGCGTTATGTGGAGACAAATCTAATTGTAACGTTTATCAGGGGAGTTCCTGAAGGTGCTCCCCTGATGGTTATTATTTTAAAGTGCAACAAATCAAAAATGATAAAAATGGGAAAAGAAATAATCACGGAACCTAAAACTCCAAATAAGCCAGTTATTCCAGAGCCTAAGAAAACACCATTACCAGAAAAACCTCAAAAGACCATATTGCCCGATAGAGGGCCAACTCCTGGAAAAAGAGTGTTAGAATGATGATAAAAGTATTCGCTGAAGATGTAAATTGTCTTGTGTTAGAAGATAGTTCTTCTCTGAAAGGAAATAGGACTCAATATCCGTATCTCCGTTCTGAACACGGCGACAAAACCATGTGGCAAGTCAGTCCTATTCATGGTCGCAGTTATGTGGTGGGTAGGACTGGCAAAGGCCGTTATGTGGTGAGCAAAGGTAATGGTTTGGGCTATACGCAATACAACTTCGTTTATACGCCCGAAATGCCATCGGATGTCTGGGGATTATTGCTCAAGGAAGATGCCTTGCGCGATTTCCATTGTGGACAAGAAGTGCAATTATTAGGCATTAAGACCAACCACATGGAATGTGTATTAGAGCTGGATTATCCCATCCATATCGCCAAAACCAATGTGGACAGAAAACCCGTTCTGCTGCAATACAATGTGGAATGCCCCTACCGCATCAGCGATGCGCCGTTTATGACACGGGAACAAATTACCAATGAGGTCAACAAATGGGAGAAGATGAACGACAAAGGTTTCGACAAGGATTATCTCATTGCCGCCAATGTGCTCATCCGTAACCTGCGCATCATGCACGACCATGAGGTGCTGCACAATGCCATTCATGAACAGAACTACACTTGGGCATTGGAACTGCTTGACTTTGAGCTGTGTCGCACAACACACCATCCCTATACCCAAGCCGAATATGAACGACATGTGTGTAACCTGTATGACAGAGAAGTGATTCAAACCTATCAAGTCATCATCTACATTGCAGGTTGCCTCAACGAACCTGTCGATTTCAAACAACTCGACAATCTGTTTCTTGAATATGGTTTTGACTTAAACAAATTCAAATTATAAAACTATGGCCTATATTCCTTGTCAATGCTGTGGTAGAGAATTTCCCAGCACGAACACGTGGTACGTTTGTGACAAATGCGGCTACCGCGTCTGTCCATATTGCCTGCCTCATCACCGAGGAAGATACAGCAGCGGCGGCTTTAAATGCAGCCAATGCGCTTATGGATATTTGAAAGAACGTAAATAACAAAAAACATCAGCAACATGGATAATTCAAATAAAAACGAAGCATTAGAAGTACGATACGATGCATTGAAAGACGAAACATCAGAAATCATAGACTATGCTATATTCAATGCTGACTTCGATAGCAAGGAATTCAATTCAGAGGGGGACGTAATATTGGAAATTGGAGGAGGCCGCACTTATAAAGGGCAAGAGTTTATTGGCGAAGCCAATATGGTGCTTTACATCACGGAACACTCCGACGAGCCTTCAAAACCGACCAATAAAATAGTGATTCTCATAGACGGAAAACGATTAGAAGTAGAAACCACCGATGACCAACTCGTTGAAGACGATGAATGCCAATTCACGCCATTATCAATAGTTGGCATGGGAAATGAGCTAGAATGGTGTTCGAACATAAGAACAATGGGTGTATCTTTCCGCGTGGAGGATATCAAGCGTATAGCTGATGCCAAAGACGTAAAGGTGTATATTGATTCGGAGACTCTGTATGATGCAAATGGAGGCAGTATTAATTTCCGAAACGATGATGGATGCTTTCAAATCGAAGGATTACAAGGGTTTATGAAACGTGTTTACCATTATTTTGTAGATGAAACCTGTTATGTGGATTATTGTGCTTCGTACCTTGAAAAGAAACAGAAAGTTCTTGTAGAAGTAGAGAAATGGGTTGAAAGTGAAAACAAAAGGATGGAACAAAAAAGAAAGAAAATAGAACAGGAAGAGATTGAGGAGGAGGAACGTTGGTATAGGGCGAGAAGAAGAAATATTATTATAATAATTGCATCAATTATTATTACATTTTTGTGTGGTTTTTTTTGGGATCTTGATTGGATAGGCGCCATAGCAGGCGTGATAATATTTGTATGTGGTTTTAGGCTTTATTCAATAGGAGCTATAGGAGGTGGCGGAGATGGAAACGAGGAATAAACTTTTGCTGCGCACGTGTTTTGTTTGCCCTGTTTGCGAAAGCCTGTTTTCACTCAATTTTGAGATTTGTCCTGTTTGCAACTAATCCAGGGAAGCTGGGGTATGACTCCATGTCTATTGGATTTTGCCCCATGCGGTTTGCGGCAATTGGGACAACGAATGGGCGAAATCAACCTGTTTTCGGGTAGATTTCGCCCGAAAGTCTCACCTAATCAATGCTTCTCACTTATCCCTCACCAGCCGCACGCTTCTTGCACAATATTTCGACGTAGGAGCCTCTGGGTTGAAGTCAGAATTGCTGAAATAGATGCCCTTGGCCCGCATGGTCCCAAAATGGGTTGCCGACCAATAGTAACCGTTGATGCCAACCAACCCAACGGTGCATACATCGCGGATTCCTGCAGCGGGCAAGAATACGGCTCCGCGCACTTCGACTTTCTTCTCCCAGTAAGAGAATGGGATGGTGTTGCTCAAATAATGGGCATCATCATTGTTGACATCACTCAGGTGATATGCTTTGTCGTCCCAATCGTCGGGAAGGAGCAGCAAACCGTTCACAGATTGCACATTGGCTTTCACAAAGCGTATGCCCGAAGCAGTGTTGCGTGTGTACAAGATATACATCCACTCATCTCTAGTCAATGTGCGCCATAAACCTTCTTCATTGCCGCCATTACTGATGGCATTGTAGCCCCAGTCTGCTTGCCCATCAAAATCACAGAGGTCACAGGTATCAATGCCGTAAGCACTGTATTGACTGGTGGTATCGTTAATCACATCCTCCGCTGAATAGCACCATGGTTGGTAATTGACTGAACCATGTGGGCGTCCATTCGAACTCCAACTAAACATATCTAACCAGGCTCGATAGAGATCTCCATGATGCACATTGGCATTGCCGCCGCCAACGTAGTCGAACTGGTTTTCGGCAAAGCGCCATGTGTTGATGTAGGGCTTATATTGCAGGTTACCTTTCGAGAAATACACCTGGTCGCCAGCCTCATTAATGGTAAACAACCCGTTGATGGCTCCTTCAGGCGCAGGGGGACGCGGTGGTAGTGGATCTTCCCTGAAGCCTACCAGCCAAACAATGGCACCTATCAGTAGCGCTG
This sequence comes from uncultured Bacteroidia bacterium, assembly GCA_902801625.1. GTDB lineage: Bacteria > Bacteroidota > Bacteroidia > Bacteroidales > F082 > Limimorpha. The sequence goes on along the minus strand of CADCJI010000003.1, from coordinate 64,389 downwards.
CAACTAGACCAATCCCAATCCTTGAGACTATTCCTATCATTTCGCTACGTTGCATGGCCTTTCGCAAAGCGTCAACGCTTTGGTAACGCGCTCTTGGATCTTCCTTCAGACAATGTTGCGTTACTGAATCCTTGGCCAAGCCATAATGTTGTAAAATCTTGCCCAAGGCATAGATGTCGGTGGCTGGGCCGAACAATTCGGTCTCGGCAGTCTGTTGTTCTGGCGCACAATAATCACGAGTGAAGCCTAAATCATGCAGGTAACTCTCGCTCCATCCGAAACCTAAATCAATGAGTTTCACATGATGGCCCTTGTTGGTGATGAGGATGTTGCTGGGCTTGAGGTCGAGGTGCAGCATCTTCTTGTCGTGGAGATAGGACAAAGCAGAAAACAACTCGTCGCAGAATTGTTTCCTATGTCCTTTATCTTTGAAATAGTCAGGATGCTGAGCCACAAAAGCATCAAGGCTGTCGCCATCAATGTAATCCATACGGATGAAAGGGCCTTGTTCGTCCTCATCGTAGGCAAAATAACGCACAATGTTGGGATGCTCCAATTCGATGCCGAGTTCGAACTCCTTGCGGAACAAACTCATGTAAGCCTCAGAAGAACGCATGTCCTTCTTGGGCCGCTTGACGCAATACACACGGTTGTCCTTGACGAGACGGTAGCAGTCGCAGGTGCCACCGCTGTCGAATAACACCTCTTGTTGCTCGTGTTGCGCAGGACTGATGAAATCGGAATTGCTCATGATGACGCCTCCTTGATGAATAGTTCAGTCAAGCCGTTCTGGCGTCCAGCTACATACCCCAACTCGTTACCGGCGGCATCGCGCACAATCTCGCCATTGCGGATGACTTGGTACACCTGCAAAGGATACTCCAAACGAAAACTAAAGATGGTCACCTCATCGTTGACTTGCAACTTGCCGTTAAGGCTTTCGGTCACCCTAAACTTGTTTTCACCGATACACAGCAAAGCGATATGACGGTTGGGTAGCCATGATGCCTCCACCGTCGTGCCTTCGCGAATCTCATCGGCGAAGAAAGCCTTTTCCATCCAGTCGCTTTCAATGGGTTGGACACCTGTCAGCACTTCCCATGAAGGCGAACCGAGATAATGCGCCAAGGCATCAAGGGTGGCTTTACGTGGCGCGATAGGGGATTTGGCATAGCCCATCAGTCGTTTCAGGGTGTTGACACCCAAACGGTCGCTGGCTGGAAACGACTCCGACAACACCTCGAAATCCTTGGCGTTACTGAAGTCCAGCCCCGATTTCTTCTTAATCATTGCTATGATAGGAAGGGATAACATGGTTCCGCTTATTTTGGGCAAAAATAAACAATTTCATGTTAGGAATCGAAAGAAAACGCAAATGGATGAAATGGATGAAAAATGAAAGTCTGTTAAGGGCTACTTTTGCACTATTCGATTACGTGAGCAGATGGAAAACCTTCAAAGCAACATCCACATTGGACATCTCATACAGGCTCAACTGAAAGCTGACAAGCGTAGCGTAGGTTGGTTGGCCAAGCAAATACCTTGCACTCGCAACCATGTCTACAAAATCTTCAATAAGCGTTCGCTCGATGCCGACTTGATTCTCAGAATCTCCATCGCCATGAGTTTCAACTTTTTCCAATACTATTCAGCCGAGGTCAATGCAGCAATGAAGGCGCGAATGGGCGAGGAATAGCTCATTCCTTCTGAACCTTTTTCATCACACTCCGACTATACCACGGCCACTTCATCAACCTCCAGAACGCGAACGGCAACAGTGAGTACGAAATCATTATGGTTGAGGCCATTCCGATGAGGGTGCTGAGACCGATGGAACGGATGGCGGGATGGACGGCGAAGAGGAGCGAGGCCACCACGATAACCAAAATGATGGCCGAGAAGAAGATGGCCACTTTGTGCCAGGTGAGCACGTCGCGGTCACCCGTTCGCGCCTGCTTGAGCAAACCTTCGGTGATGAAGATGCTGTAGTCGACACCCACACCAAAAATGAAGGTGGAGATGATGATGTTGATGAGGTTGAACTCAAGCCCGATGATGGCCATGTAGCCCTGCACCATGAACCAGCTGAGCACCATGGGAAGGAACGACAGCAAGGCGGTGATGATGTTGCGGAAGGAAATCAGGAGGATCAACAGCACGAACAGCGAGGAGATCCACACGGCGATATTGAAGTCGTCGTTGATGACCTCCACCATGCTCTTGCAGTAGTAGAACGGCTCCAAAACAAAGGTCTTGGGGTTGGTGACCAAGGCATCGGTGGCGATGTCTTTCTCATCGAAGTCCATGGAGACATCGGTGAACACCATGTATTGGTTGTCGGCATTGCATTCGATGAAGTTGCCCAAAAGGTTGTCGGGCACCACACCGCTTTCCATCAGCGAGGCGGCTTCGTAGTCGGCATCGAGAAGTTCCTTGAAGTCGTAGAACATCATCGGGTCGAGGCCGAATTCCAAGGCCCCTTTCTCAACGCGTGAGATGGCGTAGGCTTTCCTCTCTTCGGTCCAGAAGTCGTTCCATGCGGCAATACGCTGCTCTTGGTCGGCCTGGGTGACGAAGAGCTTGGGGATGACATCGGTATAGCTATGAACCGCACCTTGTTGCTTCAGTGAATCAAGCAGTACCATGAGCGTCTTGTCGGCTTCCAAGGCCTCATCGAGGTTGGTGGAAACGGTGGCAAAATACAAGTGATAAAAGCCATCGTTATTCTTCGTATTATAAAGGCCTTCGGCCATGGTTTCCTCGGGTGAGTTGTAGTCGAGGTTGCGGAGGTCGTTGTCGAATTTCACCTTAGGTGAAAAAATGATGCCTATCACTACGATGACCGCAATCATTATCAAGAACCAGGGCTTTTTGTCAAAAGGCAGGTTGTTGAGGCGCGAGATTCGGCGGAAGGTCTTGCTGTTGCTGTCGGCCTTGCGGGCAGGCAAGAAATGAGGCAGGAAGATCAAGGCGAAAAGCGTGGAGCCTATCAAAGCGAAGGAGGCGAACAGACCGAAGTCGCGGAGCAGGTCGCTATCGGTGAAGAGCAGGCTGCAGAAAGCGCCCACTGTGGTGATACAGCTCAAGAACACGGGCGTAGACTCGTCTTGTAGCAGTTTTTCGGGGTCGCCGACAAAGAAATGGTGGATGAGCACATGCAGGCTGTAGCTGATGGCCACACCCAGCACGATGGCCCCCAATCCTAAGGCCATGAGCGACATCTCGCCCTTAATCCAGAAGATCCCCGCCAACGAGAAGGCTGTGCCATAGATGATAGGTAACAACAGCTCCCAGATGAAAGAAAGGTTTCTGAAACACAAGCCGATAAGGATCAATATCAAAACCAGGGAAATACCCACGGTCACGACAAGGTCGGAGCGGATGCGTCCGGCATTCGAAACACTGCCGATGGGGTCGCCGTGGGCATGCACTTTTATGTCTGGGTGGATGGTTTCAAATTCCTCTTGCGTTTGTTTCAGCATTTTGGCGAACTTGTTGGCCGACTTCGAATCCAAGGATTGGAAAGCGGGAGCAAGATAGGCGATGGCTACGGTGCTGTCGGGGCAGAAGAGTTGCCCGTCGATGATGTTGAAGCCGTTGACAGCGCCTTGCATCACATCGCCGAGCACCACATCACGCAAGTTGAGCGGGTCGTACATGATGGCTTGGGTAATGTCGCCCGTCTCATCTTCCATCATCTGCTCGTAGTTGACCCACATCTGGTTCTGGATTGCCTCAGGCTCAAGGGCTTTCTCAAAGTTACTGTAGGCAGAGGTGTCGATGAAAGAAGGGATGTGCTCAAGCACAAAATCCAAGGCGTTGATGGCCACCTCGGGCTCCATTTTGTAAAGCACATTGCCAATGAAATGGGTCGTAGAATCCTTCTCGTAGAGTAGGTTGATGAATTCATCAGTCCGTTCAGCAAGGATGTTGGGGGAGACAGGCTCATCGGCAGAGGTCACTTGAAGGTAAATCTTGTCCTTGAGTTGGATTGAGGTAAAGGCCAGCTGGCTTTCGACACTTGAGGTAGGCAAAAGCTTAGAGATGTCCTCCTCGAAATGGAGCCGCAGCCCGAATAAGAGGAATACCAAGAACGAGATGACCATAATCAGGTACATCAGGATCTTGTGATTTTTGAAGTAATGGTATATGGGAACAAAGATTTTATGCATTATTCAACTGATAAATAACTTTTTAGTGATTGATAAAAGTCGGGGAGGCGCTTTGAGATGGCCACGGGACGACCGTTTTCGATGAAGCAATGAGCACTGTGTCCAAGGCAGACCAATTTGCCGTTGGAGCGCATCGTATAGTCGAACTCAAATTTCATCTCGCTCATCTTGCTGATTTTCACCTCAATTTCAATTATGTCCTTGAAGGTGGTAGGGTGCTTGTATTCGCAAGAAATGGAAATGACAGGGGAGAAGACATTCTCCGCTTCGATTTTCTCGAAGCCGAACCCCAGTTGGTCGAGCCAATCGACACGGGCCTCTTCCATGAAACGGACGTAGTTGGAATGATGCGTCACGCCCATACGGTCGCATTCGTAGTATTTTACTTCGTGTTTGTAGGTATTCATAGTGTTTTTACCTCGGTAAAAAGAAGCGGCAAAATTACGGAAAAAACACGAATCCTTGCGGAATCGTTGCGGGAATTTGTAATTTTGCATGCATTATGAAGCAGAACAAGGTAATTCTTATTACAGGGGCCAGCAGTGGCATCGGTTTCGACGCTGCCCAGACTTTGGCCCAACAAGGCCATAAGGTTTATGCTGCCGCCCGAAGGGTGGAACTGATGGAACCTTTGAAGGCATACGGTGTGAAGGTGATCAAGATGGATGTCACCGATGAAGCGTCTATGAGTCAAGGCGTTGAGGCCGTCATACAAGCCGAAGGTCGAATTGACGTGTTGGTCAACAATGCGGGATACGGTTACTTTGGTACTATCGAGACTGTGCCGCTTGAGGATGCGCGTCGTCAGGTGGAAGTGAATGTCTTCGGCTTGGCGCGACTGACGCAGTTGGTGCTGCCCTATATGCGCAAGCAGGGGAGTGGTCGTATCATCAACACCTCATCGATAGCGGGCAAGATGGTGATTTATATGGGTGGCTGGTACAATGTGACCAAATACTCTGTTGAGGCCTTTAGCGATGCCTTGCGCATGGAGATGAAACCCTTTGGCATCGATGTGGTGATGATTGAGCCGGGTTCCATCAAGACTGACTGGGGACCCATAGCAGCCAAACACCTCATGGAAGCGTCGGCGGGTACGGCTTACGAAGAGGTCGGCACACAATGGGCCAAAAACATTGATTGGTTCTATAAGACCAATTTCCTGTCAAAGCCCTCCGTCATCACCAAGGCTATCAGTCGCGCTGTCAACAGCCGTCACCCCAAAGCACGCTATTCCCGCGGCCGTTTTTCGATTTCTGGCAGAGTTATGCATGCGCTCATGCCTGCCCGTTGGTGGGATGCCATGATGCGGAAGGGTGGAAAGATCAAGGCGGTAAAGTAAAAGAAGGTGCTTACCTTTCCCTGCGTTCAATGACTTTTTTCAGTTTGTAACGGTCGCCAGTGGATTTGCCAATGGCATCGATGAACTGTTGGTCGTAACCGGGCGTTTCGTAGCCCCAACGTTGGAAGTTCCCATCTTTATCGACACGCTTCACCACTTGGTCATTGTATTTCACAATGAGGTATTTGGCCAATTTGTCCCAACGCTGCATCATCTTGTCAGCGTAGGCAATGCTCTTTCGGTTCAGGTAGCCTTGACGGTCGGCAGGCGTCATCTTTTCGATGGCGGTGAGTACGCTGTCTTGGTCGTCGAAATAATAGTCCTCCAGCTCGTTTTGTGCTTTACGAAGGTCGCCAATCATCATCGAATAGCGGGGATAGACCATGTTGGCCACCCAGTTGTTCATCCAAAAAGCTGACTTGTCGCTGAACTCGTTGCGTGGGTTGTTCTCCTGACGGAAACAATCGGGCACTTGCGTGATGCAGCAGTAGAGCGGTACATAGGCCACCATGTTAGCGTCATCGCAGTTGAACCAAGTCACGCCACCCACATCGTTGGGCAACCACGAACGCATCTGGCAGGTCATGGTGAAACCGGATTGTTGCGTGGCGATGGGGCGCTCACGGTAGTAGTTGACGCTGTCGTTATCCTTGAAATGCATCGGCAGCGGACGGATGGGCATGCCCCATGGTCCAGCGGTCATGTCGGAGGTCATATCTAAAGGTGTACCTTCGAAATGGTCACGCATGTCATTCTGCAAGTCGCGCAAGGACAAGGGTTTGTCCGGTTTGATCCAAAGCGGCAAATGGTCGCAGACCTCAAAGTCGCCATTGATGTAGGGCAGGTATTTGTCCATCTCCTCGTGGCTATAGTGATGGCGGAAGAAACTCCACACGCGGGCATCGGCATAGCGCACATTTTCGAAGTCGATGGGGCAGTAGGCATCGCGGAATGAGAAGTCCTCGTCCTTGCCGTTGAAATAGCCCCATTCCTTGGCGAAACTGATCACATCGGCGGCATAGACGCATTCAATCTCAGGATTGTTGATTTTCTTGAGGTTTTTGCTGCTAATGCTGTTTTTTGACCGTTTCTCTAACGGGAACTGACGGATGCGGCTCAGGTTGGCATGGGCGCAGATGCAGTCATCGGGGATGCGCAAGGCCACCCAAACGGCACCCTTGCGGCCAGGCCCTTTACCGATGATTTCCATGATCCAAGCCTCGTTGGGGTCGCAGATGGTGAGGGTCTCTCCGCTACTGTTATAACCGTATTCCTCAACGAGTTCTACCATGCAACGAATAGCTTCCCGAGCGGTCGAGGAGCGCTGCAAAGCCAAACGCATCAGAGAGAAATAGTCCAACAGGCCTTCTTGGTTGACCAGCTCCAATCGCCCGTCGAAGGTGGTCTCCACGATGGTCACTTGCTTTTCGTTCATCAAGCCAACCACATTATAGGTATATTCCACTTGTTTCACATATTGTCCTTCATGGGATGGCCCCCAGCCGTGGATGGCAATGAGTTCGCCTTTTTCATGTTGTCCTGAAGGACTGTAAGACAGTGATCCGGAGAAGCCGAAACCATCGCAGTTGTAGGTGCACATCACGCTGCCATCGGTGGATGCTTTCTTGCCTACGATTAAGTTAGTGCAAGCCATCACAGGCTCCCAGCCCATGATGACCATCAGCATAACAAATAATAGTCTTTTCATAGAATGATAGGTTTTATTCTTTGCAAAAGTAAGAAAAAACTATCATTGCAAAAGGAATTATTTGAGTAATGCGGTATTATGTCTCAGCTATCAATTATAGGCATGTACCCCGCCCAAAAGCAAGTTCACGCCGAAATAGGTAATCAGTACGCTCAAAAAGGCAAGGATGCCATAAATATGGAAAAACATAGGCTTTTGGAACGATTTCCAAAGCTTTTCGTGTAGCGGGGCAGCGTAGATGAGCAGGGTGATGAGTGCCCAAACTTCCTTCGGATCCCACGACCAATAGTTACCCCAAGAGACGTTGGCCCAAATGGCACCGATGAAAATGCCAATGGCCAACAAAGCCACTGCTGGATAAAGCATCGCCGTACTAAGGCTTTTCAATCGTTCCATACGAACTTTGTCTTTCGGCTTGATGAGGGCGATGATGCCAACTACCAGAATGCCCAGCAACAAGGCGTAGGCCGTGACAATGGTAGAGATGTGGAAGCTGAAGAAGGGTGAGCGCAGCACGGGCAACAGAGGATGGGTGAGCATCCTGATGTAGAGCACTACCATCAATACTACGAGCACTGCAAGCCACGACCATGTGACAGCTCGGAAAGTCTTTCGTCGTTCGATAAGAATAGCCACCAAAGCGGCAAAAAGCAGCGCATAGCCCGCATAGGTCACACCGATGCCCCAAGGGTCGCGGGCGACGTCGAGGATGGAGTTGCCTTGCTCATCGAAATCGCTTTGGTAAAAACGGTAATGCTTGTGTCTCAATATGTTATTCATCGAGATGACGGTCTCCGTTGTGGTGTTGCCATCAGTGAGATGAAGATGGCTGATGTAGTCCTTAGGCATTTTTGAGTCGGGGTAGGTCTCAATTTCAAAACGATCCAAAGTGAGGCTGAAAGGAAGCGCCACTTTTGTGATCTCGCCCTTGTCTTGGATGAAGAACTGGCTGTTGGGTCGGTTGGGTTCGAGTTTCATCCTGCCGTGTTGACCCGTGAGCATGGTGAGCAAGGCACCAAGGAGGATGAGCAGGATAGAAACATGCAGGGCACATACCGCCATCCGTTTCCACAGTCGGCATTTCACTGCCATATAGATGATGAGCCCTGCCATCATAGCCCACAGACCAACGAACCACCATGCCGAATAGACATGGGCTAGTGCGAATTCCGACCCGTGTAGTTTCTCGACAACCGTTCCAACGGCAAGGACGGCGATGAGTATGATGACTAGGACTGATGTAATGTGGCGAACGTATTTCATTGCAGTATAGTTTCAATTACGCTGCAAATGTCTGAAAAAAAATATTTGTCCTACCTCCCCATGTTTGGCGATTTTTGGGTGGGTATGTCCTCATTAATAAGGATGTAGGGCTGCCGTATGGCAGCCCTACTGAACCTTTGTGACGAGCCTAAGCACGTCATTTCAAACTATATTATTCAACAACGATCTTCTGGACCTTCACGTTCTCGCCGTTGACGAGGCGGAGCATGTAGACACCAGGAGTGGCATCGATGTGCTTGCTGACACTACCACTGATTCTTTCGCTGCTCAGGATTTGGCCATTGACGTCAATCACTTGGAGGATGGCGTCGCCATCGTTGTTGATGATCCAGTTGCCATTGTTGCAGAAGCTGAAGTTGTCTCCACTAAAGCTGGAGAACACCTCCTTGAATTGGCTGGAACCCGTCTTGAACAACAGTTCGAAGCGGTTGGGCTTTTCAGCCTTCTTGGCTTCGAACTTGTAAGTCGGGTTCTGGAGCAGGTCAACATCCATACCCGTCTCGCGGTCGATGAGGTGCAGGTATTTCACCCTCACATTCTCGATGTCGACGTTGATGAAGTAAGTGCCGTCTTCGGCAGGTTCGAAGTTGACGGGAAGTCTGCCATTATTGCTTCCAGACACCATAGCGAAGTCCTTGTTGTCTTTGGGGATGTACATCTTGGTGTGGTTCTCGTTCAACATAAACTTGGGCATCATTTGGCTTTGGCCGAAACGGACGATGGCACGGTCGATGGTGTTGCCACGGCCTTGGGTAAGGTTGAGAACGATTTGTTTCTTGCCTTGGAGAGGTGCGTTGGTGGTGAAGGTCATCTGCTCCCCATCGGAATTAGCTTCGACGAAAATGCCTTCCATGTGTTCAATGCTGGTGCTGCTAGAGATAACGACCTCTTTTCCATCACTATCTAAGGTATAGAAGCCGCGGTCGATGTAAGCAGTTACGTTGAAGGGGTTGCCCACGAGGTTCCAGCCCGACCAATCAGCGCCATCTGTCTTTTTCAATGTGACATTGTACTCGGTGCCTTCGATAGGATTACCGGTGAAGGTAATCGTGGTTGGATTCTTGCTGGCATAGAGGTAGCCCTTGCCAGAAACGAGGTTGAAAGGAGCAACTTTGTAGTTCATCCATTCATTACCTTCATTGTCGCCTGCCTCATCGAAATAGTAGAGGTCGTATTCATCGGTAAGCATGCCCTCAATGGATTCGGGATTGACACCCTCTTCGCCACCGTCGAAGGGCAAAGCGATGAGGTAGTAGTTGCCATCGTCTTCACCGTAGCCAGTGATTTCCTTGGGTAAGGTCTGGGCAGCAGAGCAATTCACGGTGTAGGTGAGGACAATACCTGCGTCGGGAGCTGCTGTATTTGTAGCCTTTTCAAGGATGGTCTCGCCATTGTGAGTGAATTCGTAGCCACATTCTCTAGGATAGCTTCCGCTCACCCAAACGAATTGGATGTCGCGACCGTCGCAGACATTGAAAGAGCCTTCGTAAGGTCCATCGACCTCAGGCATAGTCAGTTCGTAAAGCACTTCTTGTGTTGCGGCATCCACAATATTCATATAAGCGCCGTTCCAGCTGTCATCGTATTGGTCATAGAAGCTGTAGCTGATTTCGCATTGGTTTTCAGGCATGCAGAGGTCAGTGGTGAAGCTGACAGCATTGCTCCATTCACTGGTGCCATCTTCGCCACAGTTGGCCTGCACTTCCACGCTGTAGGTGGTGGCCAGTTCAAGTCCGGTCAACAGGTAAGGATTGGTGATGATGCCGTTGACATCAACGCCGTTCACGCGCATGTTCCAAGCTTCGGCATCGCTGGTCCAGCTAATGGTGGCTTCGGTGCCGCCAGTGTAGTTGATGGCCACATTGGTAGGCAGCAGGCAGGAAGGAGCCTCAAGCACACGCAGGGTGTAGTCTTGGAAGCAAGCCCAGTTGCCATTGTAGCAAGCGGAAGGAGCTGTGGTGGAAGGATTGCTGATGTAGCTATCAAAGCCACTGTCGGCACCACCGATACGCATCATATAATCGCCAGGAGTTTGTGTGGCAGGAATGGTGATGGCGGCGTTCAGCGTGGTGGGGTTGACATCTCCGCTAGTACCAGTATAAACGATTTCGCTGTCTTCGAAACTCAGGCTGTTGTCGAGGTCAACCCAAATGATAGTGCCGTAGGTGTAGCCTGTAGCGTAGGTGATGGCAATGGTGGATTCCACACCAGCTTGCACAGCACCGATTTGGCTTGAATAGTCAGCGTAAGTGGCTTTAGGCGTGTCGTTGTTGACAATGTTGTCGCCCATGCCGAAGGTCACGTTGGAGATGCCGTTGCCGTCCACATTGCTGGGAGTAGGCACACAATATCCGATATGCACGCTGACGGGACCAACCCATTCGCTGTAGCCGTCGCTACCGCAGTTGGCGCGCACCCAGAAGTAATGGTCGCCAAGGGCGAGGTCGCTCATCGTGTAGGTCTCTTCAGTAGCCGTGCCAGCGATGTTTTCATCGGGGTTGGCAGTATTATCAGTGGAATAAGCCACATCGTATTCGCCAGCTTCGCTCACCCAAGTGATGGTAGCAGTCAAAGCATTGGTAGTCACTTCCACGTCGGTAGGTTTAAGGCAAGTAGGTGCCTCCATAACGGTGACGTCATCCAAGTAGATGTAGGCATCGCCACTACCATAGTTTGAGGTACCTTTGAAGACGATGACCACTTCTTGGCCAGCATAATCAGCAAGATAGATGACAGGATGTTCGGTCCATGACGACACACCGGTAAGGCCAGTGGCCAAGGCTGTTGTGTAGGTCGCACCACCATCGGTGGAGATATAGACTGAGAAGTCGCCGCCCGTGGGGTTCTTGTACCAGAAGGTCAGCTGCATCACCTGGTCGGCAGGCAAGCTGAGGGTGGGGGTCTTCAGGAAGTTGGTGTTGCCAGTGCTGTTGCTATAGGAGTTGAAACGCAAACCAGCGCCATCATGGCCAGTGGTATAGTAGCTCCACTTGTATGAGGCATCTGTTGTGGTGCCTTCGCTGTTATCCCAGCAGTTGGGAATACCCGCAGTGAGGCTGTTGAAGTTTTCGCTCCACGATTCGGTGATGGTGATGACATCGCACAAGGTTTCGATGGTCACCGTGTTGCTCCAGTCGCTATAGTCTTCATCGCCGCAGTTGGCACGAACCTTGGCGGTGTAGCTTGTGGCAGCGGTGAGGCCTTCAATGGTGAAGGGGTTGCTGTTGGCGTCGATGAGGTTGGTTTCGTCGCCGTCAAGGCAAATCTGCCAAGCGGTTTCGTTGCCACTAGCGGTCCAGCTAAGGGTGGCCGACGTGGTGGAGGCACTCACAACTTCCAGACCCATGGGCTTTGTGCAGGCAGGAGCCTCAGTGATGACGATGTCATCGATATAGGCACCGTTGTATGTTCTGCTCGAAGAGGCGGCATCAATCATGATGGCGAGGAAGTTGTCGTGGCAGTTGACGGGAATCACGTATTCGAATTCCTGATAGGAGGTGGTCAGCCCGGTTTGCTCCGTAATCATCGTGAAGGTGCTGGCGTCGCTCGGGTCGCTCATCGTTCCAATCTTGAAGGTGCTGCTGGTGTTGTAGCCACGGGCCTTCAGCGTCACTTGCATACCGGCCAAGCTATTCATAGGAGGCAGGATGGCGTATTGCGGTTGCGGGTCGTAATTGGAGTAGCTTGAATAGTATGAATATAATTTCAAGCTGTTAGGCGTTGAGTTGGCATAGTTGGTGCTGCTGTAGTAATAAATGGTCGGGAAAACCGAATAGCTGCTGTAAGAGGTTGTGTTGATGGCACTCCAGCAGTCAGGCAGTACACGAGCTGAAGGAGCGGTGTAGTTTGAAGCCACCTCATACTCGTCAAAGTTCTCGCTGTAGCCCTCGGCGTTGATTGGCTCGCAGAGTGTGGTGAAGCTAACCGTGTTACTCCAGTCGCTTGTGTCACCGCCGCCGCAGTCAGACTTCACACGGACGTAGTAAGTGGTTCCAGCGGTGAGGCCTGTAATGGCATAACTGGAAATACCGCTACGGCTTACCGAAGTGGCATTTGTGAAGTTTTGATCAGTGCTGTATTCGAGCACCCAATCGGTGGCGCTTCCGTTTTCGGTCCATTGGAAGGAAGCTCCTTCTTCTGAGATAAATTGCGCGTTGCCCAACGTTGGTTTGACACAGGTGGGCAGGGCTTTCACCTCAATGTCATCAACATAGCATCTGTACCAATTCAGATACTTGATAGCAATACGGGCAGCTGTGGCCGGAGCTTCGTTCAGTTCCTTGGTAACAGTTGTGTAGCTTGATGAAGCTATATACGATTCCAAAGGCACAAAAGTGCTGGCATCGTTGGCATCGGTCAGATAACCGACATAAACGTTACCCGTTGAAACTTTGTAAGAGAAGGTGATTTGCAGTGTGTTGATAGCTGCATCAACCAGAGGAAGTCCAACGACTACAAAATCAGAAGTACTACCAGCGTTCCAGCTGTCAATCTTAAGAGCCTGGGAACCACTGTGAACATTCGAGGCTGTTGTTTCAATAGCTAAGAAACTTCCACTGTGCGTTTGGTACGAAATCCAACCAGCGGCAGCAAGGTCGTCGGCGGAGCTCATGTTCTCAAATCCCTCGGTGTAAGGGATTGATTCTTGTGCATTTGCTGCCCAAGGCATGAACAATACCAATAGCAGCAAGAAAAGTAAATTCTTTCTTTTCATTTTGTTTTGTGTTTAAGTTAATACTATGATAATTGGGTTTTCAAGATTTCTATCGGTTTTTTAGCATGCAAAAATACAGATTTTTAAGAAACCAAATGAAAAAACGATTGTTTTTTTGATTTCAGGTCATTTTGTAGGTGAATCAGAGGATGGCATGGATCAAAGCCACTGCCATCACAATTATGCTTTCGCCTGCCCATATTGTTGCTGACAGAAAAACGAAATCGAGAAAATAAAAATGTAGAGACGCGCCATGGCACGTCTCTACATTTTATTAGCGCTACGTATCTACAGACGCTAATCAAATTGCATCTATGAATTTCACGACAGCATCGCGGTCTTTCTTCGGCAGTTCGCGGAATTTCTCCACCGTGCGACGGGCGTCGCTTTGGGCGTTGCCATGCCACATGATGGCCTCGATGACGGTTTGGGCGCGGCAGTCGTGCAAACGGTCGCTGCGTCCGGTGCATCTGGCACTCAAACCACGACCCCAGAGCGGAGTGGTGCGGCACCAACCTGTGCGGATGTCGTTCTCCATGTGGAGCTTGTGTTGGATGTAGTCGCTATAAGGCCAAATCTTTTGGTTGGGATAGCGGGGCAGACGGGCGTCGCCGTCGGCAAAGAAGCCGCTCGGGTCGGTGAACATGTCATCTCCGGTCTTCCACGACGGACGGTGGCAGTAGGCACAACCCATGTTGTTGAAGAGTTCTTTGCCGCGTTGCACTTCGGGGTCGTCCATGTTACGGGCGGCAGGCACGGCCAAGCCACGGTGCCAAACCATGAAGTTGACATAGTCCTCGTCCTTCATCTCGGGAACTTTCAGGGATTCAGGGATTTGGTCGTTCATCATCAGGTAGTTGTAGATGTCGGTCTCCACATTGCCTGTGAGGTTGTACTGTGGGAAGTAGTTGTAGAACTCAGCCTGCACATCGGGGTCTTGAGAAGCCTTGGTGGCGTATGCAGCGGTCATATAGTGACCCATCTTAGTGTGGTGCGTCACATTGGTGATATTCCAGATGGCATTGGCGCCAGGGGCATCCTGCAAGGGACCACGCGTGAGGGCGTATGTGTACTTCTTGGGATGGGTGGTGTTACCATAATAGCCCGTCGGGGCGAAGTCGGAGCCGGCCCACATGGCGGGATTGAGGCCGTTCGGCATATAGCCGTCATTGTATTCCTTTTGGTATTGCGCTCTCAAAGAATCGTCGGGGATGGCATCGATCAAGCCAGTGCCATAGATGCCGATGGTCGATTCGAGACGGCAGACGAAGTCGCTGTAGGGGATGGGCTGACCACCTACTTCGAGCGGCACATAGAAGGCCTCTTCGGGAATGTAGACCTCAGGATAGGTGAGGTTATAGGTCTCGCCATCGGGGAACTGGTTGCCCCACTCGTCGGTGTAGCTCAGCCAGTTGATTTGGATCTGGGTCTCGTCCAAGGGAGCCTTGAAGGGCGCGACGGCCTTGGTTTGAGGCATGCCGGTGTAGGAACTCAGGTAGGTATCGTTCTTGTCAGTAAAGACGAGCAGGTAACCATTGCCCCAGTCATCGGCGCGATAACGGTTCATGCGCATGCCGTGACCATAGCCAGGATGGCAGGCGATGCAGCTGCTGCGGATGTAAAGGGGACCGAGGCCGTTGAAAGGCTCATTGTTTTGCGTGTAGGTGCGCTCAAAGAAGTACTCGCCATATTTGAACGCAGTGGTCAAACCAGCCTGTTCGACGGCAGGGGTGGGGTCTTCATAGGCGGATTGGGAAGTGTTGAAGGTGGTGCCCAGTTCGCCGCCGGCGTAGGTCTCTTCACTGATGACCTCGGGGATGGGTTCCTTGGGATTACAGGCGGCCAAAGCCATAAGGCTGGCAAGGGCAAAGATGCTTAGATGTTTGTAATTTATCATGATATTTGGGTTTTGTGGGTTTCATATTGTTATGATTTGAGACCGGGAATCACTACCCAAACGCCCTTTGCCCTCATTGCGGGTTTGACCCGCAATCTCCTGAACGGAAGGGTGTCGTCTTCGCGTTCAGGAGATGGCGGATCCTTGTCCGCCATGAGGGCTATAGGCTCGATTGTGTGTTTCTTGGTCTCATGTGTGTCGTTATTATTTTCTGTCGATCTTTCCAAACTCGGCCTTTACCTCGGCCATCACATCGGAGAGGTCTTGGCAGGCCTCCATGGCCTCGCCAGCGCTGGCATCGGCATAGAACTGCACGAAAGGAGCCTTCATGGCTTGGATCTTCGTCATGGCGTTTTCGATGGCATTCATGGCCTTGGTGTCGAGCTCCTTGTTGTTGTCCTGGATGTAGGCATGCAGCGAGAGGGCTTCATCGCGTTGGCTTTCCATGCCGCCCATGTAGGCGTTTTTGATGCTGGTGATGTTGTCGTAAAAGTCGGTGATGGACTTTTGACTGTAGGGTGACTCCACGTAGGTTACGTCTTCACCTGTGTGGCATTTGCCGATCTTGGAGGTACCCACCTCGTCGGCGATGTCGATGCATCCGTCGGCGATGGCTTCGAGGGCGTTGGTGAAGGTGGCGAAGGTGCTACCCGCCTGACTGGCTTGGAGCATGTTCTCGCCGTAGGTGTTGTCGCCTCCGTTGACGGTGGTGTTGAACTCCAGTTCTTCCATCAGGTCTTTGTGGGCTTGCGGTGCATCGGCGTTCCAGCTCACTTCGAGTTGGAAGCAGCGGTTGCGCAGGTCGCGCGAAACGGCAACGATGTAGGTCATCATGTCGTCGGTGATTTCGTTCACATTGCGGGGCTGACCCTCACGGAAAAGGATGAACTCGATGCCGTGGAAGCCGAGCAGGGCATTGCCGAGTTGCTCACCGGCTACCATGCCATCTTCATCGGTGGCGAGGGCGGCAATCATGTTGGGGCTGGCCATCAGGTTATTGAAGGCGTCTTCGTCGAGCGGCCACGAGTCGATGTGCGGGTCGATGCCGAAGTCGGAGGCGGCGCCAAAGAGGAAGGCCTCGCTCATTTCCCACCACTTGCGGGCTTCGAGGAAGGTGACGGTGGCGGTGTTTACATTGGCTTGTGTCTTGTTGGCCTTCAAGGCTTCGAGGTTCTCCACCAAAGCGTCTGTCTTTTCAGCCAAGCTGGCATAGGTGGGATACACCGTGTGGTTGAGGTACTGTTTCACGATGGCCTCTTTTGTGGCTTTGTTGACTTCCTCGGTGTTGTCTTGAGGATCTTTGTTGCAGGAGCTGAAGTTCACTGCGAGCAGGAGGGATGCAGCGACTATGGCTGCGGATTTGAATAAATGCTTCATTTGGTTATAGTTTAAAAGTTTTATTGTTTGTTATTTGCGTCGCTTTGCGTCATTGCGAGGAGGAACGACGAAGCAATCTAGTGTGAAAGCTTTAAGTCTGGACTGCTTCGTTCCTCGCAGTGACGCGAAGC
The DNA here is from genome assembly GCA_902801625.1 of uncultured Bacteroidia bacterium. Taxonomy (GTDB): domain Bacteria; phylum Bacteroidota; class Bacteroidia; order Bacteroidales; family F082; genus Limimorpha. Next base: position 47,764 of record CADCJI010000003.1, on the reverse strand, counting down.
GTGTCCTTATCTCGTGAAAAACCCACTATAAGCTACCCCTAAGCTGAACATCGGCTCATCGTTGTACTGCTCCTTCAAGAAGCGTTTGGCATATTCCGCCTTGATGACGACTTGCTTGATGGGGTAGTAGTTCACGCCGAGGGTCATCACATGACGGTTGGTCCATTGGTAGTCGGTGAGGGCGTTGGCGGTGGGGATATAGGTGTCGTAGTAATCGTAGCGGCCAAAGAGGTAGAGCTTTTGGTCTCCGGTGTTGTGCATAGGATGCATGATGTCGTAGGCGACCTCACCACCGTAGGCGATGGCTTTCTCTCCGACCAAAGAGCGTGGATAGGGCGAGAAACTCTGGTGGTTTTGGTTCTTGTTCCATGAAGAGATGAGTTTGGCATCGCTGAGGTAGCCGTAGTCGAAGTTGCCGCGCACCACGAGGCCGTGGCCTTTGTAGTCGAACTCGGCTGTGCCGATGACGACGGTGCCTTTCACATCTTTATATTGGCTGGTCTCGCTGAACTCGTTGGTGACGATGTCGTTATTAAAGGTGTTGCCGATATAGCCGCTCACGCCAATGTGCAGGTTTTTGATGCTGTAGTTGTCGATGCGCAGGGCACCTGCAAGGTTGTTGGCTACGCGGAACTCATAGCCAGAGGCGGAGCCATTCTTCACCCAGTTGGCGTTGTTGAACATGTTGGAGTTCAAGGCGGGGATGACCATAGCCTCGTAGCGCCAGTCGCCGAGCTTGCCCCACAGGCTGATGCCCGTCTCATGCCAAGTGCAAGGCAGGATGTTGAACTCACCCTCGGGTCGGTAGCAGGTAAAGAACTCAGTGGGCAAGTGGGCGTTGTTGGTCTGTCCAACGGGCACCACGATGTGTCCCATACGGATGTTGAAGCCCTTGCCAAACGACTTCTGGAGCCAGAACTGCTCCAAAGCCACTTCACCGCCGCGCTCGATCTCGTGTTCGAACTCACCGGTCTCTTCGGCCTCAATCTCCATGGCTACTTCGCTGCCGCCGTGTTCAAACTCAATTTCTGAACCCATGCTCCAGCCCTTGCCGAAGTCGTAGCCTAAGTTGATGACCACATGGGGCAAGTCGATGCGGCCATGGCCTTTGGCGTCGCGGTAACGCTCGGCATGGGAGTAGCGGAACATGTTGTCGCTATAGAAGTTGCGGGTGTAGACGGCCTCACCGTAGCCGCCAATGGTCAAGCGAGGCTTTGTCGTGATGGAATCTTGTGCTTGCAAAGAGCCGACACTTAGTGTCAGACCCAACAAGGCACATGTTGCTATTGATTTCAGTTTCATAGTGTACAGAATGGTTCAATTACAGGTGCAAAAGTCCTGCTTTTGTCCTCGCAGTCCAATCCCCATCATTGGGGATTTTCGGCTTCATGCCTCATTAGTAATGAGGATGTATAAACACCGTACGGCATGGATCGTCTTCCCTCCCGCATGGTAATACAAACTCAAAATTCGCTTTTTGGGTCGCCAAAAAAGCGTATTTTTGCAGCAAACTAAGCCTATGTCAAAACTATCTAAAACCATACTGCTTTTCCTTTTGCTGGGCGTCTCGTTTACTGCATTCTCCCAAGTCAAGCGTGATGATGATTTTAGGGAACGTTACACACTCAAACAAGTCGTGGTGCTGAGCCGCCACAACATCCGTTCGCCTCTTTCGGGAAGACGCTCGACGCTGCAGCGAATTACGCCCCATGAATGGTATCATTGGTCATCGGCTCCAAGCGAGCTGTCGCTGCGCGGAGGCGCATTGGAGACGATGATGGGTCAGTATTTCCGAAAATGGCTCGTGAGTGAGGGAATGATACGAGAAAACGAAATCCCTGCAGAGGGTACCATGCGTTTCTATGCCAACTCCCTTCAGCGCACCATAGCCACGGCACAGTATTTCTCCTCAGGGATGCTGCCTGTAGCCAATGTCCGCATTGAGCACCATTGCGAAGTGGGCAAGATGGATTCCGTATTTGCACCGCAGATTACCGACGACAGCGAGGGTTTCAAAGCCCTTGCCCAACAGCAGATTACGGCAATGGGAGGTGAGAAAGGATTGGTCGGAATAGGGGAGAAGGTGGCAGAAAACTACAAGGTGCTGGAGTGGGTGCTCGACATGGGCCAAAGCAAAGCCTGTCTTGAAGGCGACACCTGCCACTTCCGCACAGATGATGCGCATGTGTACCTCATCAAATACCGCGAGCCTGGCATGGGTGGCTCGTTGCGTCTCGCTTGTCAAGCTGCCGATGCACTTGTCTTGCAATACTACGAGGAACCTGATGCAGTGAAGGCCGCCTTCGGTCACACATTGACTTGGAAAGACTGGGAAAGCATCTCCGCCATCAAGGATTGGTACGGCGATGTGTTGTTCACTGCTCCTGTGGTGGCCCGCCAAGTGGCTCGACCGCTTTTGAGGACGATGCTCGAAGAACTGCAGAAAGATGGCAGAAAGTTTACCTTCCTTTGCGGACACGACTCCAACATCGGTAGCGTGCTGGCTTCACTGGATGTAGAAGACTATAGCTTGCCTTACACCATCGAGAAAAAGACTCCCATAGGTAGTAAGTTAGTCATTGAGAGATGGGAAGACACCGAGGGACATCCTTTTGTCGCACTCAACCTTGTTTACCAAAGCACTGAGCAGCTGCGTAACATGACCTTGCTGAATTTGGAAAACCCACCGATGGTGTTTCCTATTCATCTCAAAGGCATGAACGCCAATGGTGATGGTCTTTATCCCTTTGATGCACTGGTTCAACGGATAAAAACTGCCACTATTTCTTATTGATGACAGACAACCTGCTTTTCAGCAGTGGAATTCCTTCTTCTATCCACCATAGGTTATCAACACCGCCGGAGCTCATTCCGCCATGAGCAAACTGCTCTATTACGGCAAAATCGCCATATTTGTCAGTCATGACCTTGCCTGAAAGTGAAAAGTATTCCTCTTTTATCCACTTTTCCAGTTCGTCAGGAGAAATGATATCCATATTCTCCGCTAGTTCTTTAAGGTAATCCCAAAAATACGGATCTCCCCTGAACCCCCATCTTTTAGGTTTTTCTTCAAATATTGCTGATAGCTTCATATTCTTGCTTTATTTCCATGTTAAATTACCGTTACCTTCATGATATTCGCAGCTCTTATTGAATAGTTTCTTTTGCAAGTGCGAGCACATATTGGTCGATGGTCATCAATAACCCCATGAGCATATTTGTTGCAAAAATACAAAAAACATGCGAGACAGATGGCTCCGTCTCGCACTTGGTAAAACTAACTCAAAACTCATCCAAAATGTATGACAAAAATCTGCTGCAAAGTAACGACCATTCCAGAAACTGTGAAATCCCCATATTTTGGGATTTTGACGGCATTTTAATCACTAATTATTGGGTTAGAAAAAGATGTTTTGCTTGACTGTCGGAAAAAGCGTACCTTTGCACCCAGTTTGGCCAAGGGAATGCCGTGAAAGTCGGCAACAGTGCCCGCTGCTGTAAGCCCGCGTAAGGTCTGTCAACCCAGCCACTGTACGGCTCATCCGTATGGGAAGGCGACAGGCTCACCCCTGCAAGGGACCTGCTTTTTTATGCGAGGGTTAAAACCGCTCGCACAATGCGCGGGTCGCCCTTTAAGGGCTCGGACAAGTCAGAAGACCTGCCAAACCGTGAGTTCAATTGCAAGCCTTCGGGAACAAGGGCAACGCTAAGCGCGGCAATTAGCATGGCTTCTTGCGATGGTCTTGCAGTATTTGTTTCATGCGTAATAACCATTTTTATGCGTAAAAGTTTACTATTATCCCTTGTGCTTGTCATGGCTGCCTTTGCCATGGCGCAAGAACCTGCCACTTTCGAAGATGTGCCACTTGGTAGTGGTGGTATCTGGCAACCCCCTGTTGGCGAAAATGAGATGCCCAGCGGCGGCTGGCTCTTTACCAATTCTACCCAATACGGCTATTGGGGCGGCTTCACGGCCTCTAATCGTACGGATCTGAGCCAAACGGGTCTTAATGCCCAGTATACTGCGGCTGCAGGCTGTGGCTATGATGGCTCTACCCAATATGCCGTGGCATATACCATGGGCGTGCAGACGGATGTCTATGCCACCGATGGGCAATTGCATACCGTCACAGGCTGCTATGTCACCAACAATCTGTGGACTTATCAGGACATTCTTCAAGGCGGGTATGGCGAGCTGCCCTACGGAGGAACTACAGGCAACGACCCTGACTGGTTTAAGGTGACAGCGACAGGTAAGAATGCCAGTGGTCAAACTGTGGGTACATTGGATTTCTACCTCGCCGACTTTCGTTTTACCAACAATGAGGAAGACTATGTCCTTAATACATGGGAGTGGTTCGATCTCAGCCCCTTGGGTAATGTGGCCACCATTTCCTTTAGCCTTTCATCATCAAGAGGCAGTGGCTACAACATGATTACACCTGCCTATTTCTGCATGGACAACTTCAATGGTGGTGGCGCTGCTCCCGACCTGCCGCCTTATATTGTCAATCCCGTGCAGGATGTAGTTTTCAACAACTATCCGCAAACTCTCCAAGTCAACCTCAATGGTGTGGCTACCGACCCCGACGATCCGGATGAGAACATCGTTTACAGCATTGTCAACAACTCGAATCCCTCTGCTTTGACAGCTACGATGAGCGGCAAGATCTTGGTCATGACACGTCAAAACGCCAACCAAGCCACCGCCAACCTCACGATGCGTGCCACCAGCGATGGCCAGTCGGTCGACTTCACCGTGCATGTGGTCATTAATGCCATCGTATCACAACTCAGTGGCGTCTATACTATCAATTCCGATGCTTCGCAAAACCCTGATTTCACTTCATTTGGTGCGGCAGTATCAGCCTTGTCAGTGGGTATTGCAGGTGAAGTGATTTTTGAAGTTGCCTCAGGCACATACGAGGAATATGTTACGCTTAATGCCATCTCCGGGGCAAGCGCCTCCAACCGCGTTATCTTCCGTGGCACGGGAGCCGACAACCAACAAGTCGTGTTGACCAGCAATGCAGGTTATACCCAAAACAGCACTCTCACACTCGATGGTGCCGATTATGTGACCTTCGAAAACATGACCTTGTCATCCACTTCGGAAGAAAATGCCGTTGTGGTGACTTTGCGTGGTGGACTTTCAAACGACCGTTTTGAGAAGGTACGCTTTGAAGGCTGCTATTCTGAGGCTTCCAATACCGACAACGACAAGAACCTGGTTTATCGTGTCTCCGGCGGCTGGATGGATACCGATAATGCTTTTGTCGGCTGTGAGTTTGTCAATGGCTTTATAGGTCTCTATTACCAGGGCACCGACATGACCCAATTCAACGACGGACTCTTGGTGCAGAGCTGCTCGTTCACCAACCAGTGCAGCAAGGCTATCTATACCACCTTCACCGACCATGTGACCCTCAGCGGAAATACGATTGACAACAACAACGACACGCACACCGACTTCAATGCCATCGATATGTTCCGTTGCCGTTATGGTTGCCTTGTCGAAAACAATGTGATGACCGTGAACCATCCCACCAAGTATGCTACCGTGGTGAAACTCCGTCCCTGCACGGGCACAGCAGCAGAGCCAGTGATTGTCCGCAACAACATTGTCGATTTTCAAGGCGCAGCCTCAAGCTGGTGCTATTCTTTTGATAATGCCGACAGCGATTATATCTATTTCATCCACAACACAGGCTTATGCAGCGGCACGGGAGCATCGGGCAATCTGATGGTGCAAAAGGAATGGTCGAATCTCTATGTTTATAACAATCTCTTTGTCAACGAGACGGACGGTTATGTGTTCCGCTTCAATAATGAGAGCGAGGCTCGGTATTGCGACTACAATCGCGTTTCGTTCACGGGCGGTTATGTTGGCATTTTTGCTGGTACGGATTGTGCGACATTGGCTGAATGGACTTCCACTTCGGGTTTTGATGCCCAAAGTGCCACTTGCTCACCTCATTTTGCAGGCAACGGTGATTACCACTTGACCAGCCCCGAAGGTCTCATCGTGGCAAATCCTTTGGAGTATGCAGCCACTGACATCGACGGAGAAGTGCGTCCCAATACGCCTTGCGCAGGTGCCGATGAGTATAATGAAATCTATGCCGTTGGTGAGCAGGAAACGGTTGGAGATCTGTCCGTATATCCCAACCCAACTCAAGGAGTGGTCACTATCACCATTGGCGAGGATTCTGCCTTTGAGTATCAGGTGCTTGACCTCGCAGGAAGAACGGTTATAAACGGTAAATGCCTAAGCCCTGTAATGACACTTGATTTGAGTGGCGTTGTCAAGGGAGTCTATTTCATTTCAGTGAAGTGTGATGCCAAGTGTTTGACGCAGAAAGTGATTGTTCAATAAGAATTGGAACATATAGATTTTTGAGTGTGAGGAAGCGGCTCCATTTGGGGTCGCTTCTTCTTTGAGTGTCACAAAAAATGCCGGTGACAGTCACAACTATCACCGGCGCAACAATATGAAAGAAAAAAAGTATCTCTACGGTTATCTTGGGACCTGCGAGATAATGACGGTAATGTTGTTCACAAACATGTTCACCGCGATGGCCAACAAAATAACCCCGAAGAATTTGCGCAAAATGAAGATCAGGTTCTCACCCAAGAGTTTGTGGATTCTGTCGAGTTGGCTGATGACGATGTAGTCCAACAAAATGTTGAGTAACAGAGCTATGATGATGTTGATGACGGCATAGTCGGCGCGCAGAGAGAGCAAAGCCGTCAGTGCACCAGGACCGGCAATCAGCGGGAAGGCAATGGGTACGATGCTGGCACCGCTCTTGCCTCCCTCGTTTTTGATGATTTCTCGTCCGAGGATCATTTCGACGGCGAGAATAAACAGTACGAAAGCACCTGCCACGGCAAAGGAGGCCGCATCGATTCCGAACAGTTTCAGCAGCGCGTCCCCAGCGAAGAAGAAGGCAAGAAACAACCCCAATGCTGTCAGGCAAGCTTGTCCTGCTTTGATGGTCTTGTTTTGTTCCTTCATGCTCACGAAAATGGGAATAGAGCCGAAGATGTCAATGATGGCGGCCATCACGATGAAGGCACCGAAGATTTCTACGAAGTTGATTTGAGTGAACATAAGAATGGTTTGTGAGTGTTGTTGTCGCTTTGCGTCATTGCGAGGTACGAAGCAATCCAGAAAAAAAGCGACAATCCTGGATTGCTTCGTCGTGCCTCCTCGCAATGACATCAAGCGGTTATACGATACTATTCCACAAATAATGGAAATGCGGCCCGAAACGCTTGAAAGCGGCCTCGTCAAGCATCTCCTGGAACTGCGGATGCGCCACGGAAATGATAAGTTTGGCCCTCTCTTGCAAAGAGCGTCCGTAAAGGTTCACAGCGCCGTATTCGGTGACGAACCAGTGAATGTGGTTGCGCGTGGTGACAGCGCCAGAGCCTAAATCCAAGGTGGGCACGATTTTGTTGATGCCCTTGCGTGTGGTGGAAGGCATGGCAATGATGGCCTTGCCGCCTTTGGAACGCGACGCGCCATAGACATAGTCAATCTGTCCGCCTACACCGGAATAGATGCGTTCGCCCAAAGAGTCGGCACATACCTGTCCCGAGAGGTCGATCTGGATGCCCGAGTTGATGGATGTCATCTTGGGTTGCTGTGCGATGATGAAAGGGTCGTTGGTGTATTCTACGTCCATCAGCAGCACCTCGTGGTTGCCGTCGATGAAATTGTAGATTTTCTGCGAACCCATCACGAAGGTGGAGACAATCTTGCCCCTGTTGAGCCTTTTGTTGTTTCCGGTGATAACCCCTTCCTTCACTAGGGGAAGGATACCGTCGGAGAACATCTCGGTGTGGATGCCGATGTCCTTGTGGTTGTGGAGGCACGAAAGAATGGCGTTCGGTATAGAACCGATACCCATCTGGAGGCAAGCACCGTCTTCAATGAGTTCGGCGCAGTAGCGTCCGATGGTTTTCTCCACTTCATTGGGTTCGGGCATATCTACAGTGAGTAAAGGGGTGTCGTCTTCGACAAAGATGTTGATTCTGCTGATGTGGACCAATGCATCACCAAAAGTGCGCGGCACGTGCTTGTTGACCACAGCGATGACAAACTCGGCGCTCTCCATGGCGGCCAAAGTGGCATCGACCGACGAGCCTAGCGACACATAGCCGAACTTGTCGGGCGGACACACCTGGATCATCGCCACGTTGCACTTGATGTAGCGTTCACGATAGAGTTTCGAGGTTTCACCGAGGAAAACGGGGATGTAATCGGCCAATCCTTTTTGGACGCTTTCGCGCACATTGGCACCCACGAAGAAGGCGTTGTGTTGGAAGATACCCTCAAACTCGGGGTTGACGTAGGGCGCGGCACCCTCGGTGTGCAGGTGATGGATATAAACATTCTTGAGCTCGCCGGCGCGACCTCTATCACACAAGGCTTTCACCAGGCATTGAGGAACGTTCGATACCGAACTGATGTGGACGTGGTCGCCCGACTTGATGACTTTGACGGCTTCTTCGGCCGTGACTGCTTGATACTGTTTCTTCATGTTTCTGACCTACAGTTATTATCGGTAGTTTAAAAGGTCGGTGGCAGTGGAGCCTGCCACCGACCAACAACATGGAAATAAAAAAGGGATTTAATTAATGATTTTGGGTAGATTATTTTGCGGTTGTGGGGAAGGTGATAGTCTTACTATCTGTTGCCTTGGAATAGTAGATGTAACCATGCCCAGGCTCCAGGGTCTCTAATGACCCTCTCCAGCCTTCACCGTTGAAGGAGGAAGAGCCATCCGATGACTTGACGACATCGCCCACCTCAGGAGTGAGTCCCGAGAAGAAATCGCCAATCGACATGCTCTCGCTCGGAAGGAATCCAATCCAGTTAACACCAGAGAGGAGAGTGATTTCATAATTGGCAGGATTGACATGCATGCCTGTCAATGTGATCTCGCATCCGGTGCTGACCAGAATTTGGTACATTTCACGAATGTCGAAGTCCATGTCGGTAGGTCTCCACTGTCCGTTGCTGTAGCTGATTGAGCTATTCTGCGACTTGATTGTGGCGGTGCCGTTCGGTCCCAATGCGGCTTCGATGGCATCCTTGAGTTGGTCAAGGGTGATGTTGAGGTTGGCCGACCACCAGTTTGTGCCTTGAGCAAGTTCAACCGTTTGTTCAACTGGAACATATACTTGAACATTGTCGATGTACCATATTTTTCCTGAATAATTGTAAGTGCCTTCATACCTGAAAGCAATGTAAACGTCTTCTCCATCATAGCCGCTCAAAGAGACAAGTTCGTTTCGCTTCGTTGAAGGAAGATTGCTTGCATTGGCGGTCCAAATGCTAGTAAAGTGTTGTGCAACGAAGCCTTCCGTCTTGATGTCTTCCAAATCAATGTCTGTATCGGTGGTAATCATTACCGAACTTGGGATGTAATCGTTACCGCTGCCAAACAGATGGTCGAAAGAGAGGAAGGCTTCTCCATCGATGTGCATTTGTGGCAGGAAGAGCCATGTTTCGTGTTTGAAATCGCTCGAAACGGCACCGTTGTTATCCAAGGGATTGTTGAAAGATTGAAGCCAGCCATTGGTAACGCCCATCTCGCCGAAATTGACCTTTTGCCAACAGTCGGGTGGGAAGGTCTCGCCATTAAAGTTCTCAATCAAAGCGTGAGTGTCGTCAATAGCCCAAATGCCACATTCGGTGGTGAAGCTGATAGGATACGTCCAGTCACTTTGGTCGTTATCATCGCAGTTAGCCTGTACACAGGCTTCATATTCGGTGGAGCGTTGTAGTCCTGTCAATGTGTAGGTGGTTCCTTCCACAGCAATCGGCTCGCTCCATTCGCTTTCGGAGGCTTTCTTGTATTGAATGTTCCAAGCGGTCTCATCACCACGAGGTGTCCAAGTCAGTGTGGCTTCGTTCACACCAACCTCTACTGCTTCAAGGTTTTCAGGGACTTGGCAAGAAGGAATGTATTCAACAAGGATGTCGTCGACATAGAAAGCTTGTGAATGCATATTGGCAGCAGGACATTTAAGTGCAATGTAGCGACCGTTTCCTGAATAGCTGTTCAAACTGATGGTTTTTTCCGCATAAGTGCTTGTTATGTCGACATCTTCAATTTTGACGTATGTGCTGGCACTGTTGGGGTCGGTCATCACACCGACTTCCATTTGGCAATCAGTGTTGTTGCTTTTCACCCAGAATCTAATCTGGATGTCTCTCATGTTGTAGTTTTCACTGACTTCAGGTAGAATGGCATACTCTTCGGAAGTTCCAGAGTAGGTGCTGTTGAGGAAATAGAGACAATAGCTGCCTCCGTGAGGATAAGCGATGGGTTGGGTGCTTGAACTTTGGTTGGCCACAGTGGGGATGCCATAGCTGTAAGAGCTGTTTTGATAGCCTTCGATTACGCTCCAGCAACTTGGTATCTTGCAGCTGTTGACGGTCTGCATGGTGCCTTCAAAATCACAGGTATAGGGAAGTTCGATGGCTCCGCAGTCCGTGGTGACGGATAGGTCGTAGGTCTGATTCGTGCCTGCTCCCCACTTGCTCTGGTCTTCTTCATCGCACCAGGCACGCACATTCACCTTATAGGTGGTGACGGGACTGAGTCCAGTAATTGTGTAGCTAGTTGAGGTTTGGTTTTCGAGATGGATATAAGAGTATTCATCATCGGTGCTTTTCTTGTAACGGATATCCCAAGCGTCTTGGCCTTGTTCGCCCGCCGTCCAGCTGAGGGTAATAGAGGTACCGGTTTTAGAGGCAGATAAGGCTGAAGGAGCCACGCATGTGGGCAAAGTGGTGAAATTGCAGGTTGCCCATTCGCTTGCGTCGCTGCCGTTGACCGACTTCACACGTGCGAAGTATTGTGTTTCACCCGAAAGTCCTGTGATGCCAATGGAGATGGTGTTACCGTTAGCATTGAAGCCGCTCGTTATTTCAGTATAGCTGGCAAAGTCGGCGTCGGTGCCATATTGCAGCACCCAGTTGGATGCACTGCCATTTTCAGTCCACGAAAGCGTGACGGTGGTAGCAGCTACATTGCTGGCGACAAAAGAAGTCGGGGTGGGGCAAGCTGGTAGCGGTAACACATGAAGCGTGTAGTCGTGGAAGACCTTGTATGTCCCGGCTGAGCATGGGTCGTGGCTGGCGGTTGCATTTCCGCCAATATAGCCGTCAAAATAAGAGTCGGCACCTCCGATGCGCATCCTGTAGTATCCCTCGGCTTGGGTGGCAGGAATGGTGAAAGAAGCCTCCAAGGTGGTGGGGTTGCTGTTGGTGCTAGTTCCGCTATATACGATTTCACTGTCTTCCAATTCGTAGTTGTTGTTCCAGTCTACCCAGATGAGTGTGCCGTAGGTGTAGCCTGTTTCGTAGGTAATGTTGATGACGGCAGTTTCGCTTGCGGCTACGGCACCCACTAAATTGGAGTAATTGCCGTAATAGGGGCTGCTGGTGGGATAGTTGCTGTTGTTGACGATTTCATTTCCAGTGCCGAAAGTGACATTGGTGATGCCTTTTCTGTCCACACTGGTAGGTGCGGGTTGGCAGTATCCGAGATAGAGGGAAGCTGCTTCGCTCCAAGAACTCTTTCCGTCTGTGCCGCAGTCGGAGCGGACAAAGGCGTAATATTGGGTTTCAAGTGCGAGGTTGGTGAAAGTATAGGAGGGGGTTCCTGTTACAGGAATGATAGTGCCGTTTTCAGGGTTAGTGGTTGTGCCAAGGCTGATTTCCCATGCATCTTGCCCTTCGTCGCCAGGAGTCCATGTGAGGGTGGTGGCATCCGCAACCAAACTAGTCGGCCGCGAGCAAGTCATCATGCTGATGCTGATGTTGTCGATAGCCGCGGGAGGTTGGCTTCCACCGCTGGTATCGTCGCGCCAAAGAAAGACCATGGTATAGGTACCGGAAACGGTGGCTTCCAACGTCTGGTTTTGCCAGCTATTGGTTAGATTCAGTTTTCCTCCACCATCCAAGGCAATCCAGCCGTTCGGTAGGGTAGTGGTTCCAACACCAGAAGGAAGACTGGTGCCAGCCGTGAATTCCATATCTCCGGGAACCAAAGCTACACGGAGATAGTCATAGGTGCTTTCTCCATTGGCTTTCCAATCATAAACGAAAGTGTAGGTGCCAGGGTCGAAAGAGAAGAGTTTGGAAGCGAATACCACAGCGGCGCTGTTTGCGGAATAGGCATTGTTGGTGCCATTGTCATTTGAGATGTACATGGCTTTTTGTCCACCGTTGTTGGTGGCACTGCCCCAGCACCATTGGTTGGTCAGAGTGCCATTGGTAAACGCCCAGTCGCAAGTGCTTTCAAAATCGGTTTGGTATGGATTGCCTGAGCCTACGTGAAGCGCTTCACGTGTGGTGGTAAAGTTGGTGCTGATCCATCTGCTTTTGTCGGCGCTGCTGCAAGATGCACGGACGTATGCATAATAGGTGGTTTGTGCGGTGAGACCTGTCAAAACTTTGGTGCATTCGGTCACTTGGAAGGAAGGGGTTGTATTCTCGTCGGGAGCCACACTGCTTGTGGTGTAATAAACATCCCAATCGGTTTGGTCACCGCTGCCTGCGGTCCAGGACAAGGTTGCTGAATTGGTTGTGATATCGCTTGCTGCCAGGTTTTTCGGGGCCTTGCATGTGGTGGTGGAAGAGCCGATTTCAATTTGGATGTTGGGACGATTGTTGCTTGGGGCCATGTATGCAGGACTAAGACTGACGTACTGACTTTGGTCGTCTCCCATATACAACATCGTATATCTATCCGTGCTAGTGTAATACCATGTGGGAATCACATTCCAATTGCTGTCTAAGTCATTAAATCCAGGCGATCCCGAGGTCCTGTGAACGGCGATGACCAAATTGCTGCTACCATCATACTCAAAAGGTTCATCAAGAGTAATGGTAATCCAACTATCCTGGTCTGGATTAATCGTGCCGGTAAACACTTTATCGGAAGCGGAAAGGGGGATACGGTCGGCAGAGGTCTCAAAGTAGGCTCTTTCCGTGTGTTTCATATACACGTCAATACCAAAAGTTTTGGAACCATTGAATGCCCAATGGAAGGCAATGCTCGTGATGGTGCCATCCGTGCCAATCTCCTCGGCGGTGTAAAGCTGCTGAGTGAAAGAATAGTTTTTAGGTGTGTAGATTGGGGATAGTGTCGTGCCTGTGGTGGCTGTCCCAATTTCTACGATTTCGCCTCCGCCTTGCGCTAAGACAGAGGCCGAAAACAATCCAATCATTCCTATCATTAGGAACAATCGCGTAAAGAATTTTGAATACATAATACAAAAGTTTATAGGTTTGACATTCAATTCATTACCCAAAAACTTCTGGAAAACGTTGGAATACCTAAAATGAAGATAACGCCCTCGGTAGGTCTTCTGACTGAGGTCTTTTCTTGCCGCCTTCCCGAAAGACAAGGCTTTCAGTGACGTTCATGGCAAGCGTTGTAACCAACACAGCAGCGGGAACTGTACGGGATTCTCACCCGATTCCCTATTGAGTCCGTAGGGGACACCACAAATCGGCTGCAAATGTAGTGCTTTTTTCATTCCATCTGTCAAAAATTCACTGAAATTAATGCGTTCGAAACGATGACAAGAAACAGTGCTTTTCTTGAGCTCTGTAACCTAAAGTTTTGTATTTTTGCAAACAAATCTTTTTACTAATGAAACACATTTACACTAAACTCTTGCTTGCCTTTCTCATGGGCATTTCGCCTGGTATTATGAAGGCTCAAATCGTGGACAGGGATCTCACTAATTTGGTCATCTTCATGCGTTTTGCCGATGATAATGAGATTACGCATTCATTCAGTTCCATTGACACCATGTTCAATGGAAAGACTCCGGGCTATCTGAGTGTTGCCAATTTCTACAACACGATGACTTACGGTCACATCAATTATAACACGGTGTACACCAATAACATTCAGAACGGACAAATCGTTTCGTATCAGGATAGCATGCCTCGTGGCTATTTCGAACCATATAGCCCTTCCAATCCTATCGGTTATCAGGAAGAATTGCCGTTTATGGGCATCTGTAGGAGGGAAGCAGAACTGCTGGCGCGTGCTTTCCATTATGTGGATTCCCTGCATCTAGTTGATGATGATGTGGTCCTTGATGGCGACAACGATGGCTATATTGACAACGTGAGCTTTGTCGTAAAAGGTGGCACGGGAGCTTGGGCTTCCATTTTGTGGCCCCACATGGAGTATTTCCCTCATGACTCCATCGACTATCCCGTCGAGATCAATGGAATAAAGCCCAACACATTCAATCTTGAGTTTGAAGGAGCGCCGACTTATTTCAATGCTCATGTGTTCAGGCATGAGATGGGTCACTCGCTGGATTTGCCCGACCTGTATCATTACATCCATTACACGGATGTCTCGCCTGCAGGTTCATGGGACATGATGTGTTACAACTATGGCCCCAACCAAATGGCGGCTATCTATAAGAACAAGATTCTTCATGTGGCTGACGACCCGATACAGATTACCCATGACGGTGTCTATACCCTGAAGAGCGTCGGGTCGAGCCAGTCGCAGAACTGCTATTACATCAAATCGGCCATTGACAGTACGCAATGGTATGTGTTTGAATATCGTAACAAACAAGACCTCTTTGATGAAGGTATTCCTGGCACGGGTCTTATTGTGGCGCGTTGGAACGACACTGTCACACTCGATTATAATGGAATGTTTGCTAATGCCTTCTTCGACAATGTCAATATTGCCAACCAGTATTGGATTTTCCGCCCTGGCAGCAGTAGCGATATCCAGAACGGCAACCTTAACAATGCCCATTTCAGCCATGCCACAGGTCGCACCAAGTTTGGCCCCAACACCAATCCGCATCCCTATCTGACTGATGGTACGCCCGAAAACAGCTTCGAGATCACCGACATACAAGAGAACGGAAATGAGCTGACCTTCCATGTCCACTTCTTCGACGATGGCATTGAAGACCATCAAGAAGATGGCTCGCTTTCAGATGACCGCATTGCCGTGCATCCCAATCCGACAAGTGACAAGTTGTATGTCGATGGTCATGATATGCAACGGGTGGAACTGTTCAATACAGTGGGGCAATGCGTGCTGACTCAAGTCGCGGAGAATTTGGATGCCACAGAAATCTCTCTGGCTGACTTGCCTTCGGGAGTTTATCTGCTTCGCGTTTTGACGACCGATGGTGCTTTCAGCGTTCAAAAAGTGGTGAAGTCGAGGAGATGATCTTTGCAACCCAGTTGCAAAACTTTTGCCGCATTTTTGCAGCCGAAACACACGAGAAAGTAATAAAACTGTAAAAATATGGCACACAATCATCATCAGAATTCCCCCTGCCCCCCTTACGAAGGGGGAAAACACGAATGCTGCTCACACGAGCAAGAGCATTGTCATGAACACGATCATCATCACCACGAACATGGATGCGGTGAACATGAACACCACCATCACGAGGGTGGCTTGAAACAACAAATCATCAGAATTGCCGTCACGGTAGTTCTGTTGGTTGCTGCAGTTATCATCGAGAAATTTTGCGACTTGCCTATCTGGCAACTGCTTCTTATCTATTTGGTCCCTTATCTGATCATTGGCTTCGACACACTCAAGGAAGCCGCTGAGGGACTGGCGCACGGCGAGGCGTTCAACGAGCATTTCCTTATGTCCATTGCAACTATTGGGGCACTCTGCATCGGTTTCTTGCCTGGTGCCGAGACACAGTTCCCTGAAGCGGTCTTCGTCATGCTGTTTTTTCAAGTCGGCGAGCTTTTCGAAGGCTATGCAGAGGGCAAAAGCCGTGAAAGCATTGCCCATTTGATGGACATTCGTCCCGATGTGGCACATGTTGAGCATAACGATAAATTGGAAGACATTAGTCCTGAGAATGTGGCAGTTGGCGAGACAATTGTCATCCGCCCTGGAGAAAAGGTACCGCTGGACGGCATTATCATTGAGGGCAACACTGCTTTAAATACGGTAGCCTTGACGGGCGAGAGCCTCCCGCGTGACATCGCCGAAGGTGATGAGGTCATTTCTGGCTGTGTCAACATCTCGGGTGTGGTCAAGGTACGCACGACTAAAAGTTTTGGTGAGAGTACTGTCTCCAAGATTATTGATTTGGTGGAGAATGCCACTGAAAGCAAGTCGAAAAGCGAAACTTTCATTACCCGATTTGCCCGTATATATACGCCTGTCGTAGTTTTTGCCGCCATTGCCTTAGCCTTGTTACCGCCACTGTTTTCGGGTGACTTCACTGGCACCTTTGCCACTTGGCTCTATCGCGCCTTGATGTTTCTAGTGGTATCGTGTCCATGCGCTTTGGTCATCAGCGTGCCGCTGACCTTCTTTGGCGGTATCGGTGGGGCTTCACGAAAGGGCATTCTCATCAAAGGAGCTAATTATATGGATGTGTTGGCCAAGGTCGGCACGGTGGTTTTCGACAAGACGGGCACCTTGACCCATGGTCAGTTTGCTGTCACTGCGGTGCATCCTGAGAAATGTGATGAACGTCATTTGTTGCACCTAGCCGCTCATGTAGAGCATTATTCCACGCATCCTATTGGTGCGGCTTTGCGCGATGCTTTCCCTGATGAGGCTACCGATGGCTGCAAGTTGAGCGATGTGGAGGAGATTGCAGGACAAGGGATTAAGGCCAAAGTGGAAAACTGGACGGTCTGTGTGGGCAACACGAAAATGATGGAAGCTGTTGGCGCACAATGGCGTGATTGCGAACATGTAGGAACGATTATCCATGTCGCAATTGATGGGGAATATGCGGGTCATATTGTCATCAACGACAAGTTGAAGGAAGACAGTACAGTTGCCATTCAAGCCTTGAAATCATTAGACGTGAACCGCACAGTGATGCTTACCGGCGACCGCAAGGAAGTAGGGGAGGATGTGGCCAAAGAACTTGGTTTGAGCGAATACCATGCTGAGTTGTTGCCCGCCGACAAAGTGGCTTATGTAGATGAATTACTGAACTCTAAACTCTCAACTCTCAACTCTCAACTAGCCTTTGTCGGCGATGGCATCAACGATGCGCCCGTTCTGGCTCGTGCAGATGTGGGAATAGCCATGGGTGGTCTTGGCAGCGATGCCGCCATCGAAGCCGCCGATGTGGTATTGATGGACGACAAACCATCGAAGATTGCCCTTGCCATCCGCATTGCGCGTCGCACGCTACGGATAGCCAAGCAGAATGTCTGGTTCGCTATCGGCGTGAAGATTGCAGTACTCGTTTTGGCTGCCTTCGGCATCGCCACGATGTGGATGGCCGTCTTCGCCGATGTGGGTGTCACGGTGCTGGCCGTGCTTAATGCCATGCGGGCATTGAAGGTAAGTGAATAAGGCTATCGCTTTCTGCAGTGATATAGATAAAGCTATGGAAACCTGAGAATGTGTCTTATAACACATTCGAGTAATCAAAAAAATGTCGCATCGGTCCATACAGATGCGGCATTTTTTTCCTATTTTTGCATCCTAATTTTTTGTTAGCATGAAGAAATCTGATTTTTTGAAATCCTTGTTTTTTGTGGCAATAGTCCTAACGACAGTCTTATGTATGGCACAACCTCCCGGTGGTGGAGGTCGCCCTCCGGGCGGCAGACCTCCTGGGGGTAGACCTCCTTTCGGCGGTGACCGTCAGTGGGGACAGACCGAGGGCAACATGCCTACTGTCAGGCAGAAGAAAAAAGTCCGTGAAGGTGATACTTTCCAAGTGGTTGGTGTGTTGCGTGATGCCAAGACGGGAGAGTTTATGCCCTATGTTAATGTGGCCGTGCTCGACTCCATCGACTCGGAGTTGGTCAAAGGAGGCATCAGCAATATGGACGGCGTTTTCGAGCTTACTGGCGTGCCGCAAGGTTCGTTTGTGCTGCGCGTTTCGGCCATCGGTTATGAGAGCTATATGCATCCTTTCAAGGTGACGAATAACACCAATTTGGGCACATTGCGCATTAATCCTGGTGTGACCTCTTTAGGTGAGGTCACCGTGGCTGCCGAAAGGCCGCTGTATGCCATGGAGGGTGAAAAACTCATCTACAATGTGAGCGAAGACCCATCAATCCAAACTGGCACCACCGAGGATGCCTTGCAGAATGCGCCCGGCGTGGAAGTCGATGTTGAAGGCAACATCACTTTGCGTGGCGTTTCGAGCGTGGAGATTTGGGTGAATGACAAGCCTTCGAAACTCACCGAGGAGAACCTGAAGACCTACCTCCAGACCTTGCCCGCCAATGCCATTGCCCGTATTGAGACCATCACGAATCCTTCGGCCAAGTATGCTACCGATGCTGAAGCGGTCGTCAATATCGTGACTTCGGCACACATCAAGAGCAACCAGTTCATCAGCTTCGGCGTGAACGGATCCAATCAGCCCTTTGTTTCGCCTTGGGTCAGCTATATGTGGAAGAAGGAGAAGCTGAGTATCAATTTGTTTGCTTCAGGGCGTTATAGCAACAGGCTCAACACCACTGACAGCTGGGAGCTGAAACGCGAGGATGCCGCTACCGAGGGGTTGTATGACTCTGTGTGGTACAAGACTACGACCCAAAAAGAGGACAACCGTAGCATCAGCGGCAATGTTTTCATGAACATCGACTATGAAATTGACTCTACGAGTGATATCTCCTTCGATGGCGGGGGCTTCTATAATAACAACCGGAGTCTCGGCAGCCGTCGCGAAGAACAGACTTTCTATTTGCAGCCTATGGATAGCATTTTGGCCTACAGCATGGGCGATACCACCCTTTCGCAATCCGGCTTCGGCCATTTTGGAGCGGACTACACCAAGAAGTTTGATGACAAGGGACACAATCTCCGAATCGGTTTGAATGGCAGATTCAACAAGAATGCTTCCGACTATTACAACAACCGTTTCTATGATGTTTACACCGACTTTGATGAAAACCGATATCTTTTGAGTAAGCAAACGGGTTATGGCTTCAATCTCGATGTGCGCTACAATAGACCTTATAGTGAAAACGGCGAGCTTAGTTATGGCTTGCGCGTCGACAATCAGCTCAGTAACAGTGACTATAATCGTTACTATTCCAATGATGGCGGCATTACTTATGACAGCATCGATATACTTCGTACTTATAAGTTTAAAGGCGTTGAAACGGGTGTCAATGGCGATGTCAACTGGACGCATCGTTGGGGTGGTTTTACCCTAAGCACAGGCTTGGGCTTGGGCGGTGACCGTATAGGTTACAACTACAAGAGCGATATGCCGTTTGCTGACGACAGCACCTTGTATTTCCTCAATGTACGTCCTTCTATCCACTTGACTTATCGCACGGAAAGCATGCACAACTGGAAACTCAACTATTCGATGCGTATGTCGCACCCCAGAGAAGACCAAATCAGCACTTTCCGCAGATATGGTGATGACAACTATTCGACGGGTAATCCCCTTGGACTCAAAAATGCTTATACCCATAATGTGGAAGCCGGTTGGCAGAAGTTTTTCGAGCGCTTTGGTAACATCGGCCTCGAAGTATACGGTCGCTGGAGCACCAACGAAATCAGCAGGCTGACCGATGCCGAGTATGATGACTATCTGGATCGTATTGTCAGTTATTCCATTCCTTACAATATGGGTACCTCGTGGCGATACGGTACCTCGCTCAATATGACCTACCGTCCAACGGGATTTTTCAACGTGCGTCTGTATGCCAACGTGTATGACTATGGCTATCGCATGGAGTATGACCGCAATGGCGTTCATCAGATCGATGAGCGCGACAAATGGTCGTGGAGTGTGCGCGTCAACGCTTGGGCGAAACTCTTCAACCAGTTACAAGTCACGGCATCGGCCAACTACAACTCACCGACTATCAGCCTGATGAGCGAACGCAAGGCGCGCTATTTCCTCAACATGGGCCTCCGCAGCGACTTCTTCAACCGCCGCCTGTCGGTATTTGTCAACGTGCAGGACATCTTCAACTGGGGTGCCAAGATTGGTTCGGGTTCAAGCAATACCAACCCCTATTATCTCAGCGACAGCACCCGCAAGATGTTGAACAGCCGCTATATCTCGGCAGGCTTCACGCTACGTTTCGGTAAGTTGGAACTTGAACAAAAGGCCAAGGAAGGCGACGGCGAGGCGGGTGATAGCTTGGAGTGATAGTTTGACTATGGATTATGGCCTATGACAATGGCCGCCCCCACATTATGTGAGAGCGGCCATTATTTTCATGACATTGGCCATAGGCCATAGTCATGAGCCATAGTCGGATTAATACCCGAAGATCTCTTCAGTGCTCAAGCGGCGGATGGGACCAATCTCCTTGAGGGCCTTCATGTCGAGCTCCTTCTCGTCGCCGAGGATGACATAACGGTAAGGCTTGTTGGCCATTTGTTCTTGCTCGAAGTTCACGATGTCTTGCAAGGTGATGTTGGGCAAAGCATTGTAGATGCGCTCGTTGATGTCGTAGTCGATACCCTTCA
Organism: uncultured Bacteroidia bacterium; assembly: GCA_902801625.1. Taxonomy (GTDB): domain Bacteria; phylum Bacteroidota; class Bacteroidia; order Bacteroidales; family F082; genus Limimorpha. The sequence goes on along the minus strand of CADCJI010000003.1, from coordinate 27,290 downwards.
TTTGGGCGCTCAACCAAGCGTTGATGAGACCGAACTTGGTGGTGCGCTGGCTGGCCAAACGCTTGGTGAGAGCGTCTTTGGCAATGCCAAAGGCCTGTTCGCTCTCAGGCATTTCGTTGAGGATCTCAAGGAAGTGCGTCACGCAGTCAACCATCTTGTCGTTTTGCGTGATGATGTGGGTGAAGAAATATTCCTTTTGGTCTTTGTAGTATGGCTCCATATATGCGGCAAAAGCGTTGTAAGCCAGACCGCGTGCCTCACGCATCTCTTGGAACACGATGGTGTTCATGCCACCTCCATAGTATTCGTTGAACAAAGCCTTCACAGCAGCCTCGTCGGGGTTCCAGTCGCGTTGCTCGTTGTGGACCATACGCATGTAGATGTTCTTGGCATCGTAAGGGGCGATGAGGATTTCGTTCTCAGGTGTAGGCTGCATCTCATAGTGCTTGCCTTCGGGAACATCTTGCAACTCGGCCATGGTTTGATGGTTCTCGGTGACGGCTTTGGCCATGTCTTGGGCGGTCATTGGGCCGTAATAAAGAACGGTGTGCTTGTAGTTCTTGAGGTTCTTCAGGAGGTCGAGGAGCTCTTGCGGGTCGATTTGTCGCAGCTGCTTGATGGAAAGCTGGTTGCGGCTTGGGTTGTAAGGACCATAGATACCGTAATCCACCAAGGCGCTAAAGTTGCTGCGTTGGTTCAATTTGGCATCCATACGGGCCTTCTCCAATTGTTGGATACACATCTCAGCTACCATCGGGTCAGCTTGGGCGTTTTGCATCACATTTTCAAGCAGTGCCAAAGCCTCGGGCATATTCTCGCCCAAGCCACGCAAAGTGACAGTGATGTTGCGTGCGCCTACGCTGATGTAATAGTCGCAAGCCAGTTTATAGAACTGCTGTTTGATTTGCTCATTGGTGAGTTGGTCAGTGCCGAGGTATTCGAGATACTGGGTCGCCATGTCATAACGCAAGTCTGACTCTTCGCCAAAATCATAGCGGAACGACAAGGTGAAACGACCGTTTTCCTTATTTTGAACATAAATGTAAGGCAGGCCAGCTTCGGTGTTGCCGAAGGTGAGGTCCTTCTTGAAGTTGACGAAACGGGGCTGGATAGGTGTCACTTCCGCATTCTGCACTTCCGTCACGAAGTCGCTCACGAGGTCGCGGTTGGTCGGGATGGGGGTGATGGCAGGCTTGTCAATCTTCTTCTGGTTTTCATCTACGCCTTGGCGCTTGTAAACCACCACATAGTTGTCATTGAAATGACGGTTGGCAAAAGCCACGATTTGATCCTTGGTGATGTTGGAGATACGATCGAGGCGGCCAACGCTCTGTTCCCAAGGCACCTCATTAATATAGGTGTCGACAAACATGTTGGCGCGAGCCATATTGCTCTCCATAGAGTTGTAATAATCGAGCTTGGCATTATTGATGACCGAAGGCAGGAGGTCGTCGGAGAAGTCGCCACTCTTCAGCTTCTCGATCTCGGCAAGCATTAAGGCTTGGGCTTCTTCGAGGGTCTGGCCCGGACGGGGTGAGCCGCCCATGAGGAAGCTGCAGTAGTCGCGAAGGGTTTGAGATCCCGCATAAGCATAAAGCATCTGCATCTGTTGGTTGATGTCCAAATCGATGAGACCCGCAGTGCCGTTGCTTAACATTGAGCCGATAACTTCAAGCGTGTCTGCTTGCAGTGAGTTGCCACGGTCGAAACGCCAGCCAAGCATGATGGATTCTGCTTCCAAACCATAGACGGTGGTGTCATGAGGAGCAGTGATGGGTGCCAAAGCGGGGAACTCGGGTTGCTTCACATCTGCGCCAGGTTGCCAAGCACCGAAATACTTGTCGATGATAGCGATGACCTCGTCAGGATTGAAATCGCCAGCCATGCAGATGGCCACATTGTTGGGACGATACCACTTGTTGAAGTAGTTCTTGATATTGGTGATGCTGGGATTCTTCAGGTGCTCCTGAGTTCCAATGGTGGTTTGGGTGCCATAAGGGTGCGTCGGGAAGAGCAAGGCGCTCAAGGCTTCCCACACTTTGCGGTTGTCTTGGGCGATGCCGATGTTGTACTCCTCGTAAACAGCTTCCAACTCGGTATGGAAGCCTCGGATGACCATATTCTGGAAACGGTCGGCCTGGATCTTGGCCCAGTTTTCCACTTCGTTGGAGGGGATGTCCTCGGTGTAGCAGGTCACATCATTTGAGGTGTAGGCATTGGTGCCTTCAGCGCCGATAGCCGACATGAGTTTGTCGTATTCATTAGGAATGAAGTACTGAGCGGCGACTTGGCTCACCGAGTCGATTTCATGATAGGCGATGCGGCGTTCCTCAGGGTCGGTGAGGGTGCGGTACTTTTCGTAGCGGGCCTCGATCTCGTCAAGTAGAGGCTTTTCGGCTGCTGCATCGGTGGTGCCGAAATTTGTTGTTCCCTTAAACATCAAGTGCTCCAGATAGTGGGCAAGACCGGTGGTCTCGGCTGGGTCGTTTTTGGAACCCGTGCGTACCGCGATGTAGGTCTGGATACGGGGCTCTTCCTTGTTGACGCTCAGATAGACCTTCAGGCCGTTGTCGAGCGTGTAGATGCGGGCTTCGCTGAGGTCGCCCTTTACAGTTTCATACTTGTACTTGACCTCTTCTTTGGGTGTGCATGAGGCAAGCAACATGAGTGCCGTTGCACCAAACAACAACACTCCTTTGGAAAAGAATTTGTTTAATTTTCTCATTTTTAATTTATTAGTTGATTATTAAGTAATTGTTCAAAACTAAACTGCATTGTTTTTTCTGTTTTTTTGACTATGACCACTGACCCTGACTATGACTGCTTTCATTTCTGTTGAAGCGGTCATAGTCATTGTCACAAGTCATAGTCGTATAGTTCTGCATAGATTGCTTAATTATTATTTACCATGGTCTTTGTTAATTATCTTGAAAGTCCTTTGGAAAATGCTTCCACATGTCGTAGGAGTGTCCCATCTGATTGACAAAGTACTGCCACATCTTCTCTGGTGGTGTGTTGAGGTATTGCTCAGCTGTAATGTCGCCAATGAGCCAAGTGTTGCGCACTAATTCAGTGACCAATTGACCTGAATCCCATCCTGAATAACCCAAATAGAAACGCACATTGTCCTCATTGGCGATGCCCGTGTGAATCAAAGTGGCTAAGGTTTCATGGTCGCCGCCCCAATAGAGTCCGTCGACGATGGGGTAGGACTCGGGAATCATCTCGCCTAAGGTGTGGATGAAGAAAAGCTGGTCTTCGGCTACGGGACCGCCCAGATACACAGGAGCCTCAAAGTCGGGGAATTCGTCAACGATATGGTTGACCTGTACCTCCAGCTTCTTGTTGATGATGATGCCAAAACTGCCTTCCGATTCCACATGGTCGATGAGTAAAATCACCGCTCTCCCGAAGTGGAAATCGTTCATTAAAGGCTCGGAAATCAGGATTTTACCTTGTTTCGGCTCCAACGAATTGCTCCTAATGACAAACTTTTCTCCTAAATCCATCCTGCAAAAATATGGTTTTTGGGTGATATTCGCGTGATAATTCGTAATTTTGTGGCATAAAATCCAGTTTATCTTGAAACGAACCGACAATCAATCCAAATTCGACGCCCTGCGAAGGGAATTTTCGACATTTACTTTCGAAAGGCAGACGGTGAAACGAGAGAATGGCGCTCTGTCCTTGGCTTTCGACTTCAACTTGGACGAGCGCTACCATTTCCGTCCGACCTTGGAAATCCCTGCAAGATCCTTCTTCGACTGGGACAGCATCCCCGAAGCGCAATTGCAGACTTTGGCTTTCCAAATCGGCATGACCGAGTTGGTGAGTTATTGGAAAATCGCTTGCCCGAAAAAGGTTATGGTGAAGCCTTTTGCCTTGACCGAGTCGCAGAAAGCGTTTTGGAAGAAATTGTATTACAATGGATTGGGTGAGTTTTTGTATTTGAATAGCATTACGGTTTCGGAAGCGGATTTGATGGAAATTGTGACGCTGCCCATAGATTCCATGCCCTCGCACGGCCTCCGTTGGAATGACATGGGCAGCTGCGTGCAATTTGAAGAACGCACTTTAGTTCCCATCGGAGGCGGCAAGGATTCTGTTGTCACGCTCGAGTGTTTGCGCAATGAAATGCCCGTCATTCCATTGATCGTGAATCCTCGTGGCGCGACCTTGAACTGCGTGAAGACAGCAGGTTACAAAGAAAACGAGTTCATCATCATCAACCGCACCCTCGACCCGACCATGCTGAAACTCAATGCGGAAGGCTATCTGAACGGCCATACGCCTTTTTCAGCTTTGCTGGCTTTTATCAGCATTTTGGTGGCTTTCGGCAGCCGTTCAATGTACATTGCTTTGTCGAATGAGAACAGCGCAAACGAAAGCACTGTTCCTGGGACGAACATCAACCATCAGTACAGTAAATCCATTGAGTTTGAGAGTGACTTCAGAAACTATGTGGCTGAGAACATAAATGATGAAGTACAGTATTTCAGCTTCTTGCGTCCATTGAGTGAGTTGCAGATTGCAAAGTTGTTCTCACAATGCGAGGCCTATCATTCCGTGTTCCGCAGTTGCAATGCGGGAAGTAAGACCGACTCGTGGTGCGGCAAATGTCCCAAGTGTCTGTTCACATGGATTATCCTCTCGCCCTTCCTTTCAAGGGAGAAGTTGACGGCCATTTTCGGCAAGGATCTGATGGCCGACGAGAGCCTGCGACCCATTCTGGAAGAGCTGAACGGCACCGCAGCTGTGAAACCTTTCGAGTGTGTTGGCACCGTGGAAGAGGTCAGAGCATGTTTGAAGGACGCGGGCATTTCGACAGGCTCAATGACCGCTGCTGCTAAGGTCCCTGAGCCTGTCGAAGGGCCGACCGTAGAAGAAATACTATCCCGTTTCAATACCCACCATTTCCTGCCCCCAAAATTTGAGCAAATCTTGAAATCCCGCTTATATGTTTGACTTGATACTGAATCGATTGCGCGGCAAGCGCATCCTCATCCTTGGTTTTGGACGCGAGGGAAAGTCGACCTTGCGCTTTCTGAACAAATACCTTCCGGAAGCAGTTGTTGCAGTGGCCGACAAGAACCAAATGGAGGCTGTGCAATTTTTTGGCACAGGCTATCTTGAGGCCATGTACGACTTCGACATCGTCATCAAAACACCGGGCATTTCCTTGAAGGACTTTGACACGAAAGGGGTAGAGATTACCTCTCAAACCGACTTGTTTCTCAGCCAGTTTCATGCGCAGACCATAGGCATCACGGGTACCAAAGGCAAAAGCACCACAACAAGCCTCATCTATCATCTGCTGAAATCCTCTGGTCGCGATGCCATCCTCACGGGCAACATTGGCATACCTTGTTTCGATGTGATGGAAGACATCAAGCCTGATTCCATCGTAGTGTATGAACTTTCGGCGCATCAGTTGGAATATGTGCACAACAGTCCTCGAGTGGGCGTGTTGCTCAACATCTTTGAGGAACATCTCGACCATTTTGGGACTATGCAACGCTATGCGGGGGCCAAACTCAACATCATGCGCTATATGGGCGAGGACGATACGGCCGTCATCCATGAGACTTTGATGGAGGAGGCGTGGAGGCTTTTTGTCAACAACATCGTGTTCTCCTTGTTTGACATCGATGATTTGGTCGACCGCACGGCCTTGCCGCTGCTTGGGGAGCATAACCTATTGAATGTCAAAGCGGCTCTGTTGGCGTGTTATGCCTATGGCGTGGATGTCCATGAGCTTGTGCCTTATCTCTATACTTTCAAGCCCTTGGAACATCGTTTGGAGCCAGTCGGTACCTTCGGTGGCGTGACCTTCGTCAACGACAGCATCTCCACCATTCCACAAGCGGCCATTTCGGCATGTCAGGCTTTGGGACGCGTCGACTTTCTGCTCCTCGGTGGTTTCGACCGTGGTATCGACTACCAGCCCTTGGCGGACTATCTGAAAGAACATCCTGTGCCACACCTTTTGTTTACTGGAAAAGCAGGGGAGAGGATGATGACCTTGTTAGACGGCATTTCGACAGGCTCAACGACCTGCAACACAGAGGTCCCTGAGCCCGTCGAAGGGCCGACTCAAAAAGCTAAGGTCCCTGAGCCCGCGGTCCCTGAGGCCACTCGAAGGGTCGAAGGGCCGACCTTATATTATTATGCCTCCATGGAAGAAGCTTTCACTTACCTCGCTACCCACGCCAAGCCTGGCGATGTCTGCCTGCTTTCGCCCGCTGCATCCAGTTACGACCAATACAAGAACTTTGAGGAGCGTGGGCGTAAATTCAAGGCCTTAGCTGAAGGTTTCAAAATTGCATAAAAAAAGCCGAGCGAACTCGGCTTTTCGATTAGTTCTTTTTAATGGTTGGTTTCTTCCCCGCTCCCGTTGAGCCATTGTCATTGTTGCCGCTGTTGTTGCTGTTTTTCTTAGGCTTGGTGACACTGGGCTTGGTGGAAGACCCCTTGGGATTTGATGAATTGTTGTTGCTCTTTGTGCTCATCTTGTAACCCGCTGATTCGCACATGTCTTTGATGTGGGCGGCACGCTTGGAGGTGTTGGGGTGGGTGGAGAGCAATTCAGCCAGTTTACTCTGTTGTCCGCTCTCTCCGCTAAGTTGGGTCAGCACATTCAGAGCGTGATACATGGCGTAAGGATCCACACCATTTTGGACGCAGAACTGGAAGGCGGTCTCGTCGGCTTGGGTCTCTTGGCGGCGCGAGTAGGCGTTTTGGGCCAGCTGTTGACCGATGTCGCCGAGGAAACCCGTCGATAGGGCACCAGCCGTGGTGTTGACGGCAGCGATACCGTAACGGGCGGCTACCACGAGATAGGCGGCACGATAAGCGTCGCGTACATCCTTATTAATAAGATGCCCCAATTCGTGACCGATGACAGCAAACACCTCGTCGTCATTCATTACATCCATCAAGCCAGTATAGACGCGTACGCTACCGTCGCCGCTGGCGAAGGCGTTGACCGTGTTGGATTGATACACCTTGTAGTTCAAGTCCAAATTGCTGATGTTGTGGAAACGCGACATGATGCGGCTTAGGCGCTGCGTGTAGCTGTTGTCGGCAGGCAAGATGGTGTTTTGCCCATCGGATTCCACCATGTATTGGCTGCACAGCTGCTTGACTTGTGCGTCACTGATGGTCAAGGCTTGCACGGCGGCAGTCCCAGCGTTGATGGCGGAGTTTTGGTCCACGATTTTCAAGGTTGAGCAACTGGTCATCATCATGACGGCCAAAGCTCCAAGTAATGCTAATTTCTTCATATTGAATAAGTTTTTGATTGTTATCCGTTTTGTCACCGCAAAAATAATGCATAAAAAGGAAAAATTTTCAAAAAAAGTTCAATTTTTTCTTGCATGTTCCAAAATTATTGTATTTTTGCCACATCAAAATAATATCAAAATAATATCATAAAACTATAAAACTATGGAAACAAAAGAATTTGAATTCAAAGGTTTCGCGATGAACGGTTTCGTCGCGTTGTTTATTGAACTCGCTATCATTGCCCTGAGCATTTGGGGTATTGTCGCATTTGCATTGGGTGTTTTTTCAACGCCATTCCTCTCCGTCATCGGATTTTTGCTGGCCTGCATTTGGCCCATTGGCTTCCGTAAGTTGGAACCTAACGAGGCCATGGTGATGCTGTTCTTCGGCAAGTACAAAGGCACCTTCACTAAGACGGGTTTCCACTGGGTCAATCCCTTCATGACTTCCAAAAAGGTTTCGTTGCGTGCCCGTAACCTCAACCCTGACAACATCAAGGTGAACGACAAGACGGGTAACCCGATTATGATTGGCCAAATCTTGGTCTGGAAACTGAAGGACACCTACAAGGCCATGTTCGAAATCGACTCGCAGACTATGGCAGGCGGTGCGGCAGGTAGCACTGCTACGGTGTCGGTCTCCAACCGCATGAAGGCCTTTGAGAGTTTCATCAAGGTGCAGAGTGATGCCGCCTTGCGTGAGGTGGCGGGTATGTACGCCTACGATGAAAACGAGGCCGAAAAGGATGAACTGACCCTTCGTGCCGGCGGCAAGGAAATCAACGATGTGTTGCTGGCAAAACTGAACGAGCGTTTGGCCATGTCGGGTCTGGAAGTGCTTGAAGCACGCATCAACTATTTGGCTTATTCGCCAGAGATTGCCGCCGTGATGCTGCGCCGTCAGCAGGCTGCCGCCATCATCTCGGCTCGTGAGAAGATTGTGGAAGGCGCCGTGTCGATGGTCAAGATGGCTTTGGACAAGCTGAAGGACGAAGGCGTGGTTGAACTCGATGAGGAACGCAAAGCCTCCATGGTGAGCAACCTGATGGTGGTGCTCTGCGCCGACGAGTCGGCACAGCCGGTAGTGAATACAGGTAGCTTATATTAAAAACGGACTACCGCTTCGCGTCATTGCGAGCGAAGCGAAGCAATCCAGAAAACAGGCATCCTGGATTGCTTCGCCGTTCCTCCTCGCAATGACGCAAAGCGCGGCAAAAGACATCAATAACAACAAAAAAACAGAATCAAATGGATATCGCTTTAACTATCTTATTAATTATAGGCATTGCGTTCATCGGCATAGCCATATTCGCAAAGATTCGTCCCGACATCATATGGAAGGACAGAGTGAGTGAAACTATCCTACCGCCTGAACGACAAAAGTTTGGCTTTATCCTATTGTTGCTTTTAGGCATTATGATGCTCGTGTCTGCAGGGGCAATAAGCATTCCACAATGGCAGAGCCATATTGATGCGATACTTATTTCCATTGTTATGGTGACGATTTCGGTGGTGTTGTTTATGATGTGGAAATACATTTTGAGCCAAGACAAAAGATGGAGCAGAATTGCTTTAGCGGCCGTGTTGCTACTATCAGTTGGTTTGTTCGTCTTTGCTGAATATTACTGGTATACATCAGTTCTAAAACAAGCTGTTATGAATGGAACTCTAAAACAATCCATTATGTTTGAAAAGATTGTGTTTTTTGTTGTTTCGCTTCTCATAGTTTCTGGCTTTGTTTGGCTCGCCATTCGGGTGAAACGGCATCCAGAGAGAGACAAATTTATGCAAAAAGTAATGAAAGAACAAAAGGGCGTTGATTATGAGAAGGGGATGCAAAAATGTTTGATATTCTTTTACCTGTCTTTTGGAGTCTCTTTGGTGTTGTTTAATTGGTTAGGAAATTTAGTTGACCCCCCTATGATACTGACTATTAATGTGGCATTATTCTTAGCGCTGTTCATTGTCGGATGGCGTTATACTGGCGATTTCTCTAAATGGGTCTTTGTAATCTTGGCAGTGTTGTTGTCTTTGGGCATCGGTTATCACATTTGGGCTTCCCAAGGCAGCAAAGTGGAAGTGCTTCCCGATAAACTTTCCATAGAAGGAAACTATGACATAACGATTCCTTATCAAAGCATTGATTCCGTGTTTGTTGTGAATGAATTGCCTGAGACATCGTATTGCATATATGGTCACAATTTGTTCCGTGGCAAGAGAGGCGAGTATCGTTTGGAAAACGGTCCTAAAGCAAATTTTTTCGTGTTGAGGAAAGAGGCCCCTTACTTGATGATGTACACTGATTCAGGCTTGATTCTCGTTAACCGGAAAACGGCTGCGGAGACCGAGCAATTAATCGAAGAATTGAAATATAAAATTGGAGACAAAATAAAAAGTTAGCTATTGGAATGTGGCTCTTCAACGGGCTCAGGGGCCTTGGCTTTTTGCGGAAGTAAAGGATGCCTGAGCCTGTCGAAGGCCCCATTCAAAAACTTAAGAACTATGTTTTGGACAGATTTAATAATGGGCGTGATTTTGATTCTTACAGGCTGGTTGGTCTATAAGTTCCCAATGCTCATTTCGGGCGTGAACACCATGTCGAAGGAGCGTTTGTCCAAGGTCGATCTTGAGGGTTTAAAACGCGTTATGCGCAATGCGCTACTCATCAGTGGCGCGGTAATAATTCTCTTGGGAGGTTTGTCCACCTTGGTGCATATTCCAGAAGGCGTTCATTTTGCGCTGATGATGGCTGTGATTTTTGCCATGGTGATTGCCGTCATTTTATTGTCGCGGAGATACGATGCAGGAATGCAGGGTGAGGAGGGCAGGAAGGAGAGGCGTAAAAGCCGAATTGCACTTATCGTGGTCGCGGTGATTCTTTTGTCCACGGTCATCTTCTTTTTTGTCGGCACCAAACCTGCTACGGTTGAAGTGTCGGAGGATTACATCACGGCCAAAGGTGGCGGATATAGTGCCTCGATTGCCATGAACGACATTACCGAGGTCAATGTGTTGACCGATTGGCCTGATTTTCCCATCCGTACTAACGGCATTGCCACCGATGATGTTGGCATCGGGCATTTCCGCAAGAAAGGAGGCGAAAGATGCATATTGTTTGTCTGCGTTGATGGCGGTCCGCTCCTCGAAGTGCGCACCTCGGATGGCAAATTGTATTACCTCAACTGCGCTACGGAAGAGGAGACGCTAGAGATGATTGAACAAGTGAAATCGGTAATCAGTTCGAGACAAACCACTGGGTACAACGACACTCATACCCTATGCCCTCATGGCGGAGGAACATCCGCCATCTCCCAAGCGCGGAGACGAAGCCCTAACGCTTGGGAGATTGCGGGTCAAGCCCGCAATGAGGGCAAAGAGGCACAGTTTACTACAATCTCAAGTCTCGATTCAAAAGTGTTAGACCTATGAAAAAAGCAAAAAGATACTCAATAATTGTCTGCCTCTTCAGTTGGGCGATATTTGCCGTGGCCCACTGGGGCTTCGGCATTGGAGCGGACACCCCAACGGGGCTCATGATCTTCTCCGCAGTGTATATGTTTTTCCCGCTTATCACGGCCCTTGTGTTGCAAGCCATCGACAAGGAGAAATTCAACCACACGGGCTTGGTCAACTTCAAGGTGTCGTGGACTTGGGTGGTGGCTTGGCTCTTGCCTGTAGCGATGACATTTCTCTGCATTCCCATCAATGGATTGATGCCAGGTGTGGAGTTGCAATACAACTCCGAGCAACTCATCAATCAGTATCATGTTCCCGAGGAGCAACAAGAGATGGTGCGCGAGCAGTTGGGTAATATGCCTAGCTATTTGATGCTGATTTCCGTTGTTTTCAGTGGATTGCTGGCAGGCATCACCGTCAACGCCATCGCTTCTTTTGGCGAAGAATTTGGTTGGCGCAATTATCTCGTCAATGCCTTGCGCGAGCTGAAGTTTTGGAAAGCCGCCTTGTTCATCGGCATCGTATGGGGTATCTGGCATTTTCCCCTCATCCTGATGGGCCACAACTACCCGAACGAGCCGTATTGGGGCGTGCTGATGATGGTGTTGATGTGCATCCTGCTGGGTATCGTAGAATTGTATTTCGTGCTGAAATCCAAGTCCATGATTGTGGCAGCCATCCTGCACGGCACTATCAATGCAGTTAGTGGCACGGTCATCTATTTCACCTTGGGTGGCAACGACTTCCTAAACGGCATGACTGGCCTGTCGGGCTTCATTGTCATGGTGATAACCATTTTGTGCATCTGGGTTTATGACAAACGCATTTCCAAAGAAAACCTTTTTGGGATGACTTTGGGCGAAGCATTGGAGAGATAAGATATGGCAAAGGAGAAAGAAAATAGTACCAACAACAAGACCTTCCTGCTCCGTGTCGATGCCGAGACGATGGAGGCTGTGGAAAAATGGGCTGCCGACGAATTCCGCTCCGTCAACGGACAGCTGCAGTGGATTATCGCGGAGGCGTTGAAGAAGAGTGGGAGGAAGAAGAAGTAAATGATGTTTTTTTTGGAAACAAATCTTACATAAATCTATCGTAAATAGGGTTCTCCTTGCGGAGAACTTGAGGATTAACCTTGTAAAATAACGCATTATGGACAAAGAAACTTGGATCATTATTCTCGTGGTATTCCTTTACCTCCTGCAAGCTGTAGCGGGTGGCTTGATTGCCCGCAACCGTTGTAAATCTTTTTGGATTTGGTTCGGCGTGTGTTTCGTAATGGTTTTTTCGATAGGTTTCATCGCCATGCTGCTTTATACGAGCGACGACAATCCTATGACCCCGTGATTATTAGTTAGTAGTTGGCAATTCGTGTAATCAGCTGCGAAGTAGCCAAATTCATTCGTGTGATTCGTGAAATTCGTAGTTATAATTAATCCGTAAAATCCGTGTAATCCGTAGTTTATGAAAAACAAAATCTTATTCTTATTGTTATTTGCTGTCCTGCAATCCCAAGCCCAAATCGAGGGCTATTGGAAAGGTGAGATTGACCTAGGTGTACAAAAGTTAGAGACAGCTTTCGACATCAAGTCCATTGAAAACGGCTATTCTGCCACTTTTGATGTGCCTGCCCAAGGCGCGTTTGATATTCCTGTGGACGAGGTGTCGTTTCAAAATGGCCAATTACAGCTTAAAATGAACGCGATGGATGCATCATACTCTGGCACCTTGAAAGATTCCAGTATCGAAGGCAATTTCACGCAAAGAGGGATGACCTTCCCGCTCAACCTTGCCAAAGCAGAGAAAAAAGAACAGAAAAAGGCCAGACCCCAAGACCCACAGCCTCCATTCAATTATCATATCGAGGAAGTGACCTTTGTCAATGAAAAAGAAGGCAATACATTGGTTGGCACTTTGACTATCCCCGAAGGCAATGGCCCATTTCCGGCCATGGTGCTCGTTTCGGGTAGTGGTCAGCAGGACCGCGATGAGGAGCTGATGAACCACCGTCCCTTCTGGGTCATCGCGGATTATTGCGCCCTTCATGGCATTGCCGTGTTGCGCTATGATGACCGTGGTGTAGGCGGCTCCACAGGTGAAGTGAAAAATGCCACCTCTATGGATTTCTCCTACGATGCCGAGGCTGCTTTCGACTATCTCCGTAACCGCAAGGAAATCAACGCTTCAAAGGTCGGTATCTTGGGACATAGTGAAGGTGGCATCATCAACTTTATGGTGTCAGCGCGTCGGCCCGAGGTGGCTTTTCTGGTTTCTTTGGCTGGCCCTTCGGTGAATGGCATAGAGGTGCTCAAAGAACAGCAGAAGGCTATACTTAGGGCTTCGGGTATGCCGGAAGAAGCTGTTCAATTCAACAGTAATACTAACGCTCAGATGTTCGACATCATCGAAGCCTCAAGCAGTAGGGAAGAGGCCGACAGTCTGTTGCGCCAACTGTTGAAAGGTTGGGGCTTCAATGAGGAACTGACCGAGCAGACGGTTGGACAAATGGCCTCGCCATGGATGTACTATTTCCTGAAGTACGACCCCACCGAGGCCATCGTGAAGACCAATTGTCCTGCGTTGCTGTTGAATGGCTCCAAGGACTTGCAAGTGATTGCCTCACAAAATCTTCCTGCATACGAGAAAATCATCGCTGACAATGGTAAGACCAATCTCATCTTGCATGAGTTGCCCGACTTGAACCATCTTTTCCAGCATTGCGAGACGGGCTCGCCCAACGAATATTTCGAGATTGAGGAGACCATTTCGCCCGAGGTGTTGGAGCGCATCGTTGATTTTTTGAAAGAAGTTGAAAAATAATCCAATAAGTTTTATAATTTCCTTATTTTTGCCGTCGTAAAAACCACAATCTATCGACTTTGAGGAAGCGGCTTCGGAAATTTGACAACTTGTCGGACCGACAATTGGTCGACCTCCTTCTTGCCAACGACGAGGAGGCTGTGGAGTATGTCTTTTTCCACCGTTGCGACAGGATGTTTGCCCATATTGCCAAGGGCTTGTTCCATTCCAATGTAAAGAAGGAAGAGCTCATCACGGAATTCTATCTTTATCTTAGGGCTGACGATTGGCGCCGACTGCGTCAGTTTGAGTTCAAGTCGGAGTTGGCTACTTGGCTTACTGTGGTGGCCATTAGGTTCTTCAATGAGAAAAAACCGTTTCAACCCACCGAACTTGAGGAGTCGGACACCGAGTTGATTGACGAATTCACTTCAGTCACCAACGACCCCGACATCCTCAACGAGATCTCGAAGCTTGAGCTTTACAAGGCGGTCGAGAAGCTCCCAAAGGCTCGCGAACGTCAGGCCTTGATTGGTTTTTTGGTGGGCAAACAGGTTGAGACAATCGCGGACGAAATGGGTTGCTCGGAATCGGCGGTCTATAAAATGATCAAAAGAGCCAAGAGTGCCGTCAGCAAAATTATGAAAGGGGTCGAGTTATGAAAAACGACACAATGCAAATCACGGATGAGATGTTGGCTTGTTACTTGGAAGGTAAACTGACGGGTGAGGAGAAAGAGGCCGTGGAAGCTTATCTCTCCTCAAACAAAAAAGCCATGGACGCTCTGATGATGGCTCGTTATGAGCTTGGATTCCGGCATGTCAAACGACGCTTTTATGTCATTGGCATCATCGGGTTTGTGTTGCTGGCGTGCCTCAGCTTGTTGGTGTGGTGCTTACTTACTCCCATACAGATGAAAGTCAACATCATGGAAGACAAGGCTTTTGTCATTCCCAACCTGCCTTTCAAAAAAGGCACGCTCGAATGTCATTATGCCGACAATTCCTTGCAATGTTTTTCCATCAGTACTGAAAGCAGGACGGTGTTCCTCAACGACATACCCTACCGACTGAAAGGCAACCCAGTCCACCTTGTGTTCGAGGCCGAGGGCTACCAAACCATCGACACCATCCTGAAAGCACAACATTGCGTCAAGCTTCGCATCAGGCGCAACAACGATTTGGGCGTGGTGTTTGGGCGGGTGTGCGACTTCGAGAACGGTCGGCCCATCGCAGGAGCTATGGTGACCCTGCTTGACCTTATGGCCACCACCGATGCCTCGGGGCAGTTCCGCATTGTTATTCCATTGGAGAAGCAGAACGAGACGCAACGGGTGATGGTCAGCAAGGCTGGATATCATACTTGGGATGAGATCTACAGGCCTTCGGCCACAGAGCCCTGGCTCATCAGTTTGGAAAAGGAGGTGCAGCCATGAGAAAGCTATTGTTTGTCATCATGATGCTTGCCTCCACGAGTTACGGCCAGATGGTACAACACGGCAAGGTGCTTGAGATTGACGAGCAAGGCAACCTGATGGCCGGGGTGACGCTCACCGTGCCTTCTGAACACGATTGCCAACCTACACAAAGCGACTCGAAAGGCTGTTTTCGTCTGTGTTTCGGCAAACATCAAGTGGGCGACGTGGTGCGCAACATCACGGCGAGGAAAAACGGCTACGAGGTGGTCAACGTGCACGTCACCCGCAGTTGGACACTGACTTCCGTCGACACGCTCCGTATTGTCATGGCTCCCAAAAACAAGGTGAAGGAGGCAAGGAGACAGTACTATGAAATGAGTGGATTAATTCCCGATGGACTTTTGCTTGACGGTATGTCGCTTTACGAAGTGGAGTCACAACTCTTCGCCTTCCACATCAGTCGGTATAGCCATGGCGTGACACCTTCGGATGTCGACATCGACATCCCTGTTGCCGATGTGGTGAACGACAAGACCTTTGCCGTCATTATCGCCAACGAGGATTACCAACGGGAACAAAACGTGCCTTTTGCCATCCACGACGGTGAGGTGTTCAAGGAGTATTGCACCACACTGTTAGGCATCCCTGAAACCAATGTCCATATGGTGACCGATGCGACGCTCAACGATATCCGCTACGAGGTGGACTGGCTCCAAGCCACTTTGGAAGCCTTCCACGGCGAGGCCAAGGGCATCTTCTATTATTCGGGTCACGGCATTCCCGACGAAGCGAGCCGCAGTTCCTACTTGTTGCCTGTCGATGGTTACGGCTCCAACATGGAGTCGAGTTATGGCTTGGACGAGCTCTATGCCCAGTTGGGATCGGCCGATGTCGAATCGATGATGTATTTCGTCGACGCATGCTTCAGCGGTGCCACCCGTGAGGGCGACATGATGGCCGAGAGTCGCGGCGCGGCTGTCAACTCGAAGGCGGGCGTCTTGTACGGCAACGCCATCGCCTTTTCGGCGGCACGAGGCAACGAGACGGCTTTCGCCTACCAAGAGAAGTCGCACGGCTTATTCACATACTATCTGTTGAAGAAGCTGAAAGAGACCTATGGTGAGGTCACGGCTGGCGAGTTGGCTGACTATATCAACGAGAATGTGGCCCGCACCTCGGCCTTGCAAGGAATGAAGACACAGCGACCATCGGCGAATGGCTCTTTTGAGGATTGGAGGTCGATGAAGTTGAAATAACGAAAGGAAATGAAAAGAATAGTGGCGATAATGGTCTTACTTGGCGGCATGATGCTGCAAAGTGCTTTGGCTCAAGAGACTGCGAGCATCGTAAGGGCCTATCCGCGCGGCAAAGCCATCGTGGTGGAATACGACCTCGGTGCCGATGCCGATTTGGTGCGGCTGTCGGTGTCTTTGGACGGCGGCAACACTTATCGTGGTCCTCTGCAACAAGTGACAGGCGATGTTGCCGACGTGAAGGCAGGTTTTGGTCACACCATGGTGTGGGATGTGCTGAAAGAGTTGGCGGTGGACGAGTTCGAGTACGATAACGTGCGATTCAAACTTAGCTTGAAGCTGAAAGAACGTTGGCCCAAAGAAACATTTGTCACCCTCA
Organism: uncultured Bacteroidia bacterium; assembly: GCA_902801625.1. Taxonomy (GTDB): domain Bacteria; phylum Bacteroidota; class Bacteroidia; order Bacteroidales; family F082; genus Limimorpha. The sequence goes on along the minus strand of CADCJI010000003.1, from coordinate 10,703 downwards.
ATGCCGCCTACAGTTTCAGTCCGCAAGCGTCGTTTGGTGTAAGCGTGGGGCGGGTGAAGCGTTTCGGATGGTTCGTGAGCCTGATGACCAACGGCAGCTTTGGCGGTTTCCGCTATGACGGAGACTGCGACCGCGAAGGCTTTGTCGAAGGTAACTATTATCCAAATTATACCGGTGAGACCTCCAAGATGCGCCTTTCCGTCATGGCCGGCGGCCTGATGCGATTGCCGGGGCCTTTGTTGCTCCGTGTCGGGTTGGGTTATGGCAACCGAACCCTGCGCTGGCAGACCACTGAAGGCCAATGGTATCGCAACACAGCTTTCAGTTGTCAGGGACTCGACCTCTCGGCCGGCCTTCAGCTTCATTGGCATGGCTTTGTGGGCTCGTTGGAGGCCGTCACCACACAATTCAACTATTTGGAAACTAAAATAGGTCTTGGTTATGCGTTCTAAAATCTTCTTATTTGCACTATTATGTTCCGTTGCGTTGCTTTCGTCATGCGAAAAAGATGTGCTGCCCGAATCACAAACCATACAGATTCTGAAAGAAAAGGAAAAAATCGAGATTGGCGTCGATAGTGTCAGTATCCGAGGCGAATACGCCTATCCAGGCCTTATTAACAGCCTGAAATTGAGGGTGAGCGAGGAAGAACATCTGCATGGAGCCGACGACTATCAGGCCTCGCTCAACGGCAAGTCCTACACCGTGAGTATCACTGGACTTGAGGCCGGTACCTTGTATTACTATTGCTACATCGCCGACTTTGGCGCCATGACCGATTGGTACAGCGAGGTGTATACGTTCACAACCGCCACGGAGTTGCCTATAGTGCAAACCCTTGAAGTGCTGATGATCGACAGCCTGATGGCTAGGGTGAAAGGCGCGGTGACCTATGAAGGCGGTGCTACGGTGACGGAGCGAGGTGTGTGCTGGAACGACTATGGCGACCCCACCACCGACGACAATCGGCTTGTCCATGTCGAAAACGGGTTGGGCGAATACACCTGCAAGCTGATTGACTTGGAGCCGTTTACGAAGTATTACGTACGTGCCTATGCCAAAAACGCTTGCGGCACAAGCTATGGTGCGGTGCTGGACTTGGTCACGGGCGCGGAAGTAAACCTCCCGACAGTGGTCACCGTCGGGATGAATGACGTTTCCGTCACGACGGCATCCTGCTTGTGCAACGTGGTTGACGATGGTGGTGCACCTGTTTATGAGCGTGGTGCCTGCTGGGGCATTGACCCTAACCCCAACATTGCCAGTTACGTGTATGCTGATGGTGGAGGGTTGGGCGACTACGTCATTGGCTTAAATGAACTTGAAGCCAATACCACCTACTACGTGCGTGCCTATGCCAAAAACAGCAAAGGCATCAATTACGGGGAAACGGTTTGTTTCAGTACGTTGGAGTATATAGAAGCTCCTTTGGGCGCCCTTGATGGACGGTTTTCCGTGGCAGAGAATCGTCAGGTGTGGTTTTCGCAAGGCAACCTTCAGTACAATCCTTCTTTGAATGAATGGCGCTTCTCTGAAAACCAGTTTGACTATATTGGTGAAAGCAATGCATATGCGTCAGAGAATTATCCCGACTGGCTCGACCTTTTCGCTTGGGGAACCAGTGGATATAACCACGGTGCGATAAGCTATCAGCCCTGGAGTATGATTAATATTGTTGGAAACTATTTGGCATATGGAAATGAGAACAGCCATTTGTATGAACAGACGGGTATGGCAGATTGGGGCTACAATGCCATCTCAAACGGAGGAAACATCGAAAACCAATGGCGTACACTCACGAATGAGGAATGGGATTTCATCTTACATTATCGCAGCACGCTTTCAGGCATCCGTTTTGCCAAGGCTCAGGTGGAGGGGGTGAATGGTTTGATTCTACTTCCCGACGATTGGAGCAGCTCAATGTATCATCTGAACAATGTCAATCAGATAAATGCAAGTTTCGGCGGCAATGTCATGCAACAAGGCGTTTGGGAAACCTATTTGCAATATTATGGGGCTATATTTCTGCCGGCAGCAGGCCGAAGGTCAGACCTGTATGTCGAACAAGCAGGATCGATAGGCAGTTATCAAACTTCGGTGTGTAGGAGCTTGAAATATGTTTATAATGTCATGTTCAGCCATGATGATATCGAGATATATACTGTATTTCGCAATTTTGCGTGTTCTGTCCGCTTAGTTCAGGATGTTGGCAGGCGTTGATTTTCTTTTTGAGAATTAATTGATTATCGGTTTGCTACCGAAATTTACAGCAAACAGATTTTAGAATTGAATATATTTGTAAATATTTTTATTTTATTGTAAATCAGAAATATAAATAGATTTTTAAAAATATCTGATTTTTATATTCCACAAATTGTTTATTCAACCCCTCTATTGTTTTGAATGATGGTTTAATCATAATTCAAAGCAATATGGAAAACACATATCCTAACGAAGAATTCCACTTGGGTAGGCTCATCAAGGCAGAGTTGGAACGGCAGGGTCGCTCGGCTGCATGGCTCTCGCGTCAGGTGCATTGCACGCCTGAAAACATCTATAAGACATTTCGCCAGCAATGGGTCACCTTGCCAAGGCTGTTCATGATTAGTGAGGCACTCGACCACGACTTCTTCAGGGACTGCTCGGATTATCTCCTTGCTGCAAAAGCTAAATAACAGTAATAGATTTCTGGTAAAATAATTCCGTATTATTGGTAAAACAAGTTGGTGTAAAAAAGTGAAATGGGTTTTGAAATGACCTAATTTTGACCATCTTTTTTGGGGCATGAGGAGCACATCGGAGACAAATAGCGACTTTCACATGGGCAAGCTCATCAAGGCGGAGCTGGCAAGGCAGGGACGCTCGGCAGCCTGGCTCGCCCGACAAGTGCATTGCACACCTGATAACATATATAAGGTGTGCGGACAGCAATACGTCACCATGCACCTGCTCTTCGAAATCAGCAAGGTTTTGGATCATGACTTTTTCGAGGACTGCTCTGGCTATCTTATCCTCAAAACAGATACAAATAGGTCTGACAAAAAAGGATTATCAGATGTGAAACAATGAGATAGAATGAATCATGTTGCTTCAATTAAATAATGAATATGGAAAAAAGAACGATTAAAGTTAAGGAAACGATGTGTATGAATGACACAAATAAAACAAAGCTTAAAGAGTTGCTTGTTGGAACAACAAAAAGAGAAAAAATTCTCAATCTGATATTTTTCGCTTCTATTATATTTATGGTTGGGATTATATTGGGGATGAGAATTGCGAAATCTATGGTAGATAGTATAGTTAAGAATCGGACGGAAGGTGCGCTTTCAGACTGGTTTTCCGTTGATGAGAATACGCAAGTTCGCTTTGCTAAGGGTAATCTTCAATATAATGCCGCATTAGATGAGTGGCGTTTTGCCGAACACCAATACGATTTTATTGGAAAAGACAATGAAAACATTTCCCCGATCTATGACGGTTGGATTGATCTTTTCGGCTGGGGCACTAGTGGTTGGAATTGTGGTAGTCCTTACTATCATCCATACGATACGGTTCAAGATGCTGACTATGGGCCGGCTGAAGTTGGTTTAGGAGGCAAATATACCAATTCCGACTGGGGATATTTTAATAGTATCGCTAATGGAGGTGACAAACCATCGCTATGGCGTACTCTTAATGGTGTGGAATGGCAATATCTTTTCTTTTATAGGCATGGATTGGCATATACACTTGGGATTGTCCATGACGTGAAAGGCATGTTGTTGTTTCCTGACGAATGGAAAAATCCCAAGGGGATGGATATTGTGAAATCCAATAGTTGTGCTGACAATGTGTTTTCTGATGAGCAATGGAATTTGTTGGAAGAAAAAGGAGTGGTGTTTTTACCGTTGGCAGGGATTAGAAGGGGAGGCTATTATAATAATGTAAACGATAGTTTGTGCTTCGCTTCATATTGGACATCTTCAATGGGAATGGATATGGGGGTGATAAATGAGGGTGATACTGATACGTTATCTTATAAAGCGGCAACATCCGTTTTTATCACAGACGACCAAAACGTGCCTTTCGTGACTCCATTCACGCCAAGAAATACTGGCTCATCAGTGAGGCTGGTTAGTATTTATGTGAAAAAGCAAAAAGATTAATATTAAAATTTATAACACTATGAAAAAAGAAATGATTTCAAGAGGAAAAACCCAAGGCTTAGCTCTGTTGCTTGTTTTTGCAATGTCATTGTTAATGTTAAGTGGCTGTTCAAGTAGTGGTACGAACCCAAATGGCAATTCAGCTTCCAAAACAAAATGTAGAGAAGCATACAATGAGTTGTCTACGAAAGAATTCCATTCGGTAAAGGAGGCCCGAGATGCTGCCAAAGAGTTTTTATCTAAATTCGCTGATAAAGAACAGTGCTCAGATTGTTATGACAAAGCGGTACAGATGAATTCCGAATTCATTGCCATGGATGATTTGCTTTCCAATATTGACAAGGGTGGTGCTGATGATGATTATTGTGCATTTATGTCAATGGTCAAATCCAATAATAAAACCTTCGCAAATAGTAAATTCGAAACAGTGAAGCTTACTTGGAATTATCTAGTTGGTGATTTAAAAGCTTCTTATATGAAAGAAAGATTGGATTCGATAGATGAAGATGATTTTAAACCATATTTAATGAATTATGCAATTGACTTGGCTAAAACATGGTATAGAAAATTCAATGTAGTGAATCTTGGATGTGAAATACTTAATGACGAAGTTGATGTAAATGTCGTTGAAGGCAAAAACGAAAAGAGAGGTTTTTGTTGGGTTTTCGTCGAATTGGAAGGAAAGGCTTTTAGACGAGGTGGCACTGCTGAAAAGTGGTTTCCAAGAATAGTTGACAAAAGAAGGAGAAGAGGTACTTTCCAAATAGGGGTTGAGGGTACTTTGAAAGTGTCGGAGAGCAATTGCAATCTTGTGTTTTATAAAGGTGACTATGATAAAAGTAGGTTGGAGGGCGACCCACAAAAAGAAGATTCAAGACGTAATCGTGGTCGCAGATGATCAAGGATCATGAGGCTCGCTTGTAAAAAACATATAGTTTTTTCCCCATTTGTCTTCTTTCTGGCTATAGCGGCTTGTAATCGGGTCGGACCAAGTTTTCGGAATTTGTCCAATGAAAGTTATTATGTTGCTCAATACAAAGAAAGAAGTGTTGTCCTCTATATTGATAAAGTCTCAAAGAGTTCTATGGAGGGGCGTTGGTATATTGAGGATGAGTCTTTCTGTGCTAAACCTAGCAGCTTTAAAGCTACTTCTAGGTTGTTGTATAAAGGAGAGCTGAGATCTGACTCGGTGATTGTAATGGACAACACCTATCATAGCGGAGATTCCTTGGCGGTGGAAATTTTGTTTGATGGAGAATGGAGGAGACTGTGTTTTCTACCTTGGACGCAGCCACCCATCATGGATATGCATCGTGATTATCTTTATCATGACAGCTTGTTTGAAGTGACTGTCGATACGAATGTTGTTTATGCTTATGCCAAGGGTTATTGGACCAGTTATCCCGAACCTGAAAACGATTGTGATGATTATTTTCCGATTTTGATGGAAAAGTGGATGGACCAAGAGGAAATGACCCTCAAGGACGATTTGCCCCTGACAATGGACGTTTATACCCCAGTGGTTATCGATACAATGCAACGTCCCTTGCTGATGCTCATTCACGGTGGAGCTTTTTTCAATGGAGACAAGCAGAGTCCAGGATATAAGGAATGGGCTAACTATTTTGCATCTCGCGGGTATGTGGTGGCTAGCATCAACTATCGTCTCGGCTTTAAACCTTTTGGACCGAAGCGTATTGACAGGGCGGGCTATCGAGCTTTGCAAGATGCACGTGCTGCCTTGAGTTATTTACTATCTCGTCCTGGACAGTATCACATAAATCCCAGTTGCCTTTTTGTGGCAGGTTCTAGTGCTGGGGCTATTACAGCTTTAAATCTTGCTTTTTTGAGAGAGGAAGATAGACCTGTAAGCTCTTATGCAGGAGTTGTAAACGATGCCTATGAAAAAGTTTATATTAAGTGGGCTAGTAAACACCCGTTTCTTCAAAACAAAATGCATAAGGAGTTGGGGTTGGAGGATCTCAACGGCATCAATAGTGTGGCAGATGAATGGGGAGGTGCTGTTGATTTTACTATTAATACGGTTGTTAACATGTGGGGTGCAGTACATAAAATCGAAATGATTGACACGACTTCACCATCTACAGCCATCCTTTCGTTTCACTGTGATGCCGATCCAATAGTGCCTTATGGTTACGATCATCCATTCACTAATATGGAGCCGTTCGATAAGCTTTTATGCAACAAAATGTATGGGTCGAAATGTATCCACGAGCGAGCCTTGCAACACGGAAGAAAGAGTGAGTTGCATACCAAGACAGGTGTGATTCGCCATAGTCTCCATGCTGATTGTAAGGAACTCACAGATTATTTTACTTTGATTACGGATACTACAATGCTTTTTCTATATTCGAGAATGTTCCCTCGACCGACTATACATTCAGGTTTTTTGGGAAAGCAACAGTGGTTTGACATAATGAATGCAGGTGAGGTAAAAACATGTCGTTGGGAGGCTCAGGGTGGCTTGGTTTTGGAAGCGGAGTCTGACAAGGCTCGTGTCATATTCTTTAACGACGCTACCAAACATAAAATACGAATTGTCGGCCAAAAAGAGAACGATGAATGGTATGATGAAATATATAATATGGATTTATAATAATAATTTATTGAATATTACGAATAAAAAACAGAAAACTATGTGTTTAAAAAGTAGAAGAACTATGATTTGTGTGCTGATTGCAATAGCAATCGTGGCACCATTTGCAGGATGCAAGTCAAAGGTAGATTATAATGGTGCTTTGTTTTGCATTAGAGAGAATGACAGATATGGTTTTATGGATTCGACAGGCAGGGTAATCATTAAGCCTCAGTATGATGATGCGAGCTTCTTTAGTGAAGGCCTGGCGGCGGTGAGCCAGAATGGAAAATGGGGATTCATTGACAAAACGGGAAAGATGGTGATTGAGCCTCAGTTTTTATCAGTTTCTCACTTCTCTGGTGGACTTGCTTGTGTAAAAGAATACATATACTATGGCTATATCGATAAAACGGGTGAGTTTGTCATTGAGCCGGATTATTTTAAGGCTTATCCTTTCGGAGAAGACGGTCTGGCTGAGGTAAAAGAATTTGAATATGGAGGTTGGGGTTTTATCGACAAAACAGGAAATATGGTGATTGAGCCCCGGTTTAAAACCGTAGGTGGTTTTAGCGAAGGTCTGGCTTTGGTGGGTATGGAGAGACAAGGCTTCATTGACAAAACCGGCAAATTGGTGGTTGAGCCTCAGTTCGATAGGGTTTTTTCATTTAAAGATGGCTTGGCGATTGTTGAAAAAGATGGAAAATGTGGATGGATTGACAAAACGGGAAAAACGGTAATTGAGCCTCAATTTGATGATGCAGGTTATTTTACTGAAGGCTTGGCACTAGTCGAAATAGACAAACGCTGGGGTTACATCAATAAAACCGGCAAGTTGGTGATTGAGCCTCAATATGACGATGCATATAGTTTTAGTGAAGGTTTGGCACGTGTTGAGTTGGATGGTAAGTGGGGCTATATCGATAAAACAGGGAAAATGGTGGTTGAGCCACAGTTTGACGATGCGTATCATTTTAATGAAGATTTGGCATGTGTTGAGTTGGATGGTAAGTGGGGCTATATCGATAAAACAGGGAAAACGGCGGTTGAGTCACGTTTTGATGATAATGGTGATTTTTGTGAAGGAATGGCATGTGTCGAGTTGGATGGCAAATGGGGCTATATCGACAAAGCAGGAAAAAAGGTGGTTGAGTCTCGGTTTGACGATGCGTTAGGATTTCATGAAGGCTTAGCGCTAGTCGAATTAGACGGACGATGGGGTTGCATCGATAAAACTGGCAAGTTGGTGATTGAGCCTCATTATAACTATTTATATGGTTTTGTCGAAGGCATGGCTAAATATAATGATGAAGCAAAATTCGGTTTTATTGATAAAACAGGAAAGATGGTGATTGAACCTCAATATGATTCAGTGGATTGGTATTCTGAAGATTTGGCTCCTGTTATGAAAGACGGTAGATGGGGCTATATCGACAAAGCAGGAAAAATGGTAATCCAGCCACAATACGAGGATGCGTATGGTTTCTCGGATGGTCTGGCCAGGATTGAAAAAGACGGCAAATGGGGCTATATCGACAAAGCAGGAAAAATGGTAATCCAGCCACAATACGAGGATGCATATTCTTTCTCGGAAGGCCTGGCCAGAATTGAAAAAGAAGGGAAATATGGTTGGATTGATGAAACCGGGAAGATTGTAATTAATCCACAGTTTGATGAAGCAAATCCCTTTGAGAATGGTTTGGCACTTGTCGTTCTAGACCATAAACGGGCATACATCGACAAAACAGGCCAATTTGTTTGGAGAGAGAAATAATACCTAATATTAAAAATACCCCGAACCATAATGGTTTCGGGGAATTTCTTACCATAATCCCCCCCCCCCATTTCGTACATTCCACGTCTCACATTTAATAGTTCTGCCCTGCACAAAATCAAGGTAAAAAACAATGAAAACAACAATTAGAATAATTTGTTTGGCTTCCATGGTATGGTTGGCCATGGCAAACGCCTTCGGGCAAGTGTCGTTCGTCGAGAACGATGGTAAAGTATCTATGATCAATAACAGCGGTAAAACCGTTGTTGAGTTCCAAAAGAATGAGGATTCCTGGGTGATTGACGATTTCAAGGATGGCTGGGGACGCATTCGTGTAAACGGGAAAATAGGTCTGGCTGATTCAAACGGCTGGATAGTGAAGCCCCAGAAAAAAGCAGAGTTGTTTTTGCACGACGGCTTTTATGTCTTGAGGTACATCGACAAGGTGGGTGTCAAGACCCGGGACGGGAAATGGCTGCTTGAGCCAACGAAACGCGTCTATGATTGGTATGGTTGCGACAAAGTTTTGCCAATAAAATACGATGGGAAATTTGGGATAATGGACAAAACAGGCTGGATTGTCGAACCGACATACGACGAAATGGAATGGTACTCTGAGGACATGCTTCCAGTCCGTAAAGGGAGACTGTGGGGCTTCTTTGATGAGGAGGGCCGTCTGGCCATAAAGCCTCAGTTCAAAGCGGTGCGCCGCTTCAACGAAGGCTTGGCTGGTGTTGTCATTGACCACAAATGGGGCTTCATCGACAAGACAGGGGAGATAGTGATTGCGCCTGCTTACGACAACATCGACTGTTTCTTTGAAGGCTTGGCCGCAGTGGAGGTTGACGGCCTTTGGGGCTTCATCGACAAGAACGGCGAGATGGTCATCGAGCCACGTTTCCGTGCAGTCGGCATATTCTCGGAAGGTCTGGCAGCCTTCGTGATTGATGCATCCGGGTGGGGCTATATGGATACTTCCGGCAATGTAGTGATCAAACCTCAGTTTGACGGAGCTAATCCTTTTGATGAATCGGGTAGGGCCTTGGTAAGAATCGGTGACTATGAAACAGGCGTGATGGGCTATGTGGATAGAAATGGGGTGTTTACGACTGATGAAACAGAGAACAACACAATTGATGAAGAAGTTGACGAGTAAAATCCTCAAATCATCGATCCACTGGCTTAATAAGGGCTTTTTCCCCCGTTCTTCCGAATTTCGGAAGGCGTGAAAATAAGCATTTGCAATGCGGAATCCACCAGACAAAAGAGGCGGCCTAAGGGTCGCCCTTTGTTGTGGAAAGATGTTGCGGTGTTGGAGCTGATTGTGGGGTTTGTGAAAAAGATTGAAAAATAATTCGTTAGGATGTATTTTATATGGAAATAATTCCTATTTTTGCAGCCCAATTCAAGCCGCGCTCCAGACGGATTGCAAAATCAGCGGTTTGAGTTGTAAATCAAAAGTTTAACCTCCTCGTGGGTGGGTGTCTGGAACGCATGCGGGTACAATTTTTATCAATTTATTTACATGGAAGAAAACGAAAACATCATCAACGAGGCTATGCCAGCAGAAGAAAAGCCAGTTGAAAAGAAAGTCAGAACTCCAAGACCGAAACCGGTTCCCGCCGCAGATTTCGATTGGACTTCATCACACAAAAAGTTCGACAACTACTCAGCTGACGAACGCGCCAAGCTTGAAGAGCGTTATGCAGGCACAATGAGCCAAGTGGCTGACCACGAGGTTATTGAAGGCACAGTTGTTGCTATCACCGAGCGTGAAGTCGTGGTTAACATCGGCTTTAAGTCGGATGGTGTTATTCCTGTTGCTGAATTCCGCACCAACCCCAACCTGAAGGTGGGCGACAAGGTGGAAGTCTATGTTGAGAACCAAGAAGGTCCCAACGGCCAACTCATCCTGTCACACAAGAAAGCCGAACTCCTCAAGTCGTGGGATCGCGTCAACGAAGCTTACGAAAGTGGCGAAATCGTCAACGGTTATGTCAAGAGCCGTACCAAGGGTGGCCTCATCGTCGAAGTGTTCGGCCTCGAAGCCTTCCTGCCCGGTTCACAAATCGACGTCAAGCCCATTCGTGACTACGACGTGTTTGTTGACAGCGTGATGGAATTCAAAGTCGTGAAGATCAACCAAGAGTTCAAGAACGTGGTTGTGTCTCACAAAGCCCTCATCGAG
>CADCJI010000002.1 GCA_902801625.1 uncultured Bacteroidia bacterium | reverse complement strand
ACCGTGCCTGTAGCGGAATGGTAGCGACCGTTGCACTGCCGCACACAGTACAAGGGCTTCGACGGTGGTCGGAACACCTTGACGGGGATGGGAAGGTGAAATCAAAATTGCACAACTTATTTATTAATTGTTACTCACAATGTATAATTATAAGAAACATTCACTATTTTTGCACCAATCTAAATGATGGTGAAAAATGCCAAAGTCAAAGAGCGCAGATTTGAGGATTAAGGTCATCGACCGTTGTTTGAGCGACCGCAAACGTAAGTATTCAACGGCGATGATTTTCGATGCCTGCAACGAGGAATTGTTGAAGCGGGATTTCGTACCGATAACGGCGATGAACTCTGTTCGTGATGACATCGAGCAGATCCAGCGGGTTTACCCCGGGGCTGATGTGGAATCGTATCGAGAGGGAAGGAATATCTATTACAGGTATACCGATCCAGAGTTTTCAATTTACAAGACCCCGATGAAAGCGGATGAGATTATTCAGCTTACTCAGACACTGAGGCTGCTCAGACGCTTTAAGGGGATGCCACAATTCAATTGGGTGGACGAGATAGCGGAGCGTCTCGGCGCTTCGCTGAAGCTCGATGAGGCTACGGATGAAATCGTAGGTTTCGACGAGAACCTGGACTTGGAAGGCATGGATAATTTCACGCCACTCTTCAATGCCATAGTTGAGAAACAGCCCCTGAAGCTGACTTATCAAAGCTTCAAACAAGACAGCAAAGAAACCATCATCGTTCATCCATACTACCTGAAACAGTACAACAAGCGTTGGTTCCTGATTGCGTGGAACGACGAATTTAACTTCATGGCCAACTATGCGTTTGACCGCATCAAGGGCATAGAGGATGCGAATGTGGCGTATAAACCGACTGATGTGAACTGGCTTGATTACTTCGATGAAATGATAGGTGTGTCGAAGGACACGAGGACTGAGCCGCAAAAGGTGTTGCTTTGGGTGTCGAATGCCTCATGGCCATACGTGAAGACTAAGCCGCTGCACGGTGCGACTCAACGACTGGTGAATATGGACGAGACTGGTGCCTATATCACCATCGAAGTGTATCTGAACTATGAACTGGAGCAACAGATTTTGAGCTTTGGCGAAAACATGAAAGTGATAGAGCCAGTTGAGCTGAAGGAGCGGATAAAGAAACGCCTTGGCGGTGCGATTTTGAATTATGTGGAAAAGGTTCAGAATGGGTGAACTAATAGCCATTATTTTTGTTGAAAAATTGAAACAAGACATATATGAATAAGCAACAACTAGCAAACAGGATTTGGGCTTCGGCCAATAAGATGAGGTCGAAGATTGATGCCAGCGAGTATAAGGACTATATTCTTGGCCTTATCTTCTACAAGTTCCTTTCGGATAACGAGGTTGCCCATCTGAAGAAGAGCGGCTGGACGGAAGAGGATTTGCCAGACCTGGTTGAAAACTATGACGACGAAGATATGGCCGTTACCATTGAGGACTGCAAAAACAGTATCGGCTATTTCATCGAATATAAAAACCTTTTCTCGACATGGCTGCTGCCTCATAGCACGTTCAACGTGGCCGACCTGAGCGTTGCGCTCAACACGTTTGATCGCATGATTAGCCCCAACTATAAGCATGTGTATGAGAAAATCTTCATCACCCTGCAAGCCGGATTGAGCAAGCTGGGCGAAAATCCAGCTTCGCAGACCAAGGCTTTGAAAGACTTGATCAAGCTCATCAAGGATATTCCTACAGACGGCTCACAGGACTATGACGTGCTGGGCTATGTGTACGAGTATCTTATCAGCAACTTTGCCGCAAGTGCGGGAAAGAAGGCTGGAGAGTTCTACACGCCGCATGAGGTGGCCATGCTGATGTCGGAAATCGTGGCTGAGCACCATAAGGACAAAAAGCAGATTGAAATCTACGACCCAACGAGCGGTTCGGGTTCGTTGCTCATCACCATCGGTAAGAGCGTTGGCCGACACATCGAAGACAGAAACCGCGTGAAATACTATGCGCAAGAACTTAAGGAAAACACCTACAACCTGACGCGCATGAACTTAGTGATGCGTGGCATCAGACCAGGCAATATCGACACGCGCTGCGCCGACTCATTAGATGAGGACTGGCCAATCGAAAAGACTGGCCCCAATGCAGGGCGACCGCTTTATGTGGATGCCGTGGTATCGAATCCACCATATTCGCAGCACTGGGACCCCACGGACGCTGAACTGGATGCCCGCTTCAAGGACTATGGCGTTGCGCCGAAAAGCAAGGCAGACTATGCCTTCCTGCTGCATGAGCTGCACCACCTGAAGCCCGACGGCATCCTGACTATCGTGTTGCCTCACGGTGTGCTGTTCAGAGGTGACCCAGAGGATGAGGGAGAAGGCAAAATCCGTAAGAGGCTGATTGAGAAAAACCAGATTGATTGCATCATAGGACTGCCTGCCAACATCTTTTTTGGCACGGGCATTCCTACGCTCATCATGGTGCTGAAGCAGCATCGACTGAATGACGATGTGCTGATCATCGATGCTTCGAAGGGCTTTGTGAAGGATGGCAAGAACAATAAGCTGCGCGACTGCGACATCAAGCGCATAGCCGACGCGGTGCGCTTGCGCAGCGACGAGCCAGGTTTTTCGCGCAAAGTGAGCCGTGAGACCATCAGGCAGAACAATTACAATCTGAACATCCCTCGTTATGTGGACTCATCGGAGGCACCAGAGCTTTATGACATCTATGCTACCATGTTTGGCGGCATCCCTAACAGCGAGATTGACCGCCTGAAGGAGTACTGGGAGGCGTTGCCCTCGTTGCGGGTGGAACTGTTCCAGCCAGCAGAGGACAAACCTTATTCGGCCATTACGACTGACGACGTGGCCAGCGTTATCGCCCACGACCGCGACACGGAAAAATTGCGCAAGCAATTTGAGCGGGCGTTTGAAGGCTTTGGCGATGAACTGCACCGTAGGTTGATTAGCAACGTGGCCACAGTGAGGGAAATGAAAGAACGCTATGATATAGCGGATGACATTTTCGAGAGGAACAAGGGTATTCCGTTGGTAGACCGTTATGCTGCCTACCAAGCCTTAAGCAACGAATGGCAGACGATAGCCAACGACATTGAGACCTTGCAGACCGAAGGGATGGAAGCGGCGAGAAAGGTTGAGACGGCTTATAAGCTGGTGAAGAAGGGAGATGAGGAAATAGAAGTGGCCGATGGACTGAAAGGCCGCATTATTCCGTTCGCGATGGTGCAGGAAACCTTGTTTAAAGCGGAACTGCAAGCCATAAGCGAGAAGGAAGCCCGAAACGATGAGATAGACGCTGAGGTTGACGAGTTGCGGGACAGCTTCACGGAAGAGGAGGCACAGGAGTATTTGGACGGTGACGACGACCCGAAGTTGGACAAAGCGAAGATAAAGAAGGATGCCAAGGCCAAGGGCGACGAGATAGAGCCTGAGACGAAGGCGAAGTTGGTGAAGCTGGTGAAGCTTTGGGAAGAGCAGACCAAGGTGAAGAAGGAAATCAAAGAGGCGAAAGCCGAATTGATTGACAAGACCAAGGAAGCCATAGAGCACTTGACCGACGAGGAAGTGGAACTATTCCTGCACAAGAAATGGATTGACCCCGTTGTGGCGGGCATAAACGACACGCTTACGGATGTTCTGAAAGCGGTTGAAACACGAGTGACGACACTTGCAAACAAGTATGCCGTATCCTACAAAGAGCTTGGTGAGCAAATGGCTGAGGCAAAGCAGCAAATGGCTGATTTGGTGGCTGACCTTACTGGCGATGAATATGCCTTGGAAGGATTGCGTAACTTGAACTAAAAAGGGGAAAGATTATGGCAGAAAAAGAGATCATATTACAAGGCGAGGATGGGCAGGTAGACGAATTGGTTCTGACTACCACTGACGCATCTACTGATATTGCCTTGGATGATTGCACTAGATTGTTGTTTCCTCAGGATGGGGAAGCAGTGCCGCGCCTTCGTTTCAGAGGATTTGAAGAAAAGTGGATTGAGGCTAAACTTGGAGATTTGTTTACGGAAAGATTAGAGAGTGATGTTGATGGTGAAATGCTTTCAGTTACAATGAATAATGGAGTTATCAAAGCTTCAGATAATGGCCGTTTTGATAATTCAAATAGTGATAAATCTCATTATAAAGTTGTTAAGGTAAATGATATTGCCTATAACACAATGCGTATGTGGCAAGGTGCCAGTGGTTGCTCAGCATACGAAGGCATTGTTAGCCCAGCTTATACTGTTGTGACACCTGTAGAAGGAATTGACCCACATTTCTTCGCTTGCTTGTTCAAGACACCTGCGGTTATAAAAAAATTCAGGCTTAATTCACAGGGTCTTACTTCTGATACATGGAATTTAAAGTTTCCAGCATTTAGTAAAATCTCGGTTTTATATCCAAGAGACATTGATGAGCAAAGAAAGATTGCTTCTTTTCTGCAAAGATTAGATGAACAAGTGGCTGTATTTCATAAACAGTTTGAGGAATTGAAGCAGTTGAAATCGGCTTGTCTTGAAACGATGTTTCCAGAATTTAATGAGGGCACGCCTTGTGTTAGGTTTAAGGGCTTTAATGATGCATGGAAGCTTGTGCCGTTGAGTGATTGCCTTTCAGTGAATACAGAGAAAAACATGGATGGTAAATATGGAAGGGAAGATGTTCTTTCGGTTTCTGATGATTTTGGGGTAGTAAACCAAATAAAGCTTCTTGGAAGAAGTTTTGCTGGTAAATCTGTTCTTAATTATCGTGTACTCAAACATGGTGATATTGTTTATACAAAATCACCTCTGAAGGTTAAACCGTTTGGCATAATAAAGGTAAACGATGGAGAGAGCGGAATTGTTTCAACTTTGTATGCGGTATATACTCCTAAGGAAGGTGTTTCAGCCCGTTTTATCAATTATTATTTTGCACCAGCTCAAAGGATGAATAAATACATTCATCCATTGGTCAACAAAGGTGCTAAGAATGATATGAAAGTTTCGGATGAGAATGTGTTGAAGGGAACTATTTCAATTCCGACTACTATTGAAGAGCAAGAACAGATTGCGCAGTTTTTTAGCGACTTAGACGGTAGAATTCTTGTACAAAAACAACAATTGGAAAGATTGAAGCAGATGAAGCAATCTTGTTTGGGATTGTTATTTGCTGATAATCAATCAATTACCCCCCCCTCAGATTCAAGGGATTTAACGGAGAATGGATTATGATTAGGTTTAGCGATATAGCAACGATTAGGAGAGGCCTTACCTATAGCCCTGAAAATATTCGTGATAGGGGTGTTCGTGTATTACGGTCTTCAAATATCGATGAGGATGCTTTCACCATATCTGATTCGGATGTGTTTGTTGACAGTCGATGCGTCAATATACCTTTGGCAAACAATGGTGATATTTTGGTTACTGCTGCCAATGGCTCACCAAGATTAGTTGGTAAACATTGCTTGGTGGAAAGTGATGATGAAAAGATGGTGCCAGGTGGTTTCATGTATTTAGTTTCGTCAGATGAAGCTGAGTTCTTAAATGCCTGTATGGGTGCGAGTTGGTATAAGAAGTTCCTTGTTACTGGTGTGTCAGGAGGAAATGGAGCGATTGGAAATCTTAGCAAGGATGAACTTGAAAAGTGTGAGTTCTATATTCCAAAAGAGAAAGAAGAGCGTAATCGTATAGCTTCATTTTTTACCAATCTTGACAAGCAAATCTCATTGCAATCTCAACAAGTTGAGAAATTGATGCAGTTGAAGAAAGCTTGCCTAAATCAATTCATAGCATAAAATCAACCAATAGATATGAGCAACGAACTGAACATTCATCCTTTTGACAAGGAGCTGGAATTTGAAAAAGCCTTGTGTGAGTTGCTGCCCAAGCATGGGTGGAGCGACAATATACTGCACCATTCGACGGAGCAGGAATTGATAGACAACTGGGCTGGCATCATCTATGACATGAACCGCGAAATGGAGCGGCTGGGCAATTATCCGCTGACCTCAACGGAGATGCAGCAAATCATTGACCAGGTGAATATGTGTGGAAGCCCATACAAGGTGAACAAGTTCATCAACGGCAAGTTTGTGTGCATCAAGCGCGACAACCCTGCCGACACGCTGAACTGTGGGAAGGAGGTCTATCTGAAGATCTTCGACCCTGCCGAGATTAGTTCAGGACAGAGCCGTTACCAGATTGTGCGCCAGCCGCGTTTCAGAGCCTCGAATCCTTTGGCGGGTGACCGCAGAGGGGATGTGCTGCTGCTCATCAACGGTATGCCCGTTATCCATGTGGAGCTGAAGCGTAGCCGCGTGGATGTGTCGCAAGCAGTGTTCCAACTGAAACGCTACATGCACGAAGGTGTCTTCAGCAACGGCATTTTCTCCATGGTGCAGATATTTGTGGCCATGACCCCCGAAAAGACGCTCTACTTCGCCAATCCTGGCAGTGAACACCTGTTCCAGAATGAATTTCAGTTCCATTGGGCTGACTTCAACAATAACGAGATATTTGAGTGGAACCGCGTGGCCAGCGAATTGCTCAATATCCCGATGGCTCATCAGCTGATTGGGTATTATACCATCGCGGATGACAAAGACTCGACCTTGAAGGTGCTGCGCTCGTACCAATACTATGCAACGAGCAGGATTTGCGACATCACCCACAAGACCAACTGGGATGACCATGAGCACAGAGGCGGCTACATCTGGCATACGACAGGCTCAGGCAAGACGATGACCAGTTTCAAAGCGGCACAGCTCATTGCGAACAGCAATGACGCTGAAAAGGTGGTGTTCCTGATGGACCGTATCGAATTGGGTATTCAGTCGCTGGATGAATACAGGGGCTTTGCCGGAGAGGATGATACCATACAGGACACCCAAAACACACAGGTGCTGGTGAGCAAGCTCGACAGCACCGATTTGGACAACAGACTTATCGTCACCTCGCTGCAAAAGATGTCGAACGTCGTGCCTGGTGCGCTCATCCCAGCTGAGACGATAGAGCGGATTGGAAAGAAGCGGCTCGTGTTTATCATCGACGAGTGCCACCGCTCGGTGTTTGGCGAAATGCTCATGAGCATCAAACACACCTTCCCAAGGGCGTTGCTCTTCGGCTTCACTGGTACGCCAGTGTTTGAAGAGAACGCGCACAACGAAATCACAACAGGCACCATCTTTGGTGACATGCTGCACAAATACACGATTGCCAACGGCATTCCCGACGGCAACGTGCTGGGCTTTGACCCCTACAGGGTGAACACCTACGATGACGACGAGCTGAGAGAGAAGGCCGCTTTTGCACGGCTGAAGGTGCATAGCATCGAAGAGATAGAGGATGACGAAGAGGCGATGAGGGTGTATGATCAATTCATGCACGAAATGCCGATGGTAGACACCTACACGGAGAATGGCGAGACGAAGCACGGCGTGGAGCACTATCTGCCCAAGCAGCTCTATCAGCAGGACATCCACCACCAAGCGGTGGCCGCTGACATCATGAGCAAGTTTGACAGGCTGAGCAAAAACAGGAAGTTCCATGCCATACTTGCGACAAAGAACATCCCTGAGGCCATTGCCTACTATGAGCTGTTCAAATCACAATACTCGTCGATGAATGTTGTCGCGGTGTTCGACAACAACATCGACAACAGCGACGAGGGCATAGCCAGGGAGGATGCCATATTGGAGATGCTGGAAGACTACAATGCCAAATACCAAACCTCGTTTGGCCTGCCCAACTATGCGCAGTATAAGAAGGACGTGGCGAAGCGGTTGGCGCATAAGAAGCCGTATAAGGACATCGAGCACGACCACACGAAACAAATAGACTTGCTTATCGTGGTGACGCAGATGCTGACGGGCTACGATTCGAAGTGGGTGAATACGCTGTATGTGGATAAGGTGATGAAATACGTGGATGTCATCCAATCGTTTTCGCGCACCAACAGACTGTTTGGGCCGGACAAACCTTTTGGCACCATCTACTATTACACATTCCCCTACACGATGGAGCAGAATATCAATGACGCTCTGGAAGTGTACGTCGATAGGCCGCTGGGCGTGTTTGTCGACAAACTGGAAGACAACCTAATGAACATCAACCGCAAGTTTTTGCACATCAGGGACATCTTCTATTCGCATGAGCTGTTCAACTTTGAGCGGCTTCCCGACACCCGCGAGGACAGAAACATGTTCGCGAAGGACTTCAGCAGCATGACG
Organism: uncultured Bacteroidia bacterium; assembly: GCA_902801625.1. Lineage (GTDB taxonomy): Bacteria > Bacteroidota > Bacteroidia > Bacteroidales > F082 > Limimorpha. Next base: position 126,639 of record CADCJI010000002.1, on the reverse strand, counting down.
CGCCTGATAGAAGCGGCCAAGCTGCAGGGGTTTGTGTGGGAGCAACTGGAATATGAGTTTAGGCATGACGACACCTTCACGCATGTGAAGATGGAGCTGGATGAGAATACCTATCTCATCTTGCTACAGCGTTACCGCGAACTGTTTGAGAAGGGTGAAGGGGGAGATGGAGGCGAAGATGACTTCGACTATCCTGTGGACACCTTCATCACCGAGACGGGGACGGGCGCCATCGATGCGGAGTATATCAACAGCAAGTTTGTGAGGTTCATCAAGAAACTCTACACGGATGGCCCGGGAAGCGAGCCGACGAAGGAGGCACTGAGAGAGCTGCACAAGACTTTCGCTTCGCTGCCTCAGAAAGACCAGCGGACGGCCATCCTGATACTGCACGACATACAGTGCGGCGACCTGAGGCCTGAAGCGGGAAAGACCATACAGGACTATATCAACGAGTATCAGCTGAAGGAGCTGCACAAACAAGCTGTTCTCTTTGCGGAGGCAACAGGGGTGAATATCAGCATGTTGGAAGCCTTGATTCTTGCCAATCCTACGGAAGAGAACTTGGATGATTTCAGCCGTTTCTCAGAGCTTAGGCTGACGCTCGACACGGCCAAGACCAGGATGTTTATCGCCAAGGTGGAAGGTGAAGAGCCGAAACCGAGGATGGTTATCTCCAAAGGCGCGAAGCACCTGAAGGCGTTTGTGCTGGATGCCGATATGAGAGAGAGGATCCTGACTGCCTATTTGAATGATGACATCACCCTTGACACGGCGGTTGTGGAACAAACGTCGGTGGAGGAGGGTTTCAAGGAACTTGAAAACCCGACGCAAGAGCAGACTGGACAGAGCATGACGAACCTTGACAGGATAAAGGTTGAGGTGGAAGGCATTATGAATGTGACTATGGCCAGCGTCAAGAATAATATGCGCCCGATGAGGCAAATTGTCAATTCGGTCTTCTATGTGATAGATGCCGAATCCATTCCTTCGCTCGATGGCGTGGGGTTGTACCTGCGCAGCGCATTCGATAACCTCTATAAGGAGGGTGCGACGATTATTGACAAGTTTGTGGCCTTCAACCTGCTCTGCACCAAGTTTGAGGCTTATCTGAAGAAGCTGTATTACTTGATGAACGGCGAGGAGGTGCCACCGAGAGAGCCAGGGCAGGATGTCACATGGTCGAATGTGATTCACGGCATTGAACCGCTGTGGCAGTTGAAGTATAGCCTAGACGAGGGCAAACAGCAGCTGTATCAGTGGTTGCTTCTGGTGAAGGATTGGCGCAATAGCGAGTCGCATATTTCGCCTACGGCATCAGAGACGGAGATCAAAGGTGCTATCAGCATCATCCTGACGATGTATTGCTATGCTACTGGCTCGTGCATTACGGAATTGGAGTGCAATGGGTGTGAGATTTAACAGAAAAACAACGATCAATTATGAAACATATATCTGTAAGAGTACCTTGGCATGATAGTTTGTGGAATGGCAATGTTTGCCAAAGCCCGAAAAACAATCCGTTTTGTTTGTGTCTGAAAAGGATACAAGGAGCCAAAAATGTTGACAAAGAAGAGCCGTTTGCGGGGAAGCATTTTTCGGGCATTGCCGAAAATGATTGCCCACCTTGTGTGAAGGAAAACGCAGGCTTTTTGAGCGACAAATCATATCAAACGGTTTTCAGACATCCGTATCAAGGAAAAGACGATAAACATAGGTATTTAAAGCCTACTGTCGTTGATATGCCTCCATTTAGTTGCTTGGCGACTCCTTTCAGGTATCTACAACAAATGAATCAAGCGGATTTAGATGCCAAGTACCCTTTTAGCGAAGAGGAACCAGCACCGTTCCCGTCGCCTTGGGTGTATGGAAGGAATCGTCAGTATGATATTATCAACTGGTTTCGTGGAGAAATTAGTTCGGATTCGTTGATTGTATTCTATACCAAAAGCGGAAATCCAATTGATGAGAATACGACAAGACTTATTATTGGACTTGGGCGAGTAAAACATATTCTTGGCAAGAAAGACTACGATTCAGAAACCGCTGATAGCTATCCTTTGTGGTCATTGCAGATTGAACATTCTGTGAGACCGGATGTAAATGTATCTGAGGGTTTCGTGTTGCCATATCACGAGTATCTTGCACTTGATAATGAGCATATCAAGAAAATTACTGGCAAGAGCAAGGAACAAGTTGTGGATGAAATCACGTTGTCACTGGCTAAGTTGGAAAACAGCGACAAAATCCACAATGAGCTTTCATATGTAACAGACTTCGTGAGCAACCAGAGTATGTTGATGATACTCAATGCAGCAAGGAAATGCTTGGAGAATGTCATTGATCATCAGCTCATCAAAAAAGATTGGGCGAAACAGATAAGATGGATTGATGAGCAGATTGCCCATGTGAAGCAAATGTCAGGGCCTTTCCCTGCATTTGCTGAAGCATTGAGGGCGTTAGGACTGAATTATGCCTATATGATTGAGCACGATATGAGAGAAGAATTTGGCATAGGCATTAAGGATAATCCTTGGTTGTATTTTGATGACCTGATGATGGGTAAGCGTGACCTGAGCAAGAAATCCTACTCATCGGATTTGAAGAATATGAAGGGAACGTGGAAATACACAGACAAAGATGAAAGGGACATTCTGGAGCTGCTGTCTAGGTTTGAAATACATTCGGATGTTATCAATTATTGGCTTGACAATGATGATAGATGGGGAGAGCTGAAGCTTAATCCTTATATCATTTGTGAAGAATGTCCTCCTGGTGTTGCTCAAACACCTCATGATGTAGTAGATTTGGGATTGATGCCAGATAAGGATATTCAAGGCGATTGGGTGCCTGAAGAATCAATTGCGATTGATTCGAAGATAGACCCAAGGCGTATTAGAGCCATGGTTTCGGAGCAACTAATGACGAGGCTTTCTGAAGGAGACACATTGTTGTCGATTTCGGAAATTGAGGAGTTTATCGAGACTGACTTGAAGAAAGAGGAAATAAGATTGCCGAGGCGTTACTTTGTTGCCAATCGAGACTTCATGGAAGAAAAATTGAATTTTGTGGGAAATCAAGCCATTCAGCTGAAAGACTACAGGCTAATGGAGGAGTTTTTAAGTTCCAGACTTGTTGCCAGAGCAAAAAGCGAGGTGGACAATCAGACAGGAGAGAATTGGGATGAAGTTGTTATCACCTCTATTGATGGCTATGACAAAAACAACCAACGAAGTGTGGATGCCGCTAATAAGCAAGTGCTTGCGGTAAAGATGTTTGACAAGAAGAAGCTTTCTGTGCTTACAGGCTCTGCTGGAACGGGAAAGACCACCGTTGTGAAAGCGTTTCTTAGCTCAAAACAGATTCAAAGTGAAGGTGTGTTGTTGCTTGCACCGACAGGAAAAGCGAGAGTGAGGTTGGGAATGATGTCAGGCAAAGGTAATGGCAACGCTTTGACTATTGCGCAGTTTTTGACTCGGCAGGGTGTTTACAACATCGTTAATGGTTATTGCGGAGTAGGCAAAGTGAAAGCAAAATACTCGGCAGCAAAGAACATCATCGTTGATGAATGTTCGATGCTGACTACGGAGGATTTTTATTACTTGCTTAGCAGCTTGGATTTGACAAAGATCAATAGGGTCATTCTTATTGGTGACCCATATCAACTGCCGCCAATCGGGGCTGGCAGACCTTTCTCTGATTTGTGTTCCTACTTGCAAACTAATGAGGATGCGCCAAAGGATGCCATTGTTGAACTGTCGGCAGTTGTGAGAACCATTACGAAAGGTGAATCAGATATTCTTTCAATAGCATCGCTTTATAGGGATGGATACAGAGAAAAGAATGCGGATATGATTGTGGATAGGATTGAAAAAGGGAATTTGGATGGTGATTTGAAGGTGTATGTGTGGGAGAATGAAGAGGACCTATATGAGAAAATGGAAGAGGCCATAAATAAGGAACTGAATTGCGCGGGTGCTACTATTGGACAGAAGATTTTAACGTCTATTGGACTTAATAATATCGATAATGCAAAGAATTATCCTGATGTGGTTGAGGGATTCCAGGTTTTATCGCCTGTTAGGGAATGTATGTGGGGCGTTTATCCAATCAATGCGCAGTTCCAGAGCTGGATTGGCGCAGATAGGATTCCCCGTGCTTGCGATATGTTCCCTCAAAAGATTCACTACAGTGAAAAAGTGATGCAGCTTCGGAATGAGAAAAAGAAATCGTTGGGGAAGAATGATATTCAGTTGTCAAACGGACAGATTGGATTTACCACATTTGCAAATTGCAACTATCTTACGGCTTCTTTTGCCGGGGTTCCTAATGAAATGTTTAGGTACGAACCGAATAAGAGTGACGAAGTTGCTAATAATTTGGAATTGGCTTATGCTATTACGATACACAAAAGTCAAGGTAGTGACTTTGATACAGTAATAGCTGTGATTCCAAAGTATGGCCGTGTGTTGTCGAGAGAACTGATTTATACGGCTTTGACTAGAGCAAAAAAGAAACTTGTTTTGATGCTTCAAGGTAGTGTTCAGGATATGTTGAAGTACACGATGCCAGTGTGCTCGGAATTACTGAGGCGAAACACTAACCTTTTCCAGCTTTCGGTACGAGAGACAAAGAATGAGATTCCGTATCTTGAAGGGCTGATTCATAGAACAAAGGATCCTCAGCTTATTGTTAGAAGTAAGTCAGAGGTAATCATTGCAAATGAGCTTATTTCGGAAGAGGTGCCGTTTGAATATGAAAAGCTTTTGGAAAAGAACGGAAGACGATGCATACCTGATTTCAGCTTTGAAACGCCAGGCGGTGATGTTATTATCTGGGAGCATTTAGGGATGCTTGATTTACCATCATACAAAGCATCTTGGGAAAAGAAGCTGGCGTTTTATAATGAGATTGGCTTTAAAGAGGGGGAAAACCTCTTTACGACACAAGACCATGAAAATGGAAGATTTGACACTACTGAGGTGGTGGATGTGATAGAGAAAATCAAGGAACTTATAGCATAGCCATTATATGAACCAAAAGGAAAGAGAATTATTCGAAGAACTAATACTTGACAGAGAGGAAAGCTCCCGTGCTATCAAGAAAAAAAGCATGAGGGGGGTAGAAGAATCTGTTGTTCAAAAGTATAGCGAGAAAGCGCATTTCATTTATGAACTTCTGCAAAATGCGGATGACTGCAATGCGAGTGAGGTGCATTTTGAACTGACGCATGAAGGGCTGCGTTTTTGGCACAATGGAAGTGAGCATTTCTCCATCATTTCGCCTGCGCTGGAAAATGATGAAAACTACACAGGGCCTAATGGCCACATCAATGCCATTGTGGCCATTGGTAATTCAGCCAAGGGTGGAACAAAAGAGTTCAAGATAGGAAAGTTTGGTGTCGGATTTAAGGCCGTGTTTCAATACACTTCCACGCCGTATATATACGATGACAATTTCTGTTTTTACATTAAGGACTTGATAGTTCCAGTGATGCTTGATTTTGACGATGATGAAAGAAAGCAGGGTGATACCTTGTTTTACTTTCCGTTCAACAAGGACGGCATGGGTGCAGAACAAGCGTACAATGAGATTTCTGAAAAACTCCAGAATCTTCAATTTCCACTGTTGTTTCTCAATCATATAGAAAAACTGTATTGGACGGTTGAAGGTCTGAATGGAGAATACGACCAGAAAGAAGAAATGCTCGGAGGGTTTGATGCTGAAGTCAAGAAGGTAAAGCAGTTGTTTTTCTCCAGCGTGCCAGGCAAATCGAGAATTGAAAAGTTAATACTATTCTCAAAGACCGAGGAAACAACAGGTTTGAATTATAGTGTGGGGTTTATGCTGAATGACGATGAGGATTCCATCATGCCCATACAAGTACCTGTAATGTGTTATTTCCCTACGGCAAAGAGTAGTGGACTTAATTTTATCGTTCATGCTCCTTTCCAGCTTATTGACAACAGAGAAGGATTGAGTGATAATCCGTGGAACAAAGGTTTAATTACAAAGCTGGCCGAATTAGCAGCAGGGAGTTTGCTTCCTCTGTGTAAGTTGCGCTTGGTGCATGATAACATTTTTGATATAGTGCCTTATAGACAAAACTCTGCATTTAGTTTTGACCATGACTTCTATATTGAGTTTGAAAAAGTCATGAAGACGCAGCCAGTAATACCATGTCAGGACGGAGAATACGTGACAGCAGGACATGCTTACTGGCCATCATCCAAAACCGTGACCGAGTTTTTGCCTCAGGAACAACTAAGGTCATTGATGAAAGATGAAGAAGCGCGGTGGGTGTTTGTGAAGAACAACTATAAGACTTTGGCACCAAACAACAAAGATTTGGCAGCGTACCTTGACCGTATAATTAAAGATGAAGTAGAAAGCTTGCAGATGGTTGATGGACGTTATACATTGGTCGGTAAAAACAGAAAGCATCGACTTGATGAATCTGCTATATTTACAATGTTTGATGAGAAATTCATTGAATCACAGCCTTTGTCTTGGCTACATTTGTTCTACAAATACTTGTTGGAGGTGGAGTCTTCGAGGAAAGAAGTTAAGACAAAGCCGATTTTCTTGAATAAGGATAGAGAGGCAGTCGCTGCATTTAAGTATGATCGTTCAAGTAGGACTTATGAAAAGATATTGTTTATAGACACGATAGAAGATTCAACTTTGCCGACGTTGCTGCCGGAACTCTTAGAGAATGAAACTACAAGAGAGTTCGTTAAAGAGTTCGGAATTGGTAAACCGAATTTAAGGGATGAAATATACAATGATATACTTCCAAAGTATGTAGGCAACCTCAGTCTTGATACATCACCGCATTTTAGGAAGTTTTATGAGTATTATAAAATATGTCCGAACAACGAAAAAGAGAGTTATATCAGTTTGATTAAGGATAAAGCCTTTATCAATGCTGTTGATATTACAAGTGGGGGGTGGCCAAACGGAGAAGTGTATAGATGTAGTGCGGATGATGTGTATATTCAATCTGATGAGTTGCTGGACTATTTTAGGGATAGCAAGGAGTCGGTTTACATGTTGGATGAGGAAAGTATTGAGGATATTTTCGAAGATGAGGGGTATGAAAACATTATAAAGTTTTTAATGGAGCTAGGAGTAAGCAAGCATCTTAGACTGAAGTCAAAAGGTTGGTTCTATTGCTTTGATAAAGAGTACATGAAACAACTTGAAGAGGAGCATGGTATTACTCAAAGCAGCCGTTATATTGTGGATTATTCTTTCCCGATGTTTTACGAGAGAATGGCATCCATGACAAAGGAATCTTCTTTGGAGATATGGAACTCTGTGCTGAGCATCATTGAGAATGATAAGAATTTCCCATTTGCATTATATAGTAGGCATGGGAAATATGACAGGTTTATGTCTGGATTGTTGTGGAGTCTTATCAATAAGCCTTGGCTTTATTCAAAGAGCGGAGATGTATTCGTTCCGAGCCAGCTTATGGTAACTGAACTCGATGAGCAATATGACACGACAAGTCCACAGGCAATCAGTCTGATTTCGCTGTTAAAGCTTAAAACAGAGATGATGACTGCCGATGACGCTATGGAAGAGGCCAGAAAGCTATGTACTGACGAAGAGATTGTCAGATTGCTAAAGGAATTGATTCGGGAAAAACAGAGTCGGAATCAAGAAGGCGCAAAGGATACTGCCGCGTTGGATAGGGATTACGAACCGATAAGAGAGTATTTGGAGAACACTGATGGACAAGAGGAAAATGATGGCCAAAAGGAAGAAGTTGACGAAGGTGGTGCAGGCCAACTGGGTATTTCGTATGACTATGACAAGGAGAAAATGGAGGAAGAATTAAGGCAGAGATTGGAAGCGGAGGCTAAGCTGAAGGGTAGCAGGAAAGAATTGGTTGAAACAATCAATTCTTGTCAGCGGTATTCATACGATTGGTTTAGGTACTACATTGCTTTGATGGCAACATACTCAGAAAAGTTGTCATCGGATAATAAAGCGACTGTTTCATTCACATCCATCGAGGCTGAGAAAAACAGCGACCGCTTCTTCTTATTGGATGGTGCCAGCAAATATATTCCTGAAGGCATTTCTGAATCAGATGGTGCAATTATTAGATTGTGGTATAATGGCGAGGATGCTTCTGATAATATCAATATAGAAGGTGTTTCAAGGGTTGGCCAGAAGCTTCAAATCTTGACGAGCAACCCGATGCCACAAACAATCATTGAGAAGCTGACGAGTGTTACAAGGATTGAGTTTCAGTATACTCCTGTTATCAATTTGGTTAATCGTCTGCTTAATGCCTTTAGTAATAACGATAAAGACAATCTTGATCGATGGACGGACATCAAAGAAGCAATGCCGTCGATTCATTATATCTATGGGCCTCCTGGTACTGGTAAAACCTGGACTATTGGGAGAACTATTGAGAGAATTACTCAGGGCAACAAAGCGCATATCTTGGTGTTGACTCCTACAAATACTGCGTCTGACGAGGTATGTAAGAAGTTGCTCGAAGGAGGGATGAATGTGGATGCCGTGCGTCTTAGTGGTGTGACTAGTTATGAACTACAGGAAATGGGAGGGTTCTATGCCGACAATTTATCTGTTAGTGAGTTAGATCAAATCTCTGTCGTGGCATCAACCATTCATAGACTGCCTTATTTTGAATTGGCTGGAGGAGATGGGGAGAATAGCCGCAAGCTGTTTGAGTACAAATGGGATTATGTGGTGTTTGACGAATCGTCTATGATAGGATTGCACTACATTGTCTTTGCAATCATGGCAATATACAAAACAAACCCTGATGCTAAGTTTATTGTGGCAGGTGACCCGATGCAGATACCACCAGTCGTTGAAATAAACGATGATGAGCTGGAGAATTTTGACGTGCAGGATGAAAACATCTATAAGATGATGGGGATTTCAAGCTTTGACAATACTCAAAGGGAAATCCGCTTTTTCGATAGCATAGAGAATCTTGACACACAGCATCGCAGCGTTCCTGTAATAGGACAGCTTTATAGCGATTTATCGTATTCGTCAAAGCTAAAGCATTCTCGGGATGAGAACACACAAAAGGAATTGCCGAGTGTGTTTCGAACTATTATGAAAACGCCGGTGACGTTCATCGATATGCCTTTGGTAAAATCGGTAGATGCATACAGGATTTTCAAGCTACATGGAAGTAGCTATCATTTCTATTCGGCGATAATGGTGATGGAACTGCTGAAGCAGTTTGATATTGAAAACAGCAAGGAGCAGAAACAAGAATGGAGCATAGGATTGATTTCGCCATACAAAGCTCAGGCAATCTTGATGGATAAGCTGGTCTCATCCTACGGTTTTTCATCCAGGTTAAAAGTGGTGTCTGATACGGTTCATGGATTCCAAGGAGGACAGTGCGACATTGTTTTCTTTGTTTGTAATCCGAATAGTTATGGCATAATGAATCGGAACAACAAACTGAGAGAGAAATGCTTGCTTTATAAGCAATACATCTATAATGTGGCCATAAGCAGGGCGCAGGATTATCTTGTGGTGGTACATCCGTTTAGTTGGATTAAAAACAATCCATATATCAACAAGATTACTGGAGCATATGCGAAGCATAATGGCCGTTGTGAATATTTGCCTTATAATGAAATGGAGCAAAAGCTGTTTGGGGTTAGAGATTACATCAAGGACAACAGTTATGTTACCAGTCATGATTCAGTGAATGTCTATAATACCATTTTGGGAAAGAAGTACATTCTGAAATATGGGCCAGATTCGCTTGATATTCAGGTGATGGGTGGGAAGGCTGAAGAAGATTTTGTATTAAACGAAGAGTAGAACAATCAATATAATGTATCATCAATAAAACTACGAACTATGAAAAAAGCATTATTAACACTGATTTGCCTCGTTATTATGGGAGGCGTTATGGCTCAGGAAGAGCATCTGTCGTTCAAGGGTGTGCCGATTAACGGTACCTTGAAAGCGTACACCGCTGCCATGGTGAAAGCGGGATTCAAGAGCGAAGGAACACAGGACGGTCTGTCTCTACTCAGCGGAGATTTTGCAGGCTTTAAAGATTGCATTGTTGGCGTGTCAACATTAAAGAATTGTGATGTTGTCAATAGAATTGTCGTCCTTTTCCCTGCTAAGGATACTTGGGCATCTTTAATGGGTGATTATGAACACCTCAAATCATTGCTAACCACAAAATATGGCGAGCCTGAGACAGAAAGAGAGTATTTTACTGGTTATGCAGGTAAAACAGACAGTGACGGAATAAAGATGAGTGCACTGCACAACGAAGAACTTGAATGGTATACTGTTTTCGTCACAGATTTGGGAAGCATAGAGTTGTCAGTTACAAGTGCTTCATACGGCCAAGGCATGGTAAGATTGGGCTATTTTGATAAGAAAAACACAGAGACTGTTACCCAGTCTGCTCTTGATGACCTATAATTGATGGATGCTGTATCTTATATAGTGAGTGCTATCCTGATGGCTGTCACCATTGGTTTTGTGGTGATGGCCATTAGGAAGCTCGTGAAGAATGACCGAGGCTGGCGAAGGATGGAAGAGGACAGGAAGGCCAAGGGAATGCCGTTCTACGGTGACATGGAGGAGGAGCTGGAGAAAGAGAAGTACGGGATTGATGAGTGATGTTTTTCCCCACGAAAACGAGTTGAGGAAAATGAGGAAGTTGAGGAAAATGGGGAAAAACAGAAGGAAGGATAGAGGGGATTTTTATTGGTTTTGACAAATAAAGCCGAAAAAGGTTTACCTTTGTAGGCGAAATAAGACATAGAAAGAGCTTTTGCGCTCTGTTTCGCTCCAAACGAAATCTGGAAAATTTCAACTAATTTATAGCGGGAACAGAACGACGAAGCTTGCGCCAATAGGCGTAAGCTTTTCGTTCCTTGCTATAAATGGTTTTCCAGAGCCAGTTTGGAGAGGGAGCGGATTGACTTACGCCTTCTTTTTGTCCGCAAATTATCAAGGCATGGACGATGAATTATTGGTATTGCGCCTGATAGAATTGAGGGCGCAGCTTGCAGAACTCACGAAAAGGCTGGAAGGGCTGGACAGCATCTTGGCCGACGGCGTGACCGATGAGGCTGTAAAAAAGTATGCCGAGGAGTTGACGAAGATCATCGACGAGCGAGAACCGATTTTGAATGAGGTTCGGAGCTTGTTGGTGCTGGCGGACAAAAAAGCCCCGGACATCGAAGATGGCGGGGCGATGTTGAATTAAACTATTTCCTTGATTGATGTAAACTGCCTTTGCTTTTTATGCAGGTGATTATAGATTGAGTTAGACTTTTTGTATTTTTGCAGCAACATAATCATGTCTTAATGATAAATGTCCAGGACAAGCGTTTATACTACTTTGTTTTTTGAGATTGTTGGGGATGACCATTCTCCATATAATCAAATGGTAAAAAAACTAAACGACATTGAAACGGGTTATTTTGAAAAGACGCTTCATTGGGCGGAACAGCCGTCAACTGAATTGGATTTTCAGATTAAAGTTGATGTCATAAAGGATTTTGATAAGTTGGCAGATGATACTTTGAATAAAGAATTGAAAGATAGGTTGTTTGGTTTATTGCAAAAGTGTCCTGGTGAATCTCGTGATTATGAATGGTCTATGAAGGCTATAGAGTTTATAAAAAAAGAGGCGTATGATTATTTTGGACAAATTAAGCCTTGCCCTAAGATAGACGAGGCTTTTTTGCAGAGGCTATATAATAAAGCCTTATGTGCATGTTCAGAGGGAAACGGACAGGGCAATATAGGGTATAATAAAGGTTTTCATCATGCATTACTGCATAATACTATTTGGGAATGTAAAGAGCTTATTGAAAGAAGAATAATAAAATTTATTGATGAGGATTTAAGGGAATATGCTGTAAAATGCAGCAATCAAACCAATTAAAAGAAAATGATATGAAAGTTAGAATATACCTTGATGGAGACTGCCATGCAAACGATAGCTGTTGCATTGAGGCGGAGTTTGAATGTGCGCCAAGAGTAGGCGATATTGTGGCCGCAGATTGGGATGGTTTGAAAGATGCCCTGATAAAAGGTGGCAGGCTGGAAGATTTCTGGGATTATATGGTAGGCTATTCAAGAGAATGGTACTCTAATCCTAAAGCTCAAAAGACGATGGCTAAGCCAACGGATGAGCAAATCAAAAAGGATATCATTTTAGATGGTATGGGAAAGATTACATTGGTGATGTGGGTTATCAAGAATGGTGTTGCTGAGTGTGTGGCTTGGGCAGGAGAAATGTAGACTTTCATAGAGTATAGAAATAAAATGCCCTGCGTAATTCCCCAGACCCGTATAAAAAGGGGAAGGGATGGCAGGGCATTTTCTATTTGAATGCGCTGGGAGGAAACAGCGGTTCGATGGGGACGCATTGGATGGAGAAATAGCCATTCAGACCATCGGAACGCCGAGAGGCGCAGCAAGGGATTTGGCCACACTCTTCTTCGGTCTGTGAGCGAAGAAGGAGGCAATGGCTACAAATCCATCTATCGTTTCTCCCTTTGGGGGCCAGCTTGAAGCGGACGATGCCCCAGGGGGAGGTCCTGATGGTGTTTTCGTCGATGATTTCAATCATGTTTACGAGGGTTTATTAAGGTCGGGACACCCCTACGGGGTTCTTTTTGATTTGCGTTTCTTGGGAGCCTTGCGCTCATAAGGCGTGGATGTGATTGAGAACTCTGATGAGTCAACACCATTGGCCTCAAAATTAGCTATGATATCGTTAACGAGATCTTCTTTCTTCGTCTTAATAGTGACATCATATTTCATGATGATTTCGGTGTGTCTCTTTACGACATTGGACTTCCTCAGGATGGGTTGAAGCGCTGAATAACCTTGCGCAGAGGTGGTTCTGATTTGAATTTTGTAGTATGTCATGATTTTTTAGAGGGTTTTAGGATTGATTGTAAATTGATGATGGCATATTCGGTGCGAGGTATGCCTGCGCTTTGCGCGGCATGGTTGACGACATCGACGAGGTAGGCGTAATCGGATTGTTTGATGGTGGCCGAAATGGTGAGGCCACACACGCCAAAGTAGCCGAGATTGGAGGCTACGACGGCGGGACGGATGGCGCGGTACGCGGCCATGGTGTAAGTTTCGATGTGGATGGTTGCTTTCATGGTTAGGAAGGTTTGGTGTATTGGCCGCTGGCGGGATGGTCGAGCTGGCCAGACCTGCAAAGGTCGGTGATGTACCGCTCAGCGGTCTTCTCGTTGATGCCAAGGTCGGCAGCGGTCTTCAGGTAGGTGGGACGGTCGAAGGAATCAGGCAGAGCGGCCAGGAAGGTTTGCATGTGGCTTTCGGTGCGTTGGCGGCGGTCTTGCCGGAAGCGTCTTTCAGCCCTGCGAGGCAGGGCCTGAAAGACGGTGACGGTGTGCTGCAGCAGGACTTTGACCATCGCGAGAGCGGTGGCAAAGTCGGCATCAGCACAAGTGAGAACGGCCTCGGGACGCTGGCCATCATCGCTGCCGGAAGGCGGCGGGAAGGTGCCATCGTCCATTTGGCGTAGGACGGTCAGGATCATCGCGAAGCGAAAGAGGATGAGACCAAGACGACGGACTGAGGCAATGATATCATTGCCAAAGATTGCGGCGTATTCTTGCTGCGTCTGAGAGAAGAACGCGTTGAAGCGTTGCTTCTGCTCAGGCTGTAGCGTGAAACGGACGGTCTGGGCGGTCAGCAGCTTATGGAAGCTATAGAAGTCCCTGCCGATTTCCTCAAAAAGCTCATCGGCAGTGGGGCCATCAGAATCGTCAAACATGTCGTGCCACACGATTTCCGTGGGCATGACATAGAAGATGAAACGGCTGAAGAGGCCGTTTTCAGCAGAGGGGATGAGATTGAAGACCTGTTCGGGCGTTCCTGAAAGGATGGCCGAGAACTTGGGCTTCTGTATCTCGACATACTCACGGTCTTTCTTGCGGAGGTAGGAAATCGTTTCATGGTGAAACGCTTTGCGGAATCCATCGGAGTAGTTGCCAAGGTCTGAATTGAAGGCGTTGGCCAAGGTGTCGCCTTCTGTCTCAAACAGAAGGCCGACACCGTTGTTTTGGTTGAGCGTTTGATAGACCACGGTGGCCGTGCTATTGGCAGGGATGAACAAAGTGAGGAAGGGAGGTTCTTCAGGCTCCTTGGCATCGCCATTCTTCTTATTAAGGACGTACTGCACCTGGTCTTGTTTGTACTTCTCCATGGATTTGCGGTACTGCTCCCTGAGTTCACGATGCAGCGGCGCAGCGAGATGACGGCACAGGGAGAGCCGTCCTTTGCCAGCCGATGCCTGGGCGGTGACGTAGAGAAAGAGATTGGAGAAGACTTCGCGGCGATCATATACGCCGTAGACGTTGGGAAGGCAGGCCGAAAAGACAGTGAGCGAGCCAAGGATGAGCAGATCAGCGTCGACTTCTGAAACGGCATCGGCCACGATGCGTTTCAGGATGTCGGGAAGTTGGTTGCGGATAGACTGTGAGAAGGTGCCGATGGGGGCTGAGGTTGATTGGTTCAGAGAGTTTGAACTATTCAAAAGGGTAGATTTGAGCGGTTTGGCTTTCCTCAGTTCCTCATCTTCCTCAACTTCCTCAACTTGAATTCGTGAGGAAGCAGGTGTTGGCATCGGCTTGTGGCCGATGTCAACACCGTGCGCCTGGGCGATGTGGAAGAGCGAAGCGATGGTAATTTCACGGCTGCCGTCTTTGAGGCATTTTGAATACTGGCGGTCGGTTTCGTTGTAGTCGTATTCAGGATTGAAGTGGCTGAGTCGGTGGAAGATGGCACGGCCATCTTCCCCGAGCTCAGCCACGAGAGCGAAGGCAATGGCCAGCCATTCCGAGTAAGTGGGCGTGATGTCGATGCCGGAGGCTTCGACATCACCCACGACAGCGAGGATGGAAGAGAGATTGGACGACGGAGCCACGGATGGAGAAAGTGCAGTAGGCACTTTCTCCACCGGGGCGGAGTTCCAATCGTCGGGATTGAAGGCGGGCTTTTTCATAGCAACGAGGGGTTAAGATAAGCGGCTGGGTCGTGAGGCAAGAAACAGGCGCGGGAAAGGTTGCGGCATGAGCGGTCGACTTCAACATCGTAATGGTTGAAGATGTAGTTGTAGAGGCCAGCGAAGAAGCGGACCTGGTAATCGCCATAGGATTCGCCATCCTTGCCGTAACGGAAATAGGAGTCGTGGAAAGAGATGACCCATTTGAGGCC
Organism: uncultured Bacteroidia bacterium; assembly: GCA_902801625.1. GTDB lineage: Bacteria > Bacteroidota > Bacteroidia > Bacteroidales > F082 > Limimorpha. Next base: position 111,384 of record CADCJI010000002.1, on the reverse strand, counting down.
GTCCCCAGAGGGGCTGCGGAACAGCAGCAGGGTCTCAAAATAGGTGTCTTCCTTCAGGGCCTCAAAGACGGCTTCGACATCATTGAGGTGGTCGAAGTCGAGGCAAAGAAGCCCTGAGTGCTGGATGATGGCTTTATCGGTACGGACGGAGAAGATTCCGCTGAAGGTGCAGTAGTCGAACTTATCGGCTTTGTACTGGCGGCGGTATCGATCATCTTTGATGGTGCGCAGCTCATTGGTGCGGTCTTTGGCATAGTCGCTGATGATGTAGTTGAAGACATCAATCAGGTTGACGACTTGATAGGGATGCTTGTTGGTGATGGGTCGTCGGAAGATGGAGAAAGACGGCATCTTGGAGAGGTTGCAAGTGGGTGACGGCTTGACGGCGTAGTTGTTAGGAGTGCCCCAGAAATACATGGCAGGGGCATTGGTTTTGTCGGTGTTCATGGTTTGTAGGTTTGATAGTGGGAGTACATGAAGCGTTCAATGTCTTGACGCAGGAAGTAGATCTTCTTTTTGATGCGGCAGCATTTTAATTCATCCTCGGTGCTCCAGTCTTTGAGGGTGTTTCTCGTGATGTGAAGCATGTGAAGCAGGTCGGAGAGTTCAATCCAGTCGTAGATGACAGGGATGGGATTGTTGTCTTCATTCGTCATCATCAAAGCCTCCAATCGTCATCTGTTTGCGTTTTGCGAGGATTTGAGCGTCATGCAGCTCGTTCTGCTCCTGAAGGGACATGTGACGGCTGGAAGCAATCCATTCATCTATTTCGGACTTTTTGAACTTGACGCGGCGAGTTACTTCATCTTTATAGTAAGGGATATAGCCAAGCCGCTTCCATCGGCGGACGGTTTGGTGAGAAGGATGCGCGGGATGGTAGGCGCACAGCTCTTCCACGGTGAGATACTCATCCTTTTGGGAATCTTTGTCGCGGATAGCGTTACAGATAAACTTGATTTCTGCGATGCCATCGAGGATGCTTGCGATGGCTTTGGGGAGTTCGTCGAATGTGATTGTGTCTAACATAATGTTTTCGTTTTGTGCCTGGGCCATCTTCACGGTACCTATAAAGAAAAAGCCCACGGCGGTTAAATCGTGGGCAAAGATGAGGGGTTGTAAATGATAATAAGCATGACTCAGGCATGAGTCATGTTTGGTTTTTAGAAAGTGATGGAGCCTTGTGGATGCTCTTTGATGGTGGGCTTGCCGCCTTTTTTGCCAAGTGCCTTGCCAAGTGCATAATCATCCTGGGCTTCCTTATAAAACCTGTCAATGATGTCCATATAATTATCGGTGTCGCGGGCTTCGTTTAGATGATTGTGGGGCGGTGTCTTTAACTCTGTGTTGAAGAACCTGCACGTATCTATGGCGAAGGAGGAAAAGTTGGTGATGTAGAAGCCTTGCTCATCGACGATGATGTTGACCCCGAAAAGGGCTTTCAGGATCTTGATGAAATTCCTTGTCTGGCCATCCGCGATATAATACTTGCTGCGGGTGTTGCTGTCATCAAGACGGGTCAGGACTTCATTGAGCTTGATTTGGATGATGGTGTCCCAGTCGCAGCATTCGTTGGCAACGGTAACGCGTAGGAAATGTAAGACGGTTTCGGCTTCGGCCTTGGGAAGCCTTGCAGCCTCTTGGATGAGGTTCCTGATTTTGACGTACTCCTTGGTATCGTTCAAGATGGGCTGCTCATCGATAGCGGTGTACTCCGAAGCATCAAAGAAGACGGTGCCAGGCAGCATGGGCGCCATCGATGTCGCATTGAGCAAGATGGGCTTGAAGATGTCGGGCATCCGCTCTTCAAGTGTGTCTTTGAGGTTGGCAAGATAGCGACGAAGCTCTGGCGCCTTCTCATGGAAGGAGAGGAGGAAGTAGACGAAGCAATAGCGTAGGAGGGAGGACTGAGGTTCGTTTGCGCTCATCCGGGCAAAGTCGTCGCTGCGGGCGTTGTGCAAGCGGATGTCGGCCAGCACTTCGATACAGATAGGATATGCCTCATTGAAGGCATCCAAGATGGTTTCATCGGGGATGCGTGTGTTGGCCTTGAGGCAGCTACATAGGATTTGGTTAGGCATGTTTTCGGAAGTGAAGTCGGCCAAGGACTTCCTCTTCACGAAACGGAATTTGGGTGTGTTCATGGCTGATGATTTTAGAGGGTCGCCGGAGCGGCCTGGTTAGTCAGCCACAATAATAGGACAAAAAAAATGAACTTACAAGAAATGAGTTGGAAGGGCTCGAACGGTGGATTTGGCGTGTCAACGGAGGGGAAAAATGAACGGTGTTTGATAAATATTTTCCGATGTCGTGTCAACAAGTATATAAAGTTTCGAAAATCGGTTGACACGTGGTTGACACGGCAGGCCATTTTTGGGGGTAAGAAAAAACCCAACTGATTGATTTTCAGTTGGGTTATGTGTGGAAAATCCGTAGCCCATAGCGGAATTATAAATATCATTTTCGCACAACGTAAAATCAATACAATCCAATATATTTCAGTTGATTACAGAAATAGTGGTTGATTGGTGTTGAAAAAATGTTGTGCATTATTGCAAGTTGGTTGTGCAAATTTTCTATTTTTGCACAACCATTTTTTTATGTCATGGAGAAAATAGAAATATACAATCGCACCACAAAGGATTCAGGGACGGTCAGATTGCGTTTCAGACTCTTTGACGGGCGTGAGGTCCAGTTGTTCCATAAGAGCGACATCAAGGCTGACTTGGCTGATTTGGCGAAGATAGGGAAGGACGGCATGTTCATCCCTGGCATACGCAAGCGGTCAATATCGTTGCTTGACTTGCAGATGTCAATCACCGAGGAGATTGCCTTGATGAGACAGGCATACGCGAAAATGAAACAGAACGGGATAGAAATGCGTAGCGACCTCTTCGAGGAAGCTATACAACTGGAACGCAACCCGGAAAGTGGAGTACGCACGGAGGACAATACACTGCTTGCGAGACTCGGCAAGTTTGTCGAGGACTCATACAGCCAGGGCTTGTGGGGCGAGAACCGGTATTCGCTTTACAAGCTGGTGTATAAGGAGGTGGAGAGGTTTCTTACGATAAAGGGGAAACTTGCATTCACGCCGTCGGACTTCACGCCGAACGATGTGCTGGAGTACCGTCAGTTCATCATCGACGAATACAAGTATGTGAAGAAGTGGGCTGCTCTCTATGTCGACGAGAGCGAGAGGAACATACCGAAGGAACCGAGAGGTTCCAATACCGCTGCAACCCGCGTGAAACAGTTGAAGGCTTTCTTCAGCAGCCTTGAAGATGCCGACGAGATTGCGAAGTCGCCGTTCAGGAAGCTGGGCAAGGAGCGTGTGAAGCTGGCCACGAAGGAACGCTACGACGAGCCAGTATATCTGTATTTCGAAGAGTTTAAGGCGGTGATGAAGAAGGAAGTTCCGGACAACCTGCGCGAGACCAAGGACGCTTTCCTGCTTCAATGCGCCTTTGGATGCCGCGTGGCCGACTTCCAGAAGATGACGATGGAGAATGTCGGCGTGGATAAGAACGGCATTCCGTACATCCATTACCTTCCAAACAAGACAATGAACGAACAACGGGACAATGCCGAGATTGAAACGCCGATATTGCGCTACGCCCTTGACATCATCAAACGGTACAGGTTCCAGTTTACCATCTTGCATTATGTGAGCGGTGAATGGGGCTACAACGCGAAGATAAAGCAGTTGCTGAAACATTGCGGCATAGACAGGAAATGCAATGTGTTCAACGAGGAAAAGAGAGACAACGAGTATATCCCGTTGCACGAACTCGCGAGCAGCAAACTGTGCCGCAAGACCCATGTCGACATAATGAACAAGGCCCAGGTAAACATGTATGCAGCAGGGCTGCACAGAATAGGATCGGATGCAGTCAACCGCTATACCAAACTTGAATTAGCCGACAAGTTCAAGTTGATGTGCTATGCCTTTGGGCAGGAAGAGTATAGGGTTGACAGCAATCTGAACGTGGTGGAGAAAAAGGAAGCGCCCCAGTCACGGCAATGACCAGGGCGGAGAAATATTATACAGCATGAAATGAAACAGAGTAGCGGGGGGTGGGTTCGAACCACCGACCTTCGGGTAATGGGCCCGACAAGCTACCGCTGCTCCACCCCGCATGTCTTATAATAGATTGGATAATCTTTGTTGGTTTGCAAAAGGCTGATTTTTATGCACATTTCGCAACGATCGACAACTCTCGGCACAATGCCTCGCACAAAGCCTTGCTCATGTTGACCTCAACCGCATTGCCGATATACTTTTTCTGCTCTGTCTGAGTGCCGACCAGCGTATAGTCTGTGCCGAAGCCCATGATGCGCTTCAGTTCCGGGATGTTGAGCATCCGCATCTTGATGTCGGTGATATTGTAGCAGGCCATGAACTCCTTGATTTTGCGCATGGCTGGCGTGTCGTCTTCGTAGATTATGATGGCAGGCTCACCTTTGTCGGCGCTGATGAGATAAGGCGGGTTTTTGTCCATGCGTGCGATCAGTACGAAACAAGGCTTGTTGAGGTCGCTGCAAGACGATTGGTATTGTGGATTGAACAGGAATTGCATAGATTCAACCGATATGAGCCTCATCTTCGGAACCGCTGTGACCGTTGGCGAAGGCTCGTTGATGTCGGCGGGTGTGCCGTTGCCGTATTGCATGTCCATGAATTGGTTGCTCACCAAGGCGAGGTGGCCGACAGTGCGCAAGACGGGAGCGGGCTGGTCAACGGAGTGCTCATGACCTTTGCCGTAGTACGCATCAAGGAACTGCGATGTGACGAGCGAAAGACGGTCCTTGCAAGTGAGTGTCGGCGCCGGAGTGTCGATGCCAGAAGCATAGCCGTTTCCGTAATGCACATCGAGAAATTCGGCTCCGACAAGGGCGTGATGATCTTTGCATGTGATGGTGCCGCTCGGCTCGTCAATGCTGATGTTCTTTCCCGACGGGTCGCCAGAGAACTGCTTGCTGAGGAACTGTACTTTTGCAATTCCGAGCCTGTTTTGGGTGGAAACGACAGGGCAGGGGGAGTCGATGTCGGGAGCGATGTACTTGCCCGATTTGCTCCAACTGTTCCATTTGACGAGAAACGCATCCTTTCCGCCTGCGACGAACTTGATTAAACCTGCGAGTATTCGCTCAAGTGTGCGTTCAGTAAGCGGTTTTTTCCGCTCGAAGATGCTCTTGCCTTCGTCTTGCAGGTCGAGCACATCGCGCACGGCGTTCCAGGGCTTGAGCGTTCCGAACATATCTTGCCTTCCACCTTTGCAGTGTGTCGGCTCAGGGAAGACGATGGGAAGGCCATGCTTTGCGAAGATGCCGAAGAACCGGGTGCGCGAGGTACGGGCACCGAAGTCGGCGGCGTTGAGCATCTTGTGAGAGAAGTCGTAGCCATAGTTGCACATGTTCTTCACCCACCGCAGATATAGTCGGCCTTCGTCTCTGCTGATAGGCTTGCCGTTTTCGTCGAGGTCGCCCCACGACATAAACTCCTCCACGTTTTCGATGTAGATGTACGATGGATCAAGTGCTTCGACGTATCTTGGTAGGTGGTCGGCCAAGGTGCGAGAGTCTGCGTCTCTCGGTTGGCCACCTTTGGCGCGTGAAAAATTCGTACACTCAAGGCTGGCCCATAGGACAAGCTGCGCATCGGGATATTTTTCTCGTTGGCGTTTGGTGTGCTCGACAAGTTGCGTGAGGTCGAGTGTACGGATGTCTTCAGTGAAGTGAAGCGTGTGCGGATGGTTGGCCGCATGGCTTTTGATGGCGTTTGGGTCATGGTTGACGCAGGCGATCACCTTAGCGCATTTCTCGCCTCCGATGACGGCCCGCTCGACACCTGTCGATGTCCCACCCGCGCCACAAAACAAGTCAATGTATAATGCTTGAATCATGATTTCTTATCCTCCTTTAATTTTGGGTCGTACATCCAGTAGGCTACACCGGGGATATTCCAGCCGTCATAATCGACACATATCTCTTTGTCGACGATATGGCCGAAACATATCCTCCTTGGTGTGCTAAGTTCCTTTCCGTTTAGTACATTTGTAAGGACAATCACCTCTTCGTCCATTGGCGGCTGTTCTTTCTTGGCGTCATGCCAACCTAACTGATAGTCTTTCCATTCTGCCATTGATAGAGCTGCCTCTTTTGCGGCATAGTGTGCATCGTTATCTCCTCCTATATCATAGGGAGAAATGTTTTCCGCAATGTCTATTGCTTTCTCTTCATTTGTCATTTCTTTTTCCTCCTTTCGTGGTTTCCGCAAGCGGCACGCATCGGCTCATTGCTTTCCGGGCAAGGAAAGTGCCTGCATGACTTACATTTCTTCTTTTCGCCTTTTGATAGCGTGTTTTTCGGCGAGTTGTTTCGCGGTAAGTCGTACACTTCATCGCCGTTGGCGACAGCCATCATAGCGGCTATTGAGGCTATTTGGGCCATTTTGTTCTTCATTCCCATAGTTGTTGTGTTTAAGCGTTATGCAATCCAGATAGGTAGTCTTCTGAAGAAGGTGTTGGGGGCCGGAACGAAATTGGTTTGCCACTCGCGTCTGACGATTTCGATTTCTCCAGGGCGAAATATGCTTTCGGCATTGGCGATGTCCTTGTCAGAGAAGCAGTAAATCCTATTTGATTTCCAGGCATCGAGAAACGGCTTGAACTCTCTTATCGCGATCCAATCCCTTCTGCATTTCGGCGACATTGTAAGGCCGTAGTTTACGTTACTGTTCCAAGGGAAACGCTCAAACAGTTTCTTTGTTCTCGGAATATCCGGGTTTAGTAAGCTGAACAATTCGGCTCCGTTCATGTAGACATATCCGTTTTTGATGTTCTTGAAGTTCCTTTCAAGGCAAGTGCAGAGCGTCGAGAAGTTCTCCAAGTCAAGCAAAGGTTGTCCTCCTGTAAAGCAGATGGTGTCTATGCTTTGTAATTCTTTGACAGTTACGACAGGAATGTCGTCGACATCGTACTGTTTGTTGCAGCACAACGGGCAGTCGTTGGTGCAGGTGTTGTTCACCATAAGGTGCAACACGGGTTTTTCGTTTTCAGTCATGGCATTGGGTTAGATGGTTTCAAGTGGCGTGTATTTGAAGTTTCGTATCAGCATCGGTTGGGTGAGGCTGTAGTCGGTGCCGGTGGTCCAGATGTTGAAGATGATGTTCATAGGCTTTCGTGCTATGTGGATGCTGATGTCGTCTTTCACGGTGCGGACAACCTTGTTGCCGACGCGGAAGACAATCTTGTCTGGCCTCCATTCCACGGAATAGCGGATGAAGTTCTCTGAAGGGTCTTTCGCTTGTTTCCAAATAGGTACGCTGCGGCTTCCTGCCGCATCTTTGACCTCCATGTCGTTGATGAAATGCACATTGTTAGTGGTTTTCCAAGATGGAACCAGGTAAGGTGGCTGTGGTATCGTCATGCGGAAGTAGCTTCCGTTGGAGTTAGACCAAGCCTCCAAGATGTCGATTTCGGGCGGCCACGATTCGGCACCGGTGAGCCAGAATGACGGCCAAAGGTTTCTTCCTTTTGGAAGTTTGACATCAGCGGAGATGTCGCCGTAGATGATTTTCTCTTCCGAGCGGATAATGCCGCAGGCAAGTTCGGATTCATACACTTTACCATCCCAGTGCTTGATTCTCGCAGGGCTGTGTTCCACATACAAGGAGAGCGTACCGTCGTTGCTTGGTAAGACTTGATCGCCGTCATACCACATCCACGGTTGGTCAGGGTGGATGATTCTGTGGCCTTCCATTTCAGTTTTCCAGTGGAGGCCGCACCATTCAATGTTTTTCATTGTTTTTGTCCTTTCTGTTTGTTGTACTTTTCGTCAATTTTGTTCAGCTCTATAAGCAGTTTTGCTTGTTCTTTGGTCAAACATTTGCGGCAATAGGGATGAGCAGGAATGTCCGGGTCGAGGCAAGGCCAGAACACCTCGGCCTGCTTGCCACAGACTACACATTTGCAGTCTTTTGCATAGATGATTTTGTCTGTCATGGTTCAAATAGTTTGGTTTGTGTTTCGGTCATTCCGTTGGGAAGATGTGTTATCCCCAAGCATTCGCTTTGGAAGCGTTCTTCGCTTTTTTCGAAATAGTGCTTGTCGATCTCGCATCCCGTGTAGTCAACTCCCATCTTGTAAGCGGCAATTCGGGATGAACCGCTGCCAATCATCGGGTCGAAAACCGATATCCCTGGCTCTCCAAAAGTGCGGAGCAGGTAGGTGTAGAGTTCGACGGGCTTTGCTGTCGGATGCCAGTTTACGGAGTCGATGTGCCCACCACGGTTAGAAATGGTCACATGCTTGGCGGGTTTGTCGTAGTCGGTCCATGCAAATTCGCATTGTGAGAAGTTCGGCCACACCTGCTGTTTGTCCCAACAGACGAAGCAACGGCACGGGCCGAGGTCGAAATAGTTGCCGCCCCAGATGATGACATGCTGGCACATTCTGCGCAACTCGTCGAAGAACGATTGCGGCGGCCTCACGTCCCAAGTCATGTCGTGTTTGTTGAGCGTCCTGTTTTTCAGTTTTCCGGCTCCTTGCGTTGATTTCTTGTCGAGGCCATACGGCGGGTCGGCAATCCCGATGGAGAAGCACTTGTCGGGCAAGCCTTTCATAAACTCCATACAATCGACATTGAATACTTCGCTTATCATACGAACAGATAGGGTGTTACTTGGGTTTTCTTGTTGATGATGTCAATGTAGTCGGGATTGAGTTCAAAGCCGACGAAGTGCCTTTGGTATTTCCGTGCCACCATAGCCGTGGTTCCGCTTCCCATGAACGGGTCGAGGACGATGCCTTCTTTCGGGCAACCGGCGAGGATGCAGGGCGTGATAAGTTGCTCCGGGAAAGTGGCGAAATGCAAGCCTTTTTCACGGCTCGTAGAAACGCTCCAAACATCGCGTTTGTTCCGCTTCCCTTTGTTGTCATAGGCGTTTTCGCTCTTGGTTCTGAAAAAGACATCCTTGTCTTTCGTGTACTTGTTTCCGCCATATCGGTGCGCAGTGCAATTCCCGACAATTGGTTTTGTCTTGGCAGGTTCCGTAATAGCTTCACTGTCGAAGTAGTAGGTACTGCTCTTGCTCATCAGGAAGATGTACTCGTGCGCCTTGGTGCAGCGATCGGTGACGCTTTCGGGCATGGGGTTGCGCTTGTGCCAGATGATGTCTTGGCGCAGATACCAGCCTCTTTCGCGCAGGGCGAAGGCCATCATCCACGGGATTCCGATGAGGTCTTTGTCTTTGCAGTCGGTGACATACTTGTATGCCGTGCGGTTGCCTACGGTCCCCTTGTTGGTGCCTTGCTTCCACTTTTTGGCGTTGTCGGGATAACGTGCAGCGCCTTTGTTGCCACCGGCATAACTGTCGCCTATGACAAGCCAAAGCGTTCCATCGGGCTTCAGCACCCTAAACACTTCCATGAACACCTCAGTCAATCGGTTGATGTAGTCCATAGGCGATTTCTCAAGTCCAATCTGGCCATCAACGCCATAGTCACGGAGTCCATAGTATGGCGGACTGGTCACACAGCAGTCCACGAAGTCGGAAGGCATCTGCTTCAGTCCTTCGAGACTGTCCATGCAATGGGTTACATCTATCTGATTGAACTTGTCCATGATGGTGGAAAATTAAGCAGGTTGAAACATGCTTATTTGGTAAATCGCTTATAACCTATTGTGGTAGAAAGTGTTGTGATGGTCAATTAAGGTCGTTGAGTATCATCATGAGGCCGCATTTCATGGCTACTTCCACTTCGAGGCGGCAACCGCCTGAGTCTTTCCAGCCTTTGGCAGGGTAAATATGGTCGCAGTCGAGAAGCAGTTTCAAGTCTTGCTTCATGTGTTCTGAATATGGCGCATCGTCGGGCAGGTCTTTGCTCAAAGGGTTCACGGTTTCAAATCCGAGTTGCTGGAGTCTCGCCTCGATTTTGGCGGCGGTTTCCCTGCGCTCGGCGAGATCGTAGCCGGTGATTGGAAGGCTGATGTAGCATTTCATTTGGTGCCTCCTTCCAGTAGTTCTTTGTTCTCGTAAATGTTTCCAATGACCTCAAGAGACAAATCGTGCTTATATCCACTTCCTCTCGCTCTATGACCCAATCGAGAATCACTTTTTTCCCATACGATTACAAATCCACATTCTTGTTGTAACCAACCAATGTAACCGACTTTTCCCCTTTCATCCTTTACGATGTCGCCTTCGTAAATTGGTTTGTTGTTCTTGTCAAGCAGACCTGTGAACTGGCCGACAGTTTCAGGAATCACATGATAACTACAAGAACAATTACCACCGAGGTATGCAACAATAAGCCATTCATCTACTTTTTTTACGCAATCTTCATCCGGCATAGCACATCCACCTTCTACCCATTCACCGGCATATCTGCTATCTTGCACGCATTTTCCTCGAAACTTAAATTCCCTCATTTTGGCCTCCTTTCCATGCTTTTGGCCATTCCTGGTAGACCTTGCCGTCAAGCAGGTGGCCGTTGGCCTTTTTGTCACGCCTGATTCCGTCTTCGCCATAGGTGCCCCATTGCTTGAAGAAGAATGGGACATCTTGCGCCGCGCATTGCTTTTGCAAATCGAGCACCCATTCCTTCTTCATGGGTCTTGCTTGCGGGCCACTCTCACCACCGACAATCACCCAGTCGATGCCAGAGAGGTCAAGCCAACCGAATGGGCCAAGCATGGGTTCGATGGAAAGGAACCTGACCTTTGCCGGTTTGATGGACGCAAGGATTTTTGCTCTTTCGGCGTATCTGTCATCTTCGACGGTTGTGCCAATCCATGCGTTGTCGGGCACGGGGTACATGCCGTATGTGAAGTAGTCGTACATCCTGTCGGTGCGCTTTGTGAGGATCTGGTAAGTGTGTTGTGGCGTGGCCTTGATCACGTCCATTATCTTGTCGATGAAACTTTCAGGCACATCTTTGTGGAAGATGTCGGACATCGAGCAGACAAAGAACATGCTCGGTTGTTTGATTCTTTTCGGCTCGTTAAGTGCTTCGGGATGAAGCGTGAGAGCGAATCCGTTGGCATATCTCTTTTGCCCCATGTATTGTAGCCGTTTTGCCATTGTCTCCGCGTAACAGTGGGCGCAGGCTGCTGATAACTTAGTGCATCCTGTAATCGGATTCCATGTCCTTTCGGTCCATGCGATTGATGTCTTGCTCATGGTGTTTTATCTTATGCGTTTGACAATGGGTTTCTTTTTGTGCAGCACTTCTTCAAGGCTTTTGATGAAAGCCCGGTTGCACACGCTTTTGTTGTTTGGGTTGAGTCCGCTTGCGTATTGGAACAGCGTGACGTGTTGCGGGAGTGGCTGCGTCGGCCTGGTGATTTCGAACACGACGGCGTTTCTGCCGTAGGTTTCGATAAGTCGTTTGATTTCGGATTTGAATTTCGATGGTGTCATGGTGGTTGTTATTTATGGTTGTTTCTGTTGTCGGCAAACTTAGCCATGTTTTCGGCCAGGCGTTGCCTGTATTGTTCGGCGTATTCCTCTGTTGCGTCTTTAGGGTCCACATAGATGACCGTGTGCTTGTCAATGCGCAGCATCACCTTCTTTCCTTTTTTCTTCGTGCCTTTGATTTGCCTGACATGGTTGTTGTAGTGTTCCTGATGGTAGGGGAGGGACTGCGCCAACTTTGACTCCTCGCCTTTGTAGGCGAACAACCACCGTTTCTTGGCAGGTTTCTGTTGTCTCAGTGCAATGAGGATGGTGGTGTTGGATATGTCGAGCGAGCGGGCGGCGAAGCTGACGCTTTTGTAGTTGTGCCATTTCTCTGTTTCAAGGTCGTAGACGACCACAGGTTTGCTGTAAGTGGTCTTCTTTGGCGGGTTGGGGTTTCCTTGTCTCATTTCTTTTGCTGTTTCTTTCGTTCAGAGAGGGGAGTGAAGTTTTCGAGATAGTCGTCGATTTGGCGTTGCAATTCGCGTTGGCGGAGAAAATACACCTTGCGTTGCAACTCAAACAGGAGGCTTTCTTGACTATCGACCTTGCTGCGAAGTTTGCGGTTTTCGTTTTCAAGCCTGTCGAGCCGTTCTTCTATCGTCTCAAAGAACTTTGTCATTTTCTGCTCTCAGTACCTGAATTTGGTGAAGTGGATGATGGCGAGCGGTTCCGATAAGTCGTAACCCTTGAACCATTCGCGCCAATCCTCGAATGAAAGCCCGTCGTGCTTGGCTAAGTCCTCAATGTTTGGGTATGCGCCATTCACGTCGAAATACTTCCAAAGAATATTGCCGTCCCTGCCTGGGTGGAACCTTAGCATTTGGATGCCAACGCCGTTTTCTGCTGTAAGGTCGGCAAGTTTCGTCTGTGGGCTGAAGTATGGCCTCTCGGTCCATTGCCTGACAGATAGTATGGCTTCTCCATTCGTTACTTCGTCAATACGTTTTTTCCACAATAGGTAATTGGACCTGATGGTATGGATCTTGTGTCGGCATACTTCCAGACCTGCTGGCTTCAGGTGTTGCCCGTTCTCGAACAGATGGGCGAAGTCGGTTGGCTGACCGGCACGGCTATGCTTCGACAGGAAGTATTGCGACAAGGTTAATACATAAGTCTTCATGGCATTGTGTTTATAGTGAAATTGTGTATTTCTTCCCTTTCAAAAATGGGAGCCTTTTTTCGACCTCTGAGGCGATTTCTTGCTCGGTAATGGGAAATACCCCCCCCCAAATAGGTTTCTCACGCGCAGGGTGCCGTAGAATCGCTCTCCGAGGAAAATATCAAGCGTTAGGTGTTTCATAGGTCAAGTTTTAGTTGTCTTTGTTCGTTCTTTATTCTCTCGCAGGCTTTGTCGAAATAATCCTTGCTCAACTCGAAGCCGATGTAATGACGGTTTTCCTTGATGGCGGCCACGGCGGTGGTGCCGCTGCCCATGCAGTTGTCAAGAATGGTTTCGCCTTCGTTGGTGTAGGTGCGGATGAGGTAGCGCAGAAGTTCGACGGGCTTTTGGGTAGGATGGAACTGCCCTTCGTTGCAATGAACCGCTTTGATGCGGATGATTGAGCGTGGATGCTTCTTGTCTTCATAGGTTGGATTGGTGCGGCCTACCTTGCCATAGCATGAGTTTTTCTCGACATGCTTACCGTGCCCTTGCGGATGATTGGGCTCACGCCCGTTCAAATCCTCCATCTGAGGGTTGTATGTCGGCAATGACTTATAGAACACACAGATGTCTTCGTGATAGCGTAGTGGCATACGGTTTGCATTGAGGAATCCGGTAGCACGAACTTTATCCCAGACAAGGTTGTATCGCCACAACTTTGGTTGCGACATCATCAGTTTGGCCGTGAACATGCCATGCCCAAAGAGCACTATTGCACCTTTCTCCTTGATGATGCGGCGATATTGTTCCCACATCGGTTCAAGCGGGATGATGGAGTCCCATGAGCCACCTTCGCTTTGCTTGTTCAGCACGCCATACGGAAGATCGCAGATGATGGCATCAATGCTTCCATCCGGGATGCGCTTCATTCCCTCCAAGCAATCTTCGTTGTATATGGTGTCAAGCTCTATCATGGCTCATGTTTGTTTTTCGATCAGGTGAACAGGATTATGCAGCCTGCGATGGCAATGCCTATCAGAATGGCGATACAGAGCCAGAGGCATCCTCCGAACTCGCGGCCGTATTCGTCGCTCATCATCTGTTTCTCGTCGATTTTGCTATTGTCGTTCATGGTTAATTAAATGCTTCGTGGTTGAATGGAATGCGAGGTTCAAACTTTCGTGCTTCGATGCGGGCGGCGGCATGGTAGATTATCTCTCTGTCTTCGCCGTTGTTTCTTAAAGCTACTTCGCGGAGTAGTTGCGCCAATCTTTCGTTGGAGCAGTTGTGGTAGTCGTTTTCGTATTTATCCATGTTTTCTGATTTGTTATATGATTCCGATTTCTCTCTTGATTTGTTCCAGTTCTTTCTCCGACTGGAGCGATTTCATGCGTTGCATGGGCGAGCATTGACGGTTCATGATGAAAGTGCGCAGGCGGAAAACCCTGTCGACGACTTGGCAGAGGAATATGCCTCCGTCGAAGTAGATGTATTGGGTCTCGTCGGTGCTGTCCTTCACGCTTTTGTGGATTTCGAGCTCGTCAAGCAGCTTGCGCTGCGCTTGCTCGATGGTGCCGTCGAACTTGCGCCTCTCGATGTAGCGGTTGATGGCATGGCTATGGATGACAAGAATCTGTTCGCTGAAGGTCAGGCATACGGCGAACGACTCGCCCTCACTGCCTTGAAGCACGAGGTTCGTAGCGAACGGCCCTTCTGTTTCATTGATGAACATGTAGAGGACAGGGTGCTTGTGTTTCGGCGTGTTGACGCGATGGAACACCTTTTTTGCCCCTTTCTTGAACTCTTGCCGCACTTGCTTGCTGTTGATGCTGAAGAATCCGTACATCCTCGCCTCAAGCAATGCCTTGTTCAGTTCGTCGTATGTCGCCCATTCCGAAAGCATGGTGTCATTCGTTGTTTCGTTTAGACATTTCTTCAAGTATTTCCTCGATCACGGAGGCGTTGCCCTCGCTTTCCCATTCCTTTGCCACGTTCCAACTGATGGACTTTCTCGGAGTCCAGTTGTCAACCTTCATGGAATGGTGGGATAGCTTGCCTTCGGTCGGTTTCAGGCCTTTCTCATGCAGCTCGCAAAGGCCGTCGTGGAAGAAGGTACACCAATCGCCGTCGGCTATGGCTTGCACCATCATTACAGGATGGTCGGTGCATCCCATGACCATACCGGCCCACCATTCGGTTGGAGCCAGACGGTCGGCATACCCGGCCTTGATGAGCCGAAGGATGTCCTGCGGTGTGCCGAGACAAGGCGTGTGGCATTGCTGCTGGCACGCCTTACACTTGCATTGAATCGGCTTGCGGCCCGTCCTGCGGATGATGCGTTGCATCTGGCTTTCTCCTGTCAGTGTGTTCATGGCTTTTTGCTTACTTCGTAGGGTTGTTTGTCGCGCTCTTTGATTTCGGCAAATGTTGCGTCTAATTCCGGGTTGCTGTAGCGCACATAGAACCCGTTGCAGGTCTTGTCGAGTTGCAGCGACTTGCTGAGCCACGCTGTGGTCACGCCAATGGCTTTTGCTGCCTTTGCAGTCGAGCCGAAAGTCACCCAGCCACCATCCATCAACACGTCGACGGGCTTTGGGGTTGTCGGCCCTTTCTTGGTTGGATCGGCGTCCGTGCCTTGGCTTTCTTCCTCAATGAGTGCCTGAATCACCGGCTCTTCATTTCCGATTCTCACTTGTACAAGTTCATCCGCTATCTTCAACAGCGGTAAACCTTTGTTGACCCCAAGCCTGGCAAAGAAGTCGTTGAGCACCATTTCCATTTCTTTCGGGCTGTCGATGGCCCAGCGTTCCGTTGAAAGCACAAGGTAGTAGCCTTGTTTGCCTTCCATCACGCTTTTTTCGTCGCCATCGTCGTAGTTGACGGCCTCGACGGTAAGGAACTGGTCGTTGCATGATTCATCGTTTCCGTCTGGACGCTGTGTATAGCGCACAGTCATAGATGCTATGCCGATGTTCTCGTCGGGCAAGGCCGTTGGGATTACTTTCTTGTTCATTTTTTCTTTTTGCCTTTGGTTGCTTCCTTGCAGATTTTCTTCAGCTCGTCGTATGGCGTGGTGCGGTTTTGACGAAGGATTTCCATGAACTTCTCGCGACCGAGTTTCTTGTAGAATGGAACAAACTCCTCAACCACGAGGTCTGCCGGTTTCCCTGGTGGAATGAGCCATTCCCTGCCGTCCTTTGCTTGCAGTGCAGAGAGTTCGAACAATGTCATTCCTGTCTCATCGACGACGACATATTGCGTATCGCCCCAGGTGATTCCTCCATAACGACCGGCAGGAGAAAGCTGTGAGTTTTTCCAGTTTTCCTCTGTCATGAGGATTGGCTTCCCCGATTTACTCATGACCGTTCTCCTTCTTGATCTTGTTTGTAGGCCAAACAGAACTCCTCTGGAACTATGGTGTTGAAGTTGATGGTCTTTGCACTGAGGGTGTTGACCACATAAGGCTCTGTTTGGTTGATTTGAACTCTCCGTTTCGCAATCCAGTCCTCGATGATTTCCTTTGCGGTTTCAACGGTGTCAGCATAGACGATGAAGTCGTAAGTTCTGTCTTCTAATTCGGTATTATCATCTTCTTCTTTCACCACAGATGATATGGAATACCAGTTGTTCTCAACCTTTTTATCGTCGTGCTTGTCATCTTCCGTGTCTTTTTCGATGACTATGTTGGCATTGAACTGTTTGATTCCGATGATTTTGAATCCTCCGCTGTAATTCAGTTCAATGTAGTCTTGTGCAATCTCGTATGCCATGTTTGCATTGGGCGCCCGAAGCAGCATGTTCAATTTGATTCGTCCGGCGGCATTGACCTGCCAAAGGTTCCATGACGACCCGTAAACATATCCGGGACGATATTGGTCGCTTAATGACACTTCCTTCAAATCTTCGGTTTGGAAGTGGAACAGCAGTGCGGAGAAATCGTCTGGGCAAATGTGGTCGCCTTTTGAGTACAATAACTCGTTTCTGTCGACTGTAACTGTCTCACCAGTGTCTTCGTTGATGAAGTCTTCTGGATAGGTGCGGACGATTTTGGAAGCCGCATAGCAAAAACGTTCGCGGTCAATTTGTTCAAGTTCTTCGGCGCTTGTCACCGTTACGATGTGTTCGTTTTTCTTTGTAAGCATGGTGTTGTGGTTTTAATGTGTTGTGTTCTTCTTGTTTTCGTTCTCGATACATTCATCAAGGTTGCGGCGCATGGCTTTCAGTTCCTCGCGTCTTTCCTTAGGCGTGCCTCGATAGCCCATGAACCATGATTGTAGGTTGATGTAGTTGAGGCCGATATAGGATGCGTCGCTGTTGTAGTCTGTCCATTCAAGCACTTCGTCCCATGTCACTTGCTTGTCGACACAAAGGACGATTTCCTGCATTCCGAAGCACATGTCCTCGAAGTCGACGATGCCGCCGGGCTCGCAACTGACCCACATCTTGTTCCCTTGGTTGTCGTAGTCGAGTTCATACTGCTTGCAGAAGGCTTCGAGATAGTCATTGCAGGCTTTGTCGTAGGCTTGCCTTAGCTGCTGTATTTCGATTTGTGTCATGATCGTTTCATTTGTTGTTGATGATAAGCATCTGAAGCTCTTTGTTTGAGTATTTGGCAACCGCTTCGACGCGGGCCTGATAGCCACCGTTTTTGGGCGGTTGGATTCCGATTTTCTTCAAGAATGCGTCGAACTGCTTCTTGGTCGGAAAATTGGTGTGGATGATGTGTTCTCTTGGTGTCATGGTATTGTGTTTTATGATTTCAGGTAAGTTTCGTTTACGAAATCGCAGGCCACGTTAAAGCCTTTCTCAACCCCTTTAAGGAACACATCGAGGTGAGGCTGGTCCTTGTACACCGTCTTTGTGCGCTTCAATGTGTGTTCAAGCGTCGTTTTTCTGATCTCAGGGTCGAATATCTCGAAACCGGCGAATGCCTCGCGTTTCAGTTCCTCCGGGTCGTTGATGTTCTCCTTCATCTGCCTCTCAATCTCCTTCACCACGGCTTTGTATCCTTCTTGCAGGAAGAACTGGTTTTGCTTGATGGCGGTTTCGATTTGTGTGGTGGCAAGGATGGTGGTGTCGGACACGGTTCCCATGCCGCCCTCGATGTGCAAGGCATATTCCTTGTCGTATTCTTCAAGGGCTTTGGAAGCGAGCTTAGACTTATGCTTCAGCATCCCGATCATCATACCCTCATAGCCTTGCAGCAGGTGGTCGACATCCTCGTGCAGCTCGTTGGCGTAGGAAAGGAGAACATAGATGGCGCACATCTTCATTCTTGCCTCGTTGAAGTCGTCGGACTTGAAGAACTTAAACAAGTTCTTTTTTTTGTGATAGGGCTGGATTTTTTGTGTTTCGCTCATGGCTGTTGGTTTTGTTTGTTGTTCTTTGCTTGTTCGTATTGCACCATAGCTTCGTGGAAGGCGTTTCTCTCTGCGTCTTTGTTGGCGCAGGACCGGTCGAAGCGGTCTGGCTCTTTGTATGTGTTTTGGTGCCAACGCTCATACTCCTCGCATTTCTCGCCGATGTAGATGTCAATCCATCTGATGACGTCGGCGCTACCGATGCCGTTGTAGAATTGACCGTAGTAGCCTCTCATGGCCCTGTCGAAAATCAGGCGCAGGTCTGCCAGGGTAATGTCGCAGTCGTCGTCGAGAATATGTTGGACAACGAGAGGGGCTGTTATTTCCATCATTTCGTTGGTCATTGGTCTTGACAGGTTGAGTGCGGCGTTCATCCTCACGAGGTTTACCTTGATAAGTGTTTCCATGCTCAACTCTCCGAGGTCTTTCACGGCCTTGCGGACTGTGGGAACATACAATTGTCCGCTCTTTGAAAGTTCGACAGACTTGCGGGGGCTTGTGACTGCTTTTGTAGCTTCGGCGATGTATTCGAGAGAAAGCATCATGGGCAATAGCGGCTGTTCACGGCTGAACACCGCCATAGAGGTCCCGCTGGAGTTTGCGGAGATATTCTTCACTAACTCCGTATGGGTTGTTCTGTTTGCCTCCGTTTGTTGGTTTCTTTCCTGATTTGATGTAGACATAGATGGTGTTGAATTGATGGTTTATGTTCTTTGGGGTGAAGTGTTCGTTGAGCCATTGGTCGCCAAGTTCCCATGTCTTGGCAAGGAATGCCTTGATATGGTTAGGCATTTCGCTTGGAATCACAATATTGCCGGACTCTGATATTTTGCTTGATATGGCATCAGCCAGTCTTTGTATCTCTGAAGATGTGTCGGATTGCCAGACGAAATTTGTGCCGTATTTCGCAAAGTAAAAGTCGTTGAATGCGTTGTCGTTTGCGTTATGAGGATGGTTGGAACGTACTGGATTGTTTGTCTCTTTGAGTTCAAACAATCCCGCGTAGTTGTTGGCCATAGATTGTTCGATAATAAGACGCGCCACTTCAAGATTGTCGCCAGAAAGGTTTATGAGTTTTGTTTTAAGTGCCTTGAGTGCGCGTTGGCTCTTGTATGTCTGCTTGCGCTCTTTCTTGTATTCGAGCCAAGGCTGAAGCACTACGTCCCATTCTTTTTCTTTTTCGGCGCAACCTTTTTCTTTTTCTTTCGCCTCTTTTTCAGAATCAAAAATGGTTTTTTCTTGCGGTTCGCCTTCTAAAGGTTTACTATTTGTATGTTTATTATCTGTATGTTTATTATTTGTTATAATATTATTAGCTATCATTTGACAATTTTGGCAAATGCAATTGTCATTTTTGTCAAATGTGATTTGACAATTTTGGCAAATCCATTTGCCATTATCGGCAAATGCAAACCAAATTGTACGATCTCTCTTGTCTTCGTTATGGCAACCTTTGATAAGAACCCCTTTTTCCACAAGATTGTCAAGAGCATAACGTATTTGTCTCTGCGACGCATAGGGGAATAATTCGTTCAGGGCATTCAGGCTATTATAGGTCCAATATCTGCCGTCCATGAAGTTTTTCCTGTTGGCAATATTCTTTGCAATCCAATATTGGAAATTCCTGATGATAACAGCCTCAAGGATGCCGTATTCCTTCGCTACTTCGATGTCAAAAGAGTGTTCCATGTTTAATTGTTTTGCAAATAAGGTTTGTATGTTTCCTCAAACTCGCCCCAAGCCTCTTCCTCCGGGACGGGTAGGGTGATGCCCAGTTCGGTTGCTGCGTCAGATTGCACCTGGTTCAGGAATCTTGTGAAGGCTGTGGTCGTCAGCGTGGATGTGTGTCCAGGCACCGCTATCACCTCGCCTGTTGCAGGGTTGGCGATTTCGTTGCGCAAGAATTTCATGCAGTAGAAATCATGGATGTCTTGCTTTGGTTGTCCAGTTTCGACCTCGATGCAGGTGAACCAGAGCCACATCAATCTGTTTTGGGCAATGCTGCGCTTTTTGCGTTTCTCGCGCAAAACAAGCTCATGACGCCCGTTCTTGATCCACTTGACGGATTTGTCGAGCCAGGCGTGAAGAGCGCTCATATTGGCTATTTCGTTGTCCTTTTTGTCAAATTCAATCTGCTTCATGTCGTCATTTCATTCCGTTGATGAACAAGTCGGCCAATTCGTCGAAATACCGCTCATCCTTGATTGCGTCATCGACGGCACCGGTGATGCTATTGGCCATCGAGCCTTTCTTCATGATGAGGTGGTAAAGGTATGTGTCTATGGTGTCGCGGTCGCCACGGTTGCCGATGAGGATCCAAGAGTTGACCGCGTTCTTCTGCCCATTGCGATGGCAACGGGATTCGCATTGCGACAGATCCGCCATTGTCCACGGGAGGTTCACGAACAATACATTTGAAGATGCCGTAAGTGTTAGTCCGACACCGGCGGCTTTGATGGAGCAGATGATGACCCGGCGCTGTCCGGCTTGGAAAGCGTCGATTGCAGCCTGTTTCTGTGCGGCGTTCTGACGGCCAGTTACGCAGACGGCATCTGGTATCTGTTCAAGCAAGGCGTCCACAATGTCGTGATGTTCTGCAAAGACGACAATAGGCTCAGAGGTGTCCTGTATGAAAGAGACCGCTGCTTCCACCTTACCTTGCCCGGATAGCTTGCGCAGGTTCATGAAAGTGACCAAGGCTTTCATGCGCAGCTTCTTTTTTGCCTCGGCATCGTCAAGACCTTTGTATTCCGTAAGCCAGGCTTTGAGGTCGGATTCAAGGAGGTCGTACTCTTCTTGGTTCGATAACTCGGTGATGACTTTAGACCGAGTGAGGTCGGGCAGGTCTTTGAGCACTTCCTTCTTGCCGCGACGGAAGTAGCATGATTCGTGGAGGATGGTGTTGAGCGCGTCAAGGTTCTTTCCGTCGCCGTATGTGTTGATGAAGTTGCTATAGCCCCCGAAGTCGTTGATGCGGCCAAGGATGCAGAGCTGCGTGGCGAGGTCCATCGTGTCGTTGACGACAGGTGTGCCGGTGAGCATGTTGACATATTCCTTGCCATGACATATTCCCATGCAGAAACGGGCGGTTGCTGTGGCTGGATTCTTGCAGCGGTGGCTCTCGTCGATGATGACCGACTTGAACATCTTAATCACGTCCTGAAAAACGATGTCTTTGAGTTTGGCACCCTTCTCGGCTTTGACCACGAAATACTTCCTTAGCGATTCGTAGTTGACGATGACCACATCAAAGAGGTTCATCTTGCCGATGAAGTAGGGGAAGGTCGACTTGATGGAGTCGGTCAGTATCAAAGGACGGAGGTCGGTGAAGTTCTCGACTTCGCGCTGCCAGTTGATTTTGAGCGAGGCGGGACAGATGACGAGGCAGGGTGTGGCATTTGCACGGGCCACGCTGACGATGGCCTGGCCGGTCTTTCCCAAGCCCATCTCATCACCGTTGATGCAACGCTTCATGGAAAGGGTCATTTTTATCCCCTCCTCTTGATAGGGGTATGGCTTGTAGTTAGGCATTTTGCGTAATAGCGTTTGATGTTTTCTGGTTGTGGATTCAGGAAAAATTCATTGATGCCTCCAGTGACAGCAAGGATATTGTTCAGCCATGTCTGTGTGTTGTGCATCCCCTGTTCGCAAGTATGAGGGCAAGAGCATTGGTCCTTGCAGACTTTGCAGCAATCTGGGCAACCGCGCACCCAATGGCAGCAGGCGCAATTCTCAATTGGAGAAAGCTCCAAAAAGTCGAAGGATAGCTGTGTCGCGCTCATACGAATAACCAATACTTGAATGCTAATTCCAGATACTTTTCGCGTCCACGCTCGTAGATTTCGTCGCCTCGGATTATCTTCTTGAAGAAAACCTTGTTGGCGGTCTTTGACACGGCGTAAATGAAATCTTGGTTTCCATAGAGAGGATTGATGGCATGGGTCAGATCCATATACCAGGCCCTTGAACGGTCCCACTCGAAAAAGTCGATGCAGTTCTCAAATTGCCCTTGTGAAGTCGCGGTTGTCGTTTTGAGGTCGCCGCCGAAAAAGCCCAACCACCAGTCGAACTTACACCTTGTCGCCAGGTCGAAGGAATAGCATCCGACGTCGAAGTGTTGGCAAGGGTTGACGAACCACTTCTGTCCTTCGGCGTTTTTGAGCACATGGTCGAGGAACGGGTCTTTCTTTGCCGCCTTGCGCAGCTTCTCCAACTGAGCCTTGCCCCATTTCCATTCCTCGTCGGTGTATTGCTCGTCGTCAACGGTCTTTCGGAAATGGTTGGCTTTGGAAGGCTCCGTGACAAGGCAATCGACAAGTGTACCCATCCGAAACGCTTTCGTGCGGTCTTTTTCCTTCACGAAGTCCAGTTGCGGGTGCAGTTGGTATTTCAGGGAAGTGAGGTCGGAGTTGCTGACCTCACTTCTCTGGTAATATGGATCGAACGGAGGCATGTCACTTGGCGACTACATCTTCAACATAGCGGACATTCTCGTCGACGATGGAGACATCATCCTTGTTCTTCAGCTTCTCGCACGCCTTGACCATGAATCCCAGCTTCTTGCCGAGTTCATCGACGGAGAGTTTCACGCCTTCGTAGGTCCACCACATCTGGATGATAGACAGGTAGCCTTCGGGCTTGTCGACCTCGATATGATGAGACACCTTGGCCTTGACAGGCTCCGATACGGCGGGTGCGATGTCGAACAGGGTTTGCGACTGTGCGCTTGCCCTGCGGAGGCGTTCCTCTTCTTCGCGCTTCTTGCGTTCTTCTTCGAGTTTGGCTTGGCGTTCACGCTCTGCTGCTTCCTCAGCCGCTTTCAGTTCGGCCTCCTTGCGCTTGCGTTCCTCCTCGGCTTTGCGGGTTTCTTCCTCCTTGCGCTTGCGTTCTTCCTCAGCCGCTTTCAGTTCTTCCTCCTTGCGCTTGCGTTCTTCTTCGTCCTTGGCCGCTTGAAGTTCTGCTTCTTTCTTTTTGCGTTCTTCCTCGGCTTTGCGGGCTTCCTCTTCCTTGCGCTTGCGCTCTTCTTCAAGCCGCTTTTGCTCTTGGAGTTCGGCAATCTTGGAATCGAAGATGTCCAGCAGGCTCTGCTTGTCGGATGCAACGGATTCGGCATAGGACTTCGTGAGTTGGGTGTTGACCTCCAGGTAGGCGGCGTTCATGATCTTACGCGCTTCCTCCTGGTCGACTTCCTGCGGCACCGATGGCTTGCGTTGGGATAGGAACTCGGCAATCTTGATTTCCGTGGGGAAGTCGGTGATTTCTTTCTTGACATTCTCGGCATTGTCGAGCGTCATAAGGCGGTACTTCTCGGACAGGGCGTTGATAGCCTCTTGCGTCTTTTCGCTAACGATTTGGTTGCAGATTGCGATTACATCGTTGTGGAGTTGGGTCTTTGCCGCCTCGATGCGGGCCAGGCGCTGGCGTTCCTCTTCGGCCTTGCGTTGCTGTTCGAGTTTGTAGGCCGCATACTCGTCGCGTTTCTTCTGCAACTTGTAGACTACGCTGTCCTCCGACTTGGGGTCGAGGAACCCTTCCATTCTGGTGAAGCCGGACTTGATCATGTCGAACACCTGGGTGACACCCTTGCGGCGCTCGTTCATCGACTTTTGCGTGGTTTTGGCCCTCTTGATGAAGTCTGCAATCTGTGCGTCGAGTTCGTCGGTCATCGTTTCTGACTGCGCAAGGAGGGCTTCTCCCGCGTTGATGCAGTTCTGCAACGACCGGTTGTTCTCTTCGATAGCCTGGGTGATATCGGTCTTGATGGATGCTGCGCTCATCGTGACCTCGGCGGCCTGTTTGGTTATTATTTGAATTTGGTTATCCATGCTGTAAATTATTGGTTAAAAGGGTCGTCGTCTGATGTTTCAACAGATACGCCGTTGGTCGGCTTTTCTGTAGTTGCAGGGGCTTCTTCTTGCGGCTCGGTGTCCTTGTCGGCTTCCAATGCGCCACCGGAGCCGATGGATAGCTTCGGGTATCCCTTGAAGGCGTGTTTCACCGTCTTCGATTTCAGGAATCCAGTATCGATGTCGGAGCCGTCGGATGATTTGCCGTAGAGCGCGTTGGGTCTTTCGATCCAAGAGTGGGTGTCGTTGTCCCAACTTCTGTTGGCGCGTCCTGAGTATTGTTTGAGACGCAGGATTTCGTCGGTGTCGAGCACGAAATAGTCGGTGGAGCCGTCGGCCTTGACAATACGGACATAGCAGGCAATGACCTTGGCACCAGCGGGGCGTGGGATGGCCTTTTCGTACTTGACATAAGACCTGCCGTTATCCTCGCCATAGCGGAAGCTGTCGCAGTCGTAGACCACCTTCGGATTGTCAACGGAACGGATTTGCCCGGCGCGTTGGCGAAGCAGGATCTCGCCGTAGCCGGTGACGGTAATGACCGCGCTGCTCTCGTAGATGTTGACGTTCTTCTTCTTGTTTTCATCCATCTTCTCGCCAATCTTGACACGGCGGCATTCGAGGTAGCAAGTCGTGGAAAGTCCTTTTTCGAGCGAAAGGTTGTTGATGGCAAGAAACAGGAACGCGAAGTAGATGGATGTGCCTTTGGCCTCTTGTAACATAGTTTTGTAAGGCCCGGATAACAGTTCGTTGAGGAAAAATCCGCGTTGCTCCTCGAAGAAAGCCTCGGCAGTTTCCTTTCCGAACTTCTGCGAGTAGACCTCGATGAACTTGTCGTGGGCGAGGTCGGGGATTTCCTCGTGCTTGGCTTTGTTGACTTTTTCAAGTATGTTTTCCATAGTTGAGGTTTTTTGATGGTTACAGGAGCTTTTCACACACCTTCACACAGACGTCTCTGTGTTTTTCGTTGAGGGTATAATGCTTCCAACGGTATTCGCCCACTCCTTTCTCGTAGACTTTGACGAGAAGTTGCGCGGTTTGTTCAGGCACGCCTTCTTTGATTAGTTCTTCGGCGGTGGTTTCTTTGTTGATTTTGCTGACGATTTCGTCAATGTTCAATTTGTTTTCTTCCATGACTGTATAGGTTAGGGTTATCGTTTGTCAAAGGGCAGGTCGTTTTCTTCTTTCTTGCTGCCGTCTTTTGGTTGTTGTCTTTCCAGTTTTTCGATTCGTTTCTTCATCTGTTCGACGCGCTTCGACGACTTGCGGCGTTCCTCGTTGATGATGTTGAACTTGGCAAGGTTCTCGGATTTCAGTCTCTCGTTCTCTTGCCTTAGCGCCTCGATTTGCTTGTCGAGTTTGTCCTTGTCGGCTTCGAGGTTCTGTGCTTCAAATTCGGCATCTGACTTTTCCTGTTTCAGGCGAGCGGTTTCCTGCCGCTCCTTCTCCAGCAGTTGCTTGTAATGGTCGCGTTCGTTTACAATCACCTTGCGCGACTTCCATTTTCTGAAAATGAAGAATTTCATTTGGATGTGTTTTTGAAATCTGCACTATTGCATTGTGGAGACAGAAGGATTCGAACCTCCGGAGCCCAATTAAGCGCTCAACGGTTTTCAAAACCGCAGCCATCAGCCACTCGGCCATGTCTCCGTAGTGCCGCCATTGGGCTTCCAAGGACCAAAGGACATTGAAACCCGCAGGCGGCTGTTGCTTTCAGTATTTGGATTTTGAAACGATAACACATCGGTTGAGTTCGGAATCTTCGCCGTATTGTGTCGTTACGCCGTTTGCCATCGGTATGAGTCGGTCTTCGGGGATTCCATAGACTTTTGTGAGCATTTGATACACGGAAAATGCTCTGTCGCCCGACAGCTTTTGGTTGTTATAGTCATTGCCGTCCGATGACGAATACCCCTCGATTTTGAAGTTACCTTCGTTGGTCTTGATGTAATTGGCAATCCATTCCACATTTGGAATTTCCCAGTATGGGATTTGCGAACTTGCATACTCAAAACGTATCGGAATCAGCGCGTCTTTCCCGCAGTTATCAGTAACCTGCTGCACTTCGGCCTGGCAATTATTCAGCCTTTGTGTGGCCAGTTCCAATGCTGCCGTGGAGCGTTCGAGCAAGTCTGCCATCTTCGCGTATTCCTCATCCTTTTTCTTGGCTTCCGATTTCAGCAACTGGTTCTCTTGTTTCAATGTGCCATAGCCCTCACGAACATTCCGGTCGATGTCGATACTCTGTTTGTCTTGTGGAGTGATTCCGAGGCTTGCAAGATAACCCAGCCTAACACTTGCATTGCTTTGCCATACCGTACCGTTGTTCACGCGGTCTACTGCGGCTTCTGTGTAAAACGAACCGTTGCCTACCTTGAACTGCAAGCCGATTCCACCATCCATTGCGAGGCCAAACTTGCTTTCCGATGAAGGGTTGAATGCGGCGCCGTAGTCGAAAAAAGTGTAGAACGGCAGTGCGTCAAAGGAGATACCGACAAGTGCTTTGCCGAGCCTGTCGAATCCATTGTTAAGGAAGCCGTTCACTTCGGCGATGCCTCTCACACGCCAAAAGTCACCGATGCGTTTCGTTATTCGAAGATCGGCTCCGAAGTTCTTGTGATGGGTTGGCTGAAGGCTGTAGGAATACATTCCCCCGATGCCAATCTCAAGGTTTGACCACAGGCTGTATTTGTGGCCGTTGTCATACCTGTAAGGCTTCTGTGCCGCACTTGTCAAAGTGAGTGCAAGCATTGCGAACAAAGTAAAGGCAAGCCTCATTCCTTTACCGATTTGAATAATACTTTTCATTTTGTTGTTATTTTTGATTTTCTGCTTTATAGCATTTTGTATTCGCTTAGAAGGGTAGGTCTTCAGGGTTTGTGGGGTAGTAGTCCGGCTCTTCGTCCACGGGTTGCGTTGGCTGCGCAGGTTGTGGCTGCTGCTCGTTCTTTTCGCCGTTCTTGAAGTTGCCGAGATAGTAGTTGACGCCCTTTCTCTGCTCGTCCTTTTTGCATCTTACCTTAAGGGTTGCAGTGTTCCCGTAGTTATCGGGTTTTTGCAGGTCGAATAGGTTTACATCGAGGAGCAGGTGCTCTCCGTCCTTGAATTTGACGTGTTTTACCAGCTCAGGGTGTTCGCGGGCTATGATGCCCGCTTTGGTCAGGTCCAATTGTCCGTAGAAGTTCATTGCGTTTTTGTTTATGCGGTTTGTCGTTTTCTGTTAGATGTTCTTCCGTCGAGGATGGCCAGCACTTCGCTTTCCTTGTAGCGGGGTTTGCCGCCGATGTAGATCTTCTTCAAGTAGCCTTCCTCGTTCCAATGCCAAAGCGTGGACTTGTCGACATCGAGCATCGCGCACACTTGGGCTATCTTGAGCATTTTCTCTTCTTTCGGCTTCTCGAAATGCTTCACTATGGCCTCTTCAACGATGTCCGTTAGCAGAGGCTTGAGTAAGTTGAGGTCCACAATGGCCAACCCGTTTTTTAATAGTTCTTCAGGCATGGTTTATGTTTTTAGGTTTTTGAATTGGAGTCACCACGACCGTGTAGTCACCTTTGGGTTCTTTTGCCAGCTTGAAAACAATGCCGCCGTCATTGTCCCATCTGAAGCAGAAACCGTTGCAGTATCTTCTTCCGAATGAGGGGTTGCAGTCGCATTGTTCCAGACACGGCTTCCTGCGGTCTCTTTCGGCAGCTATATACAGGCCGTCAGGCGCCTCTGTATATTCGCCGGGGTAAATCTCGTTCCTTTGTATGTAGTTTTTCATTTTTGCTCAGTTTTACGCATGGCATAATTGTTTGGTAGCTGCCTGGGCAGGCATTTCGGTCTCGTAGAGGTCAAGCATGTCCTTGGCGGCGTTGGTGAACTCTTCAACCGCTTGCGGCAGGTCTTTTACGTCGGTACGCTTGCTCAATGCTTCCACGGCTCCCCACATGTTTCTCACGGAGGCCCGCTGTCCCTCCATCGGGTCGAAGATGATGGTCTTCTCTCCGAACTTGGCCTCGACGCGGTAGATCAGCCGTGGGACGTGGGTGCTGTTCACCTTGACGGCGAACACCACGGGTTCGGCCTTGATGACCACATAGCCGTCGCCGTTGCGCATGGGAATCATGTCGACATCGTAGAGCCTGTTGAGAAGTGTGTAGGGAATCAGTTTCTTGTCGAGCACGCATACCTTTTTCGGGAAGGTGCTGTCCTGCCTGACCCCCCGCCACATCCCGGTCTTGGGGTTGCGTGACACGAACCCGACGGTAAAGCCGGTGCTTGCGGACTTTACGAACTTCATTTTTGTCCGTACTACGAGGGCATTGTTGGCATTGCTGTATGTCATTATTGTATATATGTGTGTTGACTTCGCGAGTGGCTTACCCTCGCGTTAATGCTGTGCAGCCAGCACTGCTTTTTGACGATGCAAAGTTAGGTCAAAAGAATTGAAATTCGATTGATTTTGTTGATTTAATTTGTTGATAATCAATGATATAGCGTTAAGATAACGATATAAAAAGAAACCGCCTCAACACTATGAAAACCAATGTGTTGAGGCGGTTTTTATTATGGTGTTATTATGTTAAGAAAAAAATGTGTTTTTTTTGTCTTTGCGATGGGATAATAAAAAAAAGCGGAGCCGCTTTGATTCGCGACCCCGCTCAAATAATGCCTTTTAAGGAAACAACTACCAGTTCTTTGTCATGAACCCATACATAAGGGCGGACAAGATGATGTTGAATATTGCAGTTCCTGAAATGTTGGTTTCACTACTAAACCAGCCAATAATAGAGGTGATGACATTAAGGGCGATACATATCACAAAAAAAAGGCAGACTTTATCGAAACTCTCGCTTTCCTTGAAATACATCGTCGCAAAAACGTATGATAAAGCGGTAAAAAGAGGGAGCACGATAAAACCAAAATCCATTTTCACTCCGCAAAACAAAGCAGTCCACAAGCCTGCCAGGACCAAAAAAGATATCACTCCAATGACGGCTGGAAATATTTTTTCGTCGTCTCCTTGTTTGAGTGGTGGCTGTTGCTTCTGAGGTTTGTAGATATTGTCAAGTTTTTCCTTGTCCTCTGGATGATGCTTTAACCATTCTTTTTTTGCGCGTTCCCAGTTTTCTTCTGCTTCAGATAATTTCTTTCTTGCCATGCTTTTATATTGTTATGTCACCGTAAATACAACAAATTCGTTTGAGGTATGAGGTTCAATGTAGGCTTTCCCGTCTTCTGCAAGAATCTCTATGCCATGCTCGACATCCAATGAAATCCTGTAACGGTTTTCGGAGGAGTCTTCGATTAGCACATGTCGTACATCTATCTCTTTCTTCTCTCCGTTCAATGCAAATACAATCTTCATAACTCTTGGTTTTGGTTTTCAATTATGTCATTCGATATGCTTTCAAACCTCTTCAGCAGAGAGTCGGGGTAGCACAGGCTATCGGTCACGATGTCGGCGAAGTCCATTTCCTTGGGGATTTCGCTTTTGGTGGGGTAGAAGGCGATGTGCATGTTGATCCAGACGTCGTTGTCCAGGCTGCCGAGTGTTTCGCAGGCGTCGGCGAGGTCGGAAAGCCCGTCGTGCAGGCATCCGTTCTGCATTTCCCATGCCACGGTGAAGTTCTGCGGCACTTCGTCGGGCTGTCGGCTCTCGTGCTCACCCCCTTGCAGGCGTATTTCCTCGTCGAGCCATTCCATTGCACGACTGACCAGTGCTGAGAAGCCGGACAAACCTTTGCCCGTGGAGAAGAAATGTTGGTGTCGGTGGCCAAAGTCAGTGTTGTATAGGTAGATACTGAAGCCGAAGTCGTCGGGTTCGCCTTGGTCTTCCCTCGCTGAGGAAAGGTCGAGGAGGCTTTGGTAGAAATCGTTCAAGAGGAAATCCTTGAACGCCATCCATTGTATCAACCGCTCGGAGCCGCGTAGGAACGAGCGGTTCGCTCGCTCACGCTGCTCAGCTTCTTTTTCGAGCTGTTTTTTTGTCTTTCTTGATTCGTCCATGATTGTGAATTTTATTGCTTTTTGATGCTACAAAATTAGTGAATAATTGAATAGGGTTGAAAAAGTGTTGCCAAAAAAATTGTCAGGGGCCGCAATTCACGGACGACCCCTGACGGAAAATGATTACAACGTAATGGTGCGGAAACACCAAGACGTATCAAAAAGCGCTGCAAAATTATGAAAAATTTTCGCATTGCACGCAGACAAAATTTGTTTGGCCAAATTTTGTCCGCGTGCAATGCCTTACAGCACTTCTACAAAAGGAAATCAAACCAAATGTCAAAGAACTGCTTTCCACAGTATTCTGCCAATTCACGATTCTTGAAGGCAAGCCGCGACCCGCAGTACGTGCTCGAATACGAAGATGCGATGATCGCAACCGCATAGGCGACACCCGCATAGGCGTAACCGTTGCTGTACGACCGGGCGAGCACACGACCGTATTGTTTTGTTTCATCATCGAGGCGGTTCCACTCGTCCTTGGTGTAGAGGTAAAACCAAGGATAGTATCGGTACTCGTCCTTGGTGAACTGGGGCTCCCAGCCTTCATTGAGTGCTGCCGCGATGATTCGGAGCTTCAAGTAGGAGAGGAGGTCGGTTGAGGCATCGTCCATTTCGTTGGAAATGAAGTCAAATTCGCGTACAAACTTGTGGTCTTCACCAAGCGCGTTGCAGGCATCTTCGAATGTCTTGATGCGCTCCTTGATGTCCTTTGGCACGAACACTCCTTCTCCGAAGAGGTTTTTGAGCAGCTTCTTGCCGTTTTCATCCGATTCACTGTAGGCTTTCTTTGCGTTTTCAACGCTGATTTTCAATTCTTCCATAGAATTAGGATTTAATTGTTAGTAAATATAAGTAATTTGTTATGGTTGCGGGCAATTTTTTTTCTGCAAGGGCAAGTGCTTTGTTCCTTATTTTCTGCCTGTTTTTGATTGTCATGGCAGCGATGTCGGAAGGGCATTTCCTTATGTTGACAATGTTGGTTACTCCGTTGGAGTCGAGACGAACTTCTCCTTTGCCGTAGAAAGCCCCAATGATGCCTATTTCTCCAAGTTGATCGTACACGACTTCTCCAAGTCGGAATCCGTTCATGGACTCGGATTCGGAATGGTTGTCGTCACAGAAATAATCCTCGTAGTCAGTGAGTACGAGTGATTTGTCTTCGGTGCTTTGCTCGTTGTAAAGTAATACAAGGTAATCCGCGAGGTTTTCCAGAGACCTATAGGTTTCGTCGACTTTTTCTTTCTCGCCTTTTTTCTCGAAAACATGCCAGGATTGAGGGAATTTTGAGCCGGTTGTCGGTGGGTACGCGGTTATTTTTGAAGAACCGAATTGGTAGACCCTCGGAGTTTTGTCGTCGCCCCAGAAATCGGCCAGTAATTCCTCGCGGTAGTATGCCGCGTTTCCGTCAATTTCCCTCCCGTTCTCGTCGTAGTTCTTTGTGAGTGCATAGCGGAAGTATTCTTCGAACTGATACCTGGATCCGTCGGCACGGACTCGCTGTTCGTCATACTTCACGATGTAGGTCTTTTTGCCTTTGTGGATTCCGAAGTGGTCGACAGTGGCCAGCACTCCGTGGAATTTGCACAATACGCGGTCGCCGATTTGAATGTCTTGTTCTGTTGTAGTCATGGTCGTAAGATTTAGTTGATGTGTTTTTCGTCGATTACAAGCGTCCTGTCCAAAATGGAGCAGTCTTTTGATATGGGTATCAATGCCGCTTTGTCAAGAAGGACGATGTAGACTGTGCTTTGCTGGTTGTAGGGTAACGTGTCGATGATTCCCGACCCGTAAGGTGTGCCTACCTTGTCCCCGATTCTGTATTTGTGTGCCATAGCGGTGTGGTTTTGGTTCAATGTGCCAAATCGTGGTAGATTGACGGCTCGCTCGTCACGTTGTAGATGTACTTGCCGCAGCGCACCAGAAGCGCGTCGAGGCCGTAGTAAAGGTTTTTCATCCCGGTGATGTTCCCGCTTCTGTCGAAGTTTGGGAACTGGTCGATATTGACTCTCTCGCCGTCTTTCACGGCCAAGGTCTTCACCCTGTATTTTCCTCGTTTCATGGCTTTACTGATAAGTTGTTGCAATTGGTGATGTTCCGATAGTATGCTTCGAGATTGTCTTCAACCTCTTTGCTCTCGATGATTTGCGGGCCGTTTATGGTCTCGGTCCATTGTTTCCCGCAGCACAGGCACTTAAATTCCCGGTTCAGGCATCTCTTTTCGACTTCTATGACGTCGCCATGAATCACGGTCTCTTTGGGTTGCCTGTAATAGTTGATTTCCACTGCTTTCATAACCAGATGGTGTGTTTGATTGCCCATTCGCCTTTGACCTCCGCTTTGTCTTTGGCGACACGGTAGAAGCGGACTTCGTTGTCGTAGTATGGGTGATAGCCCTTTTCCTTGAAGATGGCCAACGCTTTCCTGATCACCTCAGTCGATGGGTAGAACAGGAAGTATGGCTTGTTGTCTACACTGGTGCCCCAGTAGTATTTTCCGTCCTTGCAGCACACGCCGACTTTAGGGGCGTAGTGGTTGCTGCCGTCGTAGATGCTGCTGCTCATGCTGTCGACGATGGCTTTGCATACCAGTTCGATTTCGGTTTGCTCATTCTCGTTGACGTTGCTTTTGATGAAGTCGAAGTTTTCCATATCTGTGTGTTTTAATTGTTAAAGTTCGGTCTGAGTCCTATGAATCTGTTTATTTTCTCTTCCCGTGCTGCGCTATTGGCTTCGCGGGCTTCGTTGGTCTCTTTCTTTTCAACCCATTTCATTCCGTTATCCATCAGCCTTGCTGCTCTTTCAGCGTTGGTGCAGATGTAATCTTGAAGGGAGTAGGACTTGTCGAGTTTTTCAAAGATACGCCCGTCGGTTCCAATTTGTACGATGTAAACGAAACCGTTGCTGTCCTTTTCAAAAGTCCAATAACCATTTTCCCATTTTACCTCTTTGGCTTCGGGAAACGCAATGCAAACATTGTCGATGGTTGCCAGGATGCAGGCGAATTTCCTTTCTATGTAGTCCTCGTCTTCCTTGCGTTGTTTCAGCAGATAGTCTCTCCATTGGTCAAGTTTCGTAGCCGTTGGCTTTCCTATCTTGTTGGGGCAATCGTTATACTCGTGGTATATCCGTTCGATGCCCATCCAATCCATATCCTCGCAAAGCAAAAACATTTTGTTCTTTTCGTCGAAGTGTGGATTGACCCTCATCGCAGTACCTTTCCAGTTGATGCAGAGCTTCAGGTTGTGCCACACCTTTGCGTCAGTGCAATAAAGTACCTCGCAGCCTTCAATTTCTTCAAATTGGGCGAAATAGTCCTTTTCATCGTTTGCGTTCCTTATCGCATCGTTGCAATATGGTATATTGTTTTTCTCGTAGAAGTTCCTGACTTCTTCTTCGGTTCGGAAATAGCTTGTCATTGTTTTGTCCTCCTTGTTGTTTTGTTGGTGTTGTTTGATAAAAAAGCGGAAGCCCCATGTTGCAGGGGCTCCCGTCAAAAAAATACAGCAAAAAGTTAAGTTGTGTCGTTACAGGTCGTCGCGTTCGATGATGTTCTCAAGGATTTCGTCAAGCCCTGGTATCTTTCTCAGACGGCCTTTTTTGGTTCTTCTCCCGGATAGGAGTAGGGTCTTTTGTTTCATCACGCCCAGCATCAGGTCGATCTTGCGGATGTCTTGGGCTGACTTGGCGATGTCGCCGTCGTTCTCTTCAAGGACCACTTCCGCCAATACGGGGAACTCGTTGCCCTTGATGTTTCTGATTTCGCTCATGCCGATTTGATGTTTAGTTTCTTTCTGATTTCAAGGTCGTAGCCAATCCGCAGAAGTTCGGCATGGAGATCCGCGTATTCTTCTGGATTGGCGGGTTTGGTGTCATGCACGATAAACCGGCTGGCGGGTGCGTGCTGGCCGATGTGCATGTAACTGGTGATGTTGCCACGGTTGTCGCATGGCAGCTCAGGGAACAGGGCAATGATCTGGCCGTCGTTGAACTTTCGGAACACTACTTTGTATTTCATGGCTTGGCTCCTTTCATCAATTCGGGGTTGTCGTATATGTTGCCGATGACCATTATTCTCTTACAGCGAATCAATGGCGTAACTAATTCTCGATTATCTCTTGTTGAGATTTTATCCACAAACAGATAGCAGCCCTCTTCATGACGCCATTCGATCTTCCCTTGCTCGATGGACCCTGTTCTATCCAATAGCTCGCGAATACGGGTGGTGATATCGCCTTCAAAGATTTCGTTGCTCTTTAAGCCACTCTCGTTTCCTGACGTTGGCCCAGGCATCGTTTACGCAATCGGCCAGTTCGCTTTCGAACATGTTCTCTGCAAAGGTGTTGATGTCTTTGATGTTGCCGCCATCGTCGATGGTGAGGATGTCGACGGAGTAATAGCCGTCGTCCACGTTTTGTACGATTTGTATCTCTTTTCCGTATTTTCGGATGTCCTCGTTGGCGTTGTCGACGAGGTTGAAGGGGTAGATTGATTCTTCCATAGTGCTTACTTTTTGCTGATGTTGATTACTTGATAGATTGCGTTTTAGTCGACAATTCCACCGCCATAGAACTTGTCGAAGCTCGATTTCAGTCCTTTGGCGGTTTGTTTCCATTCCTCGTATTTCTGTCGGATGCCGTCGTCAGCGATCTCCCATTCGGAGGCCATCTGTCGTCTGTAGTCGCGGTAGCCGGTATAGTTGTCGGCATAGTTGCGGAACACCTCTTCGAGCGACGGGCCTTCTATGTCGCAATAGTTGCCGTGCTGGTCCCTTACGGTCATGGTGACATGGCCGTCTTTCTCCGTGAACATCGGTCTGCTGCTTGCCAGTCTGTAGTTGATGGCGGCATGAAGCGCGTCGTCCATTTTGTAGATAACGCCGTCCTCTTTCAAGATGGGGAAGTCCAGCGTTTGCAATTCTATGTATTTCTCCGCGTTGTATTTGTTGTTCCAGTTTGGACGGCCATCGTCTTTGAACGATATAAAATACAGCGTCCTGTCTTCCTCGCATACGGAAATTCCAAAATAACAAGGGAAATCGCTGGAGTAGGTCTTGTCGAACTCCTTGATTGCTTGTTCCGTCAGGTGTTTCTTTTCGAACTGGATAATGGTATAGAAATGCTTGTCTTTAGAGCGGGTTGACGCTTGCCACTCCGACGGCATGTGTCCGTTGTCCCAAAGGAAGTTCAACCTGTTTTCTTTGCCATATAGCTTGCCAGCCATCTTGATTAACTCGGCCTTGCTTGCGTCATCGTTGTTGAGAAGGAACGCAAGTGTTTTGGTCATTATGACTTTCTCGTCTTTGTTGAGATAGTTGAGATAGATTTTTGTTTCTTTTTGTGCCATAGTTTGTGTGTTTTGAAGTTTGTTAATCATTCAAGAGTTTGATGTTTCACTGTAATGGATTTCCGTTTTGGTGGTTCGCAGAATCCACTCGCCCTTTTTCCCGTACTGCCATCCCCAGAGGTTGCTGTGCATGACGACGCCATCGTGAAATGGGGTGTTAGCCCACTGTTTGTGTTCTACATGTGGAGTGAACATCCTTTCAATATGAGTATATATCGCGTCTGTATTGGTTGTGTCGACCGAAAGGTGCGAATATCCGTTGTCGTTCTCTAAGATGATTTTGTCGTCAGGCTCAAAGGATGTCTTCATAAACTCACCAAGTGTCATTGGCGTACCATTGACCACCATCGGCATCTTGTCTTTGTCAATCCAGCACAGACGCTCAATGTCTTTGGTTCCAAAGGCGTATTTTATGGTGACAGGGCGCCACTCCATGTTGTTTGCTCGGAGCGTGTCATTGTAATGTTTGGATTCTTCCTCGGTGGCATCGTGCCACTCTGTTAGCGACACATGGATCCGGCGGACTTGGTAATCTCCATTGGCAAATACCATTGCGTCACCCGACATTGGTTCTTTCGCTCCGCCGATGAGTAGTTTGTAGCTGTAGTCTTCAAGGTCTGTTACAAATGATACTTTGCCACCGTAGAAACGGCCAAATACAGAGTGCTTGATTTCTGTTCCTGAAATATGAACTAAATGTCTCATGATGAAATGTATTAGATTTCGGCGATGTCAATTCCCATATCCTCTGCAATCTTCAGCAGAAGTTCCGGATTCCAATGGTGCTCGCAGAAGCTCTCGTGGCATTTGGTGATGAGTTCTTCCTCGATGTCGTCCCATGTGGCGTAGGCATCTTGGTTGTAGCAGTCGTCGAAACGCTCCGCGAGTTTCCCATTGAGGTCGATGAAGTCCTCGCTCGACGAAAGGCTGCATCCGTCGCTGAGGTTGAAGTTTTCAAGTTTTTTGTCGGTTCCTTCCAGTGCCGTTTCCTCATCGTTGTAAGTTTTGCAGGAGTGGAAGTAGATGCGTTCGCTGCGGTCAAGGTCGTCGCGGCCAACGGTGTCGATGTGGATGATAACTCTGATAATCATGGTTTGTAATGTTTTGTTGTTAGACTTTTCTTTCCATAAGAGCGTTGTATTCTTTTTGAACCTCATCTTGGTCGTACTCGTCATTGCCAAGCATTTCCTTGATTGGCTTCATTTCTTCTTCCCACGGATCGTCAACGATGTTCAATCGTCCGTAAATCTTCCGAAAAGCGCTGACGATAGCATCGCGTTCGTCGAAGTTGTTGTAGCACTCGAAGACCAACTCGTAGGTCCAGAAGTCGAAGTTGAAGTCAATTTCATTACACAGGTCAAGGTCTTGTATGGTAACGCCGACGTAATCGACGGTTCCTGAGTGCAAGGTGATGTTGTGGTTGTAGTACACGAAATAGTCGTTGTTTGGCTGTGTGTCCTTCGTGATTTTGTCAACCAACCTTTCAAGCCATTTGTACGGTTTCTTTTTCATGTTCTTTCTTGTTTTTCGATTTTTCCGTATTTCACGGCAATCTGATAGTATTCAGATATCCGTCGCCCGGTGTATTCTTCAATCGCTCGTACTTGTTCTTGTGTCAGGTCTCCAAGTAGAGGATAGAAAAGAGTCGCGGTTTCGCCGGTTTCATCGTCTGTCAAAATAGCGTAGCCGTCGTTGAAAGTGCCGTGGTAGTGTTTCAACTTGCCGTCTTCGCCTTCGATGACGATTGAGTCTGCGTATCTCTGAAGTTCGTCCTGCCCGTTGCCAGGAGCGATTTCGATTTCGTGGATTTCGATGGTGGAATATTCGTCATCGCAACAGCAGCTTGTGGATAAATACTCGTTGTCCTCGTTGTAATAGAAGTCGTCGTTGGTGCCTTTCATGAGTTCGTCCTTGGTAGGCATTTTGGTCCCATAGGACTCGCAGACTTTTTTGAGCCAGTCCATTTGTGCTTGTCTCGCCTCTTCCAGAGAGTTATGCACCGATGATGAAAAACTCCAATCATAGGTGCTGAACGACATGAATACAAAGATTTTCTTTTTCATAGCCTTGTTGTTTTAGATTGTTATTCCGTTTTGTCTCAAAAAGTCGTCCCATTGGCTGTAGGTATAGAGACCGCATAGTTCTCGCGACTTCTCGCGGTTGTGCGTCACCTTATCAGCAAAGGAAAGCAGATAGGCGTAGTGACCGCAAAGAGGTAGGCGGTGGTCGCCGATTGCCAAAAGGTCTTTCAATAGATTGGTGTCTGCCATGATGGATTGTTTTTGAGGTTACAAAAAGAGCCGGCGCTTTGGGCGTCGGCTCTGTGAGTTTGGTCGGTATTTGGTATTGTTACTGCTCGAACAGGCTTTTCAGTTCCTTGAGTTTCCTCATGCCTTGGTCGATTTGTGATTGGGCCTCGGTGAAATGGCTCTCGATTTCGTCTGACAACTTCTTGTAGGTCGAGGTCTTCAGCTCGCCGTCTGATGACACGGCAAACTTGTCGCCTTCGCCAGTCAGGAGCCAGTCGGATGAAACCCCGTAAGTGACTGAGATTCGTGCTGCCAGGCCCTCGCTCAGCTTACGCCTTCCCGAAATGTAGGCTCCGATGTTTTGTGGCGACATGCCTATGGCCTCTCCGAATTTCTTTTGCGTCAGCCCCAGTTCGTCAATCAACTGCTTTATCCGCTCGGCCTGTTCTTTCATGATTTTTTGTATTTCTTTTTCTTTCATTTCACTTGGTTTGTCTTATTTTGAAGCCGCAAAGATAGTCATTTTGTTTACTTTTCTGTTTTTGTGTTGTATTATTTTTGGTTGGTATGATGTCATGCAGCAAGGGATTGCGGTCTGTAATACTCGCATCCCTCGCAGTAGCAGGCAAACTCCTCTGCCGTGTCGTGCTTCTCGGCTTCGTCCTCGCTGCCGTATTCGTCAACGAGAGATTCCCAGAAGCCGTCGTAGTAGTCGCTTGCGGTGTTTTGGAACACACCCAGCGAGTTTTGGTAGTCGGAGTAGTACAGCGAGCCTTTCACGATCTCGCCGTACAGTTTGATTAGCTCCTCATGGGTCAGTGAGCCAGGGGCAATGTCCGGCTCGATGTCGTTGAGCGTGGCGGTGAAGATGCGTCCGTCTTCGTCCTTCAGCTTGACCGAAACCCAGTCCTCATAATAGAAGTCGTTGGTGAAGCGGCCGGTCTCTGCGTCTCGCGGGTTTTCGAGCATCACGGCGCGTTTCCAACAGCCAACGAGACCGTAGCCGGTGTCGCTCCACATAACCTTTCGCTCTTCCTTGTAATGGTAGATGACGAATGCGCCTTTCTTGTAGTAGTTTTTCATAGAAGTTAGTTTTAATTGACATACCAACCATCAGGTGTGTCTTGAGTCACCTGGTCGAATGGTAGCACAACTGCGTCTTTGTAGTATTCCCGGATTCCTTCTTCGGTGATGTCGCCTTGGTATTGCTTGGCCTCGTCGAAAGCATCGTATGCTTTCTCGCCGTCGCCATTAAGTTCGTCAACGCTGATGTAGCAGCCACTGGCTTGCACACACTGGTAGCTTTCGTCGTTCCAGTAGCAGTAGCCGTCAATGTGAATCTGTTTCTTGCCATTGCTGTCCGTTTCCACATGATAGGCATAGCAATCAAGGTGCTCTATCTCTGTTTTTGCTATACAGGCACCGTTGTCCTCCTTGTGGATTTCGTCCATCATCTTGTCGAACTTCTCGATGTCTTCGCCCATCAGCACGTCTTCGAGCAAGGCGTAGTCGGTCCATCCGTTGAGGTCGTTCAGTGCGTCGATGTAGGCTTTTTCCTCGGCCTCTGTCTTGTATTCCCTGACGACATAGGCCGCGTCAAAGTTCCTCATGCAGTCAAGCACTTCCTTCAAGTCGTCTTCAATTTCTTCTTCGTCGTCATCTGGGAACGAGCATTCGGTGATGCGCTTGCTGGCATATTCTCCGAAAACGAGGTGCATGACGCGCTTTGGCGGTTTCTCCGTCTTTGGCGACTTCTCAATCTTGTAGTCTCTTCCACCTTCGTTGATGTGGAACATGTCGATTTCCTTTCGCCATGCCCGCTCGCCCAGTTCCTCGGTGAACTGGAAGTGGATGATGTCGATGAGGCGGTAGTAGTCCCAACTCGACACGTTCAACTCGATGGTCTTTTTCGCTTTGTCTACGGCATATTCACCGGAACCGAGGAAGTCAAGGATGGCGGTCGTGTTGTCGAATGCACGCTCTGTTGTGCAGACGATTCTCATGTTTGCTTCGTTGGCCATCACTCGCCTCCTTTCAACAGTTCCGGGAATTGGGATGAGATGGCGCCACGGAGCAGTTTGTCCGCTTCTTTCAGGTGTTCCTTGTTCTTCCTGCTGAAAGCCCATCCAGGGCCGCAACTGAGACGCGAATTGAATATGCCAAGTTTTTTGAGTTGGCCGCTCAATGGCTTTGTGTCGCCGATGACCACGATGCAACGCTCGTTGTAGTCTATGACTTGGAAACTGTTAGGTGTGTCCTGCGGTGCCGATGGCTTGCTTTCTGTGTCTGATTCTTTCCTTTTCGGGGTGAAGTCAACATAACAGGCGGCAACGCGAAGGATGCTCTCGACGGAATGGCTTGCATTCTCTCTGGCATAAAAGCCAGCGCGTTCCTCTTCGAAATGATAGGTGGTTTTGTTCTCTTCCGTGAGGTCGGGATATTTCTTGCGCATGGCTTCAATGGCCTTTTCTGTGATGGTCCTGTCGATGGTCACATATCCGACTCCACCGAACAACTCGTTGAACACTGAAGGGACACAATCCCAGTAGTCGCCTTGAGAATATGCGTCTGGGTGCATGTTTCCGTACTTATTCACGATAGGATCCACCTGATCGGATGTCGGTCCGTCCTCCCAACGGATGTCGAAAGCGTCGCCTCCTGAGAACGAGTCGTATCTGACGGAGAACTTCACGCCTGGGAAGTTTCTTTTCAGCTCGGTGCGGATGTTTTTCCCCACGATGTTGTGGTCGTCTTTCTCGTTGCGTTCGAGGTAGGCGTATTCTGTGGCGAGGCGCTTTCTTGTCTCTTCCTTTTCTTTGGCTTTGCGTTCCTTTTCTTGTTGGGCAAGTCTCGTCAAGGCATGGGCACGTTCCAGCGATTTTGCTATCACTTCGTCAGAAACGATTTGCGTCTCGTCGTAGTAGAAGCCGATTCCGAACACCTCTGTGATGGACTTTGTTGTTTCGCTGACCTTATGGAATGGACTGAAGTATCTTTCGAGGTCTCCTGTGCAGATGGCGGCTGGGTCGCCGTCGCAAATCTCGACAGCGTTCATGTCATCGTCATAGATGACGAAATGCTGTTCCGACATCGCATAGCCGTAAGCGTAGAGGAACGTCCCTTTTGCAAGGTGTACCCTTTGGTTTTGTTCCATGACTCCGTTCTTTCCGAAGAGTGTGTACGACTCGGCTGGGCCGAGGTGCGTCACCAATTGTGTGTTTTGCGTACTCATTTTTGCTGTGTTTTTTTAGATTGTTATACTTAGGTTGTTGCTTTCTTTCTTCTGTTTTCGTTTTTGGTCTTGTTGCTTTTTTGTGGCAGGCTCCATCCGCGCTGCTTGGCCACGGCCTGGTTGAACTTGTACCATACGTCCTCGTCGATGAACTCGAAGTGCATGGTGCCTTTCTTGAAGCCCTTGATGCGGAAGAATGTCCATTCATACCATTCTCCCCAATTCATTTTTTGGTCTCTTGCAAACTGTGATACGGACGGAAGGTGTCGTTCAACCTCTTTGCCATAGGGGTTGGCTTCTTTCCATTCAAAGGGCTTTCCGGTGATGAAGCACAGTGCTTTTATCACATCGTTCATCTTGTCCACGGACCTGCCCCAAGAAATGTTGACATACTCGTATTTGTATCCATAAGAGTCGTATTCGCACATGTGAGGAATGATGAACTTCCGGTTCACCATGTAGTTGGAGTTGGTCTTCCATTTCTCGCCTGCTGTCGAGTTTTCGTCCGAGAACTCGCAGATGTAGTCGAAAGCCTCGCAGATGGCGGCGTTCATGAAGTTTCCGCTGTTCAGGATGATGAGGTCGACCATCTTGTAGATGTTGCGCATGGTGAACGGGATGTTTTGCTGAAGCTCGACAAACTTGTTGATGTTGCCGAGGACACCTGACGTGACGTATTTGTCAATCTCGAACTTGTTGAACACCCATCGCCACGCTTCCTTCTGGATGCGTTTCTTGAACATGTCGCGAGTGATGTTTTCGGTGTTCTCGCCGCTTGCGCCAAACCTGATGCTTCCAACGCCTATGCCTTTGATAAGGCTGTTGATGTTGTCGGATGCGGCCATAACGGAGTCGAACTGCTTGACGGCCTCCACATATCGGTTCACGATGTCGCGAACGAAGTTGTAAGGCATGATGCCGTACCCTTGGTATTCCTGGTCATCGGCCTCCATTGAGAAGTAGTCGTCAAACTCGAACTCCTCTGTCTTTGGTTTGTAGAGTCGGACGACGCTCACACTAACATTGGTCTGCCGCTCGTCTGATTCGGCGAACGCGGCCCCAAGTTCCTCTTGGCTTCCGTGTTGCTCAACGATTTCCAGAATCTGTTCTCTCTCTCTGTCTTTGTAGTAAGTTCTCTCGAACAGGGATGAGTTGGTCAACGATACGATTTCACATCCGTCTGGCGCAATCTCCCAAGCATGGAGAAGGTGTTTCTTGATTGTGCTGAATGGCGGGTTCATCACGATCATGTCTATATGGCTGATTCGCTCAGGGCCAAGTTGGAGGAAATCCGAGCCTACGACTTCGCTCTTCCCTGCGAGAATGTTGCGGAACTTGTCGTTGATTTCGCAGGTGAGCACGGCTTTCGCCCCGTGTTTTTGGAGATAGTCGACGATGTTGCCGGTGCCGGCAGAAGGCTCAAGGACAATCTTGCCGCAAACGTCCGACATTTTGAGCATGTCTTCGATGACATGTGTCGGGGTGGGGTAAAAGTCGCGGTTGAAAATGTTCTGGTAGTTTTCCATGACTTATTCCTCCGTTTCTTCTTCGTTCAGTCTTGGTACGTCATAGTAATTGCAGGCTTCCTCCATGTCGTCCCAAAAGCCGCAGTCGTAGTCAATGTATGAGTCACCCATCCTCGCCGCGATTCTTGCCAGTTCCTCGTTTGAGACATTGCTTGCATCAAATCCGCGCACTTTCAGGTCTTCGTGGCTGAGGTGCATCACAGGTTGATCCTGGCGCATGGTAACGTCCTTCACTTCTTCCGTTTCAGGGATTTTCTCGGTAATGGACTGGATGGAGTAGGCGTCGCAGATGTCGTATGGGTCGTCGATGGTGACATCCATTGGGCAATAATCGTCGACGCTCTCGCCGCTGATCCAAAAGCCTTTTTCGTCGTGGATGACTTCCTTGATGTTGACGTCGGTGGGGCCTGAGTCCAAAAAGACGCAGACGCACGGCACCTCGACATCCTGTGGGATATCGCCGTCTTCATCGCACCATGAGTATCGGCCACCGTGGGCATCAACAGCCATTCCCAACTCACGTAGCGCCATACGCTTCAGC
The DNA here is from genome assembly GCA_902801625.1 of uncultured Bacteroidia bacterium. GTDB lineage: Bacteria > Bacteroidota > Bacteroidia > Bacteroidales > F082 > Limimorpha. The sequence continues at coordinate 68,728 of CADCJI010000002.1, read as the reverse complement.
TCTTTCTGCTTTTCCCAAAAGTCGGTGCATTTCATCGCTCACCTCCTTTCATTATACCGGGATTGTCGTGGATATTGCCGACCACACTACAGATGCCTGCAATCGGATTCGCGATGTTTCTCCCGTACTGGTCGCGGAAGTCGAAACATCCATGCTCAAAAGTGCATACATAATAAAAGGTGGCATCGGCAATGATGTCGCCTTCATAGACTTCATTTTTATTCTTATCATATAAGTCTGCGAACTGGCCTACGGTTTCCGGGTCAACGCTGTACGACTTGATTCCATCGGGCGTTTCTGCTTGAATCCCCCAAGAACTCATGTATTCGTATTTTCTCTTGCTTCCAGTTTGAGTCAAGGCTAATTCACGGAACAAATCTCCGCAAACCCATTCGCCGTTGTCGGTTCGTTTTCCTCTGAATTTTATCGTTCTCATTTTGTTGGGTGTTTTATTAGTTGTGGTTGTTTTGTCGCAAAGTCAACAAATTGTTGCAAGGTCCCGAAAATCATGGCTGGGTTGTTGTAGCCCATGTCGTCCATGAAATGCTGAGATTTACGCATTTTGCGTGTGATTTTTTCCTCATCAAGAAAAGGGTAGATGAACGACACGCGCATTGGTTCGAAAATATTCCAGGGCTGTACCTCTCTGAGATAGCCACAGTCGATGCCGTCAATAAGAATCGCCTGATGGTTGAATGCGGTCCCGTCATATTGTGTGAAGGTGTAGTTCTCGCCAAAGACAACTCTGTCTTCGCCAAGGTTGCATTCATAAGCCTCCGGCTCGATGCTGAATGTAACGCCATGCTGAGGATTTTTTCGGATTTCCTCTTCTCTGTTGAATATTCCCATGATGTCAAGTTTTAGCCGATCAAGCAGAAGAACGCTCCGTTAGTAATCCCCACGCCGATATTGGTGAGGCTTTCGTCGAAGATTTCTTCGGGCGTCAGCGTCTGCTTGGTCCCGTCGAAATGGTTGGTGATATTGTACGCGCTCTTGGTCTTGTCGGCGAACGATATGCGCTTCCTCGAATGCAGCAGGCCACCGGCCAGCAACAGCGTGAAGTTGTGATGCTTTTCTTTGATGGCCTTGTTGAGGTCGTCGATGCTTGTAATTCTTTTGTATTCCATAGTATTGGTTATTTGAAGATTTCAAGGATGTCTTGTGCCAGGAACCTCTTTGCATCTTGCTCGCATGACCATTCCTGTTTCAGTTGCTCAAGCAACGGCTTGTAGTGACGGTCGAAATAGAGGAGGAAGTCGCGAATGCTCCCCCAGTTTTCGGAGGTCACTTGCATCCCGGTTTGTTCGCTTGTTTCGACGAGTTGTCTTAATGTATATTTCAATGTTGCCATTTCGTCTGTTTTTTATGGTTGAACGATGTAGCTTGTCTTGATTCTGGCCCGCTGGTAGATTTGGATGCGCTTGTAGCCCTCGTCCTTCAATTCGTTGAAAAGGGTCAAATATTCCTTGCGGACGGCGGGCCGCGTCATCCGCATGATCCGTTGGTATTCGGCGAAGAACCAGCGCGAGTTGTGGGAGAACCCCTTCGTCTGGCCTTCCTCGTCCTTGTACTCGAAGAGCAGGGCTATGGTCTCGCCGTCCTCGTAGGTGCGGAAGACGACCTTGATGGGTGGGCGTTTCATGGTGTTGCTGTTTTTGGTGAATTGTCAGTTTAATCGTCCTCGTAGTAAAGGGCATGTGTGGCATCGAGCAGGAGGTAGTAGTGGCCGTTGCCGCAGCCCTTGTATTCCGCACTGTACCAGCCGAGCAGTTCGCCACTGTTGGTTTTCTCGAAAGAGATACTGTAATCGTAGCTGCCATACCAGCGCATGGATTTGTGGGGAGCGCCGCATTCGCCGTTCTTTGCTTCTTCGTAAAGCCTTCGCGACTCGGATTTGAGGAAATCTCCGTTGTGGTTTCCGTTAGAGAAGGGGACGCTGATGATTTGTCCCTTGCTCTTGAGTTGGTTGAAATGGTAGATGTCGGCAGCCGGATGCCCTTTGCGCTCAAGCACGGCGTTGAAGCTCGCGATGTCGTTCTTTTGGAGTTCCTTCATTTGGTCGTATGTCAACCCCTCATTGTATCGTCCGTCATAGGCGTCGTAGTGGGCTGTCATTTCGTTGTATTCCTCCAAGGTGAGGGTCGCCATCCCCGCCATCATCTTTTGCAGGTCTGGCCACATTCCAGATGCCAGCAGCAACTCTGCGGCCTTCGTCACGTTTCGGTGGAACATGGTGTATGTGTCGTTTGGCCTCTGTTGCTTCGGGATGATGTCCTCGATGCTGTCGATGTCCATCGCATAGCCACGGGTCCGCCTTTTCTTTGCGAAATAGCAGATGTCGCCGGATGTGCTGATGAAAAGCCGCTTCTTTTCTTGCCTCCCGTCGGTGTACTTGACGGTAAACTCCTTTGTCTTGGCTTCCTCGATGACGCCGGATAGCCTTTCCCTTTTCGCCTGACGTTCGGCGATGCGTTTCATCATCGCTTGGTATTCAGGTGAGTATGTCTGTTGTGTTGCAGTTTCCATGTCTCTTTGTTTTTTAGTCGATCCATTCCTGTCCGCAGTGCGGGCATTCGAGCCTGCACGGTGGCATGTTGATGTAATGTACGTTCCTGTGGCGTTTGAGGTTGGTGTCGCCACATGTGCAGCCGCCAGCCTTGAAGACTCTCTCGTATTCGGCCTCCTGGTCGGCGATGGCCGAAGTCGACGAGGTTCTGGTCTTGTGCTTGGAAGGCTTCGCGCTGAAGGTCGGTTCGTTGTATTCTTCTGCCCATCCGTCTGACATCCCGAAGCAGTCCTCGATGGTGTAGCGCTCGACGCTCTTGCAGCTAAGGAACAGGTTGTCGCGGTTGAAGGCGAACGAGCAGTCGATATTCATGTCCTGGTAGTCGCCGCTGCCGTTCACCGGGTCGTAGACAGCCACTGCGAAACGCCCCTTGAACACGATGGTCTTCGCATTGTGCGAGCCGTCATAGCCGTCCACGAGGTTCTCAAGGTCGGCGTTGAAGTAGATTCTCAGATGTCCGCCGTATGAGGCATTGGCCACCAGTTGGTCGATATAACGCGCTTCCTTCGTGCCTTTCTTGATGCCGAGCTTCCGCCGGATCTTGTAAGCCGCCTGCGCCTCGGTTTCGCCGCGCCACGGACTGCAAAGGAAAGCCTCGTGCCATCCGTCCACCTCAATGCCGAGGTCGTAGAAGAAGGTCATCCCGCCGGTGTTTCTCAAAAGGTCTTTCACGGGGTCGCTTGTGTCGTGCTCCCACAGCCATTCGCGTATGTAGTCTTGGCACTCGTCGTAAACATAGCCGAAGCCGTCGTTCTCCATGTTCTTTTTGATTTCGTCAAGTTGGTAGCCCTCCGGGTATTCCCACCATTCGTCGATTTTCTCGCTGATGGGGCAGAGGTTGTTCTTCCTGACGCATTCCTCGATGATTCCCTTTTGCTCGCTCAGGTCGTCGCGGTAGTCGACGTAGTACAGCTCGTAGTCGTCGTCCACATAGTTCCGCCATATCGGTAGGCTTTCGTATTCTTGTTGTTGTGTTTCCATAGTTTTCTCGTTTTGGTGAAAAACAAAGGGAGCACAGCATGAGCCGCACTCCCTTTCCAACAAAATGATTATAAACAGGACTCAGAACTGGGTTTGGAACACAAACCACACTCCCATGAACTTGATTCCTTTCTCGACGACGCGCCCGCCGAAGTAGGCCATCGTCCTCAGTCCCTGGACGGAATAGGTTCCGTCTCCGGGTACGTTGTATGCCTTCGGGTCATTCTTCCAGACCGCCCCGAAAATGCGGTCCAATATGCGCCTCATTGCAGGCGACTTGATTATTCTTGCTTTCATTTTTGCTGTGTTTTTTAGAGTTTGAATCTGTAACAGTTTTCGTTTTCGTAGTGTGTTGCACACCATTCGCGATTGCTCGTATTACCAAATCTGTGTTGGCATCTTGCGCAGCATGGGCCGGTGAACATAACATCCAAAGGCTTTCTTTCACCAATCAGGGAATAATACGGGTGCAGGTAAAATGGGTATGTTTGCTCTCTCTCCCAAATCTCTCTTATCCTCTCGTATTCCCCTGCCTTGAAAGCATTCAAAAGCGTCAGGGCCTCAATCTCGTCGTCAAAAGGCTGTCCCTCTTTCGGGAAGGCTGTTGTCAGCACCATATTGCGCTCCGCGTCATAGCCGCGAACTTTGAAGTATAGGATGTTTGATTCGAAGGTTGGCTTGAACCTTGACCCTACAATAGATTGGTGATCGCTTGGGTTTGTTTCCGTAAAGTCCATAGCGTCCTCCCGCTTTATGTGTGAATCTACCAGGCATTGCTGTCCATAGTGACGGAAAATGTCGTGTCTACATCACCAGGATATCCGTGGAACAGCAAGCCTCCGGCGATGCCTATCCTGCCGTCCTTGTGGTGTACGGCGAAGCCAAAAGAGTATTCGTTGCAGAAGTCGGGCGTGAGGCGGATGTAGTCCTCCTCGTCGTAGATAGGCTTCTCGCCGTCCTCGGTCCATCTGCTCACCCAGCGCATGAGGTTCTTCAGGCATTTGCTGAACGAGTCGTCGTGGTGGTCGCGTTCCACCTCGAAGCATTTCAAAGCCCTCGGAAGGGCGTTCTCCGAAAATCTTAGGTTCATGGCGCGTCCCTCCTTACCACATGAGTTGGTCCAGATAGTCCATTTCGAGTCCGTAGCCCATGAGCAGGTCTTCCACCTCGCCGTAATTGCAGTCGTCGCTCGTGATCAATTCGTTGAAGTCGGAGCGGAGATTGCTCGCTTCCTCAATCCCTAATATCGCTTCAATCTGTGCTGCCATAGTCCAGTCCTCCTCACTTCACATAGATTTTCGATATCTTGCGCTCCCCGAACTCGTTCAGGTTGTAGATGACGTATGGCGTGCCGCCACCCTGGAATCGCTCGGCGCTGCCCTTGTCGGTGTTCACCTTGCGGGTCTTCGCGTTGTCGTCCGAATGGAGGACGAACTGCGGCTTGCCCTTCTCGGTGTGTGTCAGTTCGAGGCGGTCGCTGTTGATGCGTACCGTGTCCTTGGTCGGTTCCTGTGCGCTCAGGCGCACTGCGGCCATGATGATGACCGCGATGATGAATGTCTTTTTCATTTTGTTGTTATTTTAGGGGTTAGTTTGTTCGTGTTACTTGTAGATCCTCGCAAATTCGAGGCACACGGCCAGATACCACTCGCTCGTGTTCTCTTCGTAGATGCTGAATGCCGCGGAGTCGCAGACCTCCCAGAAGTCGGTCTCGTCTACCACGTCCAGCACATAGTCCTCCATGAGGATGTCGCCCCAGCATCTTTGCTCTGGAACGATGTCGCTGCGTTCTTGGTTCTCGCTCTGGCAGTGTTCATATCCGTAGGTGTAGCTGATTACACACATACATGCACACGCAATGAGTGTCAATACGATTCTCAGTGTTTTCATTTTGCAGTCGCTTTTTTGGATTGGACAATACTATGCACGCGGTTCAGGTCGCGTATGAAGAAGATGGCGGCGGCGAGGCAGTAGGCCAGGATGAGCCATCCGTACCAGAATCCAGCAAAGCCTATGGCCATTCCGAAGAATGCGCCTATCGCGCAGATAATGATCGCGGTCGCGTTGAAGGCGTATGAGTCCACGCCTGTACATGTTCTCTTGATAAAGTCTTTCATTGTCTTGTGTTTTTAGTGTTGTCTTGTGTCTTGGCTTTCTGGGTGTCCTCGCTCGCGAGGTCCCACCATCCGCCCAGGTAGGTGCTCAGTCCGAACACGAACACGCCGGTCCCTCGGATCAGCAGCTCGTACTCGCTTTCGTCTTTCGTCTCCACGGCGACGAAAATGCCGACGATGGCCAACAGGCCGAAGATTAGTTTTCTCATAGTCGTTCGCTTTTTGTGTTTGTAATCATTTGCTCGTATCAAAAAGGGCACGGCGGACCAATCCACCATGCCCCTAAAATTCGGTTTGGCTTCGCGCCTATTCGCGCTCGTGCTCAGGCTTGCAGCAATACCATGATCTGGTCAGCTCGCATCAGCTTCGGCAGGTCGGCGCGTCTCTTCTTGCCGTCCTCGAACATGCGCTCAGCCTCGGTGCGTCTCGGCCTGTGCTCGACCACTCCCCAAGTCACCTTCTCCTCGGCCCTGGGCGCAAGCGCACTGTACACCATGCTCCAGTTCTCCCAGTTGACGAGCAAGAAGTCCATGCCGTCGTACCATACCATCGTGCCCCCGGAATGGCGCATACGCTCGCCCATGACGCGGGCGAACTGCTTGCACCGTTCCTCCGGGACGGGCATGACCTCGGCATCGCCGAAGAAGTTCTTGCAGATGAAGAACGGCTTGCGGAGGCGCAGGTTGGCCTCCACCATGACGCCTGGGATTTCGTCGTATCCCAGCGCCTTCAGGAAATAGAACTTGAAAGTTTTCATATCGCTGTGCTTTTTGATTTGACATAGTTCTCCCCGGCGGACTCGAACCGCCAAGCCGCGCCCACGATGCCGGACGCGCCCGGACCTCCCGGAAATTCGTCCCCCGACCCCCGAAATCCGGATGTCTTCATGCGTTTCGGTCGGGGCATAGTACACCCTTCACGCGCACGCGGGAAAGCGGCGCGTCGCTCGGATCGGCCTGGGCACAGTCATCCCCAGACCCCCGAAAATTTTCCCTCTTCGGGCGTTTACAACTTCATTTGCGCACATGCACACGCAAACGCGCACGCACGCACGCATAAAGCAAAAGCACCCACAAAATTGCGGGTGCTTTTGGTGTGCCGGTGGTGTCCGGTTTAGGCCTTTGCCGTTTCGGGCTTGCCTTCCTTCTTGCCTTTTGCGGGTGCCTTTGCCTTTGCCGTTTCGGGCGCCTTTGCGGTGTCGGTGTACCTTTGTACATACTTGCATTCCTTTGCAACGTTGGCAATTGCAGCCTTTGCGAGGGTGTGGACGATGGCGCGACGGGTGTCGCTGGAGGCGGTGGCAAACTCATTGATTTTTTTGCCGTTCACCAAAAGGAGGGCGCGAAGGTTGGCGCGTTCCGTAACGGTGTGGACTGCATGGAAAACGCCTTCATTGTCGGTGTACCCGATACGATAGTTTTCCGCAAAGTTGGCAATTAAGCGGGTGAAGGTTGGCGGGGTGTACGTTTCGCCCTTCTTGAGTTCACACTTTTTGCCGTCCTCGTTTTCGAGGCTTGCAAAACGTTCTTTCAGTTCTGAATTGATCGTCTCATCGGACAAAATGCCGATAATAACACACTTGAAAACCGCTTGCGGTGTACGGTCCTTCAGATAGGGAAATTCTACAAAAGTGGTGGAAACTTCATTGTTTTTGTTGGTTGTTTCCTTGACCACTACAGCGACGTTTGCGCTAAATTTCACGTCCTTTGATTGGGTGTTTCTCATTACGTTTGTAATCATTTCTTTTTTGCCCTGGTTATATCCCATTAGGGCTCATCGGTTTGAAATTGTGAATTTGTGAATTGTCGTTTTTGCTCTGCATTTTCAAGGGCTTGCAACCTTCACGGCAAACGGAAAAACCGCTTTTGTCGTGGCTGCATTACGTGTCGATGCCGTTTGTTATTATCCTTTGCCGTTTCGGGTTGCTTTATTCATGGAAAAGGGCTTTTGAACTTCAAACGCTTCACCCTGAAACAGGGTGCAATCAATTTCCACAATTACAACAAAGGCGGACTTTTCAAAGAACGTGTTACTTACTTTTTCCGTTTGCCGCTTTACTGCTTTACCGCTTTTTCCTTTTATAAGGTGGAAAACCTTTTACGGTGGAGGGTGTCGCCGTTACCACTTACAACCGATTCCCAACCGATTGCAGATGCAAAAGTACAACTTTGTTTTATTCTGTCAAGCATTTTTTTTCAAAATTTTTCAAAAAGTGCTTTAATAAATTGATAATCAACAAGAAAAAAAATACACATTTTTTGAATTTTGGTGCAAAAATGCAGTGTTTTTCGGTTGGTTTTTGCCGTTTTGATGGTTTTTGAAGCATCGACAAACGGACAAAGTAACGAAATTTTGTCTATTTCATAACATTATAACATTGAAAACCAATATTATACAAAGATTAAATGTTTTTCTTTATTCAAATTTAATTTGGTGTAACACATTGTAAAACAATATTATAGACAATTATCTATAAATCAAGTGTTTACACCTAATTTATTGTAAACCAATTTATTATATTTATGCTTATTTATATTTTATAAAATATTGTAAATCAATTATTTAATAATTAAGTGTTTGTAAATCAATATTTTATAATATTATTATCTGGTATTATAACCAGTTACAAAGTAAAGCATCTTTTTTCGTTTTATTCCTTCTTTTGTGTTTCAATGCTTCTTTATTATTGTGTTTCTATCTTATTATTTCAATGCTTCTTTTGTTATAAAGTGGTGCATCTTTATAAAGTGGTGCATCATTATAATGAAGTATTACAATATTATAAAGTAATACAATATTATAATAAAGTAATACATTATTATATATGGTTGTTTGTTGTGTGAAATTGAAATTTTGTTGCATTGAAATTTCAAGCGGTTTTTTGTTTGCAGATGGAACGAAAAAGGCGCGAAACTTTATATATAAATGCAGCACAATTTTTGCCGATGGTGACGGGGTGAAATTATCCGATTAAAACAATTTCAACGGATAATGTTTTGAAGTGGTGAAAAGGGCAAAAAACGGGGTGCAAATTTTTTCAAAAAATTATATCATTGAAAATCAAATATTTATCCGTTTTATTCACTTACTACAAAAGTGAATATTTTTGCATATTTTATAAATGATTGATTTTCAGTTTATTCTGCATCAATTTTTGAAAAATGGAAGGGAGGGTGTGCCTTCGGGTACGGATTCCAAATATATAGTCCGGCCTCATTTTCGGGAATCGTTTTTTCCTGTGGCTTGTTTTGGGCTTGCTGACGGCTTTTTGTGTCGAAAGACGATAGATTTATTGTTTTTTTGTTGGAGGAGGGCTGTGCGGGCTTGTTTTTGGCTCCGTTGGGCTGTTTTCCATAAAGAGTGAAGACGAAAATACTGAAAACGGACATGGTTGATGGAAAAAAGTGTTACTTTTGCGGTGCCCATCCCAGAGGGAAGGGGCTTCGGGGCGCGGCTGGGCGGGGATTCCGGTTGGTGCCCCGCGTTTTTTTTGTTTTTGGCTGTATAAAAAACCGAAAAAGGCGATTTTTGTTTCCGGGGCCGGTCCAGATTTTCGGGAAGTGTTTTTGTGGAAATATGCTGAATATCATGTTTTTGCAAAAATAGCAGCCAATTTCATAGACTTTTGTTCTTAACATACCACGGATTTTGCGTAGTTTTGCAATCGTAATCACAATACAATGACATACAACTACTTTTAATGCCTAATGCCATTCCCGGCAAGCCCTACGATATAAAATGTACAGAGCACAGCCTGCCGGAGTTCCCCGATATGCTCTTCGGGGTATCAAATGACAACGGCCTGATGTACTTCAACGCATCGGCATATCTTAAGTCCCACGGCCAAGACCTTAAACTGGCCGACTTCCTCAACACCTACCGGCCGTTCATCCAAGCCTTGCAGGAAACTTATTCGCTGCGCGATGACGAGGTGTGCCGCCTCAACAGGGACGGGGATTTCACAATTGAAGTAGACTTTGTTTACCTTTTCATCTGTTTTACGGATCACCAGTTCATGGGTTATGTCAACGAGCGAATGAACGACCTGTTCACGACCGGCATGGCTGTGTCGGACAGTTACCTGTTCGAGGCGGCGCGGAGCCGGTTCACCGCTGACGTGATAGCGAAGATGCTGCCGGATGAAAAGGGAAGTGACGACAAGGAGGCCGAGTAAGGTCGCCGAGAGGGTTGCCGTGTTCAGTCCCGGCAAGAAACTCGTGGGCGTGTTCAGTTCGAAGACGCTGCTGGCGAAGTTCATGGAGGTGAGCACCCCTTCGGTGACATACGCCTGCAACGGCACCACCGTGGCCTGCAAGGGGTTCTACCTGCGCTCGCTCGACAAGACTGACATTGAACTTCCCGATGATTTCGGGACCCTCACCCTCGAACGGTTCGACGAGCTCAACGGCGAGAAGCGCCTGACCTACCCTGACCGTGGGATGAGGAAGAAACGCACTGCAAAGGTTCCATCATGAACGGCCTTGACATGAAACAAGCATAATCATGAGGATATTTGTTAAATACCAGGATGAGAACGAATCAATAATACGTTGTCGGGTATTCTTTGATTGGGGACCGGCAATAGCCTTTTGTGAAATGCTACACGAGAAGCATTTATACCTTGATACTGAATTTACATTCTTATAATCAAAAAAAATGATTAATAGCAACATGTTTGTCGGAGAGCCGACAATAAAAGACTACAGGGATATGGTACTCGAAGACATTCTCGAAGAGTATCTTTTGTTCAAAGGCACAACGGATTCGCAAGGACTTCCTTGTAACCAAAGTGTTTCCCCAAGAGAGCTTGTCTCTTCTGGCTTATTCGTATATGGGCTAAAGGACAATCCGACCAACAGAACCAGTATCGCCTACTATTGCGAAAGGCAGGCAAGACAAAACCTTTGGATGGACGGGAATAAAATCATGATTCCGAAGGAAGTATGGGAAAAATGTAATGAAATCAACAATAAATACAAACAAACGAAACAATGAAAACATACATCGCAATAGACCCAGGGAAAGAAGGCTTCATCACCATCAGACACGACAACGGTCTGTTTGAGTTTATCCCAATTGAAGGCTGCGACATCCACAATTTGGCACTGAAATTCCAGCAACTCCATTTGTCAAAAGACGTGTTCGCTGTCATGGAGGAAGTACACGCCATCTTTGGATCGTCGGCAAAGGCCACATTTGCCTTCGGTGAAATCAACGGCTTGCTGAAGGGCTTGCTCATCGCCACGGGCATACCCTACCAACTCGTTCAGCCAAAGACATGGCAGAAGGAGATTTGGATCAACCAGGACATGGTTGTGGAGCATAAGAAAGTTGTCGTGAAAGACGTGGAGCGGACCCGCAAGGAAGTCAACACCAAGCAGACTTCGTTCAACGCCGTCAAACGGCTTTTCCCGGACGTCGACCTGCGGAAGAACGAACGCTGCCGCAATTGGGACAATAACAAAGTGGATTCCCTGCTGATCTGCGAATACGCGAGAAGGAAGAACCTATAACACCAACCATAAAAACATCAACACTATGACAATGAAAAGAGAAGAGTATTTGGAGCAAATGCAGTCCTATCACGATGAAATGCGATTGGAGTGCAAGGCTAACAGAGTCGCGCTCGACCAACTCGCGAAGGAACACAAGGAACGCCAAAGGCAGGAACAAGACCTGTACGACAAGCTGGTCAACGAACAAAGAGACAGGCACACTGAAAAGCAGTATGAGATCGAGCGCAAGATTCATGGACTGAAAGTGCAGTGGGCTAAGGAACACCCTGTCGAGGAAGTGAAAGTGGTAAACGATGACTGATTTCCGCAGACAATGGAACGAAGCGTGCAAGGCGGCAGGACTGGCCTCGATTGGCCGCGACACCGCCGCAAAGATTCTCGCCATAGTCTATGAGTTGGGCGGTGAAAGGGAAAGTTTCACCCACAACGAGAAACTGAAGGCAGACCTTGAATACATCCAAGAAGTGTACGGATTCCAAGGAGGAATGACCCCAGACCCTTTCGTGAGCCAAAACGTCAGATGCTTTTGCAACGAGTTTGAAGACTACGGCACCACACCGGAATGGGCAAAGAAACTGATGAAAGAAATGTACGACATCGAGATATGAAGTAACAAACCATTAACAATCAAAACAAATTACTATGGACAGAACAGAAGAAATCGTTGCCAACAAGCAACTCAGAAAAGACTTGGACGAGAAAATCCAACAAGTGAAGGGCCTGCCAGCAAGCCGCGAGCGTAGCCTGGCCATTACCAAGTTGCAGGAAGCCGTCATGTGGCTCGGCATGGACCTGAAACGCCTCAACGAGGAAGACCCTTACCCGCACAGCAAAGACCCAGGCTCAGGCGACGTGATTGACCCTACGGCACAAGGACTGAAATTCTAACAGCCATGAGACTGAAACACATTACATTCACCGGCATTGACGCAAAGACTGAGATTACGGCTTTGGAGGCTATTCAAAAGCAATACCCAATCGCTGAGTTCGGCGTGCTGACGAGTTATCGCTGGTACGAGAACGGCAACCGCTATCTCGACCCGAAAAACATGAGCCTTCTTTATGGCAGCGGTCTTAAAGGAGATCTTAATCTTGCCCTTCACATCTGCGGTTCTGCTGCTCATGATGCAGCCACCGGTTGTTGGGATAAAATCGACAGGTTCACACACCGTTGCCTCTGCATGTTCAATAGAATACAGCTCAACATTGCCAATCGAAAAGACAATCCGAAACATTGTTGGATGCCGTCTGTTGTTGGGCAGGAAATCATCATTCAGCAGCGAAATGCCCACGAACTTGATTTGTTCAACCACACGACGGAGGAACACAAACACAGGCTATGCCTTGGATCATTCTCCGTGCTTCTTGATGCTTCAGGCGGTCGTGGCATTGACACCCCTATTGAAGTGCTCAAAGGCAATTACAAGGTTGGTTATGCTGGAGGCATGAATCCTGATAATGTCGGCGAGAAGTTGTCGTATCTCATGGAAAATGTAGATGGCGACTTCTGGATTGACATGGAAAGCGGGGTCAGAACCGACGATTGGTTTGACCTTGACAAAGTGGTCAAGGTATTGGAAATCTGTACAAAAGTAATTGACGAACACAAGAACGACTAACCATGAAAACAATCGAACTACCGGACCAGGACTATGAGTTCCTGAAAGAGCTTCAGCACGAGCTGAACACACAGACAACCGACGGCAACGCCCAACCCGTCTACTGGGGCGTGATGGAAACCAGAGAAGAGGGCGTGCCAGACGGCTGTGGCGAGCCTCGCGTCTACATGGGCGACGGAGGCACGCTCAGCCTCGACGATGCCATTGAATACACGGAAGAGTACATCACCGACGGAAACCGTGAACAATGGGAACGGCTTGACAAGACCAGCATGGAAGATTTCGTCGGATTCTGCAATGACGAACTTCGATGGAACGATGTGAGGGTTGTGGATGTAGAGAGGAAGTCGAGCCTGTCGGACACCACCGGTGCGTTCCTCACCAAACGCGCCTGCCAGCAGTATATCGAAAAATACGGCTACAACCACAGCAACCCTCAAACATACGCGATGACCGCATACCGCAACTTCGAACTGGAGAGACTGCTCACTATTTTAAGAACCATAAGCATGATTTGAAATGAAATCAGATTATTCACCAGGAGAAATCCTATTTGAAGAAGACACCCAACAGCCTTTCATACACGACGGATGGGTAACAGCAGGTGGTTTTGGTATTGTCATCGGCTTTGCTGAGCACAAAGGAGAATGGGTGCTCTGCCGCACATCTGGAATGGGTAATTTCCAAACATCCAGTAAGGTGAGATTGGCAACTGAAGAAGAAAAAGAATGGCTGATGAACCAAATCGCCATCGCAAAGAGCATTCCGTTTTACAGTTGTATTTAGCAACCATGACCCAAGACAAGCCGATATACACCGAGGAATCCATGCAAAGGCAGCTTTCGCGTTTCTTCGCCTATAGTTCCGTCAAGTACGACATCGACGGCCTGTATGTGTTCGGGTGGGAAAGCGACAAGCTGCTTGAAACCCGGTCGGGCTACATCTATGAGTTTGAAATCAAGATCAGCCGCGCCGACTTCAAGAACGACTTCAAGCACAAGAGGAACAAGCACATCGTCCTCAACTCGCCTTTCACCGGAGAGAAGTACCTGCCTGAGTTTTGGGATTTCTATGAGGCCAACAAGCACAGGTTCGCCTCGGTTGAGGCTTGGGAGGGGTATTGCGAGAAGCATGGCAGGACCTGTCTCGTCGCCAACCACAAGAAGCCGAACTACTTCTACTATGCCGTCCCGCCCGATCTGATAGCCGTTGACGAGGTTCCGCAGTATGCCGGTCTGGTCTATGTGAAGGACTATGCTTTCGACATCATCAAGAAGGCCCCGCTCCTTCACAAGGAGAAATACTCAGACGACCAGTTAGGGTTGGGTGAGAAGTTCTACTACAACATGGTCTCGTGGCGGCAGAAGTGCAACACGGCCAAAGAAGAGCGCGACATGTACAGGGAGAAACTGGATGCCGAAATCAAGGCCAAGGGGCAGGAGGGGGCGTATTCCGACATGAAACGGCAGTGCGAGTTCAACTTGGAACTTTACCAAGAGACTCTGCGCGAATTGAGCGAACTCCGGAAGCTCAGATATGGGGAAATGATGGACCATCGGCGCATCGAACGCGCTATGGCTGCTGAAATCAGGAAGCACGACCCCGGCTTCAACTATGTCAAATTCGAGGAAGAACTATTAAACGACGAACAGAAATGAAAACAGAAGTATTAGACAAAATCAGAGAATGGTATTTCCTGCATGACCCAGAAGAAGTCTGCTACATCGAAAAGTACGACAACGAAGGTTATATGATTGAAGAGATTGATGGCGACTATTGCTATGGATGCGCAAAGGAGAAAGCCGAACAACTTGACAAGGAGTGCGGCGGAGGCATATATCACGAAGTGCATGAGGAATCATCGCCTGAGAATGACCATCTGGCCTATTGTTCAGAGTGTGGATGCCTGCTCAATGCTTCATTGATTACAGGAGAATTTGCCGAAGATGACATCAACGAACTCGTTGAGGATTTGCACAATGTAAAACAATTCGATGATGTCCAGGGTGCACTGGCATGGAAAATATGGCAGTTTTTCACCGACGAGGACGAGTTCCGCAAACTGTTTCCGAAGCAAATGAAGTATATCTCAAGGCGACTAACCAACTTGTATAAGAAAAGCGAGAACGACAAGAATTGAACTCAATGGTAATACGCACACTTGAAAGAAACGGCAACTGTCTTAACGTGTTCTCCGATGAACAAGGCGACATTTATGTCAGCACCAACTTCGATTCATGCGTCCGCATTGGCGGACCAGGCAGCGGGCATACCGTACCAAGAAAGATACGCTGTCTTCTGATGGAACTTGCAGAAGAATTTGAGAAATACAAGGATGTGCGGTATGAAGACGAAGCATTTGAAATAGAAAACAAAACAATTGACAAATGAAAAAGAAATCAAACACAGACGAATTCAGGGAGATTGAAGCCGAACTCGACGCCTTCATTAAGGCAAAGGTGGAAGAGCAAACGGCGAAGGTAATCTACCAACGCGAGTTTTCGACAATGGAAAAGCACTACTCCTTTGTAATATGGAATGTTGACAAAGTTAGCTTCACAACTCGGAAATATCTACGGCGTCCGGTCATAAACAAAAGAGCTACGGCGGAACATGTTAGACAGTTGAGAGAATATTTCAATGTCTTAACCACCGAAGGAGAGATTATTTTCCATGCGTCACATAATGACAAGTACAAAACATCGACTGGTATATGGCTTTCCGAAATTGACAACGATCACTACGCATTCGACGAAGAAAGCCTGTCAGATGCCATTGCAAAACACAACAAGATATACGATGAAAAGTACGCTCCAAGAGAAGGGTGTATTCCTTGTGATTACTGCAAAAAACAGGTTCCATTAGATAAGGTCGTCAAACAGAAGATTTGGTATCGTGGTCGCGACAGTTTCGGTATAGCAAGATCCCTTACGAGAATTGGGAACTTCTGTTCTGGAGAATGCGCGATGAACGAACAATGTTCATGTGAAGGATAAAAAAAGGAGATACAAGAATGACAAAACTATTCATAGACTACGATTCGTTCACCGCCGCTCTTAACGCGATGATTACTGCACGGAAAAGAATTATATCCGGCAGCAGCTATTCACCTGAAGCCAAACAAAATGCCGAAGTCGAAAAAGATATAATCGGTCAAGTGTTGGGAATGACACATGAACCGAGATACAGAAAAGAGATTACGATATGACACCACTTGAAGAATGGCAGGTAAAAGATATCGAGGACACATTGCGCCTCGTGTCAAACATGATGGATGCGCCCAAACGCGAATCATGCCTTGCGCGTAAGGTTATGACGTGCTGGAACTGGGTCACGGACGCGCTCAACGATGTGCCGATTGAAGAAACATCGAAGAACGGCGTCATGTATAGGATGAGAGTCGGACAAATGCCATGTGACGACAACAAACGAATAAACACAAAATAACCATGAGCACACGACCATTAGGATGGACAACCTTAGAAGAGTCCGAGAGATTGGCGAAGGCTGGATTGGACAGCAACACCGCCGACATGATGTATTATCAGACACCGCAAGATGTTTTAGACCCCAACAACGGAGTCAGCAGTTTTGGAATCCTGCTGAACCTGTACCCTGATTTCAATACGGTAAAGAAGGACATGGAGCAATTCTATTCCGGCTACAAAGGCCCAGTCCCGGTGTTCTTCAAGCCTTGCTGGTCGCTCGGCAAACTGTTTGACTTGCTGCCGGAAACCATATACGGCGAAGGCTTCCAATTCGGGAAACACTTGGAATACTACGATGAATTTGACTTTGAGATAGAATACTATTCCTCACAATGCCATCGCACAATCGAATGGTGGCACGGAGAAGTGATTATCGAGGTGGCTGTGGATGCCTTGGCCTGGCTTTCGGAACATGGCCATATCGAAAAACCAGCAGCAAAATGAATGAGCGATGCGCATGGTACGACCCTTTCTGGTGCGATCCTTCGGAATGCGAAGGATGCGCATCCTTCATTGGAAAAGAAACAGAACAACAACTAACACTTGAACTATGAGCCCATTCGCAACAAATACAGTCAAAGTCGACGTGCTTACCCAATCCGGGTGGCAGACATTCGACACGATAAAGGAAGCCGCAGCGCACATCGGAGTCTCGCATTCGTGCCTGACCGTTGCCCTGCGCAAGGAAAAGCCATGCAAAGGATTCATTGTAAGACATCACGAAGAAAACACATGACCAATGACAACTGAAGAACAACGAGAACAAAGGAGAAGGGAGTTTTCGGAAGGCGGCGCAAATCCGAAATACAATTCCTCTCACGCCAAATGCAAAAGATGCGGTAAGACAATCTACGCGCCAATGCCAAGCAACGTCCACCTCAAAGAATGGGGATGCCCGACATGGACCATCCTTATCGTTGCATATCTCGATGACAGAGGATGGAAAGTGGTTAGAACGGAGAGGTTCGGTGGCGATTTCGTTTGCCCTGATTGCCTAACCGATGCTGACAAGAACATAGTGCATCCTCTGGAATGTGCCACGAAAGCAAACGAGCCGTACAAGGAATGGGTAGAAAAAATGAGGCAGAAATATCAATACTTTGAGCCATGACACAAAAGGAACCCTTCATAGCAATTCCAATTCAAGAATGCCCATACTTCCCACAACCTTGCCCATATCACAGGCATTGGCCTTGCTATGATTGTCCAGCAATACCAAATGTAAACACAGGAAAATGAAGAAAGTCTATCAAAGAATTATGGACCCCCAACGTGGCGATTGCTTCAAATGCGCAATATGCTCGCTATTCGGTCTTGATTACGAAGCGGTTCCGAACTTCTCCGAACTATACGGCAGCGGCGAATGGTTCGTGCAAGCATACAAGTTCATAGAAAAACTCGGATACGAATACTCGGCTGACACCCTGTGGAACCCCAATGTCCATTTCCTCGAAAACCCGACGGACTGCTGTTTCAACGATAGGATTGTCGCGGCAGACAAAACCCTCGACGCGCTGACTCTGGAAGACGGAATCGACGGTCTGTTCCTGGCCTCGGTGTACTCTCCTAAGTATTCTGATCCAAATGAGCATCCAATGAGCCATTTGCACGCCGTGATATGCGACATGAACTTCAACATCGTGTTTGACCCGAACCCGAACTACGATGGCATATTGTGCTATCCATACTCGAAACTTATCGGGTACAACGGGATAAGAGCCATTGACACGTTCAACAAATTAAAGCAATAACCCATGACACAAGCAGAATTTAGAGCATATCAAGAATACCCTATACGCCAAGGGACTACAGCATCCGAAAGAGATATGTTTGGAAACATAGTCCGTCCTGGCAAGCCTTTCCCATCATGCGACTCAGAACGCAAAGCCTATATCAAAGGCTACGTCCAATGCGAAAAGGACTTCATCGAGAAAGCCGTTAAGTGGATGATAAAAGATGGCCGCTTCGATTATCTATTAGGAACCAATCCTGAAATCATAAAAGATTTCCGTGAATATATGGAGGATTGTGGCAACCCCATCCACTTCGACACTATACAAGAAGGATTTATACTTGCACAAACTGTTTTGGACACCGGTCCTAAAAACCAGTTTTTTCTTCTCAAGGATGAACCTAAGATCGAGTTTGTTCCATTGTTCTACGAAAAAGATACTCCAATCGGTGGTAGTAATGGCTTATATAACAAAGCAAAATTTGCTTGGTGCCTCAAACATATTTCTGAAGTCACTTCACACAAGGCCATGAGTCCACGTGGTTGGTGGTTCCATTATGCGGCATTATACGACGGGCATATCTATGCCGTTGGCGAAGAACAAGGCAACTATGCTGGTGGCGACATCATTTCGGTAGAAACAAAAGGCGAAGATGCCGTGCGCGACTACATCGACAACTATCTCGCTAATTCCAATGACGAATACGACAAGTCATTGTATGAAAAAATCAAGGATTTGCCCGTGGCAACCAAAGAAATGGTCGATGAAATGAATGTCAAACTCGAATCTTTCGAGAAAGGAGAAACCAAATGAGCACAAAATTTTGGAAAACGGTATCGGTTATCTTTTTGGTACTATGGTGTGGGTTAGGATTCCACGGTATCATTAGAACCTATAAAGAAGGGAAATATTGGTCATGCTCATTTTATGCGGTGTCTGAGTATTTGCTTCTTAATGTGACGAAGGATATAATCAACACAAAGATAGACGAAGACGAACCTGAAAACAAAGGAGGTGTGGAATGACTGAATTTCCGAAGAGTACAGCGTTTGGTGAAAGATACGTCAAAGTGATTGTCAAGATACAGACTTGGTGTATTGTAGAGGACATCACAACCTTTGACACGGAAACAAATCAATTTGAAATACCTAACGGCTACCAAGTAGATGCAGAGGTTGTCGCATGGAAATATGCCGATGGGAAACGGAACACAGTTGAGATACTTGACAATTATGCAGTGAACGGAAACCAAATTGTAAGGAGGTGAGTGATGATACCTGTAGAACCTAACTATCTGCAACAAAAATATGAGCATGAAATATGGCTTCTTCGACAGCAAGGTATTGAAACAAGCATAACATTTGAAGAATGGTTAAGACATGAGACCAAAGACAAACAGAATTGAACAGGAAAGGAAGCAGGTCGAGCACGGTAAGTGTTATGGCAACAGGTACAACCCGAAAACGGGTAAAACTGAAACATGTGTACATCGGGATGAATGTTCTCTTTACCAAAAATACTTGTTGTTCAATAGAGAGCGCCTGGTATCATTCAAATACTTTGAGCCAACAGAAGACCATGTAGGGAATCAGCCAATAAAAGACTGGCGCAAGTGTGAAATTTGGAAAACACACAAATTTACAAAGAAATAAAACACTGGAACGATGGATCCAAACAGACCAACAATCATTGACCCCTATGAAGAGGAAATAGAACGCAAGCAAATCATGGAAACCATCCGGACCGAAGGCGACCAACTTGCAAAAGCCCTCATGAAAATATACAGCAGCTCCCCACGAATCGTGTTGTTTGTGCCAAATGAAGCCAACGGAAAAACAGGTGCCATTGAACTCCAAATCCAAACGGACCCTAAAATCAAGGAACTCACCGACTTCTACACCAAACGCTGGCACGACATGGTGGAACAGCACAACAAGAAATTCGGACTCGACAAAATAATGATGTAAGAAATGGCTGACAAGACCTTCCAAGACTACATCATGTCGAAACTCGACGAGATCCACAGCGCAAAGCTGGGCAAGGTGGAGCCGACGCACGTCACCATCGACGAACTGTCGAAGGCCCTCGACAGGGAAATGCGCAACATCCTCAACGACTTGTTCTGCCAAGGCAAGATCAATGTGGGCGACACACTCAACGGAAAATACATAGTATCTCACAGATGGGAAAATTCGAGCAGACAACAGCATACTACGGCGCCTACTACCTCGGAGCACTGATAGCGGCCAAGAAGATAATCGAGGCATATCCTCCGAAAGCCAAAGGTGACGACGGCATTTACACCAAGGCCGAACTGGATTTGATAACGCGAGACAAGGCAAACATGCAGAAGTTCCTTGAAGGATGCCATCGAATCGGATTCCGCGACCACATCCGCAACACCAAGGGAAAACTCATGAGCTGCGAGGCGTACTGGATTGAAGAATATCAGTCAGATAAGAAATCAAAAAACACATAACTACCACGACAATGGAAAACAACAAATTCGGACTCGACACCACGATACAAGGCAAGGATGCTGTTGCATACATGGCTTCGCTCATAGAGCGCAACGAGGCCCAGCAAATAGAGATTGAACGCGGCAAACTCGCCGTGTCCATCCTCAAACAGATGAACAACCGAAGCCGACTGCTGATAGACGCGGCAAAATACGAACTGAAGAGGCAGGAGGCCGATGCGATGGAAAAAGCCAAGGCGGAGGCTTGAAAACCGCCAAGGGCCGGCTGTACGGCCTCAGCACGAGGGCAAGCGCCACTCGCGAAGCACTTTGACATACTGTGGTGCAGGCACCTACAACCTTCACGCTGTTGGCACCGATGAAATGTAATGTGTTTACAGCATGTCATGCAGATCGAGAAAGTGTGTATCGCTGTTGGCACCGATGAAATGTAAGGTGTTTACAGCACCACCCCTTCGCCGTCATCGGATGGAAAACACAAGGTGCTTACAGCAGGAACTGGAGCTTCTTCCTTACATACTGGATGCGCACCACAAAAAAGGTATTACAGCACGATGTCTTGCAGCTTGGCAAGGCGGAAAAGAAACAGTAACAAACAGCATAAATGAAACGATATGGTTATCACCCGCAAGATTGAGGTCTTTGTCTGCGAGGCGGACAAGGAACTCCGTAGGGCGTACTACGAGAAACTTTACGCCAACCGCGACATCGCCGTGAAGGTGGCCAACATGGGAGTGAGCCATCTCTTCGCGCTCGACAACACCATGCCCTACCTCAGCGACGAGGACAGGGAAAGGATTGTGTTCATTGGCGCCAAGGGCAACAAGGCCACCAAGCAGAACGCGCCATACGTCGCTGCAAGCGAGGCGTTCAAGGGCAAGGCCGACATGGGAATGGTGTCGTGCGTCCTTCAGAACGTGCAGAAAACCTACCAGGACGACCGCAAGCACGGTATGTGGAACCGCTCGTTGCGTTCCTTCAAGGCCAACATGCCGGTGCCGTTCAAGGCCGACCGCTTCCTCAACCTCCGCTTTTCCGAATACGAAAACGGCGAGGGCGAGAAACGACAGGGCTGTTTCTTCACCCTGATGGGCGTGCCGTTCCAGATGAAGTTCGGGAGAGACCGCAGCGGCAACCGCATCATCGTAGAGAGGGTGGTCGGCGGCGAATACAAGATGTGTACCTCGTCGCTGCAATTCGACAGGAACAAGATTTTCCTGCTGCTGTGCGTCGACATCCCGAAGAAGGAAGTGGAACTTGACGAGGGGAAGACGATGTATGCCTACCTCGGTGTGATGAACCCCGTCATTTGCACCTGCGACGTGAGGGCCGCCAAGGAATACGACAGCGGCTACAAGTGGTTCGAGATAGGCACCAAGGAGGAGTTCAACTACCGCCGCCGCCAGATACAGGAGGCTGTGCGCCGGTGCCAGGTGGAGAACCTTTACAACAGCGGTGGCAAGGGCAGGAAGAAAAAATGCCAGGCCATCGACCGCTGGCACGAAAAGGAGAAGAACTACGTCGCCACCAAGCTCCACACCTACAGCCGTATGCTCGTCGACCTTGCCTTGAAGCACCGTTGCGGTCGCATTGTGCTGATGAACCAGACCCATCGCGAGGAAGAAGCCAAGGAACAGAACGCCGAAGGCGACAGCCTCGTCCTCCGCAACTGGTCGTACTTCGGTCTGAAGGAGAAGATAGGCTACAAGTGCAAGATGGCCGGGATAAAGCTCGAACTCGACAAGTGAACGATAATAGTAAAATAAATAAAAGCGGTGGCTGCACACCGTCAGTCCGAGGCACAGCCGCACTCGGAAAGTACCATTGCAGTATAAGGTAATCGTTCAAAACTATTGATGTCTGTTATCTTGAATTTCATGGTATATGCAACAGATGTGGAGGTTGGTTCGCTTGCTTGTTTCAAAAACAAAATCAATCTGTGAATCAGCAACTTGCAAAAATAGCAGACAACAAGTCCAACTCAACTCATTGCCGTGAATGTTCACTTTTGTAATTTTGCCACCGAAAGTGAATATCAAAAAGCAAACACTATGGCAAAGAAAGGACAACTCACCACGGCAGAATGGCTCGAATACGGCGAATACCAGCGCCTGCTCACCTGCCTCCACAACGACAAGGAATACCTTTGGGAAACCTACGCCCGGCTCGGATTCTGCACCGGATGCCGCATTTCCGACATCCTCACGATGAAATGGAAGGATGTGCTCGCCGCCGAATGCACGGTCATCGAGAAGAAGACCGGCAAGGCACGCAAGGTCAACTTCAACGAGTCGGTACATGCACGCCTTGCCGAGCTTTACGCCCTGCAAGGCAGCCCTGACCGGGACAACCTGGTCTTCGAGAGCAACCACGCCAAGGCACACGCCGTTTACCACAAGCCGCACCATTTCTCACAGCAGCACGTCAATCTCAAGTTCCGCGAGTTCAAGGCAAGGTACAACCTCAACATCGGCAACTTCTCATCACACACCTTCCGGAAGACTTTCGGACGCTATGTTTACGACAGCCTCGGTCGCACGGAGGAAAGCATAGTCCTTCTCAACCGCATCTTCAAGCACTCGACGATCCGTGTCACCATGACCTACATCGGCATCACCGACGACGAGGTGCGCAATGTCTTCGACTCCATCAAGTTCTGACGCAATGGAATGGGTTGAAGGGAGCAAGGTGTATTTCTCGTTGAGGAGGTCGTATAGCCACAGTTCGGTGTTCACGGCCACCGTAGGGCCGGAACCAGGCGCGAACCAATACATCTACATTGCCGCGCAGCGCATCGCCGTCAACGTACACGATGTTGAAATGATAAAGGACCAAGATAAAAGATGGGCGGCGAGGGAGGAACACCCCGACATGCCTTACGTCGTATTCGTGGACCATCTCACCGCGAAGAAGATAAACGCCAGACGCAAAGGCAACACAGACTGCGACTTCAAAGGCTGCCTCGACCGATACCACTGCATCTGGTTCAATCCCGACTCGGAGAAGGACAAAAAAGGCAAGAGGAAACCCTACAACAAAATCCCAAAGAAACACCGCATAGGTGACGAACAGTGCCCAAGGTTCTTCAACAAGGCGGATGTCAGGCTCGTCAAACGGACCAAGCCGGAGCCACCGCCGCCGCCACCAAGACCGCCGGTCGTCCTTTACTCAATTGAATGAAAAAAGAAGCCCCCTTGAAGGGCTTTTTTTTGTATGCGGACATGATTCTGCAAACAATTGGAGCCTCGGCGGACTATTCAAAGGAAAAACGCAACTGAATGGAAGTCGAGACCACGGACAAGGAGAAATTCAACATAGACCTTTTGGAGGCCATTTTCAGGACCTCGAAGAAGACCATACAGGAGTATGTGCGCGAGATTGAGCGCTACAACCGCTTCAAGTCGGTGCAGAACGTGCTGGGCGGCCAGGGTTGCGTGATGGACGACCGTGGCAGGCTGATGGACCTGTATGATGCCTGCGTGCAGCAGGACGCGCACCTTGCGGGCGTCATCGAGACGCTGGAGTCGCAAATCATAGGCGAGAGATATATGCTGGCCCGCGTGAACGACAAGGGCAAGTTTGTCAAGGATGTGAAAGAGACGGAGAAGGTGCAAGGCTCGCAGTTCGACAAGCTGATCCGTGGCATCATGGAGGCGAAACTGTATGGCTACACCGCCATCGAGATACTTCCAGACATCGACAAATGGACCGGAAAGCTGAAGACCATCAACCTCATCGAGCGGCGCAATGTGCTGCCCGACCAGAGGCGCATCGTTCGCAGGCAGGGCATCTGGCTTCCCGGTTGGGACTTCGACGACCGCCAGTATGAGAACAACTACATCCTCGTCAACAGCGGCTCGCTGGGCCTGTTCTCTGCCACCACTCCGTTGATTCTCGCCAAGAAGTTCACCTTGGCCAACTATGTCAATTTTAGTCATACATACGGGCAGCCCATCATACACGGGAAGACCGATTCGACCATGCAGTCGGACCGCAAGAAACTCGCCAACGACATCGCGAGCGCGGCCCAGAACAAGGTCATCGTCACAGGATTGAACGACGAGGTGGACATCAAGACCTTCACCATGTCGAACTCGGAGAAGATTTTCACCGGGCTGATGGAATTGGTTGACCGCGACGTGTCGAACCTCATCCTCGGTTCGGAGTCGATGGCCGGTGCAACGATGTCGTATGTGGGTGCCACTCGTGCCCACCAGGACATCTTCAGGGACAGGGTGGAGTCGTACCGTCGCTACATCGAGAATGTGATGAACGAGGAGGTGCTGCCGCGTCTTGTCGCTATGGGTTATCTGGAAAAGGGAACGGTGTTCAAGTATGCGAAGCGCCTTGAAATGAGCGACCAGGACCAGATCCAACTGTATGACTTCATCACCGACAAATTCGAGGTCAGCCCCGACGAGATTGAGAAGACTTTCGGCGTTGTGGTCGGCAAGCAGATCAACCTGGTTGAAGGCGGCAATGGAGGTGGCGGCGGAACCGCAGGTGGCGACGACGACCGCAATATCATGTCGGACGAGGAATATTATAAGCGGTATGGCCACCGTCGCGGAGAGCCTGGAAATTTTTTCACGGGGAGGCGGTGAAGGCGGCGCACGGCGTCCCGGTGAAAGCGCAGGAAGACATAGAGCCGACGGAAGACGACCTTGACGAAAAGGCGTATGCCGCATTGCTGGCCATTTTCGAGAACTTCATCAAAGGCATAGGCGAGCAGATTACGCTTGACGAGCTGCTTGAAGCGTTGGCGGCCTTGCGTGCCAAGTTCGGCATCGACGCTGCATTGAAAGGCTTTGAGATAGATTGGGAAACGGCATTTGAACTGCTCAATTCAGATGTCGCCAAACTGACGAATGAAGAAAAGAAACGCCGCGATGTGCTGATGGCCGCTTTCGACAACATCGTTGACTTTTCCGTGGCCGAGGAATACCAGATGATTGAAGATGTCGAGGACGTGGCTGGCGAGCTGGAATGGGGTATGGAAACGGAGAGCGGTTTGCCTGACTGGATGGAAAGCCTGTTCAAGAAATACAATCTGACCTACATGGGTGTGGAGAACGGCGACATCGAGCACGCCTTGAGTGTCGCGCTCATGCTGTATATGCTGGACGACGGGACGATGCTGACCTACAGGACGCAGCTTGACGACCGTGTGCGCCCGTGGCACGCCGTGTGGGAAGGCTATACGGTTCCGAAGATGCTTTTCCCCGAATGGCTCATTCCACCTATCGAGCATGGTTGCCGTTGCTTCCTTGAAGAAGAAACCATCAAGGGCATGTTGGATGTGAAGGCTGCCGTGTATGAGGTTCCTGAAATGCCGTCGTGGTTCAACAGGACTTTCAAGGAGAGCGTGGCCAAGGGTGGCAGGATCTTCTCCGACGAGCATCCTTATTTCGATGTGAAGGAAGAAGATATTGAGCGGCTGCAAGGCATGGCCGAGAAGATAAAGAAAGGGCTTCTGAATGGCGATTAAGGTTACACCCGGACAAGTGGCGGCGCAATGGGCCTTGCTGAAGCATGTGTTCAACGTGAACGCTTGGAACTTCGAGGTTGAGGCAAGCAAAGCCGCAGTAGAGACATTCAAGGGTTCGTTCGACAGGAGAGGCTTCAATA
Source organism: uncultured Bacteroidia bacterium (assembly GCA_902801625.1). Taxonomy (GTDB): domain Bacteria; phylum Bacteroidota; class Bacteroidia; order Bacteroidales; family F082; genus Limimorpha. The sequence goes on along the minus strand of CADCJI010000002.1, from coordinate 42,604 downwards.
CGAGGGGAGGCGGGAAATGGCCTCCGAGAAAGAAGACCCCGAAGCCCTACCATCCCATCCTGAAAGAGACTGGCACGCTGAAAAACTCCATCACAAGCAAGACGGCTGGAAGATGGAGCATGGCAGGTGGTCGACATCTGACGTCGCATGTCTATACCGACCCGAAGAAGTTCAACACAGCGGCAAGACACAGGGGATTCTGCTATGCGGCGGTACACAATGCCCCTGACGGAGCCGGATTCAGGACAGGAAGAGCGGCCAATATCGCCCGTAGGCAGTTCATCGGACATTCGACCGTGCTTGACGACAAGATTTTGAAGTTGACCAATCTGCTGTTCAGGGGGTTCCCGATAACGAGAAAGATACCGCACACGGCATTAACATAAACAAGGAGCGAGAATGATTGTAAGCAAAAACAAACAGTCGAACACTGGGACAGAGACCGTCATTACAGAGTTGGTGGCCGAGCCCGTCAATCCGCTTACTGCGGCCTACAATGCCGTCAAGGAGATACTTATGACCATCAAGGAGGACTGGACCATCAAGGAGGACGAACCTGACTTTCCGCCGTTCTTCAAGACAATCAAGTTCGACAACGGGCAGTTGGCGCGTGTGAAAGGCAGAAGACAAAACACGGAATACCCAATCGTATTCCCGGCAGTCTTTATCCACTTCATTGATGTGAATTACAGGGTGGGGCAGTCGAACATTTCGGAAGGCAAAGGCTCGATGCGCATCCACTATGTGCTGAACAGGCTGAACAACAGCGACGATGTGGTTGAGACCGAGGTGCTGGAAATGTTCTCGCTCATCAACACGGCGATACAGGACCAGAAGGGGAAGTACCCGGCATTGGCGAAGAAGTTCCAGTTGGCCTATTGGGACCAGCCGTTGAGTTTCGACGACGGATTGCAGCCCTGCTGGATAGAATACGACATAGAGTTCAACGACTACACGGCATACACGCAGCGTAACTATGTGGAGCGCTACATCGTGATTCCGCCCTTCACCGACCACAGCGACCAGGATGAGGACAAGCGCAACGGCCACGAGGACCACAACGAGCCGCTTTACGAAGACCTTCCCGGTTTTGTGTACCCAAAGGCTGACGTGAACGCCAACGTGCAGACTGGCGAGGAAGGGGATGAAAACGGCGGCAATTCGCCCGAAAACGGGTGATGGAAAACCTTTTTTGCCCGTGCCATCTATTGCCTAATAAAGCGAATGCTTAATGGACGTAAACAACTTGAAACACATAGTCGGATCGTATGAGCAGGGCAAACCTGCCGTAATCCGCTTTTTCGGCCCTGTCGAATACTGGAATGTGAGTGAGTTCAACGATGAGTTCCTGTTTTTGCAGGAAATCGTCAGACCGTCGAAGATTATTGTCGCCATCAATTCAGAGGGCGGCAGTGTCATCTACGGAATGAGCACCTTTTCGGTGATTAACAGTTGTCCGATTGAGACCGAGTGCGTCATTGAGGGTATTGCTGCTTCGATGGGTTCCATTATCTGGTCGGCAGGCAAGCGCCTCTACATGCACGACTATTCGCTGCTGATGATCCACAACCCGTTCATCGAGGATGCCACAGACGACGAGAACACAAAGCGTTCCATCGAGGTGTTCCGCAAGCAGATCGAGACCATTTATGTGAAGCGCTTCGGACTGAGCGAAGACCAGGTGAAGGACATCATGGACGGCAAGGAGAACCTTGACGGCACATTCTTCACGGCCCAGGAAGCCGTCGACGCAGGCGTCATCCCGGCCTCTCATGTCATCGAGACGGAAATGGCCGTGGCCGACAAGATCGGCGACGTGATGGCCGAGGCCAAGGAAGGTGGCAAGGATGTGCAGGTGCGCGAAATGTTCACCTCGATTGCCGCAGAAATCAGCAATGAAAAACTTATTGCGAGACTCGAAACTATTACCAATAAAAAACAACCCCAAACACAACACTTAATGAACGAGAAGGATTTCAAAGAAATCGTGGCGCAACTCGGACTGAAAGAGGACGCTACGATGATTGCTGTCTCGGCCAAGGTGGGTGATCTGTTGAAGGCGAAGGACGAGTTGGCCGCTTTGCAGGCACAACATTCCGAGCTGAACATCAAGTTCACCGGAAAGGAAACCGAGGTCAGCAACCTGAAGGGCGAACTTGCTACCGCTAAGGCTGAATTGCAGAAATACAAGGATGCCGAAGCCGCCGCCCTGAAAGCCGAGATTGAGTCTGTGGTTGACGCTGCCGTCGCCGCAGGCAAGATTACTGCCGAGGCCAAGGAATCGTGGATTCAGATGGCCCAGAACAACTTCGATACGGTTAAGGCCACCCTTGCCTCTATCGAAGGCCGCAAGGTCATCAGCGAGGTAATCGCCAAAGACCCGAAGAACCAAGAGCAAGCCCGAAACGGCATGACCGAGGCCGAGCAGCAGATGCAGGCCAAAGTGACCGAGGTTGTGGGCGAGAACTTTGAACTGAAGAAATTCTAACAAAACAAGAACGAATGGCTACTATCAATTATGCAGGTAACACCTACGCAGGCGAAGTCCTTGAAGACTTGTTAGTCTATGCCGCACAGGGCAACGACACCTACAAGGAAGGCCTGATCCACATCGAGCCCGGCATCCAGAAGAGAAAGGTCCTTCCTCACATGAGCTTGGGCAAGATCATCCAAGACAACCAGCCGACGCCCACTTCCACCCACGGTGGCAACAGCAGTGGCAACTTCAACCAGTACCAGGTTTCGGAGCGCTACCTTGACCCGGCAGACTTCATGGTCTACCTGGAGTTCAACCCCCGCGACTTCGAAGACTACTGGAAACCGTTCCAACCCGACGGCAAACTCATCTTCCGTGAGCTTGACCCGAAGGTGCAGGCCACCATGCTGCGCCTCTTGCTCGACCGCAAGGACCAGTACATCGGCGACGCCATCTGGTGCAGCCGCAAGGGTGGCACCAACGCCGCTTTCGTTTCCGACAGCACGGACAACGTGACTCTCGGTGGCGATTCCGACGCTGGCCCGATGAAGTATTTCGACGGTGCCGTGATGCGTGTCATCAACAACATGCTCGCCGCCATCGCTGCCGACCCGACCGATGCCGAAAAGAACGAGGTCGCCTCTGGCAAGTTCGTCATTGCAGGCAACACCGCCCTTTCGACCGGCGCCCAAGTCGAGGCCGCTTTGAAGGCCATGCACCAGTCGTGCCCGAAGAACATCCGCAAGAATCCCAACCTCTGCTACGTCATGGGATGGGAGGCTTGGGACCTCTACGATGCCTACCTCACGGCCAAGGACGTGAAGTACACCGAGAACGCCGACGTGAACAAGATGCGCTACAAAGGCCACCGTATCGTGGTCATCAGCGGCATCCCGGAGAACACCATCTTCATGGGCAAGTTCACGAGAGACATGAACTCCAACCTGTGGATGGGTGTTGACTACGCCACCGACGAAGAGTCCGTGAAGGTTGAGCCTTTGCAGGCCAACTCCGAGCTGTACTTCTTCCAGATGCGTCTGAAGATGGATGTCAACTTCATCCTGCCTTCGGAGGTTGTGGTTTGGACCACCTACCACAAGAACATCCTGACTCTCGCCGCAACCACGGCCAGCGTCGCCCAAGGCGCGAGCACCACTGTCGCTGTGTCGGCCTCCAACGGCCAATGCAGCGTGGAGTCCTCGCAGGCTAAGCTGACGGCCTCCATCAGCGAAGGCACGATCACCATCGCCGCCGCCGCTGACTGCCCGACCGGTACTCACACCGTGACTGTGACCGATTCCACTGGCGACACCGCCGAAATCACCGTCACCGTGACCGCCTAAGCGACAAGTTGACACAAACCTGACAACGGGGGCGGGCGCTCAACAAACGAACGCCCCCGTGTCATAAAAACTTAACCAGTATGGCAAAGAAGAAGACTGAAACAGAAACCCCGAAAGAGGAGGAAGCCGTGGAAACCAAGGTGGTGGAGGAAACCGTCACCGAGGAAACCCACGACGAAGAATCCCAGGGAGAGGCTGGCGAAGAAGCCCCTGCCACCCAAGAGACCACGGAAGAAACCCCGAAAGAGGAGGAAGCCGTGGAAACCAATGTGGTGGAGGAAACCAAGCCTGAGCCTGTGGCCAAGGAGCAGGACATCCCAGAAGATGTGCTGAAGACCCTCGCCGTGTTCCCTGAAATGGAGTTCCTGTATGTTGGAAAGGGCGGAGGCATCTGGCGCAACGGCACGCCGGAGAGCATCAGAGGCAAGGCTGTCCTGTACAAGAATCCTTATTTCAAAAACAACAAAACTGAAAAATAATGGCATTAGGTGGAGTATTCATGAGAGACACCGACGGTAACATTGGAAAAGAGATTTCCAACAATACCGAAAGAATCTGTGGTCTCTTGTTCGACATTTCCGGCCAAACCAACTTCTGGACGCAGGCTTATCCGGCGACGGTGGCAAACACGTTCCAGAACACGGTGGTCGAGTTCAACACCTTGCAGGATGCCGTTGACGCCGGTATCAAGCCTTTTGACGCTGATACCGATGCCACCAGCAACTTCCTGCACGGCATTCCCTACTACCACATCAAGCACTTCTTCGATGTGGCAGGTGGCAGCGGCAGACTGTTTGTCATGTTTGCCGACTGCTCGCAAGACTTCAACGCACTCATCACGATGCAGAAGGCTGCCTTCGGCGTTATCAACCAGTTTGGTGTGTGGACAGAGAAAAACCTTTGGTCACATGCCGACACCACCGCTCCACAGTATGGTGTGAGACTGGTTGGCGACCTTGATGCGATTGCCACCACGCTCGCTAACGACTACAACGCCCCGGTGAGCATCCTGTTGAATGCCAACTCAGCGAAGGTTCTCGGTCCTCTTAACGAGGGCAATCCAACTGAGATTACATCAGTTGACCTGACGAAGATCCCGACTTGCATCATCAGCAAACGCTATGTCAGCGTCCTGCTTGGTCAGGCTCTCGACAACGACGTGCATCTTATGCAGGCTGCCTTGGATAGCAAGACCCCTGTTGGCAACGTCGGTGCCGCGTTGGGCATCCTTTCGATTGCGAATGTGGCGGAGAGCATCGGCTGGGTACAGCAATACGACGTTGTGAGCCAGTTCCCGGACATTGAGCTGGGCTTTGGCGACTGCACGCTGAATGACGGTGTGTTGACCAACGCGACGAAGTATGCTTCGCTCAATTCGACGCAGATTGACACGCTTGACGACAAGGGCTACATCTTCCTCTGCCGCTATGTCGGCTATGAGGGACATGTGTTCTTCAACGGCGACACGACCTGCTCTGACGGCGACTACCGCACCATCGCCCGCAACCGCGTCATCAACAAGTCGCGCCGTGGCGTGCGTCTCGCCTTGCTGAAGTATGTCAACTCGCCCATCAAGGTCGATCCGGCGACGGGTCTTCTCTCGACGACACAGATTACCATCTTCCGCAATCTTGTTTCCAATGTGCTGAACATGATGGTCACGGCCAACGAGGTCAGCGGCATCGGGAGCATCGAGATTCCGGCAGACCAGAACATTTTGCAGAACGACAGGCTGAAACTATGGTACACCTTGGTTCCGATCGGCACCGCCAAGGAGATTAGGGTGGAAGAAGGTTTTGCCTTAAAACAACAGTAAAGCAATGGCAGGAATAGTAATCAACAACGTGGCCTACAACTGGTCAATGGTGCAAGTCGCATCCGCTGAACTGGCTGGCAGCACTGACGCCAACCCGACCATCCTCCAAGGTGTGAGCGCTTTGAGTTGGAACAAGAAGCGCGAGGTGAAGAACAACTACGGCCTTGGCGGTAACATCACGAGCCGAGGCTTCGGCAACAAGGTTTGCGAAGCCAAAATCACGATGGACTACAACACCCAAGTGCAGCTTCGCGGTGGACTTCCTTCGCTGATGGACATCGGCCAGTTCGACCTGATTGTGTCCTTCGCCGATCCCGTCACCAACCCCGGCATCAGTGCCCAAGGCACGCTGCCTGGCGATGACAACAGCTCTTGGACGACTGAAACCATCACCATCAAGGGATGTGTGTTCAACGAGGACGGCTTTGAAAGCGAGCAGGATGATGACGGTGCCAAGAAGGAATTTGACCTCAACCCGCTTGATATCATCATAGCGTAAGGGTAATCGGACAAGCTCTTTGTAGCATCTGTCAACTTTTAATGTGGAAGGATGGTGCGTCGAACAAGGCGCACCATCTTTTTTTGTCTTTTCTGAAAACCTCGAAACGGGAGCATACCTATTATTATAGTGTTTACACATGTCGAACCATTAAAAGAAACAGACTATGGAAGAGAAAGAAACCATCACCATTGAAGGGCTGACGCCCGAAAGAATCAAGGAAGTCGAGGAAAAGGTGGCCTCGCTGAAGGCTTCCCATCCGAAAACGCGCATCTTCCCGCTTGCCGTCGAGGGCGACCCCGACTTTGACGAGAAGGACGTTTACATCGGCTACTTCAAGCAGCCTTCGTTCATCGAGTTCAGCAAGTACCTCGCCGCGTCGCAGAAAGACCAGGCCGTGGCCATGCGAGCCTTGGCGCGTGACTGCTTCCTTGACGGCGACAAATGCCTCATTGACGACGACTCGTTGTTCCTGTTCGGACTGATGGGCCAGTTGAGTGAGCTGATCAAGATGCGCCAGGGTAAGTTGGTAAATTTATCCAAGACCGGGAAGTAAGGAAGGACGACTACCTCCGCCAGAGGCTTATCCTTATCAAGCATTACTTTCCCGGAACCGACATTGAGACGCTTGACGACGAGCAGTTTGCCGAGCTCTCGTGCGAAGCCGAATGGTTGCATTCGCAGCAGGCGACGCTGATGCAAGCCAACGCCATCGGAGACGCGCTCTCAAAGGTCGGAAACTGAAAATGACGTTTACTCATCTTTTTCATTTGGTTTAATTGAGGAGAGAATCCCGCCGTGTTGGATGATGCGGCGGGGTTTCTTTTTGCGCTGTTCAGCAAACGGAAAGCGGCTTTTGACACTATTATTGAGAAAACAGGAACCAATGTTGGGCGAACAGTACCAAGTAGATTATATAATCAACTTGCAGGACAATGCTTCTGCGGGGATAAGGACTTTTTCGCAAGCTGCGAGCAAACTGGCCAACGCGACAAAAAACTTCAAGCAGTTTGAGGAGCGGTTCAACAAAATGACAGCCACCTTCAACAAGCAGTTGGAGTTGAAGATTAGCACAAGCCAGGCGAGCCGTAAACTCAATAGGGTCATCAAGCAGCTTGAAAAGATTCACAACCTTTCGACAGGCATCAATGTTGGAGTGGCCGGAAGTGCAGGTGGTGGAGCGACAAACAGGAGAGTCAGCACAACGCAGGTGGCAGCGCCAGCGCCGCGCCCAACCCGTGTGAGTCAACCGCAAGGACCAAGACCGATTGTGGCACCGAGAGGCAGGCAACCGCTTGTTCCGAGGAACCTTGAATACCAAGTGCTGGGTCCGACCCGTCTTGGAAATGTACCGATGCTCGACATGTTCAAGGGCATGGGATTGATGTATGGCATTTCGGCCATCGGTTCCGGTGTTCGCGACATCCTTAGCCAATCGACTGAGTATGAGAATATCATGCAGACGGCGATGAACATTTTGAAGACCAACTACAAGGGCGGTAACTTCAATGCCAGTTTCGCCGACATGGAACGTATCGTCAGAGAGGTTGGAGTTGAAACCAAGTTCACTGCGCCTGAAGTAGCAGATGCCGTGAAATTCCTCGCAATGGCTGGTCTCGACATCAATGCCATCAACAAGTCAATCAGGCCCATCGCTGATATTGCCTTGATAGGCGACACGGACCTTGGTCAGACGGCTGACGTGATGACCAACATCATGACGGCCTACGGCATCAAGCCTGATGACATGCGCAAGACTGCCGATGTGATGACTCGCACTTTCACCATGTCGAACACGACGCTGTTGGAGTTGGCCGAGTCGTTCAAGATGGCTGGTTCGATGCTGCACTTGGCCAACGTGCCGTTTGAGACCGCCGCTGCCGCTTTCGGTGTGCTGGGCGATGCAGGTATCAAGGCGACGATGGCTGGTACGACGATGCGTACCATCATGAATAACCTGCGCAACCCGACGAAGAACCAACAGAAATATTGGGATATGCTTGGCATTCGTCGTTATGATGAATACGGCAATATCAGGGAAATCAACGACATATTTGCCGACCTTAACAAACTCAATGGCAATGATGCAAGATCTGCCGAGGCAAAAAGACGCTATGACGAATTGCAGAAACAGTTTGCGCCGAGGTTTGAAGGGCTACAAGAGGGAAGTGTTGAATATAACAAAGTTCTATCCGAATACGACAAGGAAAGCGAGGCCATCAGAAAGCAATTCGGTGGTGTTGATGTGTTCCGTCTGTTCCGTTTGACAGCGGCATCTGGTGCTGGTGTGCTGATGAACAGTGTTGAGAAATGGAACAAGATTATTGATGAGAATTTCCTTTCGCAGGGACTTTCCAATAAACTTGCAGAGAAGAAAAAGAACACCATAGCGGGCATGTGGGCGCAGTTGAAGTCGGCGTTCCAAGAGGGCGGACTGAAGGTGTTTGAGGAAAACGACGGTATAATTCGCGGGTATCTACAAAAGGGGATTTCTTGGCTGAAAAGCGATGATTTCACGAAGATGTTGCGCTCGGTGTTTGACCTCGTGGCGGACTTAGGGAAGATGCTGGTTTGGTTTACGGAGAAGGTGGTGGCATTTTATGACAAATTCAGTCCTCTAATTAAGAGTTTCCTGAAATTCCAATTGTACTTGAAAGGAATACAAGTCATACTTGGTTCATTTAGACAATTTGGCAATGCGGCTTTGTATAGTTTGTTGCCTTTATTGAACCTTATTGGGGGAAGGAGAATGCCAGCCTTTACATCAGGGAATGCTGCGACAAGTATTGCATCTGGTGTTGGAACTGGAACACTCGGCGGGATGCTTTATTATGGTATTCCGCAAAAAAGGATGGGCAATGGGTACAGAACATTACTTGAGACAGGCGATCCGTGGCAAGCAGTAAAGGCGGATAAGAATTATCAAAAATCAGGTTTTGGTGCAGTTGCAAATAATAGACGCCTTTTGAATAAATATACAGCATCAAACAAGCGCATACAGGCGATGAACCGATGGTCAGGTGTTGGAATGTTTGGCGGTTCTGTTCTTGGTGGAGCTATCGGAAATGGATTTGATGAGGACAAAGGCATGATGTGGGGAAGCCTGATAGGTGGCGGACTTGGTGCTCTTGCTCCATTGCTTGCAGGAAGCGGCCCTTGGGGATGGGCGATTGGAGGCGCTGCTGTTGTCATAACTGGAATTGCTTCTGCGTTTGTGAAATACAATAGGGAGATAGCCAAGGCGAAGGCTGCTACTGAGAGCTATATGGCATCATTGCGTACATTGAATGTCGGGAAAATAGACCTCAATTCAACAGACGACATCTTTAATGCAAATTTACGAATCACGACGAGTCTGTTGCATACGGAAAACGAGAAGCTGGAATTGCAGGCTGAACTTTGGAGAAGGGTTCGTCAAGAGCGGGAAAACTCTCAGGAGCAATACGACCAAAAGACAAGCAAGGATGTGGTCCAACGGATACTTAATTACAGAGACCAATACTATGGGAATGTTGGTCAAATTGCAAAATTTGATGCGTTCACGAATGCGAGGAAGGAATTGTTTGGTGAATTGGAACAAAAAGGTTTGGTCAGTTCTTATCAAGCAGGTGAGGGCAATATGGCCAGGACATTTTATGAAATGTCTGCCGGAGGCAAAACCGTTAAGTATTACGGAAATCGTTTGGGGAGCACCGGAGGTGGTATCATGGAGAATGACTATGTTAATGCTATCGCAGCTCTTCAGGCAGCTTTTGACCCGGAAAATCCACTTGTAAACCAAGCAAGAGATTCGTTTTTTGCAAGGTTAAGAAAGGCAAAAAGTGTCAATGAATATAATGACATAGTATCACAGTTCTGGTCCGAATTGCATCTTCCAGGGATTGATTCGAGTCTTGATATAGGCACCTTAAAGGATAGTGATTTCAAAGCGATGCTTTCAGACAACAGCCTGATGGCATATCCTGAATACGGAGTTCCTGTGATGAAGCAATTGGAATCCATAGTCAATGCCGGTGCTCCATATCTTGAGTTATTGAGGCTGGCGGAAAACTTTGACTTTAATGCAGATAACATAACCCTCCCAATGGAAAAAACCCAGGCTGTTTTAGAGGATTTGCTTGGTAATCCATTTTTCGGGAAGGAATTTGGGCAATTTGGCACACCGCAATGGTATCAAAAAGTAAGAGAATATGCGAATGGCACACATGAGGGAACTGACGCATACGGGAATCCGGTTCGTGTAGCTAATTCTGCTGGTGGACTTAACGGCGATGACTTTAAGTATAGGATTCAGAAGGTTTTCGAGGCGGTTAATGAATTTTACAATAAACTACCCCATGAATTACAGCCATTTTATGCGCCGTATATCGAAGAGAGTTATTGGAAAGATATTTTGGATTTGAGCAAATACCAAGGCCAGGCATCATCTGTGAATATGGCACCTGTGGCGCCTGTGACACCTATGCCAGTTATATCCGACTCTCTCCAAGCCTACGCAGCACCGACCGTACCGATGTGGCCGAATGGCATTCCTGTCAAACAGGAGAATCCTGTGGAACAGGATTCAACGCTGATGAATGTGGCGAGGGAATTTACCAACACATCAGCCATGCTTGCCAACGCGAACGTAATGCCGTGGAGGGAAGCGGTTGACAGGATCTCGTACAAGGCTCCGTGGGAGCCTGTCACCAGAGAAGAGGTTGACAGGGTGACGACAGAACCGTTGTACGCGGCTTTCGCACCTTCATATACACCATTCATGCCTCCGCTTTCACAGCCTGCGGCGAGCAACGAGGCTTTCCGCCCGGCAGAGCGGCAGCAGGTTGCTATGGTGGCCCGCCCCGTGGTCATCAACATCAACGCGGAAAGGTTGGTGGACTTCGGCACGCTCAACATCGACAACGCCACAGACGACGAGGAGATTGCCCAAAAAGTGAGAAACGCTCTTGAGGGTATTCTTGCTGAAGTGGCCGAAAGCACGGGCGGTAACTACAACTATGGCGTGTCTGCATAAATGATTTGTCGAATTAAATAAACGCTGAACGATGTCACTGATAGATGGATATTACGGTAATTTCAACAATGTGGACTCCGTTTGGGGGCGAGCCAGCCTTGTTTATGCAAAGAAAGCCGCCTTCATGCTAAACCGTGCAGGCGTGGCCGATGTCATGGAGTATGCCAGATACGGCAGGGCCGTCGGACGACACACTTCGTTGGCTTTGAGACGTGTGGGCATGAGCCTTGCTTCGCTTGTGAGCATCAGGAATATGACCAACCAGGCACTCCATGCGCGAGAACTTGAGGAACTGAAAGCGGCGCGGAGCAGACAGGAGAACATCAAGAATCTGATTACCGACAAGATTGCAGACGACGAGAACAACTATGGTTCTGTGAAACTTGACGGAATCTATAGACTTAATGCAACGGGACCGCTTGGAGAACCCGTTAAGGAGGCTATGATACTGTATTACAAGGGTGATCAGGAGATTGAGGTTGTGGAAAACTATTACAGTGAACTTGGTGATGTTAGCAATCGAAGAAAGACCAAATACGTCACCCTCGTCGATCTCGCCCCGAAGATTTCCGTCGGCTCGAAGAAGAATCTGGTGAAAACCCAGGTGCAGGGCCGCGACTACACGAGGAAGGAACTTGTGAGCGGCGGCGACAGGACTTTCAGCGTAAGCGGGAAGATCGTGTCGAACATCATCGACAAATATCCGACCAACGACGTGAGGAAGTTCATCAACATCATGGAATATGGCGGCATAGTGCAGGTGAACAACCTGATATTCGGCCAGTTCAACGTGGACCGCATCATCATCGAGGATTACAGGCTTGAACAGCCTGAATGCAAGAACGAGCAACCCTATTCTTTCACTTGCGTCGCGGTGGAGCCAGACACGGATGTGATGATTGAGGCGGACACCATAGACCTCATCAACTACCACATTGAGAGCAGAAGCCCTGACGTGATCACCAACATTGCCCTTGACCACTATAACAGTCTGCCCGGCGTTGACCTCAGCCTTGCCGACCTTCTTGGGGAACTCATATAACAAAAGCGCACACTATGGCAACATTCAACAAAGAGCAACCCAGTTTCAAGATTCTCATCTGCCTTATCAGGATATGGGACTCGAAGGGCTTCGACGACCTGATGACCGTGCCGGATGAATGCACCGTCCTTACCGAGGTGAAGAACATCGAGATTTCGGAATCGTTCACCGAGGTTGTAGACACGGCCAAATTGAGTTTCCCCAAGGGAACGGTGCTGAGGAAGACCGTCGACCAGGTGAATGCCGTGGAATCGGCTGACAAGATAAAGGGCTACAAGGTTTCGATGAGCGACACCGGTGTCGTGGAAGTCCTCAAATCAAACGCGCAGGTGGCGAGGGTGGGCGACTTTTCCGTAGGTAAACGCATCAGGATTGAGTTGAACTACACCGAAGACCCTGCCATTGCAGCGCTCACCAAGGTCGGCGACGGTCGAAAGAGCATCTATGACGACAAAGATTCCATGAACAGATACAAGGAAGCCTTGAAATCAGGGTATTCGTTTGACGGCTATATCACGCAATGCGGCCTTGAGGAACCGATAGAGATCAAGTGTGAGGACTTGGGCCACATGCTGAAGAAAGTGATGTGTCCGAGGATAGGTTCAACAACCGGCCTTACGGTGAACGACTTCCTTGACTCAGGTGGAAAATACAAGCTGCTTGAAAGCACCGGATTGAAACTCTATCCCAAGACGGCCAAGCAGAAAATCAACATAGGCAAGTTCAGTCCCAACGAGAACATGACGGTGTACGAACTGCTTTCGATATGGAGCAGGAAGAAACTGCATTCGTTCTTCGTGATGGACGGGAGCACGCCTTGCATCGCCGTCGGAAGGTCTTACTTCTCTAATGCAAAGGAAGACTCGGTGCTGAAGATATTGGACGCGAGCACCGACATACCCGTTATAGACTTCGGCTACCATGTGGCCAACAACGGCCTTACGCTTACAAGGATTGACCCACTGTTTTTGGCGGTGAGGGCGCGGGGAACTGATTCGAGCGGGAAAGAACTGCATCTTACGATTATGAAGAACCCCGAAGACCCGACACAGTATCGTGTGGTGAACGAGAGCACGCTGAGCAAAAAGGCGAAAAAGGCAGGCAAGGGCACCGCGAAAGTGGATTTGAAGAAATACACTGTTGTCGATTTCAGGTCGGAAACAGAAAAGGTGACGAAGGACAAACTGAAACAAGAGGCGATAGAGTATTTCGAGGGCTACAACAAGAACGGCATGGACGGCACGCTTACCCTGTTCGGCGACCTTGCTTTGCACACAGGACGAAAGGTGCGTCTGAAGGACGAAAGGCAAAGCGTGAAGAATGGCGTGTATCTCATAGGTGAAGTGGTGACGAGATTCGGAACCAATGGTTACAGGCAAACCATAAAACTGCCATACTGCATAGCATTGGATAGTGATGAGTAATAAGAAGAACAATACAGGCCCAGGCAATTCCACTGGCATTGTGGATGCCATTAGGAAGATAGCCCTTCAGGGCATTGCCGATCCCGACAAGAACGTGGTCTTTGGCGCGAAGCGCGTGACTGGCTATGTGGCAAAGGTCAACGACAACAAGACGGTTGACGTGCAGGAATACCTCGACGTGGAGGCAAATTCCAACGGCGTTAAGGAAGGCTACCATGAGGGCGTTTGGTTGAGCGCCTTGGAGTCAAACCCCAACGGCTATCTCATTGTCCCTAAGCTCTATTCGGAGGTGGTCATAGCCAAGGATCCTGTGACGCTGACGGAGTATGTGGTCATGTATTCGCACGTCGACATCATACAGTTGGAGGCGAGCGAGACCGTCACAGTCGGCGTGGTGGAGCGCGAGGAACTGAACCTGAACGACGACGGCTCGCCCGATGTGGACGAGTTGGAGGCCACAGGTGTCTACGGCAAGACCTCATATTCAAAAGATGAGGTTAGGACGGAGGCCGTCGACGAGGAAAACGGGCTTTCAGGAAGAACCACCCATACCAAGGACGAGGTGAAGACCGAGGTCGTTGACGACGGCGGGAAGTCGACCACAATGGACATGAAGAGCGATTCGCTTGACATTGAGGTGAGCGACGGCGACGAGAGCACGATGCACATGGACAAGTCGGAAATCGTGTTGGAGCGCGGCAAGTCGAAGACCACACTGAAGGACAGCGAGAACACTATGGAGAACGGCAACGAGAAGGTGAAAGTGACCAACAGCGTTGTGTATGTCGGCAACGACTCAGGCACCAGCCATGCCGTGCTTGGAGAGGAGTTGGCAGACATCCTGATGGACATTCTCGGCTATTGCTCGCAGATCAAGACGACGACAATGCTTGGTCCTCAGCCTGTGCTTCCTCCAACTATTGTTCAATTCATCACTTTGAAGACGAAAATCTCGGTCTGGAAAAGCACCGTAAGCAACTTCCTGACCCGTAAAGTTGAGATACAGAAGTAATGGCAGCACCAGTATTGAACCCGGAAATAGCGCAACTTGACCAAAACTCAAGGCTGTATGCGTTGTACATGAGATTCTACGGCGGCATGGTGGCCGCCAACGGAGTGGACTCTCCAGATTTCACTCCGACAGAGCAAGAGACCCTTCCGAGCGGCGAACTTACCCAGGCATTTTATACCAGGGTGCAGGAAGGACTGGCGGAATACAGCGACATACAGATGAAAAACTCGGCCTACAACATGGCTGCCGCGATTTTGGATGAGACAGGAGGAACTGGCGGCTTCGTTTTGCGTGCGGGAGACAGCATGGAGGGACTGCTCCAGGCATTGTACGGATTCGAGGCAGGACTTGATGGAACAATGGTCCTTGAAATTGCGGAGGATGAAGACGAGGAGCTTTTCGTGAATGTCGAAGGCTATGTGGCGGCTGACTTTTTTTTGGTAAAAAGCGACACATACGAAACCAAACTACAAGAGAACGAACTATTCTTCAACGACGGTGCTTCCCTCAAAGGGGTAGAAGACGGGATTCTTTTCGTCGGGAACCTCAGTTCAAGGTTGTTCGAGGAAGGCGTTGACGGTTACGGATGGGCTATCAGGGGCGATAACGAAAACGGATGGGAGGCCACGTTTGACACGCTTGTGGTCAGGCGGGGTTCCCATATCCACGAACTTGAGGCGCGTAAGATACGAAACGTCAACACGGAGCTGTGGGTGAGCGACGACTGCATGGGTGACACCGTTGAGGAAATCGTATGACGCATGGCAGTAATCAATTATAGGAAATTCAAGGTCAGGATCGATGTCGACTCTCCAAAGATGCAAGGTCTGAGGACTGGCGACATCGTTAGGCGTTTGTATTTCAACGGCGACACCGCCGTCTACACATTGATGTGTGTGCTTGGCTATGGCGTTGATGCAGAGGTTGATTCCGTTACTGAAAGGGTAAGCCATCGTCCATACTTCGTCGGGGCATTGCTTGAAGGCGACGCGCCTGAATCAGGACAGATTCTCGATTTCATCAGGGTGACAAACCTTTACGACTCCGATAGGGGAGGTGCATTCTATCTCAACTCATTGGGACAGCATCACACAAGCGCCGATGTCATTGACGACATAGGCAAGTCATGCAGCATGTGCTGGCCGACCGGAATGCTTGTAGAATCAGGCGTTGACCCTTCGAGGCAATATGTGCCAAACGACAACACGAGCGCGGAATACCTATCTGTGCTTGAAGGCAACCGAAGGGTGTGCCACATTATCGGTACGAGGACTTCCGATCCGATTGGTTCCACGGTAGGAATCACACAGGAGTTCTACCAAAACCTGGCTGAGGGAGAAAAGATTCTTGTTTCGTACAATGTTAAGGCCGTAAGGAACTTGGAAGCACATGCGATATTTGGTGCCTTTGATTCGGTTGGCGAACCTCTTTCGGAGAGTTATACCGTAACCGACGACTGGACATACCATCTGCATGTTGTCAGTGTGGAGAATCCAGGCCGTATGCTTAGGACGTTCGGGCTGTCGTTTGACGGATTCGTTGGAAGCGATGAGGTGATGATAGCCGGGCTTAACATCATCCGGCTTTCAAGTCTGTCTTCCTTCTCCGACAAAAGCCTTGTCAGGTTGGGCCGCCTTGAAGGGACCAGAGACATAGTGTTCGGTCAATCCAAAGGATATGGAGGCCATTTCAGGAGGATGTTCGCCACCGGCGCATCGCATGTTTCTGGTACGCTGACTCCCGGTGACGCAAACGGATTCGGATCGACATTCTATGCTGGCAGGATTCACAGAAATGCCTTCGTCAACTCGATTGAGCCGACTTTTGTAGGCAATGTCCCAACTTCAGAAGAGGTTTCGGACCCTACTGGAACGAGCCTTGTGAACAAACTGACTGGGGCTGCCACGATGGTTGCGCAAAGTGCGTTGTGGCTGGCCAACAGGGTCGGTCTTGAATACAGTTTCTCTTTCTGGGCATACGCTAACAAAGCGTGCGAGATAGCAATAAAACAAAACGGCACGCTTGTGGGAACGGTGCAGATAGGCGAATCCGACATGGACAAATGGGTGCGTGTTGGCGTGACGTTCAATCTGCGGCCTGCTTCCCAAGGTGGCGACGGACTGCTGATGAAGATAGAGCCGTCGTTCAACCAATCTCAGCAAGAGCAGCAAGAGACCGGCGACAGGGGGGTAGACGTGCTTTACATAACGGCACCGCAGCTTGAGGCAGGCGGTACGGTGACGCAATACCAGCCTACGGATGACACATTGAATTACACCAATGAGTTCGGCGCGTGGTTCAATCGAGGCGGCCTTGGCGGGACAATACAGAACCCGTTGCTGAAGCTGAATTACGACGGCGAAGGGAGCATGGGTACGATGGGCAATGCCGTGGTGATAAGACCGGACGGCAGCGGGCACATTGCGCAGGAGAACATTTCTTGGGACTCTGAAGGCAATGTGAACTTCAGCGGTAATATCCAGAACATTCTTGGTAACAAGTACATCCACATCATCGGTGCCGACACGTTCATGCTCATCGGCGACTTGTCGGGTAACACAAGTTTTTCACCGTCTTCAATTGTGCTGAGACTTAACGAGTTCAACCTTTCATCTACACCAAGCCAAAGGGCGTGGTATTACCTGCGCGGAACGGACTGGATCCAGATAGAAGGCGAAGTAGGGCTGACTCTTGAAATAACACCCAATTCGAGTTATTGGGGTAATTTGAATGCCTTGACCATCAAAGCCGAGGTGACGATGGAGGAAGATGTGCTTGCCGACACCATCACCTTGCGCAAGGAGTATCTGACCGGGTATTCCGTAGAGATCGTGTCGTCGCAGGGCGAGACGTTTATGAACGGCCAATGCCAGACAGTGCTGACGGCCAATGTGTTCTATCAGGGTCTTTTGGTCGACCCTGAGTATGTGGCCGAGAACTTCGTGTACTATTGGCGAAAGTACGATTTGCCTGACCATACGAATGAGGCCGAGGGTTGGTGGCAGGCCATCTACGACGAACAAAACAATCTCGTTCAGCCATTCATCGACAGGACTGCGCGTAGCATATCCCTGAATTGCCCGATACAAGGCAGCGACATGTACACATGCGAGTTGCAGATTGGCGCGGGCTTCCCATTCACATTCCCTGTTGTGTTTTAACGAAAAAGAAAGAAAATGCTGGATTTTGGAAACAAGGTAGAAAACGAAGGTGCAAATGCCAAAGGCAGACTTACGGTAGCCGAGTTCAACACGCTTATTAGTGCGGTGAACCAACATGAGTCTGATATTGACAATATACGGCAGACCTACTCGATGACTTCCGGGCTGTCGATTGGATATGACAACATTCAGCGGGTGATTGTGTTGCAATACACGAAATCAGGCGTGACCACCACATTGGCCACTGTCAATGCGAATGATTTCGTCATAGGCGGTTCGCTGACATCCGCCAGTTATGAGACCGAGGACGGTGAAGGCAACTCCGGTGAGTTCCTGAAGCTGGAGTTTTCCACGGAGCAGACTGTTTACATCAACCTGACACCTATCGTTGGTGCCGCACTGACCCTTATCAATTCAAGGCTGTCGGCATTGGAGGGCACCAATGTCTTCTTGACAGAGGCACAATTCGATGCTCTTGAAGAGAAAGACCCTGAAAAACTCTACTTCACATTCGAGGGCGAAGAAGAAGGTGGTGAAAGTGGTGGAGAAGGTGGAGAAGGTGGAGAAGGTGGAGAAAGTGGAAACGGGGAGGGCGAATAATGCTATACAGGAACGGAAAGGAAATCACAGGGGTACACGACTGGCAAGTCGCCTTTACTGCCATTTACAGAGGTTCAAGGCTGGTGTGGCAGGCTGTACGGTCTTGCTTCGGCAGTGGTCGATGGATAGGGTCGAAGCCTTGGATTGGTGCAGAGCGATGGAAAGGTACACCATAGGATAACAAACAAAACAAAAGATAATATGGCAAAGAAAACAAAAGCGGATGCAGTCCCATTTGACATCATAAACGGGAATTTCGACGATCACGATGGCTACGACATAGAAGTGTCGTTGCAGGGGAAACTGCAAGAACATGAAAACTCCATCGGGCAAAAGATGTCAGGCATTAGAGTGAACGGCTCTGTGGTGCAAAAAGACGGCAATGGTATTGCAGATATCAATGTGCCGACTGTAGATCCATCGCTTAATACGGAGAGTACCAACCCGGTACAAAATGCCGCTGTTGCATCTAATATCAACGCATTGAATGCAAAGGCCGTACAAAGCATGAGGACAGAACCTCATCCGAGCGACCCAGATAGCCTCATGCTTATCATAGAAAACCCAAACGGTGATGAAGTTGCCTCATGCGCAATCCCAAAAGCCAGCGAAGGCGGCGACCAAACCTATGCTCGTGTAACGGTAAATCTTTCGTCGCAGCGTATCAAAAGAGGCGATTCTGTTGTGCTGACTTGGAAATACAACCATTACAATGGCGACGGCACTCCGACGGGAAGACAAGCGCAGACCGTCACCATACGCGCCGTGAATGGAACTACGGAAACCTACAGGGAGGAACTTAGCAATGTGGAAGACAACACACAAAGGCAGATTGTACTTGGGAGCGATGTCCTTACGGCAGGAACCGTAGGTGTCTATGTGACGGCTTCCGTGATGCTTGACGATGGTACGGAGCAGAGGGCGCAAGGCTATAAGGCTGTGAATGTGGTAACGATAGACCTTACATCATCAGCGGACCCGGCAGGTATGCTCGCTGTTTCAGACGGATATACCGATGGTCAGATTGACATCCCTTTCACTCTTACAGGTCCGAGAGGGTCGGTAGTGACCATGTTCCTTGACGGAGAGCAGTTTGACACGAGGACGATCAATACGAGTTCAACTACGCTTGGTCACTTCTATATTGCCGCTTCCGAATTGGAGGCAGGTAGGCACAATGTTCAAATGGTGGCGGAAAGTGACGGCTTGTTGAGCAATGTGATTTGGGTTGACATACTGAAAGCAGGTGGCACAAACCCGTATGTCGGCATGAAACTTACGCTTGCGGCCAGTGACATAGAGGACATGCCATTGGGTTACGATAATGGAGCGGAGGATGACATACCGATAACCGTTGGCCAGTTCACGGACTTGAACATTTCCTTTGGCGCGTGGAACCAGTCAAGTGTAACATCAACCGTAGTGGTTGCTGTTGACGGTGAGCCGGTGCAGACTTTGGAAGTCGGTAGGTCGCAGGAAACCTTGACACAACGGTTTGATGAATACGGTTCGCATACACTAACGCTTACCAATGGCACGGAAACGAGAACAATAGCGGTGAATGTGTCTCAGGCTGTTGGTATTGACGAGCAAGAGACAGACGACTATTTTATCAAACTGTCTGCGTCCGGGCGATCGAACAGCGAAGCCAATCCAGCAGACTGGGGAGGCATCACCACCTTCGAGAATGTGGATTGGAAGACTTCTGGATGGGTGAAACGCGGTGGCATAGACACTCTTTACCTAACCAACAAGGCGAAGGCGATGATTGATTTCAAGGCATACGAGTTGTCGAACAACTACAGTATTGCCCAAAACGGACTTACGGTTGAAATGGAGGTTCTGGTAAGTCAAGTGCTTGAACGTGGTGCTACTTTGGTGAGCTGTATGGAACAGCAACCTAATGGGGCTTATCTCGGATATGACATTACAACAGTGGCTGCCGGATTGCATCTTGGTCAGATGCAGAACATTCAGACGGCTGAGGAGGACGAACAAGGGAACCCGATAGTGATTCAGAGAGAACTTGGCGTTACGATGGATATCGCGCATGACAAATGGATGAAAGTGGCATTTGTCATGCAGCCAAACAGCGAGGGCAGGAAGGTGTTCCTTTTCATCAACGGCGTAATGTCGAAAGGAAACCGTTACGACCAGGGCCTGAATCTTGTGCAAGATTCACCAAAGGGCATCACCTTTGATTCTGAGAAAGCGGATGTATATGTGAGGTCAGTACGCATATACAAGCGTGCTTTGAACAGAAATGAGTTGTTGAGCAACCAAATTGTTGACCAGCCGACGCTTGCTGAAATGTTGGCCATGCACGAACGCAACTCAACGAGTGCTGAAGGAAGTAATCTTGTTGTTGCACCACAAACCCTTATCACCCGTGGCGGTGGCGTTCTCATCATCTATGGCAAAGACCCGGAGAATCCAAACGACCCGAACAAGACGGTTCTCGACTACCTGTATCGTAAGAACAACAAGAAACTTGACGCGAAGGCTGATGCCGTGTATTGGTACTCGCCACTGGGCAGGCAGCATGACTTCATCGCATACAATGTATATATCCGAATCCAAGGTACATCTTCGACGAAATACCCTTGGAAGAATATCCGCATATATCTCAACAAAGGGCCGAAGACGACAGAGGAGCCATTGCGCCTGTTCATTGGTGGAGCGGAAGTGTCAAGCTATAAATACCCACTTCGAGGTAGCGCAAATTCAATAGCACAGTCTGTGTTGTGTGCCAAGACGGACTTCGTTGACTCGTCAATGACATTGAACACCGGTGGAGCGAGACTCTTTGACGATACGATGCGTAGCCTCAACCTGCTCACACCACCGCAGCAATATGACGCAAGGGTGCGTCAAGCCGTCGACGGCATACCGTGCGACATGTTTGCGGCAAGCGAGGTGAACGGCAACCTGCAATACTACGGACAGTACAACTTGAACAACGAGAAGTCGAAGTCGGGTGAGATTTTCGGGATGGAGAAGGTGAAGGACAGCAACGGCGACAACGTTGTCTGGGATTGTCCGATAGCCCTTGAAGCATTGAACAACGGCTCGCCTATGACTTTGTTCCAGTCTGCTGGCAGTGCCGGAAGCGATGAACTTGAGGCGCAGATGATGCAGTATTTCGATGACGGATTCGAGTTCAATTACCCGGAAGACACTTTCTATAACCCAGCCAACATTAGCGACCCGACAAAGGAAAGTGAGGCTTCTGCTGCACAGAAGACTGCGTTGAAGCGCCTGTTCGGATGGATTTACGATGTAACTCCGTCTGCAATGAGGACCAATCCTGAATACGGCGACCGCTACGGATGGACGGCAGCAAGCAAGGCGAAGTGGGTGTCAGCCCGTTTCAGGAACGAGATTTCGCAATACTTCGACCTGAACCATTTGCTGACCTATTACCTTATCATTGACTATCTCGCAGGCGTTGACCAACGGGCAAAGAATATCCTTTGGCGCACATGGGATGGATTGAAATGGTACAGCACATTCTACGATGGCGACACGGCAGAAGGTATCCGTAACGATGCTTTCATAGCCTATCTTTACAATGTCACCCGTGACACATGGGATGACGAACGTGCCAAGTATGCCTTTGAAGGACATAACTCATGGCTGTGGTGCCTCGTTTTGGCCAACTTTGAAGATGAATTGAAACAATGCGCAAGCAATCTGAGAGCCGTGATGACGACTCCAAATATGCTTCGCATGTTCAACGAGACCATCATGGGCAACTGGAGCGAGAGGCAATACAACGAGAGCCAGCAGTTGAAGTATGTCGACACGATGGATGTGCAGAACTACATCTACACTATGACCGGAAACCGTGAGGCACACCGTACATCGTTCTACACAGACCGTGGCCAGTTGCTTGACGCAAGATATGCGGCAGGCGGATATACCGATGACAATATTGGACTTTACACCGTGCGTGACAGTAGCGATGCAAATGACATTATTACACTGAAAAGCGGCGACTTGTACTATTTCGGTTGGAAACTTGCAAACGGCGGATGGCGTTACGGACCAGTTGAGGCGGAGAACAACGAGATTGTCAACATTCCAGTGAATGGCACTCTGGCTGTGAACGACCCGATTGCATTGTGCGGCGCAAGCCGTGTCAAGGAATTGGATTTCACAGGGATGCTTCAAGGACACCTTCGCGGCAACCTCGACCTGAGCAAATGCGTCATGCTTTCAAAACTTGTGATGAATGCAAGCAACGGCGCCAATGGTGGCGTCACGTTGCAGTTCGGAAGCATATCGAAGATTGAGTATGCCGATTTCACGGGTCAAACTTCGACTGGCACGAACGATGCTCACACTGCGCTTGACATGAGCGCACATGGTCGCTTGCAGACGCTTCTTGACGGAGGAACAAGCCACCAGATAGTAACACTTCCGGAAGGTTCGCCTTTGAGCACTCTTGTTCTGCCTTCGACAATCACCCAGCTTGCGCTTAAACATCTTCCAGACCTGAAGCGAAACGGGCTTACACTGCAAGGGACACAGAATGTGACCACATTCATCTTTGCTGCCTGTCCTAATCTCGATTGGCAGGAATTACTTGCGTTGTGCCCCAATGTGCAGTATATCCGTGTTGAGGGAATCACCGGCAAGGTTCATTACTCGTTCCTCCAGCAATATCTTGGGAAACGAGGCATTGACGAGTATGGCAACCAAATCACATTCCCTGCCCTTACTGGTAGCGTGACTTTGATGGAAACCATCACCGATGAACAGATGGCCGAATTGAGGGCGACATTCCGCTATCTTGACATCATCGAGTGCCAATATAGCCTCTATGAAATAGATGATACGCTGGATAGCCCCGCATGTGTGAGGAACATGGAACTCGGTAACGAAGAAGGTTGTATGGCCAACGATGCCTTTGGCGACGGATATATTGCCAGTGGCCATGCAGTGAAGGTGAGAAACAAGATGAAGCCGTACTTCGGTCATCTGGACGCTCAAACGAACAAATGGACAGGCGTCAGGATTAGCGACAGCAACTATAAGAAGGATGCCAACGGCGACGATTACAACTACTCGGATTCGCTTGATAACAGCAACGACCTTATGATGGTGTTGCCTCACTGCTTTTATAAGGGTGTGAATGACTTCAAGAACCAGAAGAAGTACATCTGTTGGAGCGCACTCGACGAGACTCCGCAATCCAGTGCTTCGCAAACGGTGAAATATCACCTTGACGATGCTGATACAGCGGCGGCAATGCTTGTCGGGTCCAGTGTGGGTGTTCGCCTTGCCAACATCACAGTCGACGAAAGCAACATTGAAGACGAGGGCGTTATCACAAGTGTCAATATGGATGCCAGTGCGCTCAATGTTTACAAGGTCAATGTCGATGGCATGAAGCAGGTGCGTTGGCCCGGCATTATCAATGCGAACTACGGTGTGTGCTTCACGGATGCTGACGGCGTTATCATCAACAAATGGAAACTTGAAGTGGCCGACAACGACTTCGATTTCCTGCAAGCAGAGTTCGATTATCTGTTCTTGAGCGTTCCTCCGGAGGCCAAAGAGTTCTTCTTCACCGTTCCCAAGACTTATGCGAACGAGGCGAGGTGCGTTGTCGTTGTGACCGACAGCGACGAAATCGAAGCCATTGAGCCTGATTGGGTTGAGCATAAGCAGTGCTTGATAGGAGTGTACCAGGCATGGATCAACACTGATTCGAGCAACAATGTCGTTGATTACCGTCTGCGTTCGCTTACAGGAAAGACCTGTAAGAGAGGTAACGGAACCTCAACAACGGCAGCCTGGACCTATGACAGCGACGGGAATCCGACAAACGCTCCGTCAAAGCTCAATTTCACCATGAAGGACTTCCAGAATGTGTCGAGATTGAGGGGGGATGGATATCAGCTCGTTGACTACGAAATGTCGAAGTTTGTCGCCTTGCTGTTCTACTGTGTGCATGGCACGCTTGATTCTCAATCCGTGTGCGGTAATGGTACTTCTGGTCTTACATCAGGCTATTCCGACTCAATCGGAAACAACAGCTCGACAGGCAGTAGCAACACAAATGGTCCGAGCGGTTTGAGGCTGTCAAGCGGCAACAAGTGCCTTGGCTTGGAATCGTTCTTCGGCTGCTATCTGGAATGGATGGACAACTGCTGTGTGAACAGGAGTAGTTATGATGCGTTCTATAAGGGTGCCATGACTTCAGGCGGATCGGCTGTGAACGGCAGGTGGTCCATCTACAACCCTGACAGTATGGACTTTGACGGAAACGGCGACCAAATAAAGCAAAGGTACAACACTTGTCCGTCTACTGGAAGTACGGTTGATTCAGGCGGTTACATCAAGCGAGTAAGACATGGACGCTTCTGTGACCTGGTGCCTTCGGTGCTTGCTGGAACCTCAACGAAGAGATATTGCGACTACTACTATTATTCAACTGGCGGTCGTGTGCTCGCCCGGTCGTACAACGACGGTCGCGCCTATGCGGGTGTCGCCTGTGCGCATGCGTCCTACGCATCTTCGTATTCGAACACGCTCTTCGGGTCGCGGCTTGCCTTCAGGGGGGATATTGTGTTGCAGGAGCCGTAAGGCGTTTAGAGCGGAAAAGCGTCAAAGCGCAAAGCGTACTGGTAAAAATTGAGATAAAAACCAATTGCTGTGGAATAAATACTTATTTTTGCAGCGAAAAGGCGGAAGGTCTTCACGGTCGTGTGCTCGCCCGGTCGAACAACAACGGTAACGCCAATGCGGGTGTCGCCTATGCGAATGCGAACAACGCATCTTCGAATTCGAACACGAACTACGGGTCGCGGCTTGCAAACAATAGAAAGGGATGGGCATCAGCCCATGAAACAATCGCTTCTACGGCATATCCCCACGGGATGGGGAACAGCGGAGAGCGAGAGACTTGAGCCTCAGCAACAGCGGCACTATGCCGGAAAGCTGGAAAATCTCGCGTGGCAGTCCTGAAGCCACGGATTCAAGCAGAGGTTGGTAGGTTGATTCTCGAACACCTTGGGCTTGGGAAATTGAAGGACAGAAAAGAATGAAAAGGATTGGCTATGTCATAGAAGAAATCGTACAGATGGATAATATGAACGAGGCGTTTGATACGGTTGTTCATGGAACAAAGCGTAAAGAATCGTCCGAAGGCCAATGGCTTATCAAACACCGAGAAGGGTTTCTGCGTGAAGCCGCTGCTGAAATTAGAAGCGGCCACATTGACCTTGGAAAGAGCCATGAAACTGAAATTGTTGAAGCGGGTAAACGACGCCGTTTGCAAATCTTCAAAATGAAGGTTCGGATCAAGGTTGCAGCAGTGATGATTCCTGTTGACCGACACCTTCGCAGGCGGTATATCAGAACCACTGCAAGCAGCATAAAAGGCCGTGGTCTTCATGACCTAAAATCCTATATTGAACGCGACATTAGGCAAGACCCTTATGGTACAATGTATGGTTATAAGTATGACATTAGTAAATGTTATGACACAGTAATCCATGACTTTGTACGGTATGCCCTTGGAAGAATATTCAAGGACAAGAAACTATTGGCTATCTTTGACCAATTCCTTGCAGCATTTGAACATAGTACATTCGAGGCTATGTATGCGGAGGGGGTTGGACTTTCGATGGGATTGCGTTCTTCACAAGGTTTTTTGAATACACTTTTGTCTGTATTCTTGGACCATTATTTGAAGGATAGATACAGGGTGAAGCATGATTACCGCTATTGTGATGATGGCCTGACACTCAATGGAATGAAGCGTGTGTTATGGAAGCATCATGATATAGTACATGAACGTATAGAAGCAATAGGACAAAAAGTAAAGCCGAACGACAGGGTATTTCCAATAACTGAAGGATTGGATTTCCTTGGATATGTAATCTATCCGACTCATACACTGTTGCGCAAGCGCGTGAAGAAGAACTTCGCACGCAAGCTGCACGATGTGAAAAGCCGTAGGCGGAGAGCGGAACTTGTCGCATCGTTCTACGGTATGGCGAAACACGCCAACTGTCGTAATTTAATGAAGACACTATTAACAGCAAACGAAATGAAAAAGTTTTCAGAACTTGGTGTTTCATACACCCCACTGGATGGCAAGAAGCGGTTCACGGGTGAGGTAGTCCGCCTTGGTGCCATCGTAAACAAAGAGATCGAAGTCCACGATTTCGAGAGGAATGTCAAGACATCGCACGGTGACGAGCGTTACCTTATATCATTCCGAGACAAGGCGACTGGAGAATTTGGCAAGTTTTTCACTAATTCGGACGAAATGAAATCCATTCTCGAAAGCCTGTCAGAAAGAAAAGATTCGTTTCCTTTCGAAACCGTGATTAGGAGCGAAATCTATGGCGCTGGAAAAACAAAATACAAGTTCACATAATGAGAGACGATTTCTATAAGTTCAGAGACTCGGAAGCAAAAACCAACAAGGTGTCGCGCATTGCGAAAAACCATTACATCATTCTGTTCGGACATGGCGTGGACGAGGAGAATGACAATGCAGTGTTCGTTTGGCGCAAGGACTATGACCACATGCCAACCAAAGCAGAGGCCAAAGCTGACATCGAGACTCTCATCAACAGCCTTACCGACGAGAAGATTCTTTCAGGTTTGCGATGGAGAGGGAATCCTGTGTGGCTTTCTGCTGAAAACCAATTCAATTTCAAGTGCGCATACGACATTGCAGTGCAGACCAATGGCGCGAGTTTGCCAGCGAGGTACAAACTTGGGCAGGACGAAAACGGAACTCCAATTTACCATACCTTTGAGGACCTGGACACTTTCACCGACTTCTATACCAGTTGCGTTTCATGGATTTACAGTTGCATCAACGAAGGCTGGTCGGAAAAGGACGGAGTGGATTACGAAGCGATGTTTGATGGCGAATAATTAGGCTTTGCCTAAAAACATTTGAGCCTGCTTCAGGACTATTGGTAAAAAAAGGCCGATAGTCATGGCAATAGCCAAAGGAACGATAACACTCAGCAACCTCACCGATTCGCTTACGGTGCTCATATCGCCGTCGAGTTGCATCATCAGCACCGATGCCGACGGCAGCAATCCAGACTTTACCAATGCGTATGCAGATGTGACTGTCGCACGGGGCAATACGCTCGTCGAATTTACATTGACGTTTGCCTCTGCGAGCAGCCAGGGAATCGGGTATTCTATAACCGACACAGACAACTACCATAAACGGATAGCCATCACCGCATTGCCTAACGATGTTACTTCTGGCTTGCTGTCATTCAACCTTGTCACGCAAGACGGCTATTCCGCTGCGGTGCATTTCCAGTTTACCACAATACCGGCTGCCTCCAGCGGCAATCAGGTACAGAGCGACTGGAAGCAGGACGACTCGTCAGAACCTGACTTTATCAAAAACAAGCCCACTGACCTCGGTGATTTCTCCAACAATGCCGGGTACATAAAAATAGCCGACCTGCCCATTGCCTCAGCGTTGACACTCGGCTGCATCAGGGTCGGAACGAACCTTTCGATAAACGCGCAAGGCGTACTGTCGGCTGTTGACACAACCTACCATGACTTTGCCGGTGCGGAACACGGTCTTGTGCCTCCGGCAAGAGAAGACGATCACAAGAAGTTCCTTCGCGCCGACGGAACATGGCAGGATATTATCTTCCGTCAGGTGCAGAGCGACTGGGCACAGACGAACACCTCTGCTGTAGACTACATCAAAAACAAGCCAACGATACCTACCGTACCGACCAATGTTAGTGCGTTTACCAACGACGCAGGGTATATAACGAGTGCAGATTTGCCGACTCCTTACACAGAAGGGAATGGAATCGACATAAGCGAAAACAACTACATCAGCGTCAAGATTAACGTCAATGGCGCCAATGGCCTTGGTGTCGGCGGTGACGGAATTTCCTTGAATGTAGTTACGCCATCGGTAAACGGCGTTGGAGGCACGAACGGTGCAATGCTTGCCACGGACAAGGAAAAACTCGATGGGATTTCTGCTGGAGCAGAGGCTAATGTGCAATCTGACTGGAACCAAACAGAAACAACGGCTGACGACTACATCAAGAACAAGCCTACAATCCCAGTCGTCCCGACAAATGTCAGTGCGTTCACAAATGACGCTGGCTACATCACCGCCGCTGACCTTCCTTCGCCATACACGCTTCCTATAGCATCGTCCACCACGCTTGGAGGAATCAAAGTTGGCGCAGGGTTGACGATTTCAAGCGGTGGCGTGCTTTCCGCCACTGGCGGCGGTGTCGCCGATTCGGTGGCTTGGGGTAACATAACAGGGACGCTCGCAGACCAGACAGACCTCGCTACCGCATTGAATCTGCTCGTTACTGCATTGGATTTGAAAGCCAATATAGCCGACCTTGCTGAAGTTGCGTTCAGCGGTTCGTATAATGACCTGACTGATACGCCGACGATACCTACTGTCCCGACAAACATCAGCGCCTTCACAAACGATGCAGGCTACATTACAACTGCTGACCTTCCCGCACCGTACACTCTCCCCGCAGCAACAACAAGCACGCTTGGCGGTATCATAGTCGGGGCGGGTCTTACAATTTCCAGCGGCGGTGTTCTTTCTGCCACAGGTGGTGGCGTGGCCGACTCCGTGGCGTGGGGCAATATCACAGGTACGCTCGCTGACCAAAGCGACCTAAGCACAGCATTGGACCTTAAAGCCAACACAGCCGACCTTGCTGACGTTGCGTTTTCTGGAAGTTATAATGACCTCACCGACACGCCAACCATTCCCGCAGCGCAGGTTCAGAGCGACTGGAACGCCACATCGGGCATGGGCGTAATCCTCAACAAGCCGACCGACCTTGGCGACTTTACAAACAACGCGGGATATCTGACTTCGGATGACTTGCCTGCACCATACACGTTGCCAACGGCCACGACCAGTACCCTCGGCGGTATCATCGTTGGCGCAGGGCTGACAATATCAAGTGGAGGTGTGTTGTCTGCTACAGGTGGTGGTGTAGCAGATTCAGTGGCTTGGGGTAACATTACTGGAACCCTTGCTGACCAAAGCGACTTGAATACGGCACTTGGGTTGAAAGCCAATACAGCGGACTTGGCTTCGGTCGCTTTCTCAGGTTCATACACCGACCTTACGAACACACCAACCATCCCCGTTGTGCCAACCAACGTAAGCGCGTTCACGAATGATGCCGGGTATATAACGTCTGCTAACTTACCTACCGTTGGCACATTGAACACGGACAATGCAACGTCACAGTCTGCAAATCCTTCTGAGTCGTTTGGAGGGTCGATTAACCTCCATAAGGTGTCGAAGACGGGAAGTTACACTGATCTCTTGAACAAGCCTACAATCCCAACGGTAAACGATGCTACGCTAACAATCCAAAAGAACTCGGTCACTATCGACACGTTCACCGCGAATGCTTCGACGGACAAGACAATCAACATCACCGTACCTATCAAGACAAGTGAGTTGACTAATGACAGTGGGTTCATCAGCTCACTGCCCATCGCAAGTGCAAATCATTTGGGTTGCATCAAAGTAGGAAGCAATCTGACGATTACTGCCGAAGGAGTGCTGTCGGCCAATGTCACAACCTATCAGGATTTCACGGGCGCCACTGCATCAACCGACGGAGCCCACGGCCTTGTTCCCCAACCGAATGCCGGTGACGAGGAGAAGTTTTTGAGAGGGGACGGGACTTGGTTTGGAGTTTTCACGGCAGGCAGCGATACCACACCTTCAGTACCAGGCAAAAACGGCCTTGTTCCCTGGCCTACATTTGGACAGATCGCCAACTACCTGAGAGGCGACGGCACATGGACAAAGCCGACGGGCAATCTATACACGAACGAAACCAGTTCGCTCGTGGTTCCTCAGTTTGAATCTTTCGGCAATGATATCCATTTGCACTGCATCAGCAAGACGGGTAAATTCACCGACCTGAACGAAAGGCCGTTTGTTTCAAAAACGGTGAGTTACGACCCGTCAGGAGCGGTGCTGGCAGGATGGAGGCCGGTGTGCAAACTTCAAAGTCGTGGCATTTATTTGATGTTTATGGAAGGTGGTGTTTCCGGTAGTAATGCCGCAACCCATGCTGCTATAGCCATCGACATCGACTTTGCACACGCAACCATAAAACAGATGTGGGGAAACAAGGTTTGGGATGTTCCCAAGGTCAGGTTGCGTCGGCTTTCAGAAAACGGCAGCGACCGTTACGACTGGATGGTTGGCTTTTTCCACGATGAGACCGACTCATCTCCAGCCTATATCAATTTTTCCATAATCGGTTTGGGCAATGAACCGGCAGATGCCGGGTATGATGGTGGAACCACAGGTTTCGACCCGTATGACGACAGCTTGACACAATCTAATCTTGTCAAAGAAATCAGCCTTCGCGAAATGGTGGACCTGCCTGGGTTGATAGTCGAACTCGAAAGCAATAGCGAGGCGCTTTTCGACAGTGGAAAAGACACAAAAAAGATTGGTGTTGAAGGCACATTGCCAATATCACACGGAGGAACGGGCGCAAACACGGCCGCAGGCGCAATATCCAATCTTCTGGCTGGATCAGTAATCTACAAGGTTTTGACTTCAGTTGATACAACAGATTGGGTGCCATACAATCAAAATGACACACCTGGTTATATTGATACAAGCCAATGTATTCTTAGCGGTAATGGTAATGGGTTTGTGGATTTGGGAGATTACGCTGCTGGTGACAAGTTGGATATGTCTGTAAGACTTACGGTGAGTAACCATGAGAACGCTATCAAGCAAGTGCTTTTCTGTGTATGCCTGTGTAAATTGGTTAAGAAAGAAGACCAAGTGGAAGAAGTGGAGATAACTCAATTAGCGTCGACGATGATAAGTCTTACACGAAATGACCATTACATGTCGGCAACACTTGATTTTGCTCATTCAGTAACATCGCAAAATGTCGAAGAAGAGCATTACATTAAAATAAGGGCAGCGGAGATAAACGGAGGCACTGTCAGATTCCATAATTGCGTAGAAGACGCTGGTTATAACAAGTATTACCACGCTTCATCATATAAGTACACTGTCTGGCGACAAGTTTAACTGTAAGTCACTTTCAAAACCTTTGAACGACATAACATCTATTTCCAATAAATGAGAGAGGATATTGAAGTAAGGCAGTCGACATGCGACGTGGTGCTTGGAAGCACACGGAAGTATGCAGTTTATCCGTTCCAATGGGTTGAGAACCAGGACGGGGAGCAAGATTGCATCTATGGCGAGATCTTGGTTCCTTCATACATCCCAGGTGAAACGCTGAGGAGGGAAGGACTGTGCGTTGCCATTCCCTACACGCCTGAATACAAGAAGTTCAAAGTCCGCATCAGGACTGGAGAATCGGAATCCTATCTCGACAACCAAACAGACGGAAGTTATTGGTTCACTGCAAAGGTCGGATTGTATGGCGGGGAAGCTGCTGATGCTTACGCATCGCAACTCATGCTTGTGTCGGAAGGAGCCGTGTTTGTCAGGCTGACGGATGGCTACGCGATGTTGTATGATGCGGACGACTTGGATTTCCATATCGCAAAGGCCAACACGCAGAACGGAAAGATGCTGCTGGCGTGTGTGCCAACCAACAACTACCGTTATCCGGTGACAGGTGTCGGATTGGTCAGGTGGACCAACTCGAACATCGAATACACGAATCTCACGGAGATACTACAGCGCGAGTTTGTGGCCGACGGCGTGACGGTGATGAACGCCTCATACGACTACAACACGAAAGACCTTTACCTTGACCTTGACACAACCTTTGTAGATTCCGAATAATCATGGCGAAATATAAAGTTAAGACGAACCAGAACATCTTCGATGTGGCAATCATGCTGTACGGCAGCATCGAAGGTCTGTTTGACCTGCTTATCAGCAACGACTGGCTCACCATGAGAACCGAACTGAAGCTGGGCATGGAACTTGAATACCATGATTTCTATAAGACCAACGAAGGCATTGTGTCGGTGATTGAAAGGCGCGGCTATCTTGCGGCCAACGGTGAGCGTCACGTCTATCACAAGAGCACCGACCAGCCTGTTGTGTTTGTCTTTGCCATTGCCGACAACGAGGCCGACAGCATTTCGTTTGCCGTTTCCGGCACGGGGACGATGATTGTGGACTGGGGCGACAATTCGCCGTTGGAAGAGGTGGCACTCACCTCCGATGTGCGTCTTGAACATTGGTTTGACAACAAGGTTGAGAAGCGGCGTGTGAAGGTGCATGGCGACTTCCAACTCGGCATGTTTGACGCGGAAGGCATACCAGGCACCATCTATACTATGCGCCCTGTCGAGGTCAATGAGTTTCGCTGCCACAAAAACAAATACCCGCTTGACGGACTATTGTTATTTGAAAACTTGACGACAATTACATACATCGAAGACTGATATGGCAAGGACACTGACAGCAATATACAACGAGGCAAAAGAGAAGCGCGACGAGTATCTTGAGCTGACCGAGTTCCACAACAGCTCGAAAATGTCGGTTATGGACGCATTTACCTGGGTGGTTGCGGCTTGCATCTGGACTTTCGAATGCCTGATTGACGTGTTCAAGGTCGACTTGGCCAAGGACATGCAGTACCGCATCAACGGGACCGGAGCCTATTATGTGAACGCGCTGCTGAAATACCAGAGTGGCGACACGTTGCAGATGAATGAGGAAGGGACGCAGTTCTCATACGCTAACATCGACGAGTCGAAGCGTGTGGTCACAAGGGCGAGCTATTCCGAGGTGGAGGAAGAGAACTTCCTCGACAAGAAACTGCATCTGAAGATTGCGACAGGAGAGCCTGGCGCATACAGACCGGTCGACAATGCGGAGCTGATGGCCATCAAGTCGTACATCAGGCAGATCTCGTTTGCCGGGACACATGCCATCGTGGAGAGCAGAGAGGGCGACATACTGATTCCACGGCTGACGGTCTACTATGACGGCCTTGAAAGCGCCGATGCGGTACGCGAAGGCATTGTCGCGTCAATCAACGAATTTGTTACCAACCTGCCATTCGACGGCGTTGTGTATGTGCAGAAAATCGTCGATGCCATACAGAAGGCAGAACATGTGAAGGATGTCAGGATTGACGAGGCCGAAGGTGAAGGCATCTACATAGCGCAATACGACAACGAGAACCAGCTTGTCGTGCAGGACCTTGACGAACGCGAGGAACCTGTCTACATGAAGAAAGTTGAAAGGTATTTCATCCCACAAGCGGGGTATGTGAAGCAAAGCAACGGTCAGGGGTTGGAGGAACAGTTCCCGCTATGGGCCGATTCGATAACACTTGAAGAGGAAGAGATATGAGGTATAGCATAGGATTCGACAGGCTCGTGAACCAGCTTGTGCCGCACTACATCGGCGGAAGAAGGCTGATTCTCTATCTGCAAGCCCTTGTAAGCCCTTTGCAGGCATTGAACGATGCCTTTGTCGAATGGGCCAAGGAAACGCGCATAGAAGCCTCTATGACCTCACAGATATTCAAGTTCGAATGGTTTCTCAACAGGAAATTCAGCAGGTATTTTGTCGACCCCAACGACAGGATTGTCATAAGCCACGAAACGACAACGGGCGTTCCTCTGTATTTGCAGTCGGATAATGTCAATGACACGTCTTTGTACAACCAAAACAACGACACCCAAGGCAGCATCAACGACAACCCTGCTTTCTATTTCAGCAACGAGACCATCGTCCCGGTGGCTTACAGTTTCGTCGTTCACGCCCCTTCGACGGACGAATCGTTGATATCACATTCGGAGTACGACAGGCAGCTTCGGTACTGGATTGAAAGATACAGGCTTGCAAGCAAGACATACAACATAATCTATCAAGGACAATGAAAGAATTTAGCGCACAGAACGGCGGGCGTTACACATACGCCGACGACCTCATCAACCTTCAGGACCTCGCGCTTTCGTTTGTGAGTATCTATGACGGCTGCGAGAACTTCATCATATCAGGTTGCGAAGTCTCTGGCTCGACGGTTTCGGAAGGATATGTCTATATCAACAAAAAGATACGCCGTTTCAACGGTGCGACTGGTGTCAGTTTCCCTTGTTATATCTATGAGAATAACTACTCCGAGTCGATTGAGTACGTCACCGGCGGCAACAAAGTCGGCAGGAACATATACGGATGTGCTTTGGGTACTTCCGTTCCTTCCGGAAACGATCCATTGACCAACGCGGCCAGACAGTCCATCAGGCTGACCAGTTCTGGCGGCACTCGTCTCAAGGATGCTTTCTTCGGTGCCAACTGTGTGTTGCTCTCGAAGTCAAACCAATCCATTCTTGGCAATTTGAGCCTTACGGGGGATTTTTCTTCAACCGGTACGGTCAATGCCAATGCCGTAGCGCTCAAGACATTGAATTTCAAGAACGCAAGCAACAGTGTTGTCGTGACATTCGGAATCAGCTCAGCTAACACATTGTCGCTGGCGAACAGCAACGGCAATATTAATATCACCGGGCAGAGCTTCGTTGATATTGGGCCTGCAATCAAAGAGGGTGGCGTTTTGCTGTCGGAAAAGTATGTCTTGAAATCTTCGTTGCCCGATTGGGTATATGGCGACGCGCCCACAGGCGGTATGACCCAATCGCAATGCGATGCCAGATATGCCCGCTTGTCGAACGGCTTGTCACAATTCATCACAGGAGGCAATACCGCACAGGTGTTGTGTGGCCAGATTGGAGCGATGCACCAGACGACAGCCGATAACCGCTATGCTCGTCTGTCGCAATTCCTTGCTGACATGGCGACAACTGATGATTACAAGCGGAAGGTAAGGGAAAACATCGGAGCCGCAGCAGTTGATCACACTCATTCTTTTTCATTAGTTGACACCGGATGGATAGACTTCAACGGAGGAACGATGCACGCCCGTCAATGGGGAAGGATTGTCAGTGTATATGGAACCGTATCGCCAGGAACCGATGGATCACAGGTGTTCCAACTCCCGATTGAAGTTGAAGCGCCAGTGTATGATGTAATTGTTACATTGTGTTACACAGGGAGCAACGCATCCAGGCAGAATGTGGTTGTCATTAAAATCACTGCCGGGACAAAAGTGGCACAAGTGCTGAACAGGTTTGTTTCGGAAAACGTGGTGACAAACAATTTAATAGTATCTTTCAATTACATGGTATAATGTTCAAAGTACACAGAAACCTCTACGATGCCCAACCGAAAGGCATGGAAGTGAAAAACGAGACTCATGAAGTCAAGAGTGAAAGCGAAGCCGTCGCAACAGAAGAACCTGTCGCAACAAGTGAAACCGAAGAGCCGGTCA
Source organism: uncultured Bacteroidia bacterium (assembly GCA_902801625.1). Lineage (GTDB taxonomy): Bacteria > Bacteroidota > Bacteroidia > Bacteroidales > F082 > Limimorpha. Next base: position 6,896 of record CADCJI010000002.1, on the reverse strand, counting down.
AGAAAAGGAAGAAAGCCAAGAAGGAAGAGGTTTGAGGACATCCGGCTCGGCTATCTCATGCGCTATCGTGCGCCGATTGAGTTCGCGCTGATAGTTGATGCTTGCGGGACAAAGGACGCCCCGTCAGCCGACATCATTGAAAAGCTGGCCTACATATCCGAAAACAAGTTCTTCAGGACGGTACAGTTCAGGAGAGCGTTGATAGACTATCGGAAAAACGGCCTGAGAAGCAAGAAGGCTTGGAGTGTTACCCACAAGCCAAAACGCTGATTTTGAAAAGTTTTCGTTGCCCATACAATTATCTGGAAAAAGTGTTACTTTTGCCGGAAATTTGATTCGTATAGTTTCTTTGTTGAATCCGGCAATGTAAACTTAATGGACAAATGTGGCCGTGAGAACCCCGTCAGGCCAAATTCCGACAAAAAGAAAGAACTTTTCGACAAGTATGTGATGCCCAACTACGATTTCGTGAGGAAATTGTGTGAGCGTTACACGGCATCGAGGCAGGATGTCGACGAAAACTTCAACGATGTCCTGCTCAACCTTTTCATCTATATCGAGACATACGACGAGAGCCGCGACCTGAAGACGTGGCTACATGTCGTCACGAAGCGCTATGTGTTCGGCGTAAACAAGAGGCGGATGCAATACGGCAATTCATTACAGGACATCGAAACTGTTTACGGCACGGACTGTGAAGACAAGCCTTGCGAAATGGAATATTGTGACGGCGGCTACCACGACGGCCTGTCAGTGGCCCTCGACCTCATGCCTCAGATACACCGCAAGGCGTTTGAAATGCAAATGTCCGGGTATTCCCTCAAGGAGATTGCGAAGATACTGAACGAATCGGGCGAACTGGAATCGAACAATATCAACACTGTTAAGACCAGGGTGTTCAATGCGAGAAAGTTCCTTCGGAAGCATATCGACAGGGAAGGTAATCTTATTATCGACAGCAACAAAAAATGACAAACTATGGAAGAAGAAAACAAATTGAAGGACGAACCCGTCGTGCAGTTCAAGTCAATTAGCGATGTGGTCGCATTGCAGGTTAAGAATCCGGAAATCGAAGAACCGCTTGCGGAAATCTCAGGCTATGACCTTCGTGTCAGCTTCAACTTCAAATATTTGAAATCGTTGGAAGATGTGGAGATTGCTTCGGCGGCCATCGGCGACTTGTTCAAGCAGATGATGCTTGAGGAATTGTTGGGCAAGCGAAAAACCGAATAACACCGTCCGTCACTATTTGTGAGTAGAAAGGAAAGCGTATGCCAGACAATGAAATCATACCGGTGAGCGAGGCTGAGGTGGTTGCTACCGTTGAAGCAGGTGCCATGTTGCCCAATCCTGTCGGACTTAACGACCGTGAACAGAAGTTCTGCGAGTTGTATGCCGTCGGCAAGGCACCATACGCCGGTAATGCAGTGAAATGCTATGAAGAGGCTTTCGGCTGCGACGATCCATTGTCTGGCATGAAGGCACACATTCTTTTGTCGAGGCATGAGGTGCAGCGATACCTTTCCGAAATCAGCAATCTTGCTTTTGACAAGACGAAGTACATGAAGGAGTTCCTGAACACAACGCTGATGAATATAGCGGATGAAATGGCCACTTGTAATGGCGCCAAAGACAGGAACGGCAACCTGATACCACCTTCGTCATGTCGTGGAGTTGCGGTCAGTGCAATCAAGCTGCTGATGGATCTTAACGGACTCAAGGAAGGCGGTCATGATGCCGAGTTGAAGATAAAGAACGAAAGCGGCGGCAACATCACGTTCAACGTCATAGTCCCCGCAGGCACGAAACAGAAAGAGGAGATTGGCCAATGATGGAGAATGACATCATCGTCGTGATACCGTCGAAGAGATTGTCAGAAATGCGCATGGAGCCTCTGCTGAACCATAAGATGGAAGTGACAGAGCCGGTCTATTCGAAGGAAGGTGGGTTGCTTGGGTGCTGGGCCTCGTTGATTGACGAGACTTTCCTTGGGGAGAAAGAATGGTTTATACCTTACGAATCAATCTTCATAATGAATTAAATAATGGACCTGACTCAAATTATTACAGACTTCATTGTCACAGGAGGTTTTGTCAGCCTCTTTCTTATCACGGAACGCAAGACAGCGGCCTCACTCAAGAACATGCAGATGATTTTCGACACGTTGAAGAAGCAGCATGACGATTTGCAAGTGCGATATGACCGCGAGACCGACAAGGTTGGGAAACTCTACTCTGAAATTGACGAGTTGCACAACAAACTTGATGCTGCGAACACACAGGCTGCCATCGGAAAACTGAAAAGGTGCGACAGAATCATGTGTACGCACAGGCTTCCACCGATGATAGACGAGTGGAAACTTGATTTAATGGATGATAACCAAATTGAAGGAGTATTTAATGAACCAGATGGGCAAAACTAATATCGGTCTTGTCGAATACGCGACAAGACAACTGGGCAGACCTTATTGGTACGGCACATTCGGACAGCTTGCTACTAAGGCCCTGCACGAAGACCGAAAGAAGGCTTATCCGAAGTATTACACTGCAAACGACTTTCCGAGGCAGTACGGCAAAAAAGTCCATGACTGCATAGGGCTTGTCAAGGGCTATTTCTGGACCAAGGATGCCGACTCGACCGAATACGAGTATTGCAAAGTGTTTCCAGACGTGTCTGCCGATGCGCAATACAGACGCTCGACACGGAAGGGCAGCACCATTTCGTCGCTTCCAGAGGAGCCAGGCGTGTTGGTCTTCATGGACGGGCATGTCGGCGTGTATATTGGCGGCGGTTGGGTGATTGAGGCCCGTGGCCACAAGTTCGGCGTTGTCAAGACCAGACTCAAAGACCGTCCTTGGAAACGATGGGCTTACATCGACGAGTTGGAGTACATCAAGGAGAAACCTGATGTCAATGAGGACAAACCTGGAGTAATCACCAATGTAAGTTGCAACATAAAATGACGAATAAACTAAAGATTGTGTTGGCGGCATTGACTGTTGCCTGCTTGCTTATGGCGGTAGGTTTATCCGTCGGTTGGATGGCGAGAGAGAAGCAGATTACGCCGCCTGTGGCCGATACGGTGACGATTGTCCATTGGGACACGACCTATATTCCTTCGCCGCCCGACACGGTGACGGAGGTGTTTACCAAAGTGGTGAAAGTGCCGCTCTGTGTTCCAGGAGAAGAAAAGCCCAGCGTTGACTCGACTTGGGCGGTCCTGACATACGAGCAGCACTTTACCCACATTGACAGCGTTTGCGACATCTATCACAGCGGTTACGACTCCAAGATTGATTCTGTCATTGCATACAAGCACCATACTACACAGATCATCAAGCAGCCCTACGAGGTCTTCAAAACCCCACGGCTGACCGTTGATTTTGGGGTCGGAAACCACCAATGGAATCAACTCGACCCCTATGTCTTTGCACGGGCAACCGTGACTGTTGACAAATGGAAAATAGAGCCTTATGCAGGTTACACCTACTCACAGCAGCCGATGTTCGGCGTGAGCGTGTCGAGAAGTATCGTTTTAGTGAAATAAAAACACGATTTCGGCAAACCTCAAAACGAAGTCTGGCCTATTCAAATAATAAACCAACACTTAAATATTATGCAGTTACACATTAAAGACAGAATCTATTTCCCGAACATCATGCCCAGGACCGGCACGTTTCTGGAGTTCAACTTGAAGAAATCCATTACCCAAAAGGTCGCCATCACCGAGGAAGACAAGGAACGCTTCAACATCAAGACGGACCAAGAGAGAGGGATCATCACCTGGGACAACGAGAAAGACATGGCGGAACCGCTCGAAGTGAGCTTCACCGCCGATGAACTTGATTTCCTGAAGAAGTCTTGTGAGAAACTGACAGAACAGGAGAACACGGACGACTTCTGGACGGTGGTTGAGAAGATTTACAACTCTTTGTAACTTTTTTCATCAATATCTTTAACGAAAGCGTGCCCTGTTAGGTACGCTTTCAATTTGTAGGACAATGGCCAACAGTCTCAGACATCCTGGAAACTTGCAGATAGACTTCGCACCGTCGGAAAGGCAGTACGAGTTGTGGAACTATTTGCAACCAGACCATTGTCCTCACTGCGGAAGCGATGGCAGCATCGAGAATGTCTTTGTCGGGTATGACAGGGAGGGCCATCCTCAATACAAGCCACATTGCAGGGTTTGCGGGACAACCAATCTTCCTCAGACCATCCTGGGAGGTGGTGCAGCCGGTGGCGGTAAGTCATTCATTGGAAGTTGCTGGTTGGTGAGCAGTTGTATGCGGTTCGAGAACATCCGTGCCGTTGTCGCCCGTAAGACCATCAAGTCGCTGAAGGAATCCACGTTCAACACCATCAAGACGGTGATGAAGAGTTGGGGGTTGAAAGAGGGGGAGAACTACAAGATTAACATGCTTGAGGGCATTGTGACGTTCTGGAATGATTCCGTCATCATACTGAAAGAATTGGAAGACTTGCCGTCGGACCCGAACTTCGAGAGGCTGGGCTCTTCGGAATACACCATAGCTTTCATAGACGAGGTGAGCGAAATCTGCGAGAAGGCTGTAGAGGTGCTGTCGTCGCGTATCAGATGGAGGGTACACGAGACCTTTAAGACGCCGCGCCTTTTCATGTCAACAAACCCATGTATGACTTGGGTGAGGTCGAGGTTTGTGCAAGACGACGACGGAAATCCGGTGGAATGCAGCGAGACAGATGTGTTCGTTAGGTTCTCGCTATACGACAATCCAGACATCCAATTCAGGCAGATTTACGAGGCAAATCTGAACAAGATTAAGGACAAGGCGACAAGAGAGCGTTTGAAATACGGGAACTGGGATTTCACCGACACGAATGTTTCGGCAGCCTATTGGAACTTCGACGGAGAGAAGCATCTGGTGTCGAACCTGAAGGAGCGCGTCTATGACCCGTTGAAGCCCGCCATCATCTGTTTCGACTTCAATGTTATTCCATACATGGGTTCGCTTTCCGTCCAGATAGACTTTGAGAAGAAGAAGGTGTATGTCCTTGAGGAAATACTTGGCAAGCAGGAAGAGAAGGAGAATAACACTCCGAGACTTTCGATGAAAGTCAGGGACAAGTTTGTCAGGGAGAACCACTTGGGAGGCGTTGTCATTACTGGCGACCCGGCAGGATTGGCCCGCTCGACGCAGACCGAGGCTGGGACAAACAACTTCACCATCATCATGAACAACATGAGGAACACCACCTTGAGGCCGCAGCTCAAACTCCTGAGCAAGCAGCCGCCTGTTGTGACAAGACTTGAGTTTGTCAATGCACTGCTGACAGGGTTTGACGGTTGGAGCATCTTGATTGACATGAGGTGCCGAAGACTGGCAGAGGACATGATCAACCAAAAGAAGAACCCTGACGGCACGAAGAACAAGACCAAGGTGACGGATCCGAAGACAAACACCAAATACGAAAAATACGGGCACTTGTCCGATTGTCTTGATTATGTGCTGTGCTATTTTCTCGGAACCAGTTGGAGCAAGTTCCAGTTGGGAGGAGGAAGCACCGGCATCGAGACGGTCGACGCCCCAGTCTATAACCAATTCGATTTCTAATGTACAGAAGATTTCTCAACAAAAACGATTACAAAGGACTGATTACGGAAACGGCGCTTTCGCAAATGACGAGAGACGACGAAGAGAACTTCATCAATGCAGAGGAAGCTGCCGAGTTCTCAATCATCGAGTACCTGACAGAGAACTATGAGATTGAAAAAGTTCTCGAAGAAGGAAAGAAGATTCTGCCGTACAACAGACAGATTACCTATCCGGTCGGCAGTTATTTCCTGTACGACGGCTATGTGCGACAGGCTTTGCGCACCATCAATGGCTGCAAAGTGCCTGCTGCATCGGCCTATTGGGAAGAGGTCGTTGTCGACGACGAGGAGAGTGTCCCATTGTATTTGCAAGTAGGCACCTATTATCCCGGCAATGTCGTGAAGTTCGCGAACGCCTGTTTCAAATGCCTCGAACCCAACGGATATGATTTCGGCGACATCCGTGTTCCAGGCACCAACGGATGGGAGGAGGTCAGCAGTTCCATCTGGGATGCCAACATCGAGTATGGGTTGTGGAATGTCGTTCAGCACGAAGGTAAATTCTATGCCCTTATCAACCTTGACGGAATAGACTTGACCGTCAATCCTCTTGATTCCGACAATTGGGGCCAGATAGGGGAGTATGACCCGGACTATAACGAATACGAGTTTTCGCCTACCGAATATGTGGTCTATGGCGGCAAGGTCTTCGCTCCGGTGATGAATGTCAATTCAGACAAGATTGAGCAGGGGTACAACATGTGCGACCGCGACCCGCGTAACAAGAATGTGAAGAAGCACATGCTTCGGCTTGCGGTCTATGAGCTGACGAAGATGATATCCCCGAACAATGTCAGCACGGCCAGGATTACCGATTACGAGAACTCCATCAAGTGGCTTGAAGACGCATCGAGGCTCCGCATCAACCCGATGATACCGCGCAAGGTCGACGAGAAGCAGCAGCCTGAGACCGACTATGCGATTGCCACGTTTGCGAGGGACTACGACCCGAACAACAACCCGTGGCAGATATAGTTGGTTGTGCAAATGTTGTGCAAAAATAAAAGCCGTAACCTGATTTTCAGCAAGTTACGGCTTAAAAGTGTAGCCCATAGCGGAATCGAACCGCTGTTTTAAGTGTGAGAAACTTACGACCTAACCGCTAGTCGAATGGGCCAAAAAAAGGTTCTTTTTGCGGAACCTTTGTGTGAACTAGGCGGGAGTCGAACCCACAACCGCCTGATCCGTAGTCAGGGACTCTATCCAATTGAGCTACTAGTCCAGTCGTTTTTGACACTGCAAAAGTACAGCTTTTTTCATT
>CADCJI010000001.1 GCA_902801625.1 uncultured Bacteroidia bacterium | reverse complement strand
AGCCTACATGGTTGCCAAAAAACGCAAGGAGGACTAAGCAATCAACCTTTCCTTTTCACATTATTTGACAGGAGGCCAGCGGCGCATTCGCGCCGCTGGCTTCTTTTTTGTATGTTTGCTTTGGCGCAAAGCGAGGCATCTAATCCCACCTGCCCCACTAAAAGGGGGAGCGCAAAGCACTAGCAGTCCCCCCTTAAAAGGGGGGCAGGGGGGATTAAAAAAGAAAGCAATTACCTTATTCCTGGTAATACACCCGCTTCACACGCTGCGAGACACGCGTCATAATTTCGTAGGGAATGGTTTGGCATGCGCGGGCAATGTCGTTGATATCGTGCTCGGCATCGAAAATGACCACCGTGTCACCCTCTGTGGCTTCCACATCGGTCAGGTCGAGCATGCACATGTCCATGCAAATGTCACCCACGACAGGCACCTGACGACCATTGACGTAAAACTTTCCGTTGCCATTGCCCAAAAGGCGCGAAAGGCCGTCGGCATAACCGATGGGTACAATGCCTATAAGCATGTCATGCTCAGCACGCCCATGACGGTTATAGCCGATGCTGTCGCCCGCAGGAATGCGTTTGATTTGGTTGATGGTCGTCTTGAGCGACACCACAGGCTGCAACATGCCTTTATCGGCTTCGCAAGTAGACACACCATAAAGACCAATGCCCAAGCGTACCATATCGAACTGATACTGCGGAAAACGAGAGATTCCCGCTGTATTGAGAATATGCCGGATAGCTTGTGGGAAAGCCTCCCGAATCATCGCGCTGCCTTCCTCAAAACAACGGATTTGGCCTAATGTGAAGTCATCTTCGGCTGGGTTGTCAGCCGTAGCCAAATGTGAAAACACGCTTTTCACGTGCAACATCGGATTGGCCTGGATACGACGGATGAGCTCAGGCAACTCGTTCAAGGAGAAGCCCAAACGATGCATGCCCGTATCGAGTTTGATATGCACATTCAAGGGATGCACCTCAGGCAAAGCGAGGTTCTCCAAGGCATTCGCGATAAACTCCAAATTGCGGAAACTGAACACCTCAGGCTCAAGGTGGTATTTGATGATATTGTCATAGCTATTCACCTCAGGACTCATCACCATGATGGGTAAGTTGATGCCCGCACGACGCAATTCCACACCCTCATCGGCAAAAGCAACCGTAAGATAGTCAACATTATGGTATTGAAGCACGTTAGAGACCTCAAGATTGCCGCTGCCATAACCGAAAGCCTTCACCATCACCATCAACTTAGTCTCAGGTTTAATCTTAGAGCGAAAATGATTGAGATTATTTACCAAATGGTTGAAATTGATTTCCAAAACGGTTTCGTGCGCCTTCTCCTGTAGCTCCATGCCAATCTGCTCGAACTCAAAAGCACGGGCACCTTTCAGCAGAATCGTCTGGTTGTTGAACTTCGAGAAGGGAAAATGCGCCAGAAAATCAGCCACATTAGGATAAAAATAGCATTCCATGTCGAAATTGTTAGCCTGACGTGAGATCCCCTCGCCAATGCCAATCAGCATGTCGACACCTTTGGCTTTCAACAGTTGAGCTATTTCGGCATACAAATCCATCTCGTTGCGACCACTTTGCAGGATGTCGGACAGAATCACCACATTGCGTTGGTGCTGGTGCTGTTGCCTCATTGTATCCAAAGCGATGGACAACGAGTCGACATCGGAATTGTAGTAATCATTGATGATAGTGCAATTGTTCATGCCCGCCTTGATTTCCAAGCGCATGGCGATGGAAGTCAACGAAAGCAGTCTTTCAGCAATGAGCTCAGGGCGCATCTTCATCAGCATCCCAACAGCAATGCAGTGGATGGCATTCTCGATGGAAGCCGCGTCAGCAAAGGGGATGGTAAACGCCAGCAACACACCCTTATAAAGGCATTGCACCTGACTCTGCTTCTCACCCACGACAACTTCCTTGACAAAGAGATTAGCTTCCTCAAATTTGCGGCTCCATGTAAAAAGCTTCACCTTGGAAGACACTCCAGAACGCATCACAACCTGCTGAATATCAGAATAATCCATACAATATACTAATGAGTCGGCCTTGGTGAAGAGGTTCATCTTCTCACCCACCTTTTGGGTATGGTTGATAAAATTCTCTTCATGAGCCTGCCCGATATTGGTGAACACACCAATAGTTGGACGAATGATGTCTTGTAAGGCCATCATTTCATCGGGTTCAGAAATGCCAGCCTCAAAGATGGCCAGTTCATTACTTTCACTCATCTGCCACACCGAAAGAGGCACACCCACCTGTGAGTTGTAACTCTTAGGACTGCGCACAATATTGAAGTCGGGACTGAGCATCTGATAAAGCCATTCCTTGACAATGGTCTTGCCATTGCTACCCGTGATACCGATGACGGGGATGCTGAATTGCTGGCGATGGTAAGAAGCCAACGCCTGCAAGGCTTTCAGCGTGTCGTCCACCATGATGAAAGTCGCTTCAGGGCATGATGCCTCGGGACGTTGTTTCACCACAAAGGCCCTAACACCCTTCTCGTAAAGCTCCTCGATATATTTATGACCATCGTTGCGATGGCTCTTCAAGGCAAAAAACAAGGCTTGGTTGGGATCCATCAAGTGGCGGCTGTCGATGAGCAAATCGCTGATTTTGCGCTCATCAGAGGCTCCAAAGAGCTGCCCATTGACGATTTCCGCAACCTTTGTCAAGGAATAGAACTGGTGCTGCATAAACCCATTAAAATTTCCCGCAAAGATAAATAAAAAATGCGGAATGCGGAATTAGGAATGTCATTCAGCATTCAGCATTCAGCATTCCGCATTAAAAAAATCGCTATCTTTGCAAAAAAAAGATGAAACTAAAGCAACACATCCCCAACGCCATCACCTGCGGCAACTTGGTTTCAGGCTGCCTTTCCATCCTTTTTGTCGCCTACGGCATGCCCGTCAAGGCGGCAGTCATGATCTTTGTGGCTGGCCTCTTCGACTTCTTCGATGGCTTTGCAGCGCGCCTGCTCCATGCCCATTCGCTCATCGGTGCCGACTTGGACTCGTTGGCCGATGTGGTTTCGTCGGGTGTGGCCCCTGGATTCATCATGTATTGGCTGATGGCCCATGCCTTTGACCTGCCCTCAGTCACTCTATATGGAGTTTACGTGTTGCCTTGCTTGGCATTTCTGTTACCCGTATTTTCGGCCATCCGTTTGGCGAAATTCAATGTCGACGACACACAAAAGACCTCGTTTCGTGGTTTGCCTGCTCCAGGCATGGCCATCTTTATCGCTTCACTCCCCTTGGCACTTGGCCAAGTGGGACACCTTGTCGATGGAGCTTTGGGCTATTGGTGCTGCCTTGGCATCACGCTCATCTTCTCGTTCATGATGGTGTGTCGGTTGAGGTTTTTCTCGTTCAAGATGAAATCCGCGAAATGGAAAGGTAATGAGGTGCGGTGGATTTTCCTCATCGTCGCCGTAATAGCAGTGGCCATCTTCCGCCTAGTAGCCTTGCCTTTCGTGATGGTACTTTATGTTTTGCTGTCGGTATGTTTTGCCAGCAAAATGGAGTGATAGAGATTCCCTTCGGGAATGGAGTGCAATCATTAATTAAAAAGCGGCGGCATACAACGTAAACAATCCGTAAACGTCACAAGCCGCCGCATGTAAAACAACTGAATTGCCATTCCCGTAGGGAATCCCCTACATTTCTTTCTTATGAAGAATAAAATTATGCCCCAAATACACTTCGCGGACATGCTCGTCGGCGGCCAACTGCTCGGGTGAGCCCGACATAAGCACCTTGCCGTCGAAAAGCAAGTAGGCGCGGTCGGTGATGCTCAAGGTCTCATGCACATTGTGGTCGGTGATGAGCACACCGATGTTCTTCCTTTTCAACTTGAAGATGATGCGTTGGATGTCCTCCACTGCAATGGGGTCGACGCCAGCGAAAGGCTCGTCCAAAAGGATGAAGTTAGGGTCGACGGCCAAAGCACGGGCAATCTCGGTTCGACGACGTTCACCGCCTGAGAGCTGGATGCCCTTGCTCTTGCGCACATGCTGCAAGCCGAACTCATCGAGCAAACCTTCCAATTTCTCGGCTTGCTGCTGTTTAGTAAGCCCTTTCTTGAACTGCATCACCGAAGAGATGTTGTCCTCCACGCTCATCTGGCGGAACACCGAGGCTTCCTGCGCCAAATAACCGATACCGATTTGAGCACGACGGTACATAGGCAGGTCGGAGATGTCCTGATCCTCAAGGAACACCTTGCCAGAATAAGGCTTGATGAGCCCTACCACCATATAGAACGTGGTCGTCTTGCCCGCCCCGTTGGGACCCAGCAGACCGACAATCTCGCCCTGTTCCAATTCAACATTCACCTTGTTGACCACGGTGCGTTGACCGTATTTCTTGACCAAATCTTCTGTTCTTAGCTTCATCTTCAGTTATCAGTTGTTCAGTTTACGCAGGTTGCTGAGCCTGTCGAAGCACCGTCCTTAATATAGTCGGCCCTTCGACAAGCTCAGGGACCTTGGCTAATTTAAAATATCCCTTCCTTCAATATATCATGCAAATGGATAATTCCCAAATATTTCCCCTCATGCACCACAGGCAATTGCGTGATGCTGTTCTCCCGCATCTTGTGCAAGGCATCCACCACCAAGGCATTCTCGTCGATGGTCTTGGGGTTGGAGGTCATGATTTGTGCGGCCTTCACCTGCTCGATGTTGGGGTATTTCATCAGCATGCGACGCAGGTCTCCGTCGGTGATGATGCCCAACAGTTGTCCGCTCTCCATCACCACAGTGGCACCCAAGCGCTTGTGGGTCATCTCGATGATGACACGAGTGAGGTTGTCGTCGGGGCCCACCTCGGGACGCTCGTTCCTAATGTAGAGGTCTTTCACGCGGAGATAGAGTTGCTTGCCCAAAGCCCCACCAGGATGGAACTTGGCAAAATCGTTTGTGGAGAAGCCGCGACACCTCATTAATATTAATGCAAGCGCATCACCCATGACCAGTTGGGCTGTTGTGCTGCTGGTCGGCGCCAAGCTACCTGGTATGGCTTCTTTATCCACGGTCACATCTAGGACAAAATCAGCCTGCGAGGCAAGGTACGACTGGCGGTTACCCACCATAGCCACAATCTTGTTGCCCCGCAACTTGATGAGCGGCACTAGCATCTTAATCTCTGGCGTTTCGCCGCTTTTCGAAAGAATCACCACGATATCACCCTCACGAACTATGCCCAAGTCGCCGTGAATGGCATCGGCGGCGTGCATAAACACCGCCGTGGTGCCTGTCGAATTCATCGTAGCCACAATCTTTTGAGCGATGATAGCACTCTTCCCTATACCCGAAAACACCAAATTTCCTTTGTTTTCAAGTGCCAATGCCACAACTTCGGCAAAATCATCATCCAATTTCGCTTTTAGACCAATGACTGCATCCGCTTCATTCTCAATAATTTGAGAGGCAAATCGAATTATTTCTCCATTTTTTGTCATCTTTTCTCAAAAATTACTTGCGCCGTATTGGTGAAATACTATAACTTTGTCTTTGCTGATTGGGGAGAAAACTCTCTTTGGCAATAACGCAGTTTTTCAAAACAGATTGCAAAATAACGCAAAAATTCGGACAATACCAAAAGGAGGAAATCATGGCAAAAAAAGAAGACCTTGAGATTCACAAACTGTTGAAGAATGTTTTCGGTTTCGACCAGTTCAAAGGAAACCAGGAAGAGATCATCAAAAGCATCCTTGGCGGTAACAACACCTTCGTTCTGATGCCCACGGGTGGCGGCAAATCGCTGTGCTACCAATTGCCGGCGTTGATGTCGAAAGGCACTGCTATTGTTGTTTCGCCTCTCATCGCCCTAATGAAAAACCAAGTCGACATGATCCGCAACTTTGGCACCGAGCTGGGCATCGCCCATGTGATGAATTCATCACTCTCAAAAGCCGAACTGCTTGAGGTGAAGGAAGACTTGAAGAGTGGTAAGACCAAACTGCTTTACGTGGCACCCGAGTCGCTCACCAAAGAGGAGACGACAGAATTTCTGCGTGGCCTCAAGATTTCGTTCATCGCCATCGACGAAGCGCACTGCATCTCGGAGTGGGGTCACGACTTTCGCCCTGAATACCGCCGTCTGCGCCCCATCATCAATGCCATCGACGAAACCCTTCCCATCATCGCACTAACGGCCACTGCCACCGTAAAGGTGCAAAACGACATCATGAAGAACCTTGAAATCATGGATGCCAAGGTCTTCAAGTCGTCGTTCGACCGTCCCAACCTCTACTACGAGGTGCGCCCCAAGACCAAAGATGTCATCAAGGACATCATCAAATACATCAAGCAGAATCCGGGCAAGTCGGGCATCGTGTACTGCCTCAGCCGCAAGAAGGTAGAGGAACTGGCCGAAACGCTCGTCGTCAACGGCATCCGTGCCCTGCCCTACCACGCTGGCCTCGACAGCCAGACCCGTAAGGAAAACCAAGACAAGTTCCTTATGGAAGAGGTCGACGTCATCGTGGCTACTATCGCCTTCGGCATGGGCATCGACAAGCCCGACGTGCGCTTCGTCATCCACCACGACATCCCTAAGAGCCTCGAAGGCTACTATCAGGAGACTGGTCGCGCCGGTCGTGACGGCGGCGAAGGCAACTGCATCGCTTTCTACGACTACGAGGACATCCACAAACTGGAAAAGTTCAACAAAGGCAAGAATGTGGCCGAACAGGAAATCGCCCGTGAACTGCTGAATGAAACCGTAACATACGCTGAATCAGCTGTTTGTCGCCATAAACTCCTACTCCACTATTTCGGTGAAGAATACAACAAGGAAAACTGCGGCTCATGCGACAACTGCCGCTTCCCGAAGGAGAAATTCGACGGCAAGGAAGACCTCAAGCTCGTGCTTGAAGCCGTGGAAGACACCAAACAACTCTTCAAGACCAAGCACATCGCTGAACTGCTGGCCGGCAAACTTACCGGCGATATCAAGGCGGCAAAGCAAGAAAACAACGAGTTCTTCGGTGCTGGCGACGAACATGACGACAAATATTGGACCGCTGTCATCCGCCAGGCTTTGGTCAACAAGCTGTTGTCAAAGGACATCGAGAACTATGGTATCCTGAAAATCACCAAGGAGGGTAAGAACTTCATCAAGAAGCCTTACACCATCATGCTCGTCAAGGACCACGACTACGAGAACACTGACGACGACGATCCGGAGACCATGGCAGCCATGGGTGCCAACAAGGATGGTGGCGCCGACAAGACCCTCTTTGCCTTGCTGAAAGACCTGCGCAAGACCATCGCCAAACAAAATGGTCTGCCGCCATTCGTCATCTTCCAAGACCCATCGTTGGAAGACATGGCCATCCAATACCCCATCACCAAGGAGGAAATGACCCAAATCGCGGGCGTGGGCGCAGGCAAGGCCGAAAAATTCGGTGAGCCGTTCATCAAGCTCATCAAAGAGTATGTGGAAGAGAACGAAATCACCCGCCCGAACGACATGGTGGTAAAGTCGGTGGTCAACAACTCCGCACTCAAGATCGGCATTATTCAAAACATCGACAAAAAAATCCCGCTGGAAGACATCGCCTACGGCAAGGGCTTGGAATTCGACGAGTTGCTATCTGAAATTGAGAGCATCGTATCGAGTGGCACCCATCTCGACATCAACTATTATATCGAGGAGAACATCGACATCTATCACCAGCAAGACATCCTTGATTATTTCCAAGAGGCCGAATCGGACGATGTGCAGGCCGCCCTTCGTGAGCTTGGCGAAGACGAATATGAAGAGGAAGAAGTGCGTTTGATGCGCATCAAGTTCTTGTCGGATGTGGGTAACTAATTGAGAATGAAAAAACTATCCATTATTATCCTGCTCTTTCTCCTTGTGACCGCCTGCGGTCGCAAGGAGAAAAGTTTTATGCCCGAGCGACTGCTCACGGAGCAGGAAATGATTGATGTGTTGACCGATGTGCAAATCATCGAGGCTGACATCAACTACCAAAAATCCAAAGAGCGTGACCAGAAAGAGGAAGATTCAGTCAAAATCGCCCCGAAAGACTATAACAAGATGACGAGGGAATACTACGACCAATTCTTCGAGCATTATGGCATCACGGACAGCATTTTTGTGCAAAACATAAGGTATTATTCCACACAGCCTGAGGTGCTGGAACGCATTATGGACTCGGTAATGAACCGATTGGACAAGGAAAAAACTACTTCTTCAGCTCAATAGCCAACAAATCATTCAATTTCTTGGCGGTATCAATCAACATGCTCTCGTCCGTCGGGACGGGAACAGGATGGCTGTTGAGACGGCTCAAAGTCTCCGCCGAGCAGGCCTCGCGGTTGCCCTTGATGGTGGTGTAGTCGTTCTTGAAGGTGGATTTCACCTCGAACGGCACTGATGCCAGCGAGCGATAGCCGTAGGCATCGTAATACTTTATCGCTCCTGAAACAGTAACGGTTTTGTTTTGCGAGTGGTCAGTCACTTCAACGGTTTTGCCTCCATTGGTTTCCTTGAAGGTCACCTCGTCGAGGCGGTCGGGAGTGACTTGGATGTCGTTGATGACAACCCTCACCTCGGCATCGTCGCTCTTCAAGTGCATACGGTGTGTGGCAGGCACCACATTGGCCGGCACTTCACCTTCGTCAAAATGCAGCACAACATCAACAAAATCGCGTAACAGCGGACGCTCGTCGTCGTTATCGACCGATACCAGAACGCGTTCGGACTGGCGCAGCAGACTTTTCTTCTGCAGCTCGGGCAGGCTACTGTTGTCCTTGTTGGTATGCCATAGCTGTTCGATATAGTTGTCCGCCTCAAGGGCATCTACAGGTGTGCCCGTATTAAGGAGTTGGTTGGCTTTGGCTAGCAAGAAAGCCTCTGCCTTGTTGCGGGCGATGGTCATATCCTCATCAAGGTCAAGATTCACGTAATTCATGCCGTTTTTCACCTTGGTCGGGAAGCATTTCAAGGCATCGTTGCGGCCCTTCATGCTGCAATAACGTTGGTAAATCTCAGGCCACACATCGGGTTGTCCAGAGGCTTTCAAGGCTTGGATGCGCTCATGGTCGGCTTGATTGGCCTTGTGATAGGATGCTGCCACCATATTGATACGGCTGGCGTTCATGTCGCCATCGCAGATGTCGGGTGCCAAGCGTTGGATGACCTGATCATATTCTTGGGCTTCATAGAGTTTCTTGGTCGTGTTGCAGGCGGTCATCATTGCACCGAGCAACAACGCGGGAATCAGTCGGAGGTATTTCATCGATTCTCTGTTTTGATTCAACTTGTACATACGGAACCTCCGACAGGCTCAAGCACCCTCAACACCAATAAAAGCAAAGGTCCCTGAGCCCGTCGAAGGGCCGGTTTATTATTTATAAAACCACAAATTCCGCTCCAAATTGTCCATTTCCAACGAAAATCTTTAATTTTGTGGCTTCGAAACCTCTAATTTCATGGAAACAATCAAGCAACTGCAACAAGATTTTGCCGATTTTTTGGCAAAGACCGACTTCAGCGGACAGCCGAAGGAGTTATACGAACCCATAGCCTACACCATTTTGCAAAGCGGCAAACGCCTCCGCCCCATGCTCTGCGTCTTGGCCAACGAGATGTTTGACGGCGACGAAAACGAGGCCTTATGGCCTGCCCTGGCATTGGAGACCTTCCACAACTTCACCCTCATCCACGACGACATCATGGACAAGGCACCACTTAGGCGCGGTAAGGAAACCGTGTATCAAAAATGGAACGCCGACATAGCCATTCTCTCCGGCGACGCCATGCTCGCCAAGGCCTTCCAATATGCCTTGCAACCCAAGAAAGGTGCGGAACTTGCCAAACAACTAGGCAAGGTGGCCATAGAGATTTGTGAAGGGCAGCAGATGGACCTTAACTTTGAGACCCTCGGCAACGTGACCATCCCGGAATACTTGGAGATGATCCGGTTGAAGACCGCTGTCCTTCTAGCCACTGCCCTGCAAATGGGTGCGACCGTGGCTGGCGCAACAGATGCCGACATCCAACATCTTTACGATTTCGGTATCAACATGGGCATGAGCTTCCAACTGCAAGACGACATCCTCGACCTCTATAGTGATGTAGAGGTGTTCGGCAAGCGCCATGGTGGCGACATTGCCGACAACAAGAAGACCTACCTCTACTTGAAGGCATTGGAATTGGCCTCAGAAAAAGACCACAAACGCCTTGAATACCTCTTCACCCTGCGCATCGACCATGACGAAGAGGAAAAAATAGAAGAGGTACAAGCCATCTACGACCGATTGCACGTGAAAGAAGCCGTCGAACAGGTCATGCTCGACTACGACCGCAAAGCCATCGAATCCTTAGCTGCCATCAGATTGCCCGAAGAAAAGAAAAAGCATCTCCGCACTTACGCTGAGCTGCTTTCGGGAAGGAAAAAGTAACTGCCTTAAAATAAGAAAGCGGAATGCCAGGTTTTTCTAGCATTCCGCTTTTTCATTAACCGTCAGGGCAAGTTTTACTTCGTGCCGTTGTTATTTTGAGTACCGGTCCCCTCACTGACCTTTTCTTTAGGTCTAACTACATTATTTATAGGATCCTGAGGTTCATCCTTTTTGAGGGCAGGATTGTCATTTTTGTTGTTAGCGTTATAGTAGCCTTCTTTCTTTTGATTTGCCTCAACCTCACTGGCTTGAGCATTATTCTCCATCTTATCATTCTTACCAGGCTTTACGATACTAGGCTTTTCATTACCTTGAGCGTTTTGATTGGCATTTTGCTCATTGACTTGGGCATTATTCTCAATCTTATCATTTGCATTGGGCTTCACGATTGCGGGCTTTTGTTCTTTACCCTGAGCGTTTTGATTGGCATTTTGCTCACTGACTTGGGCATTATTCTCCATCTTATCATTCTTACCGGGCTTTACGATACTGGGCTTTTCTTTTCCCTGAGCGTTTTGATTGGCATTTTGCTCATTGATATTGGCATCGTTCTTCATCTTCTTATCCTTGACCATTTTGGGCTTGCTGGGCTTATATTCCTTTTTTTGGAAGCCATCCTTGCCTTGTTTCTTCTGGCCTTCTTGTTTCTGATCGGCTTTGGCATCGTTCTTCATCTTCTTATCCTTGACCATTTTAGGCTTGCTAGGCTTATTGGTCTTATTAGTCTTGAGATCCTTTTGTCCCTTTGGGTTTTGTGCAGATCTCATCGAAGTTTCCTTGGACTCGTCCTTCGCTGCGGGATTGACGGTCACGGTAGTATTGGAACCTTTAATTTCCGATGGATTCTTCGGTTTCTCCTTAGGTTCATTGATGGCTTGTGTAGGTTTCACAGCCGGTTTGACATTTTGAGCATTCAAGTTCTGGACGCTCAGGGCGCTCACGGCAAACATTGCCAGGACTCCAAATAACATAGATCTTTTCATTTTGATTAAGTTTTAAAGTGAATAATTAATTTTGTTGCTTTCGATTCGGAAAAATACAAAAACCGTGCCAAAAAATCACGGTAAGAATAAACAACTATCACCATAGCTCAAAAAACGGAAGTTGTGGTCCAAGGCGAAGCGGTAACATTCCTGCCAACGCTCACCAATAAGTGCGGAAACCAACAACAATAAGGTGCTCTTCGGCTGGTGAAAGTTCGTAATCAGCCCAGTGATGATACGCATATTGTAATAAGGTGCAATCATAAGGGCTGTAGTGGCTTCAAGGCGGGTTAGACCATGAAGGTCAAGGTAATTCAATACATATTGTAGGGATTCTGCTGCCGAAAGTGGGGCATGACTTTCGTAGGGGAACCACTGCTCCACATGCAGCGGACGCAAATCGGAACCTTGCTCCTTGAGCATCACGCCAATCCAATAGAGGCTCTCCAAGGTGCGGGTGCTGGTGGTTCCGACAGGGACAATCGGCTTCCCAAAATGGAAAACTAAGTTTTCAATCAACGACCGACGCACGATGATGGTCTCAGAATGCATGGCATGTTGGCCTATGGTGTCGGTCGCGACAGGTTTGAACGTACCTGCCCCGACGTGCAGCGTCACCTCGTCGAAGGTGACGCCTTGGTTGCGAAGGGCAGCGATGAGCGGTTGGGTGAAATGCAGCCCCGCCGTAGGAGCAGCCACCGAACCATCGTAACGGGCAAAGACGGTCTGATAACGATCGCAGTCGGCAGGCTCAGCGTCACGATGCAAATAAGGCGGCAAAGGAATCTCGCCAGCAGCCTCAAGCACAGAGGCAAACGAAAGACTCTCAGGCGTCCATGAGAACTCAATCTCGGCATACTGGTCGTTCAGCGCGATGCGTTGCGCCGTTAAGATTACAGATTCACCTCCCACTCTTAGCTCCATGGTGAGTGGACCTTCCTTCCATCTTTTCGAGTTGCCTATCAAGCACTTCCAGCGGACAGGAGAACTGGAAGAGAATGCCAGCTGATAGTCCAGTTCCGGCTCAAGACAAAACACCTCGATGCGCGAACCCGTTGCCTTATGAAACTGCAAGCGGGCACGAATGACCTTGGTCTCGTTGAAGACCAACAAGGTTTCCTTGGGGAGGAAATCACCGATGTGCTTGAACTGCGATTCCAGCAACTCATTGCCTTTCAATACCAACAGCTTCGAATCATCGCGCTCAGGCAAGGGATACTTGGCGATGCGATCTTCGGGCAGAGGATAGTCGTAGGCTTCGATGGAGATGTCTTTCACCGCGTTCATCGTCATAAATTTTCTGCAAATATAGTCTTTTTTTACAGGAATGTCCTTCGGACAAGAAAAATTCAACAAAAACACATAGGGATTCCCTAGGGAATGGAGTCAACTCACTTGTTTTTCATGCGGCGGCAAGTAACGCTTACGAACCGCAAACGTCACATGCCGCCGCGGTTCACAAAACGAACAACTCTCCATTCCCAACGGGAATCTCAAAGTAGAAAATTCAATGTAGCTTCAAACACCTTATTAATTATTACTATTTTTGCAGGACAATTCGAAAGCCATGAAAACCTTGTTGAACATAGAACTCAGCGGCACCTTCCTCCTGAAATTCCTGAAATTCGGAGTGGTAGGTTTTTCGGGTGTATTCGTCAACTTCGGCGTTACCTATGTCTGCAAGGAATGGCTCAAATGGAACAAATACCTAAGCAATATCCTAGGCTTCATTGTCGCTGCCACAACCAACTACCTGCTCAATCGCATCTGGACGTTCCAAAGCACCAACCCACAGATTGGGATAGAATACGTGAAGTATTTTGGCATCGCGCTGGTCGGCTTAGGCATCGACACGCTAACGGTGTGGCTGCTTAATGGCAAACTGAAATGGAACTTCTACCTCAGCAAGGTCTTCGCTGTGGGTGCCTCCACGCTTTGGAATTTCTTCGGGAATTTGTTGTTTACGTTTGCATAGACATAAAAAGCACTTGGTATAGTAAGAGCCCGCCTCCTATGTCATTCCAAGGTGGACTTGTGCGTTGGCTAGGAATCTATAGGAGGCGGTTAAAGAAGCAAAGACCTTGCATAACGGCCTCATCAGGTATAGATCCCATGCCTTTGCCCACGTCCCTTCGCGGGGATGACATACCTGTTGAGGCCTGCAACAACCAGTGCAAAAGTATGAACCTGTTAGGTCATCATTTCAGTGTAATCCGGGAGATGGTCAAGTGGACTTAATCTTTGGCCCTCCACCTTGAAACAATAGGTCGCGTTACTATTGCTGAGTAGCAAGTATTTGGGTCTTAGTGCGGAATGATAACGTACAGCCTGCTCAAGCACAGCCTCGGTAAGCGTCACCGTTGGAGCCTTGCATTCCACGATCATCAAGGGAAGGCCCTCAGTGCCAAAAACAACAGCATCAGCTCGCTTATCCAAACCATTCACCTTCACCGAATACTCCACTGCCAGCAAACCCGCAGGCACCTTGAGGCGCTCCACCAAAAGATACAGCACCCACTGCCTGACCTCCTCCTCAGGGGTCAGTGCGACCTGTCGACGACGCAAAGGGTCGTAAACATAGGTCTTCCCCTCACGCTCCTCGGTCTTGAACCATTGCAGATGCGGGACATCCATAAAAGGCTATTCTTCGACGAATTTCAAGCTGTAGGCGATGGATTCGAGTTGGAGCATAGTATTGCGTTTCTTCTGGTTGGGCTCGTAATAGAAGCCTTCAACGGTGACAAGCTGTCCCGTATGGTTATTGGCAAAGGTGTAGGAAACAAAAGGACCGCCCATATAATTGTTGTACACCTTCCACATACCTCGCATCTCCTTGGCGTATCCGGCAGGGAATTGGCTTGCCGTGGTCACCAAAGGCGGCACGAACTTAGTCTCTGTGCCCATATAGGAGCCTTCAGAGGGGCCTGGAATGTGTTGTCCCATCATCAGGTCGCGCATTGAGAGCAAGGCCTTGGGTTCAAACTGCAAAGTGTCGCGGTAAGGTATCTGATAGATGACGATGTCGGTACTTGAGCGTTCCAACTCCTTGCGCAACCACATAAAATCGGATTCGGACTTGGCGATGTAGAAGCCTTGAGGTACAGTCAAAGTGAAGCCGAACCTCTTGGCGATGGCACTGGCGATGGAATCGTCTTTAGTGGGACGAAACACGGTCAAGATGCGCTCACGCTCCACCTTGTCATACCACTGCTGATAGATTTCCTTCTGCTTGTCGAAAACCGCAAGCCACGAGGCTACATCAGGAGCACTGATTTTCACATATCGTTGTGGAGCTGACCAATGGTCTTCCATGGTCTTGGCCACAGCCTCCTTGAGGGTCGGGTCAATCTCAACCTCAAAGATGCACTTGTGTTTCTTGAACATATCGGAGAAGGCTTCCGCATTGATGTGCGCCAAGTTGTTGCGCGACTCAGGTTGGGGCAGTCCATATTGTTCCTGCAAGAAGAAACTGCGGAGGGTGTCGCCTATGGTACCATCCCATTGGTCAGGGTTTTGCGTGATGACAAGGATTTCGCGAGTGCCGCCCACAGAACGGGCTTTTCTGGGGCCACTGGATTCTTCACACGACACCATCATGCCGGCAATCAAGACAATGATGGCGATTTTCAGAGCGTTTTTCATAGTATGTTGGTGTTTTAGATGCAAGCCTAAGGCCTGCAATCTGGTTATTTCTTAATCTTCAACTTCTGCCCCACTTTAACGCTGTTGCCCTTCAGGTTGTTCCATTTCTTGAGGTCGTTGACCGTGCAACCATATTTCCTTGAGATGGAACTGAGTGTCTCTCCTTTTTTCACGGTGTGAGTCTTGGGCGCGGCCGATTTTGTCGCCTTGCTATTGTTCTTGGCACTCTTGGCACTGCTCTTAGTGGTCTTATTATTTACCTGAGCCAAAGGAGAGCCAGAGCGATAGATGGTAAGACGCTGTCCAACATGGAGGGTTTCGCGCTTCAAGTGGTTCCATTTCTTGATCTTCGCCACAGTAACATGGTATTTCCTCGCAACACTGCCAAGGCTCTCGCCTTTCTTCACCACATGGACGAAACTGTCGCTCACCTCCTCCACCTTTTCCTCAATAATCTCTCGGGCTTTCTCGTACTTGCTTACATAGCTGTATATGCTGTCCTCGAGCTGCGTGAAGCGTAAGGTGTACTTGGTGGGCATGCGCAGCGCATAGGGGGATTCTTTCGAACCTGGGACAACGCGTTTGGTGAATTGCGGGTTGAAAAACTCCAAGTCGACCATAGGTACACCGATGCACTCGTTGATTTGGTCGAAGGCCACACGATCGCGCACTAGCACCGTGTCGGTGCCATGCATCAACAAGCCGGGATTCATGGGATAGAGGTTATGCTCAGGGGCATAGTTCATCACATAGGTCACAGCGATGAAAGCAGGGACATAGCCACGCGTCTCAGCGGGCAGATAAGGCCAGATAGCCCAGTAGTTCTTCACGCCACCTGCCCTGATGATGGCCCTGTTTACCGTACCTGGACCCGAGTTGTAGGCGGCCAGCACGAGGAACCAGTCCTCATAACGCGCATAAAGGTTTTTCAGGTATCGACAGGCAGCATCGGTTTCCTTGTCGGGATAGTAGCGTTCGTCAATGAGAGAAGTTACCTTCAAGCCATATTCCGAACCTGTGCCACGCATGAACTGCCACAAGCCCTTGGCACCCGCCTTAGAGCCTGCAATAGGATTCAGTGCCGACTCCACCATAGCTAGATACTTCAATTCCAAGGGAAGATTGTATTTGGAAAGGTATTCCTCAAACATAGGAAAATAGACATAGGAAAGCCCCAACATGCGGCTCGATTGCTGACGACGGCGATTGGCATACAACTCGATAAACGACTTGACATGACCGTTGAAAGTCAGAGGAATCGTTGTCTCGCATGCCAAGGCCTGTATGCGTTGCATGTAGACGCTGTCATCGTAGGCTGGCACATCGTCTTCCTTGAAGCCATACTTGTTCCAGGCTTTTTTATCGATGTCCAAGTACACATCTTTCGTCATACCATAGGAACTCACCATGTCAAGCATTTCCATCACGGTCGACTCTTCTACAACAGCCTTACCTGAGTTCAAGTCATTGACTCTCTGGTCGTCAAGTTCCAAGGTATCAGCATCGGGTGCCAAAGGTTCATAGACTTGCGCAAACAAAGAGGCGAAAGGGAAAAGTGCTAACAATGAGATAAGATGTATACGTTTCATTTGGGACGATAATTACAAATGGTGAGACTCCTTTTTGAAAGAGAACGCAAAATTACCAAAAATCGTCTATTAGGATTGAAAAAATACTAATTTTGTCATTTCAAAACTAAATATTTCCTATGGAAAACGAGAGAAACACCGATAAATTAGCGGGTTACATCATCAAATTGGGTGGTTTGGCCATGGTTTTGGCCTTGTGTTGGTACTTCAAGAATGTGCTCATCTACATCATCGTGGCCTTTGTGGTCTCCATGATCGGACGGCCGCTCATGCAGCTGATGCGAAAGATAAAAATCAAGGGAAAGAGCGCGCCCGACTGGCTTTTGGCCTTGCTCTCCATCATACTCATCTTTTTCATTCTTACGATGATCGTCACTCAAATGGTTCCTTTGGTCTCTAACATCGTCAGGGATGCCTCAGCCATTGAAACGAGCAGCTATTTCGAGTCGAATCCCATCGACAAAGTGAATGAATGGCTGATTGGGATGTTTCCCAACTTGGGCGAAGACTTCGATCTTTCCGCACTTCTCATGGATAAAATCCGGGAGCTGGTTGATTTCGGAAAAGTGAGCGGCATTGTTGGTTCAGTGGCATCTTTGGTCACCAGCGCCTTTGTCGCCCTGTTTGCCATTGTGTTCATCTCGTTCTTTTTCCTCAAGGAAGAAGGATTGTTTGAGCGGATCATCTGCGCTTTTGTCCCCGACAAGCACGAATTGACATTAAGCAAGACCTTAAGCGAAATCAAGCAGCTATTGTCACGCTATTTTGTGGGCTTGTTCATTGAAATGTTAGGGGTAGCCTTGGTCGACTTCCTTGGTTTGTGGCTCATCGCACGGTTTGATTTCAGCTATGCCATCGCCATCGGCTTCATTGCTGGTTTGCTCAATGTGATTCCTTATGTCGGACCGCTCATCGGCGATGTCATTGGTATTGTTTTCGGAATCGTCTTGAAGCTCGGAACAGGTGCAGGTTTGGATGTCAACATCTGGGTCTTCGCCCTCATCATCCTCGCCATCATGCTGGCCGCACAGCTCATCGATAACTTCATCTACCAGCCGCTCATCTACTCGACGAGCATCAAAGCACATCCTTTAGAGATCTTCATCGTGCTGCTCATGGCAGGCCATATCGGTGGCACCATTGGCATGTTGGTGGCCATCCCCGCTTATACAGTGGTGCGTGTCGTGGCCATCCGTTTCTTCTACCGCTACAAGATTATCCAGCGACTTGTCCCAGATTTGAGCGAGGAGGATAAGATTATCGAAAATATCGATTGATTGGTCAGCCCCCCACTGGGGAATACTACACTACACCTTAAGACATCATGGCGGACAAAGATCCGCCATCTCCTATGTGCGAAGACGAATCCCTTTAGTGCAGGATATCACGGATCAAGTCCGCGATGACGCTTCATAGCGTGATTGTAGTTTTTTCTGGAACGCTAACCGCTCGTTACCATCCAACAGATATATGATGCCACAGTATTGATACCCATGCTTTTCCAAGCCCTTACGCATGATGATATTGGCCTCATGTGTATCGATGCGGATATTGGAAACTTGAGTTTCACAATAGTCTAAAAGCGCATCCAAAATGCCATGTGATTCGGGCGTGCTGGCAATACGATGGATGACATAGTAAGGTTCGTCGTCAAGCCACTGGCCGTTGTAAATCTTGTTGTAAGTCACTTCCGGGCTGGGCAGCAAAGCAAAAGTCCCAACTATGGTTCCTGTTTCGTCCAGCATCACATGGCTTCCACCCTGCTCGATGTCTTTCTTGAACATATCATCGCGGGGATAGCCGTCGGGCCATTGGAAGGTGTTGCCATAGCTGCGCATGATTTCGCGTGCCTGATCACGAAGATTAAGGATGGTCGGCAGGTCGGCCAAGGTGGATTTGCGGATGGTGTAACTCATTTTTGGCCCAATTCAAAGATGGTCAAATCGGCAACGGTCATCTCCACCACCTGAATCAGATCCTGTGGGTTAAGTTTGAACTGCAAACCTCTGACACCTGCACTGACATAGATGTAATCAAACAACTCGCAGGTCTCATGGATAAAGGTAGGGAATTGCTTTTTCATGCCCACGGGCGAGCAACCACCTCGGATGTAGCCCGTCAAGGGCAGCAGTTCCTTCATCGGGATGAGGTCGCAACTCTTGTTGCCCGTGGCTTTGGCGGTCTTCTTCAGGTCGAGTTCGTCGTTACCTGGGATGACGCAGACGAAATACCCAATCTTGTCGCCTTTCAGCACCAAGGTCTTGAACACTTGATCGATATTCTCGCCCAATTGGTCGGCGATATGCTGCGCACCGAGGTCGTTCTCGTCCACCTCATAGGGTATCAACTCATACGCGATCTTCTTCTGGTCGAGGATGCGGCAGGCGTTGGTTTTGTTGATTTTTTCTTTGGGCATAGCTTATTTTCTATTCTCCTCCACCCATTTCCGAGCATTCACAAACGCCTCCATCCAAGGCGAGACTTCATCGTTCTTGCGCTCGTCGGGATAGTAGGCCCACTGCCAAGGCAAGAAAGCACGCTCAAGGTGCGGCATCATGGCGAGATGGCGACCATCATTAGAGCATACTGCGGCTGTTGACCAGTCACTACCATTGGGGTTGCCTGGGTATTCGTCTTGGCCGTAACTCATCACAATCTTGTACTTGTCGCGGTAGCAGGGGAAGTAGAAACGACCCTCGCCGTGGGCAATCCAAACGCCGAGACGGCGACCCGACAGCGACTTGAGCATCACGCTCTCGTTTTGGGCAATCTCCACATTGAGGAAGCCCGACTCGAACTTGTGCGAGTCGTTGTGCATCATCACGGGGTGCTCCTCGTGGTCGGGATAGAGCAGACCGAGTTCCATCATCAACTGGCAGCCGTTGCAAACGCCAAGACTTAAGGTGTCCTCACGAGCGTAGAAGTCATCCAAGGCTTTCTTGGCCTTCTTGTTGTAAAGGAAGGCGCCCGCCCAGCCTTTGGCTGAACCAAGCACATCGGAGTTGGAGAAGCCACCGATAAAGGCAATCATATTCACATCCTTGAGGTCTTCGCGGCCTGTGGCAAGGTCAGTCATGGTGACATCGCGAACATCGAAGCCGGCGAGATAAAGGGCGTAAGCCATCTCACGGTCGCACTGGCAGCCTTTCTCGCGGATGATGGCCGCATTGATGCCTGTGGGCTGGCGGCGGTGCATGTCGATGCCAAGGCTTGCGGCGGTGCCAGTGAAGTTTCTGCCAAAGCTATAATGCAGATACTGTTTCTTATAGTTCATGAAACGCTCCATGGCCTTGCGCGGACCGCTTTGCTTGCGGTCGAGCAGGTACGACGACTTGAACCAAGTGTCGCGCAACTCGTCGATGTCGAAGATGTAGTTGTGTTCGGCATGCAGGATGTTGACCTGACGCTTGGCATGAGGCTTGCCGATCATCTTGAAGGCAATGCCCAGTTCGCGTAACATACG
This sequence comes from uncultured Bacteroidia bacterium, assembly GCA_902801625.1. Lineage (GTDB taxonomy): Bacteria > Bacteroidota > Bacteroidia > Bacteroidales > F082 > Limimorpha. The sequence goes on along the minus strand of CADCJI010000001.1, from coordinate 321,109 downwards.
GTTGGCGATGCCGTCGTTGGAGACTTGGATGACCACCGATGGCTTCTCGCAGAAGAGCACGGCCATCAAGTCGTCCTTGTCGAAGGCGCTGAGGTCGAGGTTCATGCCGTAAGTCGTGTTGGCGAAGTTCATCTCCAACAAAGTGGTGATCAAACCACCAGCCGACACATCGTGACCTGCCAAAATAAGATTGCTCTCAATGAGCTTCTGAATAGCGTTGAAGCACTTTTTGAAGTAGTTGACACTCTTCACATCAGGCACAGCCTGACCGATGGCGCCGATGCTTTGGGCAAAGCTGCTACCACCCAATTCGAAACCATCCTTTGAGAAATCGATGTAAAGGAGTTCTGTGTTCTCATCGGCCTTCATTACGGGGCGAATGACCTGACGAATGTTCGAGACCTCGCCCGCGGCGGAAACGATAACCGTTCCAGGAGCTACAACCTTCTCACCATCGGGATATTTCTGTGTCATCGAGAGGCTGTCCTTGCCTGTCGGCACATTGATGCCCAAAGCCACGCAATAGTCGCTCAAGGCCTTCACGGCTTCATAGAGACGGGCGGTCTCGCCTTCCTGCTTGGCAGGCCACATCCAGTTGGCGCTCAGCGAAACACCTTCAAGGTTACCTTCAATCGGAGCCCATAGAATATTGGTCAAAGCCTCGGAAACCGAAAGACGCGATGCGGCGGCCGGGTCGATGAGACCCGCTATCGGAGCGTGACCCAAGGCGGTGGCAATGCCTCGCCTGCCGTTGTAGTCCAAAGCACTAATACCGAGGTTGCTCAAAGGCAATTGTATCTCGCCCACACACTGCTGCTGCGCCACACGACCCGTCACGGAGCGGTCCACCTTGTTGGTGAGCCAGTCTTTGCAGGCCACAGCTTCCATTTGCAGCACATTGTTGAGGTACTTGTGTATGTCGCGCTTGGTGTAACTGATTTTCTTGAAATGATAAGGTTTGGTCTTGTCCTTTAAAATCGTCTTAGGCGCACTGCCGAAGAAGTCGGAGATAGCCAAGTCAATGGGAGCCTTGCCTTTCTTGCGGACAAAACGCAGGCGCTCGTCACCCGTCACCTCACCCACTTCATAATACGGTGCCCGCTCGCGTTCGGCGGTCTCCTTGATAATTTCCTTGTCCTTCTTGTTAACCAACAAGCCCATGCGTTCCTGAGACTCATTGCCTATGATTTCCTTGTCGGATAAAGTCGGGTCACCAACAGGCAGGTTGTCGACATAAACCACACCACCTGCGTCCTCGATAAGCTCACTAAGGCAGTTGAGGTGACCTCCCGCACCGTGGTCGTGGATGCTGCGGATGGGGTTATGATCACTCTCGGCCATCGCACGAATCACATTACTCACGCGCTTCTGCATCTCAGGGTTGGCACGCTGCACGGCGTTCAGCTCGATGGCGTTGCTATATTGGCCCGTATCGACGCTCGACACAGCACCGCCGCCCATACCGATGCGGTAGTTGTCACCACCGAGAACGATGATGACATCGCCCTCCTCAGGTTCCAACTTCTTGGCATCCTTCACCTTAGCAAAACCTATGCCACCGGCCAGCATGATGACCTTGTCGTAGCCCAATGTCTCTTTCTCGCTATGCTCAAAGGTCAGCAAGCTGCCGTTGATGAGGGGCTGGCCGAACTTGTTGCCGAAGTCGGAGGCACCATTGGAGGCCTTGATGAGAATCTCTTCCGGTGTCTGATACAACCACTTGCGCGGCTCGATGTCTTTCTCCCACTCACGACCTTGCTCCGTGCGGGGATAGGAAGTCATATAAACTGCAGTGCCCGCCAAAGGCAAGCTACCCTGACCACCTGCTAAACGGTCGCGGATTTCGCCGCCGCTACCCGTGGCTGCACCATTGAAAGGCTCCACGGTGGTCGGGAAATTGTGCGTCTCGGCTTTCAGCGATATCACCGTCTCAATGGGCTTGATTTGGAAGGCCGATGGCTTGTTGGGCTCGGCGGGAGCGAACTGCTCCACCTTGGGACCGAGGATGAAAGCCACATTATCTTTGTATGCCGACACGAGGCGGTTGGGGTTCATCTTCGAGGTCTTCTTGATGAGGGCAAAGAGCGTGTTGGGCATCTGCTTGCCATCGATGACGAAGGTGCCGTTAAAAATCTTGTGACGACAATGTTCGGAGTTGACCTGCGCAAAGCCATACACCTCGCTATCAGTCAGTTTGCGTCCAATCTTGGCAGAGATGCCTTTCAGGTATTCCATTTCTTCGCTACTCAGCGCCAGACCTTCCTGCTGGTTGTAAGTCTCAATGTCGTCGATGTATTTCAGCGGTTCAGGCTTGCGGTCGACGGAGAACACATTTTGGTCAAGGTTCTCGTAACGGTTTTGCAGCATCGGGTCGTAAGGGGCTTTCTTTGAGTCCACTTTCTGGAACTCCTCGATGCGGATGATGCCTTTGATGCCCATGTTTTGAGTAATCTCGACGGCATTGGTGCTCCAAGGCGTAATCATCTCGCGGCGCGGCCCGACGAAATGGCCTTTCACCGTGTCTTTTTCGATTTTTGCGGCATTACCAAAAAGCCACCTGAGTTTGGAAACGGTTTCCTCGGAAAGTTCTGATTTGGAATCAACGGCTATAACTCGCTGATTGTCAGATTGGAAAAAGCATACCATAAGCGCAAGGTTTTATGCATAGAACGATGGCGCAAAGATAGTTTTTTTATCGGTATGCTTTAACCAATTTTCTTAAAAATCAATAATCCTCTCCCGATTGTTCTTCACCGCCACCGCCGCCTTCATCGTCGCCACCGCCTTCACCATCGGGACGGTTGCGTTTGATGTTCTGCTGATTGATGCGGTAGTTGAAGTTGAGCGAGAACGAACGGCGGTTCCAAGTGCTGGTGTTGTACTGCCAGAAGCCGTCGCCCCACGACTCGCCACCCCAACTGCGAGAGTTGAAAAGGTCGCGCACATTGAAAGTGATGGTGCCGTTGCCGTTGAAAATTTCCTTGCTCACGGCGAGGTCCATCCACCAGTTGCCCTTGTGCATGCCCAAAGGCTCCTTGTGTGGACCCATAATGTGAGCCGTCAGTTGAAGGTCAAACCAATTGCTTACCTTGAACTTCGACACAGCGCGTCCGAAGAGCATCCAAGTGGCATCATCATAGACCTTGTCATTGATGGTGCCATTGAATTGGGAACGGAAGAAGTTAACATTGCCGTTAAGGTTCCACCATTTCGTCATCTGGCCTTGGGCCACCATCTCCACACCAAAGTCATCGGCCTTGCCGAAGTTGATGGGCATGCTGTAGAACACGCCATCATCCTCATAGGTGTAATGACGGATCATGTTAGTACCGTGGCGGTAATAGGTCGTAAAGTTGAAGCTGGCCTTGTCCCAGAAGTGGATGTAACCGAGTTCGTAGCTGTCCATATAGGTCGGCGTCAAGGCGGGGTTGCCAAGGCGAATGTTGCGGTTGTCGTTGTAAGAACGGAAGGGGCTCATTTGCCAGAAACCCGGACGGCGAATACGACGCGTGTAGCTCACCTGGAACTGGTTGAATTCATTCACCGAATAGTTGATGTGAGCACTCGGAAAGAAGTCAAAGTAAGGCTTGCCTCCGTTGATGGAGTCATTGCCGTCGTGGGCATAGCCTTTCAGGTTGGTCATGATGTCGGTCATCTCGGCACGCAGACCCACCTGACCAGACCAGCGGCCCCATTCGTTGCCGAGGCTGGTGTAGAGTGCGGCCACCTGTTCGCTGTATTCGTAGTCGTAGCAATAGTTGCCCAAAGGCTCCCAAATACCGTCATTCTTCTGCCAAACGCTGTCGTTGCTCAGAATATTACGGTTGGTGTATTTCGCGCCAATCTCCCACTGCGCCTTGGTGAGGAAGGGATGCACATAGTCGATACTGGCCTGCAGGTTGCGCATGCGCTGATCATTGCCCGTCTTCTGATAAATGGTCCATAAAGCTTGTTGCGCATCCGCATTAGGATAGAGCGACTCGTTGATGTCGGAGCCCGCATTCTCGGTATTGGTGAAGAAACGCACATTAGCCTTCAGGCTGCGGCCTTTGCGTTCAAAGGTCTTGTCATAGTCAAGGGTGACCTCATACATCGGGTCGTACTCCCAATAATCCTCGGCGCGCACATCATACGAAGCGGAGTCCCAAAGCGGATACTCATCGGAATAACGCACCTCGGGATGCGTCTCCAGTTTGCCATAACGGTAGACGAATGCGGCACTCACAATATCATGGTCAGTGATGTAATAGTCGGCACCCACGCGCACATTATGACCCATACGGTTCATCCTACGTTCAGTGGTCTGGTCGGTAATTTGTGTGAAGAGGGTATCGCCTTCAATGATATCACTGAAGCGCTTGGTCTTATTGACACCGCCGCCAATATTTCGACGATTGTTGAAGCCATAGCTACCGAAGAAGTTCCAACGTTTCAGGCGGTAGTTGCCCGAAAGACTGGCACCGTACATCCAAGGATAACCACCTCTGATGTTGACCGCGCCATTGAAGCCTTGGCGTTTATCCTTTTTCAAGATGATATTGATGATGCCTGCCGAGCCTTCGGCATCGTAGCGTACCGAAGGGTTGGTGATGACCTCGATGCGTTCAATCATGTCGCCCTGCAAGGTGCGCAAAGCATCTTGGGTGCTCATACCCGAGAGGCCCGACTCCTTGCCATCGATTAGGATACGCACACCGTCATCACCACGAAGGCTCACATTGCCTTCCACATCGACCGAAACGGCAGGGATGTTCTCCAGCACCTCGATGGCGTTGCCTGCAGTGTTGGCCACATCCTTTCCCACATTGAAGACATGTTTGTCCAAGGTCATCTCGTAGGTACTCTTCTCTGCCACCACATTCACCTCATTCAGCATGCGGCTGTCAGGCGAAAGATTGATTTTTCCTACATCGACCGTGCTCTTTGAGCCGTCGAGATTGACATTTTTATAGGAGGTATTGAATCCCATATACTGGATTTCAAGCTCATAGCGGCCTTTCTCAAGTTCCAAGGTAAAGTGTCCCGTAGGGTCGGTAACGCAACCCGAAACGAAAGTCTTGTCGGGCAAGGTGCAAGCCCGCACCGTGGCGTATTCCATGGGATGACCTGTTGAGTTGTCAAAAACGCGACCTTTAACAGTGATAGCGTAGGTATACGGAAGACTGAATAGAAGTGACAGTATTACAAGGAGTTGTCTTTTCATAGAAGGGAATTGTTTGCTCGTTTTAGAAAACTGCAAAAATAGGTCTTTTTGGGCAATACAGCGTCAAAAATGTTGCAGAAAATGAGCATCTTCAGTTCTGTTGACCGATACGACGCAGCCATAGATGCCCACAAACGCACATGTCGGCATTGGCATGACATGGCTGCTGTAGCAACAACTTACATCGGGTCGACGTCGATTTGGACTTGGACGGATTTGTAGTCGGAATTCTGCTGGAACAAACAAATCTGCTGCGCAATCAATTCCTTCACCTTTTGGGTGTTGTAGTCCCGCCTAAACTTCACCATCATCTGCTTGATATACAGATTCTTGACTCTTGAAACCACGGGGTATTCTGGCCCAAGCAAATCCTGCTTGAAGATAGGGCGAAGCATGGCAGCCAATTCCGCCGCAGCAGGATTGAGTTTTTGGTAGTCCTTGTGTTTCAAACGAATGAGAATGAGACGGTAGAACGGCGGATAGCCGAATTGGCGACGGATGACCATTTGCTTCTCGTAAAGCCCGCGGAAGTCGTTGCGCAACACGTCTTGCAACACGTGATGCGCTGGCTCATAAGTTTGGATTATGACCTTGCCCTGCTTGCCTTTGCGGCCAGCCCTACCTGCCACCTGAGCCATCAGCTGGAAACTGCGCTCATGGGCGCGGAAATCAGGGAAAGAAAGCATATTGTCGGCGTTGAGGATGCCCACCACTTTCACCGAATCGAAGTCCAAGCCCTTGGTGACCATCTGCGTACCCACAAGAATGTTGGTTTCATGGTCTTGGAAAGCCTCCAAAATGCTTTGGTAGTCGCTTTTCGAGCGCGTGGTGTCAAGGTCGAGACGCGCAACTTTTGCCTCAGGCATGACAAGGCTCAAATCCTCCTCGATCTTCTCAGTACCAAAACCATGCATTCGGATGTTTGTACTATGACACACTGGACATTCGGTCGGAACACTGGCTGTGTAGCCGCAGTAATGACAACGCAGCACATTTTGGCTCTTGTGATAGATAAGGCTCACATCACAGTTGATGCATTGGGGTACATAATGGCATTCGTCGCATTCCAAACGCAGCGAGAATCCGCGTCGGTTTTGGAACAAAATGGTCTGGTTATGCTCGTCCAAGGTCTCTTTCATCGCATCCAGCAAAGTGCTGCCAAAATCGGCCTTCATGGTTTTGCGACGACGTTCCACACGCATGTCGCTGAGGATGATTTCAGGCATCTGCACACCTCCAAAACGCTCAGTAATTTCCACCAAATGATAACGGCCATTCAAGGCATTGAAATAGCTTTCGTATGAAGGTGTAGCCGAGCCTAACACGATGTTTGCCTGATGCATGGCAGCCAGCACGATGGCGGCATCGCGGGCATTGTAGCGCGGTGCAGGGTCGATTTGCTTGAAGCTGCTGTCATGCTCCTCATCCACGATGATGAGGCCAATGTCGGAGTAAGGCAAGAAAATGGCCGATCGCGAACCAATAATAATTTGATGTTTAGGCGATTGCGTCTGACCAAAATCACGTACTTGCTCCCAAACCTCAACCCGCTCATTGTTGCCATAACGAGAATGATACACACCCAGCCTGTCGCCAAAATACTCTTTTAGACGGTTTATGATTTGTGCCGTAAGTGCAATTTCTGGCAAGAGATACAAGACCTGCTTTCCTTGGTCGATGGCTTCCTTGATCAATTTGATATAAATGGCCGTCTTTCCGCTTGAAGTCACACCATGGAGCAACACAGGCTTCCTTCCCTCAAAACCCGCCTTAATGCCATTGTAGGCCCTCTGTTGGGCTTCTGTAAGCCGGATGCTGTCCACATCGGTCTGCACCTTAAACTCCTTTAGACGACTCACTTTTCGCTCATAGACCTCAAAAACACCTTTCTCGGCCATGTTTTTCAGTATCGAGGATGTGGCATTGGCTTTTTCCAGCAAAGCCTTGGCCATAATATCGTTATCGGCATCACCGCCAAGAGTGATGAAGGCGAGCAAGACCTCCAACTGTTTGTAAGCACGCTTGGTGAGGTTGTCCATCAACTCATGCACCTTGGCCTCGTCACGGTATGTCCCTGCAAGACGCACAAAACGCTCGTATTTTGCCTTGTATTTCTCATTCAGCTCTTCCTCCATCACGAGGATGCCCTTCTCCATCATCGAATGGACAAGGGGCATCACCTTCTTGAAACCTATGATCTTGCTCACCTCGCTGATGGCAATCTTCGGCTTGATTTGCAAGGCTTCTACAATAAGGTATTCGAAGTCGTTCAAAGCTACCGAATCGAGGACATAGTCGGGCGACAGAGCTACGGTGGTCTCGCTGCTCAGCTTCAATGCCGAGGGCAAAGCGGCTTGCATCACCTCGCCGAGATGACACATGTAGTAAGCCTTCACCCAGTCCCAAAACCTCAGTTGCCTCTCATTCACAATCGGCTGGTCATCTAACAAATCCATCAGGAATTTGACTTCGACCGAAGGCACCTGTTCCGTCAACCCGACAATCAACCCCGACATGATTTTGGTCTTGCCGAACTGCACCACCGCTCGTTGCCCCACACGCACCTGTTCGTTCAAAACGAAAGGCACACGATAGGTAAAAGTACCTGGCACGGGAATCGGCAGGAGAACTTCGGCAAAGAGAGTGATACGGGACTCGCTCATGGGAATAGGTCTTTTTTGCACGCAGAATCCACAGAAATCGCAGAGCCTACCGGCTGCTATTTTTGCGTCGCTTTGCGTTTCTCATAATTCTGCGTATTCTGCGTGAGACAATTAATGTGAATTCACCGTGGAATAGCCAACCAGCTCATCATAACCCTTGAGAGCGTTGTAGAAATAGAAATATAGCTTGTAGACATTGTTAGTCTCCCAGTGGTTGCCAGCGGTCATATCAGTCATGATTTCGTGGGTCTGGTGGTCGAGGGTGACGAACATGAAGTTGTAGTAGCCTTGTTTGAGCACCATCGAGCAGGTGTAGCCGCGCAGACGGTAGTCGTAGGTCATCTTGTTGCTCTCATTGAAGCACCAGTCGTTGAGCGCACCCATGATATAGATGTCCTCGTGGGTCAGCGGTGCCTCGCTCTTGTAAAAGAAGTTGACACGGCAATAGTCGGCCTCAGTCGAGTTATCGAGGTTCTCATTTTCCACGTAAACGAATTTCTCGCCGTGAATGTCCTCGTAAGAGGTGTAGGCAAGCCTTGCCCGCGACTCACAAGTGGCAATATCGATTTCAAAACACTCGTCAGTCTGACGAATGTGGGCCAAGTTTTCAGATTGGAAATAGAAGTTGCTCGTATTGAAACGTCTGTATTGGTTGGCTGCCTCAAAAACCGTTTGAGGATGATGCTCGAAGGAGATATAGTCGGGATAGACGTATGTAGGCTTCAAGCCTTCGGCAGCATTGTCCCAACGACCATTTTGTCGGATAGTCAAAAAGCTGTACTGCTGCGTATTACCCGTCAAATAGTTGTTCATGTTCACCTTAACATTGAGTTGCTGGTGCGTATCGGTGTAATTGAGGTCGTCGGGATAACGCGGCACAGTAGCACCCACATGAGCTTTTTCGTCAACCACCATGAAACGGCGGGTCAGATACAAATCGTTCAAATCGTCGCCGTAAACGATAAGCAGATAGTTGCCTGAAATAAGCGGCACCATGTCCTCTCTTGGAAAGGTAAGGTGGTAGTTGACATATTCTATCAAGGTGTTGCGTGAAAAAGCATAGTCGTCCAAGCGATCTGACTCAAAGCCCGAGGCGTATTGTATGCGCTGCATATCAGAGGGTTGCCAATCGTGGCTGCAATGGATGAAGGTGTAGTTGAGTACCTCGCCTTGCCCATCAATAATGTCGAACGAAAGGGTCAAACGGCCCATCATATCCTCTAATGGGATAATGGGGTCGTTCAGCTGGTTGTCGTCAGCATAAAGCAATACAGTCTGTATTTCTGGCTTGTAATTAAGGTTGCCACAGGGCAGGTCGAAATCCTGGGCAAACATACCTGTCATTACACAAAGCGCCAATAGTAACAAGGTGATTCTTTTCATTGGTCAATAATTTCGGCAAAGATAACAAAAAAAACAATGTATAGATTCCCTTTCGGGAATGGAGCGCCGAAGTGTGGCCAACAAGCAGCGGCCTGCAGAGCCTACAAACCGTAAGCGCTACAAGCCGCCGCATTAAACTAATTTGATAACTCCATTTCCCGAAGGGGAATCTCCTTAAAGATTCTCCACAATACGTTTCTGCACCTCACGAAATTCGTCATCACTCATATGCACATGTTCTTTCTTGAAGTCCATATCGCCTTCCTGAGAGATGGGAATGAGGTGGATATGCGCATGAGGCACTTCCAAGCCGATGACGGCCACGCCGATGCGCTTGCAGGGCACAGCCTTCTCGATGGCCTTAGCCACTTTCTTGGCAAAGACCATCATGGCACCGATTTCGTCGTCCTCGAGGTTGAAGATGTAGTCATCCTCGCGCTTGGGAATCACCAGGGTGTGACCCACAGCAACAGGATTGATGTCCATAAAGGCAAAGAAACGCTCGTCTTCGGCAATCTTATAACAAGGGATTTCCCCTTTCACGATTCTTGAGAATATGGTAGCCATGACTTGAGGTATTAACGGGTGATTTCAACAACTTCGAACTGCACCTTGCCGGCAGGCACCTGAATCTCGGCGATGTCGCCCACCTGCTTGCCCAACAGGCCTTGACCTATGGGCGAGTTGATAGAGAGCTTGCCTTCCTTGAAATTGGCCTCCTTTTCAGGCACGATGGCATAAGTCATCATCATGCCCGACTTGGTGTTTTTGATCTTCACCGTCGAATAGAGCAACACCTTCGAGTTGTCCATCTTCGACTCATCGAGGATACGGGCATTGAAGATGAGGTCTTGCAGTTCGGCTATTTTGGCTTCAAGCAGGCCTTGGGCCTCTTTCGCAGCATCATATTCAGCATTTTCAGAGAGGTCGCCTTTGTCGCGTGCTTCCTGGATGGCTTGCACGATGCGTGGACGTTCGCGAAGAATCAGGTCGTCAAGTTCGTCCTTCAGTTTTTGTAACCCTTCTGGGGTAAAGTATTTGATTTCTGACATAGTAATTATGTTTAATTATTTCATTACAGGTTGCAAAAAAGAGACCCTTACCGAAATAAGGGTCTTCTTTTGGTTTGCGACTGCAAAGATACGAATTATTTCTAAACTGACACCAGTTTTAGAAAATAATTCTCAAGCCCACGCTGTGGGTGCCACCATAGGTGTAGGTGTCTCTGTAGGAATAATCCAGAGCAAAACGCATGGCGTCTTCCTTCTTCGAGACCGGCACGTCGATGGACATACCAGCGCTGAGGCCACGGTTGATGTTCATGCAGCCATCATCGTAAAGGATGCCTTCCTTCGACCAGATGCCGTTTTCGTAGGTGTAACCGGCACGGATCATGAACATCTCTTTCCAACCATACTCCAGACCGACAATGAATTGGTCGTTGGTGAAGGAGTTGGAGCAGAAGTTACCAGCCAAGGTGATTCTGTTGGTTTCAGCAAACAGGAAGTCGTAGGCGGCTGCGATGCTCAACTGAGTGGGCAATTCGAAATCGTCGACGCGCTGCACCATAGTGAACTGCTGGTTGCTCGTGTTGTCCATGAACACCCTAAGGGAGAGACCGTCGCCAGAGAACTTCATGGTGGGTCCAATGTTCTTCAAGGTGATACCGAAGTGGATATTGTCGAAGGGACCAGTGACATACTGGATACCTGCGTCGATGGCCACACCAACACCATCCATATCCTTAATGGACTCGCTGATGATCTTCAAGTTGACACCACCGCTGATGCTATTGGAGAAAGCCTTGGCGAACGACAAATTGATGTTCATCAGGTTAGGCTTGTAGGTACCCAATGTGTTAGGGTCAGGATTTCCTACAGTCGTAATCGGAATTTCACCGAGGCTGAACGACATAAAAGAGAGACCCAACACACTCGACTCACCCACACGAGCCAGAAAGCCGAATGAGGAGATGCGGGTGTCATTACCCACACCAACCAGCCAGCTGGTGTGGGTAAAGTTCACATCCAGGGTGCGGCAAGAGCTGATGCCAGCCACATTGCCGTAGATGGCTTCCACGCCATGAACGAACGACATGCCTGCATTGCCCCAGCCCGACGAAGCGGCCCAGGGATTGATTAACAGCTCGGGAGCGCCAGCTTGGCCTGAACGGTCTTTGTTTCCTGCAAATGCTTGAGGAGCACTTAATCCAAATAGGATTACGAAGCTCAATACGATATATCTAAATGATTTCTTCATGATGATAAGTTATTTACGGTTAGCAATTACATTTGATTAGAATGTGTTCAGGTCAACTTGACGCATGGCACCGAAGAACTTGATGGTACGCTCGCCACCACTGGTCAAATCCTTGACGTGGATCAAGTAGAAGCCACTGGCCACAGGCGTATTGGCAAAGTTCGTAAGATCCCATTCAATACTCGTTGTTTCATTGTCCTTACGGAACTGACGTACCTTAGTGCCACTCAAAGTGTAAATCGAAACGATACACTTATCAGGCAGATTGATGATCTTCACCTTGTTGGTCAGTGCATTGCCTTCGTATGTATTGTAAGCATAGTAAGGATTAGGCACCACCGTGATGAGATTCAGGTCTTCATCGGACTTCTTTTCATCGTTCATGACAGGATCCCAACCCTCAATCTTGAAGGTGTACTTCGGATTCAGGTTGTTGATCATCAAATCAGGATTCTGAACCTGCATCGGATAGCCGTAACCAGGTGCATAAGGCTTAGCCAGACGGATACGGACACGGCATTCGTTGCCTTCGGGCAACCATTCCATGCCTTCGATACCCATAGGCATACCAATCCACATGACCAACTTGTAGAAAATTCTCGTCATGGTCAAGGCTGCCGAAGGAACCATGTTCTGGAAATAGTTCAATGAATTGAACAACAGCTGACCACCGTCATAACCATAGTTCTTCATTTGCTTCCACGGCACCGAGTTCGACACACCGATGGAGTCCATACGCCAGATGTAAACAAAGTGCTTACCACCAAAGACAGGTTCATTGTCAGAGCCACGGAAAATAGCCGGGTCATACTCTTGCAACAGACCAGTCGGGTCTTCAGCAGTGGCCTTCTGAACTTTGCCAGGATTGAAGATCATATCGCGACCACCGAGATCCTCCAGATAAGAGTCCTCACCGAAGGCCACATTCAGACGAATGCCGTTTTCAACATCAATAACATAGCCAGGGAACCAACCCATGCCTTGAGGAGCGATGAAGTTCGGGTCATTTTCGTCCGTACTTGCATATTGGGGATTAGCAGCATCGTCCCAGATATTAAACGGAATGTCCTTGTTGGTTTCATCCTTGATCATGTAAGGATTACCATCCTTGTCAACCGAAGCGTGCTTACGCAAGTTGAAGCGAGCTACGCCATTTTCGCTAAGGGCAGGATCCATACACATTTCAATGACTGGGCAACGGGTCCACTTGCTCTTGTCGGCAGTGAAGACGATATCAACACTGACAGTCTTATTAAACACGGTGTCGACACGTCCACCTGGAGCTACAGGACCAGGATCCATATGACTAGTGTGTCTCCAAGAGGTGGCGAAAAGAGGAGTTGTCCACGAACGGTTGGCTATCTTCTCCCAATTCTCGTTCGGGTCCCAAGGCTTGCTACCGCCAGTGTCGTTCGATCCCGAAGACATGGAGTAGTCGTTGTTGGAGGCATTGTCTTTGTCTTGATACGTACCAGAACGAATCCAGTTGAGGTACGAATTAGGCACATCAATGTCGCGGATTCCACTCATCCACTGATAACTAGGATCTGTATATTCGATGGAAGAGCCGACAACACCATTGTTTTTGGCAATGACAGTCTCGTATTTTTGCCACACAGTACCATCATTCTTCTTATTGTAATACCAACCAGCCCAAATACGACCAAACTGATAGACTTGGGTCACATTGATAGAAATACCAAGATCCAAGAACATCTGTTCGTTGTCAAAAATCGTAGTTGTGTCGCTATGGAAAATGCTATCCATATCGAGATCTTTAAGATACCAGCTGTTGATCAAACGGACAGAAGAGTCACCCTTGATATCAGGATTGTTAGTGACGTGATGAGTGTATTTCTCATACATGTCGTCAAACACCAGTTCATAACTGTGCGACTTCACGTTCAGCGGGTCAATAATCTTCACGTCAATAGGACCATAACCTGGCTCATAAGTGGGGTGATATGAAGCTGGATAGTTGGGACTACCAAAACGGTTGGTCGAATCATTGGCCATAGGCTTGCTCATAATTTCGTCAATAGAAGCTTTGCTCAGCTCAAGTTCGTTGAAACCGTTACCAGAACCAACGACGCGAGTAATAGCAGGGCTGTCACCATATTGTGCTTGCAACACAGTACCATTGACTGTCTTGTGAGGAATAGCTGTATACGTCTGAATGTTCAATCTGCCTTCAAGATAGGGTTTCTTTTGACCCAAGAGGCCAAGAGCATCATCTTGATTGTAGGGCAGATAGTTGTTGTAGGCGTATGCAACAGCCGTGTAATAATAAGGTGTGTGGTTGACAAGTGTCGGGTTGTCGCTCATGGAGAACTCGTCTTCGGTGACTACGAAACTGTGGGTGATACCGGCATCGCCACCATTCACCTTCAGACTCGGCACATTGGCCTGCAACGATTCGTCGAATTCGTAGTTGAGCAGACGGCCAACATTATTGCGAACATCACATTGGAACACCAGACGAGCCTTGTCGTTGTTGCTCAACTCATCGGAACCAACTTCAGCGTTGGCCAACTGGTACACCTTATAACCTTCAAAGCGATAATATCTGTCGTAAACATAAGTGGAGTCTTTATACTCTTCATGGACTTGATAAATACTGTCGCCGTTAATATCAAAGGTCCAAGTGGTATCCTTAGCTACCAAAATATTATCAGTTCTTCCCGTAGGGATTTCGGGGTCAAGTTCAATATATTTCTCCTTATAGTTATTGGAGAGCGTACCGTTCGACAGATAGATGATGAGCTTCTGGTCGAGCTCACGGATGGTCAAATCGGGAGCACTGGGACCGTCGATAACCTTGAAGCAGTTGTCGAACAAGGCTTGGCACTTGTCGTCGACCACGCGCAGCAGTTCAACTGATGCCCAAGCACCGCCAGAGGTGGCACGTGCCCACGGCACACCGAAGGTGATGTAGTTGACAGCACCAGGTTCCAGAGTGAAGGGGCCTGCCGACTGCATGAAACGACGGTCGTTAGGTGCATTGCCGCACTGTTCTTCTGACCAGTACTTTCCATTCGTATTGAAACCACCTCCAGGAGGATTACCACCAGTACCCCAGTTCCACGGGTCGGAATCGCCAGGGAACATGAAGTCGCAGTCAGGACCAACAATGTCAGTCTGGAAAGCATCACCACCATAACTCATCTTGGCACCGTTCTTCCAAATACCACGCAAGTAGTTGTAGTACTCAGGAGCAGTCTCCGGGTCACCATTTTGAGAGCTGTTGTTGTTGTGATACACGAAACGACGCATACCGAAACGTTCATCGTCGACGATACCATTACCGAAGTTCACACCATTGATGCTGAAGTCAACCACTTGGGTCTGACCAACGGTATCGTAAGTGAAGATGGAGTCGTTGCCATCCATGTGGTCGAAGGTAACCACAACTTCAAAGTTATACTTGGGATTGTCGATACCATCGGGATCCATGTATGGGCCTTGGAAGAAGTCGATACCCAACGCCGGCGGCTGAGCACCGTAGGCTTCAGGTTCACCACTACCGTCAACGGCAGAACCATTGTAACCGTAACCGAGACCACGACCCACGTCGCAACCTACATAGTCGTCCCAACCATAACCAAGGTCAACATCAGTCCAAGGCGAGAAGTAAGTACCCGTCAAGGTATAAGTGGAACGGTTGATGATTTCGTAGCTATAGAACGTCATGTTGTTGATTTCGTCGTTCGTAGCGAAAGCGAAAGCTTGGGCGCGCACTTCGATACCAATAGCTTGACCCTTTGATTCCGTGTGAGCAGCACCCTTATCGTTGAAAATCCACCACAAGGTCTGGTCACCCTTCAACACTTGGTCGGCCAAAATGGAGCCGTGCATGGTGCCAAATTTTTCTTCTTCCATGGTCGGAACTTTAGTATGGCAAAGTTCGTTTTTGATGTCATAGTAAGGATAGTCACCGTTTTCAGGGTTATACAAACCATCACCATCATAATCATAGAAAGGTGCCAAATACTGGGCAATGCCTTCCGGATCATCATCACCACGCATGGCGGGCCAATTCTTGATGATGGATGGCATCTGATAATCTTCAGCCAATCTACCAGTGTTAGGATCAAAAGCACCAAGGAATTCGTCAACCTCAGCACGAGTAATCTTGTAAATCTTATCCCACTTGGCGCAGGTCTCAGGCGTAATGGAGGCCTTGCCATCAACGGTCAGAGGGCCAGTGTAGTAGTCGTTACCAACCTGACGGAAACGCAAGGCGGCGCACTTCAACTGGTTGTTGACGTCGACACCGGCAATCCACAGGGAGCCAGCGAACAGAGAAGTAGCAGAACCGTTGGCAGGGATAAAATACTTGGAGCCTGTTCCAGAAGGAAGGTCCCACCACATGTCACCACCCGCATTGATACGGGTTCTGACATTGTTGATGTCGAGCCATTCGAAAGCTGACGAAGGCGTACATCCGGCTGCGGTCTGGGCACGCTGGCCATTATTGCCAGTTTGTCCATACTTGTACATTTCAGCCTTTCCGGGAGTCACAGCGCCCGCAATGAGCAGCGCCGCTAACAAAAATCGAAATATATTCTTCATAATACTTGTAATTTTTCGTTATGAATAGTCTCTCCTATTAGAAATTGAAGCTCAAACCAACTCTGATGTGACGAGGCATTGAGTAGTTGCCGCCACTGTTGACATAGAGTTCATACATTTGGATGTAGGCCTGCGGGTCAATCATGGAGTTGATTTCACTAGCCCATTGAGGTGCCGAGAGGTAACCGTCGTCATCGGGATTACCGGTAGCGTTATACACGCCAACGATATTCTTCGAGTTGAGGAGGTTCAGCACTTGCAGGTACACGTTCACGAAAGCTTCGCGACCCTTCTTGCCTTCTTCCTTGCCACCAATGGTGAAGTCGAAGTCCTTGTCGACACGGAGGTCGAAACGGAACGAAGCGGGGATACGGGAACCGTTGTAGGTACCTTGCAGCAGGTTGTTGCCGCCCGAAATGGGTGACGACACGTTACGAGCAGCGGTGAAAGGAGTACCCGAACCACCATTGACTTGCAATGCGAAACCGGTGTTGGACAGGAACTGGACACCCTTGATGGTAGGACCATCATAGTCCTTGCCACTGCTGTAACGATAGTCGAGCGTCAGGTTGAAGCTGTGACGACGGTCAGCATTGGTCGGGAAGGTAGATCTCAGATTAGGCACACCAGCGGCAATCAAAGCGGCAGCGGTGGAGGTCGAAGAACCGGTCATGTCGGCATACTGTAAAGTGTAGCTGGCACGGATACGGGCGTTCTTCGTACGACGCATGTCGTAGCTGGCTGTCAAACCCTTGACAGTACCGAAGTCGAGATTGCTATAGGAGTTGTAAGGCTTGGGGAATGCACCATTGAAACGGTACATCTGAATCATGTTACGCAACTCATGATAGTAGGCCGAAATCGTCATTGACGAAGTGTTGGTCACCTTCTGAGTGAAACCGAGTTCGTACTCGATGGTCTGCGAAGGCTTCAGGTTGGGGTTAGCAACCGTACCCGAGAGGTCGGTGAAGCGGTAGTAGTACAGCGGGCTGCAGTAGAAGGCACTGGTAGGACGCTGAGTCAACACATCGTAGTGAGCGAAGAACAAGGCTTCGTCGGAAATCGGGAAGGAGAAGGAGATACGAGGCATGATGCTCCAAGCGGGATCGTAATCCTTGAAGGAGTTGATGTCAACCTTACGGTTTTCCATGTTCACATATTCTTTCTTAACCCAAGGT
Source organism: uncultured Bacteroidia bacterium (assembly GCA_902801625.1). Lineage (GTDB taxonomy): Bacteria > Bacteroidota > Bacteroidia > Bacteroidales > F082 > Limimorpha. The sequence continues at coordinate 303,851 of CADCJI010000001.1, read as the reverse complement.
GTGACACCGGTACCCATGTCAAGAACCTCAGGGTTGGCGATTTCAACACCATCGGCATTGTACCAAGTGTTACCCGTACGGTAACCAACGATTTCAGTGATTTCGCTGATCTTGTTCACATAAGGAACGTAATCATCACCGATATTGTCAGGAATATAAATATCAGACACATCACCGGCAAAGTTGAAGTCACCTTCGTTCAGCTTGTTACTGGCTATAGCATTCTTGATGTCGCCAACGGTATTAAAGTCATACAGAACATAAGGATCTCTCAGCACTTGCTGGTTGGCATCGAAACGGTCGACACGGACACCGATGTTGAAGATCAGGTCTTTGAAAGCGAACTTGTCTTGGAGGTAACCGGCCATATAGATGGGCTGTTGGGCACCAATCGGGCGATCAAAGACCTTATCAGAATCCTGATGGTTGAAGAAATCGTTGAGTGAAGGACGTTCGGTCAGTGAATACTTCTTATGACCATCGTAGCTATAGCCATAATAGTAAACTGAGAAGTTACCGTCGCGGGTCAGCTCGTCGGCGCCGAACATGCTCATGTCGAGGCCACCTTCAACCTTACCGGTTCTCATCTTACCGTTTTCATCGTAATATTTAATGGTATTGTTATCAAAATCGTAGGTATCAATCAAGATCCACTCCGTGCCATCAACCGGCAGACCCATGGCTTTACGCAAACGGGCGTCGAAAGTGTATTGGCTCTTATCGTCATACAGTCTGTGGTAGAGCACAGTATCAACATGACCGTCATAAGAGTTGGCATAGGGGTGTTCGAGGTCGAGCTCTCTGATGTGGAAGTTGGTCATGTCACGCATCAGCGTCCAGTAGTTGGAGCTGTACGACATCTGAGCGTTGTTTTGTTGCTCATATTGGAAACCTAACTTGATATCGTGAGAGTTGTCGCCTCTGCCAAGGGTCATTGAACCGTTGACGTTCACTGCAATCTGGTCGTTGACAGCCTTGCCATAGGAATCTTGGATGGTTCCAGGCACTGCATACATACCATACACATAGCTGGGTGACATACCGTTGATCAGACCGCTATTCAGCATGATATTGGACAAGTTGTTGTAGTAACCCACAGCACCGTAGTCCTTATACAGTTCAAAGTAATTGTTGGCATAGGTAGCCAGATCAGGATTGAAGTTAGAGGGCTTAAAGGTCACCAGAGTATCGTAGAAGTTATCCAACACGAACACGTTGCTGAGGTTCTTGTATTGGCCATTGACCAGAACCGAATCGACAGTTGCTGATTGGAAGTGGACGTTAGGAGCTCTATAGGTGGTGAACTTACCCAAGTTGCCATAGGCAAAGATGTTGTTCCACAAGTCGGGGTCGCCCGATTCGCTGGTGTAGCGAGAATAGTCAGCCTGGATGCTGTAGTACACATTGGAAACCAACGAAGTGCTATTGGGGTCACTCTGGAAGCGTTGGGTGAAGCGAACATAACCACGATAGGTGCCCGACTTGGCCAGATAGTTCTTGTCAGTATTGAAGTAGTACTGGCTGCGGCCGCCAGGATAGTGGCCACCTGACAAAACCATCGAACCACCGATGGTGAGGTTGGTGGTCTTACCCGTACGAACGTCGATCTTACCAGTCAAGTTAACGCTTTGGTTGGTCGAGTTGTTGAGGAAACGGGTGTGATACAGGTCATCCCTTGTCGTATAAGAAGCGGTAGCGTTAGTACCGATGCCGATAGTCAAAGGATTGGTTCTGATCTTTTCCATGTACTCGTCTTTAGCACGCCAGTAACCCACAGCTGAGCTGTAGCCATACTTGTTGTGCGTGATATCAAAAGCGAGGAAGAAACCGAGGAGGGCTTCCTTGTCGTCCTTCTTGCTCTTGATCAGTGGTCCTTGCAAGCTACCACCCAAGCGCGCATGGCCGTAACCGTCAACCGAATACTCGGCTTCGATACCGCCACCCCAAGTACGGCTGGGGCCCTTGGTGGTCATGTTGATGATACCACCCATGGCGTCACCATACATGGCAGGCGTACCACCCAAGATAACATCGACCTGGTCGATGGCGCTTTGAGGCACGCTCGTGCTACCGATAACTTTCACACCGTCGATGTAGTAGACGGCACCTTCACGCGAACCACGGATGGAACCGACCTCACCGTCAGACGAGAACACGCCACCGACGCTGGCGGCAACACCTTCTGCCGAACGCACCGGCAACTTGGCGATTTCCTCGGAGGTGATGGAGGCACCTTGCGTAGTGTTATCCTTTGAAATCAAAGGAATTTCGTAGTCGACAACCGTGACTTCACCAATGTTAATAGCTCCACTGGCCATCTTGATGTCGTAGAAGGTGATCTTGTTGGCAGGGATAACAATGTTCTTCACAACGAAGGCATTGTAGCCAATACAGCTCGCCTTGAGGTCATACGTTCCCGGAGGAATCGGGTTGATGTCATAATTACCGTCAAAGTCAGAAGAGGTTCCTCCCACTTGCGTACCGCCTTTTTCAACAATGACGTTTGCAAATGGTACCGTTTCTCCTGTGTCATCGGTAATCTTGCCTTTGAGTCTTCCTTGCGCTTGTGCCATGGTCAACGTGCAGGTGGCCAGGACGATGGCAAGGGTCATTAGTAAATTTTTAAACATACCTTGTAATTTTATGTAATACTACTTTGTTTGGTGCATAATAGTGCATTAAAAGTCGTCAAAATTACAACCTTATTTCAAAGTACGCAAGAAAAATATGCGTTTTTCGCATTTTTTTCTTTGCGATTTTTTGTTTCAGTTGTTTATATTTTTGATTTTCAGACATTTGGAAAAATTCATTTCAATAAGATTTTTTACCGCTTCAATCGCGTTTTTTAGCTTCTATACCCATTTCTCGCTCATTTCAGGTTCAAAAGAACGGATTACTACGCTGTCGACGCCGCATCCGCTCAGCACGACGCTTGTCTTTCTGCATCATGCGCTTTGTTTTTTTCGCCTGACGCTTGTAATGGGTCGTCTTGGCCTTATCATACTGCTTCTTGGACTGCTTCTCCTGCTGCTCCAACTGACGCTCGGCCTTTCGCATGGCTCGCGATCGAGACGAGGCACACGAACCAAACAACAAAAGCAAAGCCAACAGATAGACAATTATACTGATTCGCTTCTTCATGACTAACTATTTTGCATGCAAATGTAACATTTTTCCATCATTAGGGTACTATTTCGAGAAAAAAAGCGTTTCTTTGCTGTCATGAAAAACGCAAAACTACACCTATTAATATTAATATGCGCCCTGCCCTTACTGCACGGCTGCACGAAATATTCAGAAAACCCCAACAGGCCTATTCTGCCCAGCCCTATCACGATTTACCCCAACCAGATGCAGTATCAGAACCTACATACCATAGGTGGCTGGGAATATATCACATCCGAGATAGAAAGCACAAGCCGTGGCATCATCGTCTTCCGCAGACCCGATGCCGACAATCTTAACGACACGTTTGCGGCCTACGACCGTATACCGCCCAACGAACCTGACGCTTGCACAGACAGCCAAGGCAACACCACAAGAATGATTGTGGACTATCCTTTTGTCGTTGACCGCTGCAACAACGCTTATTATAACATTCTGAATGGTCAGATCATCATTCGAGAGCCTGACATGATTCCTAGTTTTCCCACAGATGGCACACCGGTATATAATTTGATCCAGTATCACACCACCTTCGACGGGAGCAAACTGACGATTTACAATTAATGGGAATCTTTCTCATTTTCCATGATGCTGCCCTGCCGCTCAATGGATTCCTGATGGATGGCTTCGAACACCTTATTAATTAATAATGGCGACAGTCCCATCTCCTCACCTGTGGCCACATGGTCGGCGAGAATCTTCTTCCAACGGTCCATCTGCACCACGGTGACATTGTTGCGTTTCTTGTATTCCCCAATCTGCGCACTGACTTCCATACGACGCGCCAACAGCTGCAGTAACTCGCTGTCGATGTCGTCAATCTCGCCACGAAGACCAGCAAGGTCGCGCTCCACATTACACGATTGCTTGGAGCGGAAAGTCAAGCTGGCTAGCAATTGTTTCAACTCTTCGGGCGTGATCTGCTGCTTGGCATCGGTCAAGGCGGCATCAGGATTGATGTGGCACTCTATCATTAATCCATCCGTGGCGAGGTCAAGGGCCTTCTGCGCCGTGGATTGCAACAGTTCACGATTGCCGCAGATGTGGCTCACATCGGTGATGAGCGGCACATTCAAACGTCGTGTCAACTCAATGGGGATTTCCCACATGGGATAATTGCGGTAAGGCGTTTCCTTATAATATGCAAAGCCACGATGAATGGCTGCCAAATGGGTCAAACCAGCCTTTTGGAAGCGTTCGAAAGCGCCCATCCATAGGTTCAAGTCGGGCGAAACGGGGTTCTTGATGAACACGGGGATGTCGGTGCCACGCAAGGCATCTGCGAGTTGTTGCACCGAAAAGGGATTGACCACCGTGCGGGCACCTATCCACAAGGCATCGACTTCGTATTTCAATGCCAACTCGACATGCTCGGGCGTGGCCACCTCGGTGGCGATGGGCAAGCCCGTCGTCAGTTTCGCTTCACGGAGCCAGACAAGGCCTTGCTCTCCCCTGCCCTCGAAGGCATCGGGGCGGGTGCGCGGCTTCCAGATGCCGCCGCGCAGCATCTTCACCTCGGGGATTTCAGCCAAGGCTAGCGCCGTGGCGAGGATCTGTTCTTCGCTTTCGACGCTACAGGGACCGGCGATGATTAGGGAGACGTTATGTGTAAAAGCAGGGGATGGATCCGCCTGCTTAATGTCCGTCACCCCCACGGGGTTCCGCGCAGTCCCGTAGGGACGCAGGACATCAAGCAGGTTGTGCAACTCCTGCTGACCACAAACCGTCGACTCCATCGGAACCCCAGAGGGGTGATAGGAATCCGTCCGCTCAGTCCCCAAACGCATATCGTTCGTCATACTCGATTCCATACGCTTTCAACGTTTCGCAATATTCGTCATGATACGTTTTGGTCTTATGATGCTCTGCTTGCCCAAAGATGTATTTGGTGGTACGAGCCATCAATGAGGGGCTGACGCTGAAAGCGCCATAACCCTCCTGCCATTGAAATGGCTCATAATGCACATCCACTGTTTTTAGCCATTTGCTGCTTTTCGCCTTGATGATACGAACAAAATCCGACATGGCGACAGTCTTCGGCAAAGTCATCAAAATATGTATATGGTCAGCAACACCACCCACAGCAAATGGTATCGAGCCTTCGCTACGGATTATACCACCTATATATTCAAACACACGACTTAAATCTTCCTCGCGCATTACGATGCCCGTGCTTTTCGTGTGGAAAACGACGTGGGTATATAATTGTGTGTATGTATTGGCCATAATGTTTGCAAAAGTACAACATTTTCAAACCTGCATTGCATTTTTTTGTAACTTTGCACATTATTTATAATACGCAACAAAGAATAACATCATACAATGAAAAGAGTTGAAATCAAGCAAGCCAAGCAAGCCTTGCAGATGCAAGCCTCTGACAATGAGATTACTGTAATGGGCTGGGTGCGCAACAAGCGCGGCAGCAAGAACGTGGCCTTCATCGCCCTCAACGACGGCTCAACCATCAATAACCTGCAATTGGTCATCGACCTGAATGTCATCCCCGAAGAGAATTTGGCCTTAATGCACGCTGGTGCATCGCTTTGGGCCAAGGGTGTTTTGGTCGCATCAATGGGTAGCGGACAAGCCGTGGAGTTCTCCGTGAAGGAGATTGGCTTGTTCGGTCCCGCCAACCCCGACGAATACCCGCTGCAACCCAAGAAACACTCATTGGAGTTCTTGCGTGACATTGCCCACCTGCGTTTCCGCACCAACACCTTCGGTGCCGTGATGCGTTTGCGTCACGCCATGGTGTTCGCCATCCACAAGTTCTTCACCGAGCGAGGCTTCTATAATATCCACACGCCATTAATCACCGCCTCCGACGCTGAAGGCGCAGGCGAGATGTTCCAAGTGACCACCCTCGACCTCAACAACCCGCCTCGCGACGAACAAGGCAATGTCGACTACAAGCAGGACTTCTTCGGCAAGTCGACCAACCTCACCGTGTCGGGTCAGCTCGAAGGCGAGTTGGCTGCCACGGCATTGGGCAAGATTTATACTTTCGGCCCCACCTTCCGTGCCGAGAACTCCAACACCACACGCCATCTGGCCGAGTTCTGGATGATTGAACCGGAAATGGCTTTCTACGACATCAACGACAACATGGACCTCGCCGAGGAAATGCTGAAATACTTGATTCAATACGCTTTGGACAACAACATGGACGACCTCCAGTTCCTCAGCAAGCGCCTGCAAGACGAAGAGAAGGGCAAGAAGGAAGAAGACAAGTCGATGGAGCTCATCAGCAAGTTGCACTTCGTGCTTGAACATGAGTTCGTCCGCCTGACCTACACCGAGGCCATCGAAATTCTGCGCAACTCCAACTACAACAAGAAGGGCAAGTTCCAATATCCCGTTGACGGCTGGGGCGTCGACCTGCAGTCGGAGCACGAGCGTTACCTCGTCGAGAAGCACTTCAAGAAGCCCGTCATCTTGACTGACTACCCGAAAGAGATCAAGGCCTTCTACATGAAACAGAATGAAGACGGCAAGACTGTCCGGGCCATGGATGTGCTCTTCCCAGGCATCGGCGAGATCATCGGTGGCTCGGAGCGTGAGACCGATATCAGCAAGATCCTTGACCGCATGCACGAAGTCGGCATCCCCGAGGAGTCCATGAACTGGTACCTCGACAGCCGCCGTTTCGGCTCGGTGCCGCATTCTGGCTATGGCCTTGGCTTCGAGCGTCTGCTCCTCTTCATCACTGGCATGACCAACATCCGCGATGTCATCCCGTTCCCACGCACACCTAAGAACTGCTTGTATTAAATAAGATGTCAGTTGTTCAGTTATTCAGTTGTTCAGTTGATGAACAACACTAACTGAACAACTGAACAACTCCAAACTGACAACTGAAATGAATAACCAACGATTGACTCAAACCCAGCGACAGGAACTAAAGCTGTCGCCGCAGCAAATCCAGCTGATGAAGCTGCTGCAGCTGCCATTAATCGAACTCGAACAGCGCATCAAGGAAGAGATGGAAATCAACCCTGCCCTTGAAGATGTTCACGACAGCGACTATGACGAGAACGAGCCAACCGTTGACGATCCCGCCGACGACAACGGCGAAAATGACGACTATAACGACGACGAGATAAACTTCAGCAAAGACGACGAGTTCGACATTAACGACTACCTCTCGGAAGAAGACCGGGAAGACTATTCCTACAAGCTGCAAGCCAACAACTACAGCGGCGACGATGACGACTACGAAGCCCCCATCGTCAATGAGGAGACCTTCCAAGACTATCTGAACCAGCAGCTCGCCTACCACGACCTGACGGAAAAGCAACTCGAAATCGGGCAATACATCATCGGCAACTTGGATGACAACGGCTACCTCAACCGCCCCATCGCCAACATCGTCGACGATATGCTCTTCACAATGAATGTCTCCACGACTGAGGAAGAAGTTTCAGAGGTGCTCCGCATCGTGCAACAACTCGACCCTCCTGGCATCGCCGCCCGCGACTTGCAGGAATGCTTGCTCATTCAATTGAAACGACTTCAGGAGGACAATCCTTTCCACAAGGACTACAGCCTCGCCATGACCATCGTCAAGGATTTCTTCGAGGAGTTCACCAAGAAGCATTACGACAAAATCGCCAAGAAGCTGGAAGTCAGCAACCGCGACCTAAAAGCCGCCCTGGATGAAATCCTCAAACTCAACCCAAAACCTGCTGATGCCTCCAGTTCCAGCACCAAGAACATCCACTACATTACGCCCGACTTCTTCGTCTATGTCAGAGACGGCAAGGTGGAACTTTCGTTGGATGGCCGCAACGCCCCCGAACTGCGTGTTAGCAAGTCATACTTGAAGATGCTGGACGAGTTCTCCAACAGCAAGGACAACCGCAGCAAACAGGAAGCCGTTCAGTTTGTGAAACAGAAAATCGACTCCGCCAAATGGTTCATCGACGCCATTAACCAAAGGCAGAACACGCTCTACATCACGATGAAAGCCATCGTCGACATCCAAGAAGAATACTTTTTGACGGGCGACGAGACCCAACTCAAGCCCATGATCCTGAAGGATGTGGCCGACAAAGTGGGACTCGACATCTCCACCATCTCGCGCGTGGCCAATAGCAAATATGTGCAGACCCCATACGGCACTCACCTGCTGAAGTTCTTCTTTAGCGAAGGCATCACCAACGAAGAAGGCGAAGAAGTCTCGACCCGCGAAATCAAGAAAATCCTGAAGGATGCCGTCGAAAACGAGGACAAGGCCAACCCCATGACCGACGAGCAACTGATGTTCGTCCTAAAAGAAAAAGGATACCCCATCGCCCGCAGAACGGTGGCAAAGTATAGGGAACAGTTGGGTATCCCTGTGGGGCGAATGAGAAAAAAGATTTGAGAAAGAGGATTGCAAATCCCCAATTCGTCACGGTCGGATTGCAATTCTGACCGAATTATAATAATTTTCGAACATTATCGTTTTTAACTTTGTGAAAACGAATCTCTATACCAACAAAAAGCACTGGAAATGGGCCTTGGCAGTCGTTGCCCTGCTCATTATCGGTGTCTCGTTGTGGTACACCAACCATTTGGTGAAATCCATTGCCATACAAGAGACGCGACAAGTGAAGATGTGGGCTGCCGCCATGGAGCAGCATGCCGTGATGATGCAGTCGACCGAAGAGTTTTTCAACAAGGTGAGTGAACAGGAACAACTACGCGTCGACCTTCTAGCCAACGCCTACCGTAGCGTCATCGATATCTCGACCAACGAGAACACCGCCATCTACCTCGACATCATCCGCAACAACATCAGTATTCCTTTGGTCATCACTGACACCAAAGACAATATCATCTTCAAAAGCAACCTGCCAGCGGCACAAGACGAGAAAACGGTTTTCGACGAGGAGATGAAAAGCGCCTATTCCAAATATCCGCCCATAAAAATCGACCCAGGCTACGGCACCATTCAGTACCTTTATTACAACGAGTCGCAAATCTACACTGACTTGAAGGCCGTTTTGGAGGACATGATTGACCATTTCATGGAGGAAATCACGCTCAACTCGATGGGCGTACCCGTCATTGTCACCAATGAAGCCCAAGACACCATCCTCAGCTTCGGCAATCTCGACTCCCTCATGATGCGGGACACCAACTATGTGAAACAACAGCTGGAAATCATGCGCAACGAGAACGACCCGCTGCAAATCGAGTTCATGAACAAGGGCAAGGCCACCATCTTCTACCGTACCACCGACTTGGTGCAACAGATGCGCTACTACCCTGTCATCCAGTTTGTTGTATTTGCCTTGTTCTTACTCATCGCCTATCTGCTCTTCAGCTATGCCCGCCGTTCGGAGCAAAACCAAGTGTGGGCTGGCATGGCCAAGGAGACTGCGCACCAACTAGGCACCCCGCTCTCCTCGCTGATGGGCTGGATTGAGCTTTTGAAGATGCAAGAAGAGCCTTTTGTGGGCACCTACGAGATGGAAAAAGACATCGAACGCCTGCAAATTGTCACCGACCGCTTCTCAAAAATTGGTTCTGTGCCAACTCCTGAGCCCACTGACATCAACTACCTCATCCGAGATACGATGGACTACCTGCAAAAGCGGTTCTCCAAGAAGTTTGAATTTGAAGTCAACCTGCCCGATGGCGAATTGATCATGCCCTTGATTCCTTCGCTGTTCCGCTGGGTGCTTGAAAATCTGACAAAAAACTCTGTCGATGCCATGGGCGACCACGGCAAAATCACCCTTGACCTCATCGATGACGGCGACCACATCCACCTCGATTTGAGCGACACGGGTAAGGGCATTCCGAAGTCGCAAATCAACCAAGTGTTCAACCCTGGATTCACGAGCAAAAAACGCGGCTGGGGTCTCGGCCTTTCCTTGGCCAAGCGCATCATCGAAGACTACCACAAAGGCAAGATTTTTGTAAAATCCTCCGTTGTGGGCGAAGGGACAACCTTTAGGATTACATTAAAGAAATAAAAAAGGCCGGATTTTGCCTTCCGACCTTTGTTTCTTCCATGAATTACCAGAAACAACCCACAAATTATCAGAGATTTAATTCATGAAAAATTCGTGGCCAATTAATGGCAATTCGTATTATCAAAATCATTTCACGACAATTCTTTGTGCCTCAGCCTTGCCTGATTGGTTATAAACCTTCAGCAGGTAAACTCCTTGACTCAAAGAGCTGACATTCATCTTCTCAACCAAGCTTTCCATTAGTTTCTGTCCAGTAAGGCTATAGATTTCAGCCTTCTGGAAACCTTCAGCCTGAATCTGGATTTCGTCTTCGGCAGGGATAGGATAAACCATGAATTTAGCAGTAGCATTTTCGTTCACACTCGTCAGGTCGACATATTCCACTTCAACCCAATAGCCGTAGTATTCAAAACTCTTCTCACCATTGCCAAATACCATCTCGATGTCGCCATCATGTGATACCCAATCGTAGCCTCCAAAGCCAAGGCATAGGCCACTCACGGCATTATCGTTATCATCATAAGTGTATTCAAACTTCTGATGATCCTCCCAATCCGAACCATCCCATTCTTTGATAGTCTTAGTTGGAAAGACATTGCCTTCATAATTGTAGGTTGTCAATTCATCGTTGACCCATGAAGAGCCAACCCAGTCTTGATCGAGGATTTCAGTGACTCTCTCATCAAAATTAAGGGTGATAATCTCTTTTTCATCGTTTTGCCAAGCACCACCTTGCATGTATTGCATGACAAGTTCAATGGTGTTGCCATTGCGGGTGTAGGTGTATAGCTCGTCGGAAGTCCAATTGGAACCGTTCCAATCCCAATAAAGCACTGTGGTCACATCACCGTTGTAGTTGTAGACCTCTTTCATTTCGTTCTCCCAAGCTCCGTTTTCCCATTCTTGATAAATGACTTCGCTCAGTTGGTCACCGTCGTAGGTATAGGAAGCGCGAGCCTCATTTTCCATCACACCAGTTTCGTATGCCGACTTGGCCACCGCCTCAAGCAAATTGCCATAGAAGTCGTACTCGTAGTTAATCATGTAATAGTCCATCCAGCCGTCGCCTTCGTCTATTTTTGTGTACTCTTCAATGAGATAATAATCATACTCATCGTAAGTGTAAACAGTGCGATACTTCTCGCCATAAGCGGTTTCCCAAGTTGCGACCTCCGGCACCAGAGTTGTTGCGTCGCGAACGCCATAATGCTTGAGCACATTGGACATCGCATCTGATTTCAGATTCACTTTGTGTTGTGCGAAACCAACATTTCCAAATGCCATCACAAGGATAGCCAAAGTAAATAATCCTTTTTTCATCGTTGTAAGTATTTAGTTTTTAATGACATCGAAATAATAATTGACCTTAGACTTGACATAATAAACTGTTATGCCGTCTTCCACTTTGATTTCATACGTGATATGTCGAGCAAAACCGTGAAGACGAATTTTGCCTTGGGCATTTTTATAGACATAAACTGTCAACTCATAATCTGGATGTGCGTTTCCCGATGGAGCGGTCATGTTAATCAGGAAGTCATCATCAGTAAAACATGGTCTACCCTCAAACGTGCGGTTGAACTCATCGCTCGGACAATTCACATTAAACTCAATGGTACTTCCTGATGTTGCCGTGATGTTGACTTTAGCATCCTCGCAAATATGACAAAGTTCACCTTCAGTCAAACTTTCAAAGGCACCCGAACCATTGGAAAAAGAATACGACCCAACGATTTCCTCATTGGTGTATCCATAATACTTTTCCCATTCGCTCTCCTGAGGCTGTTTTTCGCATGATACGAAAAAGAAACCCAGCATGAGCAAAACCGACAAATACTTGATATTCTTCATTTTATTTCTCATTTAACGATTAATTTCTTGGTTTCCATTACCGAGCCAACCTGATTGAGGCGTACCACCGTATAGCAACCCTTTGCCAAACCTTCGGTTGAAAGCTCAAGGTTGTCTGTTTGGGTAAACGTAGCGTTTCTCACTTCTTTCCCATCCATGCTAAGAACGCGGATGACACCATCGCAAACGCCATTCCAAGTCAGGCGAACCTTGTCTTTGGAAGGATTGGGGAACAGTTGCATCTGCTTCTCCGGCTCGGCATATTCCTCAGTACTGAGGGCTTCCTTGTCCCATACAGCGATGGCGTATTCACCCGGCATGACATCATCGACCACAAGCCGACCCACTTTCCAAGTGGAGCCTGAATAGATTGTGTGGGCGATTTCGTGCCATGCTTCTGAGGCGTTCTTGCGGTAAAGCAAGGTAGCCGAATCGTTTTCGGATTGGATGATGTCGCCGTCCTGGGTCTTTGAGTAATCAAACATACCCTTCACCTTAGCCGTACCAAAGTCATAACGGTTGATGGACCAGAAATGCTTGGACGAAAGGGTCAGATTGGGAATCAACGGATCATTGTAAGGACCCACCAGGTTGTTCTCTACTGCGACAAACAACGAATCTGCCAGAGCGGTGGCCTCGAACCTGAAGCCAGGGCAAACTTGTTGTGCCGACGTCTTCACCATGACAGTCTTCTGCTGTTTTCCGTCCAACCAGTTGTTGTTGATGTCGCTCACCATACACACAGGTTCAAAGTCGAGGACGACCGTAGCGTTGCCATGCTGGTTGTCCCAACTTACTTTCTCAGTGACCCACTGGAAGTCGGGACCAATGAATGTCAGTTCGCAGATGTTGCTTTGGCCTATGTGGGTGTCGCCAATATGTTGATAGTGCAAGTCAAGCGTCACTTTATACTGGTTGCCGATGGGTTCAACCGATAGGATTGATGCATACAAGTTAGGCATGCCGCTCGAATAGACATAGGTATCAAAGAAACCGTGCATGTCAATGCCAGAATATTGGGTTAAGGCTTCACACAGTTGCTCGGAGGTAGCTGTCTGATAGGCATATTGTTGGAAATAGGCTCGCATGGCTGCCAGGAAATTCTCGCGACCCATGTAGTTCATCATCGTGTTGACAATGACCGCACCGCGCTCATAGACCGCATCACTGTCGTAGGTCATGTTCAAGGGCATGTTGTTGAGCGGCATCCAGTTGGAGGGGCTATTGCACCATGCAGTGATGGCACTCACCTTATTCGAAATCGTATTCTGGAAATGCTGTTCGCCATAGACACCAGCTTCGTAGAATGCACCCCAGAACTGGGCGAAGCCTTCGTTGAGCCACATGTCGCCCGCTTCTGTGCAAGTCACCAAGTTGCCCGACCACATGTGTGACAATTCATGGGCAACATATTCCTCACCAGTCGTCTGACCATCGATGATACTCGCTGCAAAGGCGATATTGTCAGTATGCTCCATGCAGCCCTTGCCCGTGCTGACATAACCGATACGGTTGAAAGGATAAGGGCCAAGGTTCTCTTCGAAGAACGAGATGATTTCCTTGATATGGACAAAGGTTCCAGGCACGTTGTTCATCTGATTAGGTTTGGCGTACACCTCGATCAGGATGTTACCATTAAGGCCTTCATAGGTATCTTGCCAAAGTTCGTAATTGCCGATGGCGAACGAGATGTGATAGGTCGAAATCTCTTGAGGTGTAAACCAATGCCAAGTGGAGGTGCCGTCTCCATTGTCGTAATGTTCTACGAGGTTGCCACCACAGATAGCCTTTTTGTCATTACTGACGCTGATGATCAGGTCGTAGGTGGCCTTGTCGGTGAAGTTGTCCACGCAAGGGAACCAGGTCTTGCCGAGATTGTGAGGTTGGCTTTCGAAACCCACACCGAGGTTGTAGACATAATCGGTGCCCCACCATTCCACGCCGCCCCATGTCTCGCTGAAGGTAGATCCTCCATAGCGCACGTCTAAAGTGACATGCTCATTGGCGGCTATGGTCTCATCGAAAACAATGGTCAGGAAATCGCCCTCTTGGCTGAAACTCTCAACACCGTAGTAGTCGGAGGCCACGTCGGTGACAGTGAGGGTCTTCAGCTCCAGCACGAGGGTGGAAAGACTGGCTGTTGTGTTGAAGTCAACAAAAGCCTCACCTTGCAGCGTGCGATTGGTAAAGTCGAAGCCCCAAAGGTGGATTTCATAGTGCGTGACATCAATGTTCTCGCCAACGGTTTGCGCTTGTGTATTGGCAAAAGTCAATAACAAAGCTAAGAATAATAAAAGTCGTTTCATATCGCTGTACTTATTGTTTCATTGTAGGATTAGTAAAAATGGGTTCAGTCTGTATCACATTGCTTTCATGCAATGCACGGTCAAGGATACGAATCTCGAACTTCACCGTGTCGTTGGGTGAGAAAGGATTTTGCACCGTAAGCTTATACTCCATCATGCCGCTGATGGCCTTCGGTTCCTCCGAGTCACGAAGTCGCTTGAAACGGGCATTGAAGGTCACCGTATCGTAAAGCACAAGCGTGTCGGCAGGACTGGTCGGCACATGCGGACTCAGCAGCGGCGTCTTTAAAAACTCACCATTGACGCATTTCATGTAATCGATCACCATATTATAATAATGTGCGTCGTGGAAGCCGAAAGGCGACAAGGTATCACTGTCGTCAAGGCCAAGGTCACCATCACCATCGGTATAGGAAAAGGCGACGATGCCCTCACCGCTGAATGTACTGTCAGCATTAATCAAATAGGTGAAACCCTCGTATGTAATCTTTGGCTCGATGGGATACTCCACGGGCTTTTGGCAGGAACATGGCGCCAAAGCCAAAAGTAGTAATCCGATAATCGTACGAATCTTCATTGCGTTGGATTGAGGCGGTAAAAGTACAACTTTTTGGGAAGAATCAGCATAGAATTACGGAAAAAGGTCATGTTATCGCAAAAGTTAGGTGTCAACAGGCTTCAGAAAGCATGTCATTCCTGCGCTGGGCTGTGTGAGAGCATGGAATCTATGCTTTCTGAAGCCGGCCTATAAGGTTAACTGTTTTGAACCGCCTCCCATAGATTCCTAGCCAACGCACACACCTCCGTAGGAATGACATGGGAGGCTAAGCTGGAATGACATAGGTTTATCAACTAGTATGATTTTCAGATAATTAAAAGGAAATCCACAAAAAATATCGTGGAAAAGTGTGGAAAAGTGTTGACAAGTTCACATTTTTTGTATCTTTGCAGCGTGAATTGGCATGAAATATGTCATCACAAAAACGAGCAGAACTATTATTTGATGCCTAATTTATATATCATATCAGGATGTAACGGAGCTGGAAAGACCACTGCCTCCTTGACTGTTTTGCCTGAGACGCTGCAGTGTAAGGAGTTCGTCAACTGCGATGAAATCGCAAAAGGTCTTTCGCCACTCAACCCCGACGGTGCCAAGGTCGCCGCAGGTCGCCTGATGTTGACATGCATCAAAAAACACATCGCTGACAAAGTTGATTTTGCCATCGAAACCACCTTGGCTGCCAAATCCTATCATTCCCTCATCCTCAAGGCACGCGAACAGGGCTACAAAGCCAGTCTCGTCTATTTCTGGCTGCAAAGTCCCGAACTAGCCATCAAGCGTGTGGCGGAGCGAGTGAAGCACGGCGGTCATCATGTGGACGACAACATTATCCGCAGGCGTTACAAGGCGGGCATCAAGAACCTATTCCATCTCTATTGCCCCATCGTTGATTATTTCCTGTTCATCGACAACAGCATCATGCCCTCAGAGATCATCGCCGAAGGAAACATCAAATCCATTAAGTTTTACAACGAAGAAAAGATCAGACAATATGACAACAGTAACAGTGAATGCCAAGAAGAATGAAGTTTCGTCCTTCACCAAGAAATTGATGAGCGGCCTCGACCTCTCAATGCAACGCTTGCTCACCATGCGCTGCCGCCACAATGGCACCTTCTGCTTCTGCGATGCCGATGGCAACATCTACACCGTGAAAGCCAAGGAAGTCAAAGCCCTGATGGAACAGGAATAATCTCCTTCGTCACATAGAAACCTACCACGATTTGCAGTGTGCGCTGCGAATCGTGGTTTTTTCGTATCTTTGACGCCGTAAAAGCATTTTGAACATGAATAAGAAAACCTTTCTATTTGCATTATTGAGCATCGTTTACTCTTTGTCGTTTGCCCAAACCGAAGACCAACTCCCCGAAACCGACCCCGTCATCACCAACCGCATCAGCCAATGGCAGGACCTGAAGTTCGGCTTCATGATGCATTGGGGCATCTATGCCCAATGGGAGGTGGTGGAATCGTGGTCCATCTGCAACGAACCCTGGATCAATCGCAACGGCGCCGATTATTACCAATATAAGACTGATTACCAAAACCTTAATAAGACCTTCAATCCTCAACATTTCGACCCATCGAAATGGGCTGAGGCCGCCAAAAACGCTGGCATGAAGTATGTCGTCTTCACCACGAAGCACCACGATGGCTTCTGTATGTTCGATACGAAAGAGACCACCTACTCCACTGTCGACCCAAGCTGCCCGTTCTCGAAAAATCCCAAAGCTGACATCACGGGCGAAGTGGTGAAAGCCTTTCGCGAAAAGGGTTTTTGGACAGGCCTCTACTTCTCGAAACCCGACTGGCACTGCGACGACTACTGGGCACACGAGTGGGCCACCCCTGACCGCAATGTCAACTACGAACCGACCTCCATGCCCGAGCGTTTTGAGAAATACAAGCAATTCACCCACAGACAAATACGAGAACTCACACATAACTACGGCGACATTGACATCCTTTGGCTCGATGGTGGCTGGGTACGTCCCGAATGGAGCGTGAACGATGAAACGCGTCCCTGGCTCGGATGCCAAGGCTACATCCAGGACATTGACATGCCCAAAGTAGCCGAAATCGCCCGCGAGAACAACCCAGATCTCATCATCGTTGACCGCTCGGTAGGCGGCAAATACGAAAACTACCAGACTCCCGAGCAGCAGGTGCCCGACTCGCTCCTGCCCTATCCTTGGGAAACCTGCATGTCGATGGGCAATTCGTGGTCGTATGTCTCGACTGACACCTACAAAAGCACCAACAAACTTATCCACCTTTTGTGCGACATCGTGGCCAAAGGCGGCAACTTCCTCCTCAACGTGGGCCCCGATGCCGATGGCAACTTGCCCGACACCGCCTTGCTTCGCATGAAAGAAATCGGCGAGTGGATGCAGGTGAACGACGAAGCCATCTACAGCACACGCCCTATTTATCCTTTTACTTACGGCAAGTTTCGCTTCACGCAGAAAGGCGACAAAGTCTACGGCATTTTCCTCTTGGATGAACAGGAAAACCCAGTTCCCGGCACTTATTGGTTTGAGGCCAAGGACATAAAGCTGAAGACGGGAAAAATCAAAGTATTAGGCAGCAAAAAGAAAGCCACCCTTTGCAAGGAGGCTGATGGTCGTTACCGCATCGACTTCCCGAATTTGTTCGAAATGCCTCATGCGGTTGTGTTTGAGATGCAGAAAAAATAAAAAAGGCACCATCAGACACTTTGATAAAATAAAAGCTAATAATATAAATGTAGGATGTTTGAAAAAACATGCTGACTAATTCAATAACGTCGCCAAACAATTAAAAAAACCAGCATAACGTAGCAGTGACGATGGTGCCGTCTTGCTTCATTTTTCGGTTCCAAAAATAGACACATTTCAACATTCGCCAAATAACAATCAGTACGAAATAATTGTCATTTAGTCGGTTTATTGTGAACTATTTGGACAATTAATGCTATTTTTGTAGGCAAAATGACCGAAAAAATGAAAAAACAGCCACACGCTTTGGAGGAAATAAGAGACCAGATAAAAACAAATGGTCTAATGATATTTGACAATATCAACCGTGTGCCTATCTACGAGAAAGCCTACGCATCACCATTTTTCATACTTTGGCTAAATCATCGAGGGTGTCTGAAAAACCTTTTTGACAAGCAACAAAAGGAATTCCATCAACACGACTTTGTCATGGTTCCTCCTGGTCACGTGATGGAGATCCAAGAGTCGAGCGACGACTATTTGGTTTCATTGCTCATCATCTCACCAAGTTTTCTTCAAAACCTGAAGCATCTCTATCCCTTCTATTTTGAGCATGTCGAATACCGATATAATTCCGTTTTCCATCTGAGCGATGAACAATATGAAGGCATGCAAGGGCATTTCATGATGCTCCAAGCCATCAGTCAGTTGAGCCATCCTGAGCGTGACGAATTACTGGTCAAGCAAATGGAAATAGGAACGCATTTGATGGAGATTTACCTACAGGAAAACGGCCTAACGGCACCAGAACTCACTCCAGCCCAACAATTGTTTAACCGCTTCAAAAACGCCTTTGTCAACCATTCCCATGAAAGCCGCGAAGTGCAGTATTATGCCAATCTTCTTTGTTTGTCGCCCAAGTATTTCGGCAGCATCATCAAGAAACAAACCGGTATTAGTGCCAATGAATGGATTTCGGGTTATGTCATTGTCCAAGCCAAGTCGCTACTTCGCCACAGCAAGGACCTCAATATCCAACAAATCAGCCAGCAGCTTGGCTTTTCTGACCCAGCTGCATTCACTCGCTTTTTTAAAACAAACGCGGGTATGTCGCCCAAGGAATACCGGGCGCAACAATAAATTAACTGAGTAGAGACGTAGCGCGCTACGTCTCTACAAATTAATTATCCCACAACAATATTCACAATCTTCTTCGGCACGTATATCACCTTGCGTATCTGCTTGCCCTCAATCCACTTGGCGGCTTCGGGGGCGGCTAGCACGGCGGCTTGCACCTCGTCGGCATTCATCGTGACAGGCAGTTCCATATTAAAGCGCATCTTGCCGTTGAAACTCACGGGATAGTTGAAGCTGTTCTCCACGGTCTTGCTCTCATCGTAGACGGGGAAGGCAGCATTCACCACCGAGGTCTCATGACCTAGCAAGTGCCACAATTCTTCAGCGATATGCGGTGCGTAAGGCGAAATCATAATAGCCAAAGGTTCAAGGATTTCACGCTTGTTGCACTTGAGATCGGCAAGCTCATTGACGCAAATCATAAAGGCCGAGACAACTGTATTGAACGAAATGCTTTCGATGCCATCCTCTTCTTTCTTGATGAGTTTGTGCAGGCTCTTCAGCTCAGGAGCAGTGGCAGGTTCATCACTAACGCAGAACTCGTTGTTTTCGTTGTGGAACAGCCTCCAGAACTTGCGCACGAAACGGAACGTGCCTTCGATGCCTTGCGTATCCCAAGGCTTGGATTGCTCCAAGGGACCAAGGAACATCTCATAGAGACGGAGCGTGTCGGCACCGTATTTCTCCACAAGGTCGTCGGGGTTCTGCACGTTGTATTTCGACTTCGACATCTTCTCGACTTCGTTGCCACAAACGTAAACTTCATTGCCGTCCTTATCCTTCTCCTTGATAAAGTGGGCATCCTTCAGGTCATCGCGCCACTGGTGGAATGCCGGAATATCAAGAATGTCGTTGCGAACCATATTGATATCGACATGAATTGGGTCGCTAAACAACTCACGGTCGGGTATGTTTTTGGACACGAAAATAGGGCCACGATTGTACTCTTCGCCTTCAACGAAAGCCGGAACTTTCTTACCCGAAATCAAATCCTTGATTTTCTGTTCAACGATATGGGTTCCAGCCCTATAATCATTCAAGACATCGATGTTGGGCACCAAAAGAAGTTTGTAGCCCTTCGATGCCGCATATTCCTCCCAAGGTTCGGCCACTTTCTCAAGGTTGCCCATGCGATTGATTTCAATAAGAATGCCTTTCTCAGGACAGAAGAAGTCAAACTGACGGCGACCATCCTTGTAACCCTTGATGAATTCCACACCCAAACGCTTGTCCTTGATGATGTTCCAAACGTCGTATTCGCAGAGCTTCTCCAAATTGACACGATAGGCAAAGCTGGAACGGCCTTGAATCATGCCTTGGTTAATCATCCTCTGGAAAGGTTCATCCTTGCATGACAAACCAATGTCATAGAGGAACTTACACCAGAATCTGCTGTAAATCAGGTGGCCAGTGGCGTGCTCAGCACCACCGATATAAAGATCTACGTTCTGCCAGTAGTCGTTGGCTTCGCGGCTGAAGTATTCCTTATCGTTATGCGGGTCTTCGTAGCGGAAATAGTAGCCACTCGAACCGGCAAAGCCCGGCATGGTGTTGGTCTCGATAGGATAGCCTTCCTCCGTGACCCAATTCTTGGCGCGAGCCAATGGCGGCTCACCCGTTTCGGTGGGCTTATATTCACTGATGGCAGGCAACTCCAACGGCAACTTCGACTCGTCCATGGCGTATGGCATTCCGTCCTTGTAGTAAATCGGGAAAGGCTCGCCCCAATAACGTTGGCGGCTGAAAATGGCATCGCGCAGACGGTAGTTGGTCTTGCCTGTGCCGACGCCGAGTTTCTCCAGTTCCTCAATCATACGCTCGATAGCTTTCTTCACGGTCAGGCCGTTGAGGAAGCCCGAGTTGACCAATTCGCCATCCTTGGCATCGAAGCTCTCCTCCCATGTGGAAGGGTCAGTCGGCTCGGTGCCGGGTTTCTTCACTACTTGGATGATGGGCAGGTTGAAATGACGGGCAAAGGCGAAGTCGCGGCTATCGTGGGCGGGCACGGCCATAATAGCTCCTGTACCATAGCCCATCAGCACATAGTCGGCAATCCAGATGGGCAGTTTGGCACCCGTGATAGGGTTGATGCCATAGGCACCCGTGAAGGCACCACTCACCTTGCGAACCTCAGCCATGCGCTCGCGCTCGCTGCGGTTCTTGGTACGGGTGATATATTCCTCCACCTCGGCACGCTGCTCAGGGGTGGTGATTACGCTCACCAGCTCATGCTCGGGAGCAAGCACCATGAAGGTGGTACCAAATAAAGTATCCGCACGCGTCGTAAACACCTCTAAATCGATATCTTTACCGTCAACCTTAAAGATAACGGAAGCACCCATAGACTTGCCAATCCAGTTGCGTTGCAAATCCTTCACCGACTCGCTCCAATCCACGGTCTCGAGACCTTGAAGCAGACGGTCAGCGTATGCGGTGATACGCAGTTGCCACTGCTTCATCGACTTGCGCTCCACGGGAAAGCCGCCACGCACTGAGAGGCCATCGGCCACCTCGTCATTGGCGAGCACCGTACCCAAACCTGGGCACCAGTTCACCATAGCCTCAGCTTGATAGGCAAGGCGGTAGTTCATCAACACCTCTTGTTGCTCTTTCTCGCTCATCGCCTTCCACTCGGCGGCAGTGAAACTCAGCGGCTTGCTCTCGGCCACATTGAGGCCTTCCGTACCTTTTTCTTCGAAACGGGCAATCAGTTTGCTGATGGGCTGGGCCTTCTGGCAGCCGTTGCAGTAGAACGAGTTGAACAACTGAAGGAAAGTCCATTGCGTCCATTTGTAGTAACCTGGTTCGCAGGTGCGCACCTCGCGATCCCAGTCGTAGCAGAAGCCGATCTTGTCCATCTGCTCGCGGTAGCGGTTGATGTTCTTCTCGGTCGTAATGGCAGGATGCGTGCCCGTTTGGATGGCGTATTGCTCAGCAGGCAGACCATAGGCATCGTAGCCCATCGGGTGCAGCACGTTGAAGCCTTTCAGCCTTTTATATCTTGCATAAATATCCGAGGCAATATAGCCCAGCGGGTGACCCACATGCAGACCCGCGCCCGAGGGATATGGGAACATGTCCAAGACATAGAATTTCGGCTTACTATGGTCAATATCAACCTTATAGATTTTGTTGTCGTGCCAATACTGCTGCCACTTCTTCTCGATTTCAGTAAAGTTATAGTCCATATAACAGAGGTGTTTTTGCTGTTTTTGAATGAAACTGCAAAAATAAGGAAAATTTACTTTACGATTGATGCCCGTAATAAAAACTGCAAATCAATCCACACTTTTTAAGCAAGAGAAAACTAAAACATTGATTAAAATATATTTATCCGACAGCAAACAACTACAAACGACTATAGTCGACTACAAACGTTTAATCAACGGATAACTCTTGACAAATAGCGTTTCTTTGCAGCGTAACAACAAATAAAAATGAGCCAATACAGACAAAATATAATTCCACAAACACATATACCTGAGGAATGGAAAGCCCTAACATCTAAAGAACTCCGTAATGTTGTTATGGAAATAGCGAAAGGACTCGTGTATGAAAAAGTGTTAAACATCGACACGGGAATAGAAATAGAGTTCAGTGTGACAAATGCAAGAAAACTTGCTCGTGGAGGAGCCATATATTTAAAAAAAGCGTCATTGGTACCTATTCTTCCCGAATTGGTAAAAGTGGCTGATTATTCCAATTTTGGCCAAAGGAAAGAAACAGACAACCCTGAAGCGTTAGGGGTTCTGAATTTTAAGGCAAAATGCATAATAGACGGGAAAACGGAACATGTTCGGCTTTCGGTGCAATTTTGCCGCAGAAACAAGTTTTTCTATAACGTGGAAGTGAATAAAATAAAACTGCTACCCCAAAAGCCCCGTAGGTAACTTTAATAGCAGTAGCAGCTGTTTTTTAGTGATTTCTCTGAATCTTTCCCAGCGGCACACTCCGCCTTGTACCAATCACCAAAGGACACTGCAAAACTACAAAACTTTTTGAAAACCAAGTATAAAAACTTGAAAAAAAACCAAAGAGAAGCAAAAACAGCATTCCCCTACTCAAACAAACTCATCTCCCCAGTAGGTTTAAACCTTGTCTTCCCTAAATGCTTGTAAGCCAAATCGGTGCATTCGCGGCCTCGGGGTGTGCGCATGATGAAACCTTCCTGGATAAGGAAAGGTTCACAGACCTCCTCGATAGTGCCAGGATCCTCACCTACAGCAGTGGCAATGGTGTTCACACCCACGGGACCACCCTTGAACTTGTCGATGATGGTGGTGAGAATCCTGTTGTCCATGTCGTCGAGGCCGTGCTCGTCCACATTGAGGGCCTTCAGGCCGATTTTTGCGATATCCAATGTGATGGTGCCATCGCCCTGGATTTGGGCAAAGTCGCGAACGCGGCGCAACAACATGTTAGCAATACGCGGTGTGCCGCGGCTGCGGCGCGCAATCTCAAAGGCAGCTGTGTCATCAATGGGTACGTTAAGAATACCTGCCGAGCGTTTCACAATCTTAGACAAAGTTTGGGCATCGTAGTACTCCAAACGCTGCTTGATACCAAAGCGCTCACGCAAAGGAGCCGTCAGCATACCACTGCGGGTAGTGGCACCAATCAAGGTAAATGGATTTAGTGTGATTTGTATGCTGCGCGCACTTGGGCCTGTCTCAATCATGATGTCGATTCGGAAATCCTCCATGGCGGAATAGAGATACTCCTCCACCACGGGACTCAAACGATGGATTTCGTCGATGAACAGCACATCGTTAGGTTCAAGGCTTGTGAGCAGACCTGCAAGGTTGCCCGGCTTATCCAATACGGGGCCCGAAGTCATCTTCATGCCGACCCCCAACTCATGGGCAATGATATACGACAAAGTGGTCTTGCCCAGACCCGGGGGGCCATACAGCAAAGTATGGTCAAGGGCTTCGCCACGCTGGGCGGCGGCCTTCACGAAAACGCGCAGGTTGTCAACGACTTGCTTCTGTCCAGCAAAACTGTCGAACATATCAGGACGCAGAGCGTTTTCAAGGTCTTTCTCAGCCTTTGACAGGTGGCTTCCGTTGGCATCAAGGTTGCTGTTCATAGTTTTCTTTTGCGGCACAAAGATACAACTTTCGCCGAAAATTGGGATATTCTCAAAAAAATGTATCTTTGCAGCCTAAAATGATTCCGTTATGAAGCGTATCATCTGCCTTTCCATACTTGTTGCGTGGGCAACCCTAACCTTCGCACAAAGCCGTGGTTCATTGCATGTTGACCAAGACAGCCGCATCGAAAGCCTTATCGCAAAGCAACGTTCGCTCTACAAAGTCGACAGCTCGTTCAGCGGCTACCGCATTCATATTTTCAGCGAAATCGGCAATGAAGCCTTAAATCACGCCAAAGCCGTAAAAAGCCGTTTTGAGCGGGCCTTCCCCGACATCCCCATCTATTTGACCTATGTGGAGCCCCATTTCCTCCTGCGTGCAGGCGATTTCCGCAACCGTGTGGAAGCCGAGAAATGTCTGCGCCAAATCAAACCGAAATTCAAGGAGGCATTCGTTACAGCTGACAAGATTTATCGACCAAAAGTTAGCCTTTATAAAAACGAAGAATGACGCAAATTTGCGTCATTCTTCGTTTATCCACCTCATCACATTATCCACCACAATCCCCAACCGAAGGACAAAAGCCTCTTCGGTGGCGAAACCAATGTGAGGCAACATAACGAGATTAGGCGCATCGAATAGCGGATTCTCGGGCTTCAGAGGCGGTTCCGTGCCATAGACATCTGTGGCTGCACCAGCAATCTTGCCTTGTTTCAAGGCATTGGCTAAAGCTTGTTCATTCACCACGGGGCCACGTGCCGTATTAATTAATATGGAGCTTGGCTTCATCAAAGCAAAATCCTTCTCTGTGATGAAATCCCGAGTCTCGGCATTCAAGGCAATGTGCAAGGTGACAATGTCAGACTCTTTCAACAAGGTCTCTTTATCCACAAAGGTCACACCTTCGATTTGTTTTGGGGTGCGGTTCCATGCCAATACCTTGCAGCCAAAGGCATTCGCCAACTTGGCCACACGCTGACCAATGTTGCCCATACCGATGATGCCCAAGGTCTTGCCTCCGATTTCTCTGCCAGGCATGATACCCTTACGGTTGCATTGGCGCGTAATCACATCGTTTTCAAGCACTTTGCGATACACATCAATCATCATAGCGACGGCTAGTTCGGCCACGGCCTCAGTACTGTAACCTGCCGCATTCTTCACTACGATACCGCGACGCTGACATTCCTCCATGTCGATGTGATCCAAGCCCGTGAAAGCGATGGAGAGCATCTTCAGATTCGGACAAGCATCGAGGAAGTCCTTGCGCAAAGGGATATTGCTCTCGATGATGACTTCAGCACCCTCGGCACGGCGTTTCAACTCATCAAGGTTCTCGTTGCGGTCGGGATAGACGACCACCTCGTGACCCACCTTTTTCAGGCCTTCGCAAGCGGCTTCAATTTGGCTGACT
The DNA here is from genome assembly GCA_902801625.1 of uncultured Bacteroidia bacterium. GTDB lineage: Bacteria > Bacteroidota > Bacteroidia > Bacteroidales > F082 > Limimorpha. Next base: position 278,662 of record CADCJI010000001.1, on the reverse strand, counting down.
TTTAAGCCTAACGGCTCCAAAAAGACAATTTTCATTTTGCGGCAATCATTTCGATTTCGACCAAAGCCTTCTTGGGTAGTTCCTTCACGGCAAAAGCGGCACGGGCAGGATAGTCGCCCTTGAAATACTTGCCATAAACGGCATTCATCTCGCCAAAATAACTCATATCAGCAAGATAACAAGTCGACTTCACCACATTATCAAAGGTGCAGCCCGCCTCGTTGAGGATAGCCTCCAAGTTTTTCAGGCTCTGTTCGGTCTGAGCAGTAACGCCTTCAGGCATCTCACCCGTGGCGGGATTGATGGGAAGTTGACCCGAAATGAACACCATTCCGTTGGCTTCAATGGCTTGAGAATAAGGACCGATGGCTCCGGGAGCCTTTGTTGTTGCAATAACTTTTTTCATGATTACTGAATTTTCGATGTATTGTTGATAAATTTATTGGATTTCTGAGCGCAAAAATAAGAAAAAAGGTCGTTGAGTTCATCGAAATATATTACCTTTGCGGTCTGAAATATTTTGGCAAGCACAACATCCTAGTCCTTATGTCATTCAGGGAGATCTTACGCAAACTCAACAACCGCTATGTGTACGCCACATTGCTGTTTCTCATTGTCATACTTTTCATCGACCAGTTCAACCTTTTCGAGCAAATCAGGCTTTCGAAATCGGTGAAAGACAAGAAACAGCAAATCGAATACTACGAAAAACTGGTGCCGGAAAGCAAACAGTATCTCAACGACCTGCAAAACGACACGGCCACTATGGAGAAAGTTGCCCGCGAACAATATCTGATGAAGCGTGACAACGAGATCATCTATCTAACCGAGACACAAGAATGAAGCTTCCCTTCAGCATAAAGGTCTTCCCTATTTTCTTACTTTCTCTTTTCATCTTTTCAGCTGAAACTCTTTTCGGTCAGTCGCATACCCTAAGTGGCAAAATCACCGACGAGCGCAACCGCCAACCCTTGGCTTTTGTCAACGTGGTCATCAACGAAGGGCAGCAAGGTGTCATCAGCGACATCGACGGCAGATACACCATCACTGCCAACGAGCCCATTCAGAAGGTAAAATTCTCTTCCATCGGCTACGAGCCCAAAGAAATCACGCTACAACCCAACCAAAAGAAGTGCAACGTCGCCTTGGCACCCATGACCTTTGAATTAGGCGAAGTCACCGTAGAAGCTGGCGAGAACCCCGCCCATCGCATCATCGACAGCCTGATGGCACACCGCAAGGCCAACAATCCCAACTCGCTCGAATCCTATCGTTACAACATCTACGACAAGATGGTCATTACTGTGGACAGCAGCAGCTTCGGTCAAGCCTTAGCCAACGACACCGCCATGGAAATGACCGACTTGCACTTCTTCGACAGCATCATGAAAAAGAGCGACTTGATGGTGATGGAGACCGCTTCGGAAGTGCTGTTCATGTCGCCCGACCGCAAACTGCAACATGTGCTCGGCACCAAAGTGGCAGGTATGAAAGAGCCCACTTTCATGTATCTGGTGAACAGCATGCAAAGTGTCAGCTTTTATGAGGAAACCGTCAGCATCACGGGCACCGAATATGTCAACCCCATCAGCCGAGGCAGCAAGACACGCTATTTCTTCACTTTGGAATCAGTTCACCCCATCGGTCAAGGCGACTCACTCTATGTAATCTCGTTCCACCCGATGCGCGGCAGCACCTTCGACGGACTGCGCGGCACGATGACCGTCAACAGCGACGGATGGGCGCTGCAAAGCGTAAAAGCCGCTCCCGATGGACAAGGTGGAATTTTCAAGGCTGACATACAACAGCTGTACCAAAAAGTGGAAGGGCAATGGTTTCCGAAGCAACTGAATATCAATCTGATATTTCCAAGCATGGTGGTCAGCATGGATGACTCCAGTTTTCCCATGGCTGCTATTGGCAAAAGCTACTTAAGCGACATCGAAATCAACCCCGATATTAGCAAACGACAGTTCTCCGACATCGAAATCAAGGTAGACCCCGACGCCGCTTTCCGCGATGAGACCTTTTGGGACGAACATCGCATCGACTCGTTGACAGAACGGGTGAAAGCCACCTACATCCTCGTTGACTCCCTCACCCGAGGCACCGACCTCTTCGACCGTGTCCTTGGCCTAACCGACAAACTGATGAATGAGGCAGCCCTACCTATCGGGTGCATCAACCTTGACCTTGGCAAGATTGTCAGAATTTCATCGAATAGAGGATGGTATTTCGGTTTGGGAGGCCGCACCAACGATAGACTTTCACGATGGTTCAGCCTCAACGGTTCGTTCGGCTATTGGACTCGCCTCAAAGCATGGGACTATAGTGGAGGACTGAAGCTAAATCTCAATCGACAGCGGCAGATGGAACTCAGCTTTCAATACAGCCGCAGGTCGGAACCTATGGGTGAATTTGGTGGCATGCTTGAGAAAGAAACCAACTCCGAGCTTTCCACTTCAAACTACAAATATACCTTCTACGAGAACATCCGCACGCGGAGAAACCGCTTCGACCTCACCTTCTCGACACGTTTTGCACAACATTTCAAGGCTTATCTTAACTTTAGCACAAGCCACAAACACTACAACCAGCAGTTCTATCATGTCCCTGCTGACTCACTGACGGAAGGACGTTTCACCGTCGCAGAACTCAAACTCAGGTTTGCCTATAAGGAAAAGTTCCTCAGCACACCTCAGGGTATCCGTTCTTTAGGCACGCTTTACCCCATCGTGTGGGTGTCATACCAACACGCTTTCCCCAACATATTGGGTGGAGAGTATGAATACGACCGATTCAAGTTCGAAGCCTCAAAGAATTTCTACACGCCCTATCTTGGAGTCGCCAAGGTTCTCGTGCAGGCCGGATATGCCACTGAGTCGTGTCCCGTTATGGAGACTTTCAACATCTTAGGCACCTACGAACGCTTCGGGCTATATTCACCTGGCAGCTTCAGCACCATGCGATTGGACGAATTCTTCTGCGACCGCTTCGTTGCCCTTTATCTTAGCCATAACTTTAGCGGCATGCTTTGGAAAACGAATTCTGAGTGGTTTAATCCCGAACTTTCCATTATCACGAATATCGGCTGGGGCGATATGAAACGCGCCGAGGCTTACCCAGACAAGAACTTCAAAACAATGGAGAAGGGCTACTTCGAGAGCGGCATCGTCATTGACGGACTAATGACTACGCCCCTGACAAAAGTCGGCGCAGGTGTGTTCTATCGTTACGGCCCCTATAGCCTGCCCAACGTGTGGGACAACTTCGCTTGGAAATGGAGCGCAATCATAGAATTGTAATTATGAAAAGAATAGCTTTTTTCATCGGATTTTTGGCCTTACTCGCCTCCTGTAACCGAGGGCCTCAAAAGATGGTGCTTCAAGGCGAGGCACAAGGCTCCTACTATGCCGTCACCTATTACGATGAACTAGGCCGTAACTTCCAGCAGGAAATCGACTCTATCTTTCATGCCGTGGATGTCTCGGTCAACCTTTGGGTCGACACATCCGTCATCTCGAAAGTCAATCGCAATGAAGAAGTCAAACTTGATTCCATCTTCATTGACAACTTCCGTATCGCGCAGGAGACCGCACTTCTTTCCGATGGTTATTTCGACCCCACCATCTCGCCCATAGTTGCCGCCTGGGGATTCAGCTACAAACATGGAGATACCATCACGCCTCAACTCATAGATAGTTTGAAGCAATTGGTCGATTATCGAAACATACGCATCGAAGATGGAAAAGTCATCAAGGCAAATCCTGCAATGACCTTGGATTTCAATGCCATTGCTCAAGGCTACACCTCCGACTTGATTGCTTCCTTTTTAGACAGTCGAGGCATCAAGAACTATTTGGTTGACACTGGAGGTGAAATCATGGCTCGTGGCGAAAAGCCCAATGGACAGCCGTGGATTGTAGGTATCGAGAAGCCTGCCGACAATTGGGATTCGGAACAAGTGGTGCACACCCGCATCGCCTTGCGCGACAAGGGCTTGGTCACCTCGGGCAGTACCCGCAAATATGTGGAGCGCAATGGCAAACGCTATTCCCACTGCATCGACCCGAAGACTGGCTATCCCGTTGAACACAATGTGCTCAGCGTGACCGTATTGGCCGAAAACTCCGTTTGGGCCGATGCTTTAGCCTCCATCTGCATGGTGATGGGCTTGGAGAAGTCGCTGCCGCTCATCGAAAGCATGGACGGTGTGGAAGCGTACTACATCTATGTCAACGAGCAGAACACATTGGAAACCTTCGCGACGGAAGGATTTGCAAAGCTTGTTGTGGATTAATCAGTTCTATACCTCGATCGTACTCCCTGTGGGGGTATAAAAACAACGAAAGCCGCTGAATTTCAGCGGCTTTTCTGTACTCCCGCAGGGGGTCGAACCCTGGACACCCTGATTAAGAGTCAGGTGCTCTACCAACTGAGCTACGGAAGCATCGTTTTAACTACGTTGAACCTCTCGGTTTGTGGGTGCAAAAGTACAACCTTTTTTCGTTCCCACAATGCTTTTTTATGGAAAAATTTAATGATTACTATAAATAGTTATAAATCAAATACTTATTTGGTAAACCAAACCTTAAACTCGGCCACACGCGCCTTGCTCACAATGATCTTCTCGGGCGTTTCAACGAAAAGGTTGATGGCCAACTTGTTGCCAAACCAAACCGAAACATCCTTGATGGAGCTGCGGGCAACGACAAACTGACGGTTGGCACGGAAGAACTCATGCGGATCGAGTTCGCTCATCACATCGTCCAAGGTGTGGTTCATATAGAACGTCTTCCCATCCGTTGTGATAATCTTCAGCGTCTTGGCATCAATGTAAATGTAGACTATGTTGCTGACCGGCAATGGAATAAACTTGTCGCGCTCGGGAAGCAAGAAAAAGCTTCTGTACTTTTTCTTCTCTCCCAACTGGCTCAAGATCATGCTGAGTTGGTTGGTATCAACGCTTTTCTCCACCAGCGAATGATATTTGTTCATGGCACGCTCCAAGGCATCCTTGCTGATGGGCTTCATCAGATAGTCGATGCTGTTCACCTCAAAAGCCTTGAGTGCATATTCATCGTATGCTGTGGTGAAAATGACCGGACAAGTGATGGTAACACGATCAAATATGGCAAACGATGAGCCGTCGGCCAAATGAATGTCCATAAACATCAGGTCGGGCATGGGATGGTTGGCAATCCATTCGACGCTGTCTTCGATGGATTCAAGTATGCCAACGATTTCAATACCTGGGCTGACTTCCAGAAGAAGCTTCTTCAGCGACTTCGCAGCCATGACTTCGTCTTCAATAATCAGTGCTTTCATAGCGATTGTTCGTTTAGTTTAAGAGGCAAAGTTACGCTAAAAATCTTTCCGTCGTTAAAAATTTCAACATTTTCGTTCCATTTTATCCGATATCGCTCCGAAAGATTGGCCAATCCAATTCCCGTTCCTTCCTCTTTTCCAATTTTGGGTTGAATTTTATTACTGACTATCAGATGATTATCATCATCCGTATGAATATCAATCGTCAGTGGCTGTTTTGAGGAGACCACATTGTGCTTGATGGCGTTTTCTATTAGCCCCTGGATTGAAAGTGGAAGGACATAGTAGTTATCGTATTTCTCATGTTCGATATGATGATCGAAAAGCAGGTTGTCGCCATAACGAATCTTCATCATCTGGCAGTAGGGACGCACACATTCAAGCTCTTGAGCCAAAGTAACCACTTCCTCGTTTTTCAAAGTATAACGAAACACAGTCGACAACTGATGGACAAAATCGCCAGCCTTTTCGACATCGACTTCAATCAATGCTTTCAAGGTATTCAGCGAATTGAAAAGGAAATGTGGATCCATCTGTGTCTTCAAGGTCTCATAGCGTGAGTTAAGGTTCTCAGCCCGAAGTGTTTCGTTTTCAACGGCTGCTTTTTTCTCAAAATAGACCGAACGCAACAAATAAGCCGACAGAACTGCAATAGCATATATTGGCAAATCACCCAACCAACCCTTTACTATACAAATGAATAGCGAATGCGGCGGTCTCCAACTTGGCCAACAATACCATTGAAAGGCAATACACAACGAACTCATTATTATACCAAGCAATAATGAACCTATGATAATTGCAATAAATTCATCTCTCTTCTTTTCGAGTTTTAGGCTCATGATTTTCTTGTCGAAAAGCAACAAAACGAGAACCATGATAAATGTAAGGGGGATATTCACCAAAACCTTATTCAAAAACTGTGGTTTTTTATGATCTATAGGTTCAGGATGATAATTTCGAGATTCATGAGGCGTTGAGGGATTGAGGCGCGTCATCTCCTTCAATTGAAGCGTATCACCATTCAAAACCACAAAATCCTGGCCATCCAAACTCTCTATCTCGATTGGATTGTCAAACATGGGTCTACTGAAATAATGCGTCAATACGAATATGGCAAAGTATGCTAAAGTAATAGTCAACGATAGCATAACTATTCGCTTCAGCGAAATGTAATTATCCACTTCATTAAAAGTATCCTTGTTCATGGTCTACATTTTAATCATTCATACCTCAATGCATTAATCGGGTCTGTGCGCGAGGCCTTCAAAGCGGGGAAGAAGCCCGAAATGAGGCCCAAGATGGCGCAAGATATAAACGAAATAAACATCCAAGCCACATTGACAACATAAGGCATCGACATGGCCAATGATACTACATAAGAGAGCAACAGACCCAACAACAGCCCGATAACACCTCCGATTAGGCTCAAAATGATGCTTTCAGTAAGGAACTGCATCAAAATGGCAGAGTTCTTTGCTCCAATGGACATGCGCAAACCAATCTCCTTGGTACGCTCCGTCACTGTGACATACATGATGTTCATGATGCCGATACAGCCTACCAGCAAAGAAATCAAGGCAATGGCGACCAAAACCGTAGTGATCATGCCCGTCATCGACGACATCATCTCCAACATCTCCTGTTGGGTGCGAACCTCAAAGTCGTCGGCACCATCCTCAGGAATCTTGTGCGAAACACGAAGAATGCTTTCCACCTCCTCAACCGCAGCCTCAGCCACATTTTCGGAAGCAGCCGAGCAAACAATCTGCTGGATATAGTCGACACCCAACATACGCTTTTGTACAGTGCTGTAAGGCATCACCACCAAGTCGTCTTGGTCCATGCCCATACCGTTTTGTCCTTTCTCCTTCAGGGTGCCGATAACCTTAAATGGCATATTGCCAACACGAATGGTCTTGCCGATAGGGTCTTCTCCATCGTCAAACAACTCTTTTACGATGGTCTGCCCTATCAAACCCACTTTAGCGTATTTCTTCACATCCTCCTCGGTGAAGTTGACGCCTGTTGCAATTTCGTATTTCCTGATTTCCAAATAGTCGGGCGAGCCTCCATACACTGTGCCCGACCAGTTCTTGGAACCATTCACCAACTGTCCGCCACTATTGACCACGGGGCTGACCATCGTGACATTTTTGGCACCTTTGGCAATCAACTCACAATCCCTAACCTTAAGCGATTGCACATTGGACGAGCCCATGCTTACGCCACCGCGCCTTTGGTTGGCTCTCATCACCATGATAAGGTTGGTGCCCATATCCGACAATTGATTGGCCGTACTCTGCTTCAATCCCTCACCCAAGTTGACCACCGCGATGACGGCAGCAATACCAATCACGATACCGAGCATGGAAAGAGCCGTGCGCGTCTTGTTACGCAGCAAGGCTTTCGCCGAAATCCGTATGAGGTTCAGAATATCCATATCAATAATCGTTATCCTTGGGTAATGCCGCCAATGCTTCTGCCGCTGACTTGGTTACTACAGGCTCATCCCGAAGGATGTGACCATCGCGAAGGAAGATTGTTCTGCTTGTAAACACTGCAATATCAGACTCATGCGTCACAAAGGCAATAGTCTTACCCTGTTCGTGAAGACTCTGAAAGAGGCTCATGATTTCATATGAAGTGCGCGTGTCGAGGTTACCTGTGGCTTCGTCAGCCAACACAATGACAGGGTCGTTCACCAAAGCGCGGGCAATAGCCACACGTTGCTGTTGACCACCCGAAAGCTGGTTGGGCATGTGTTCCATTCGGTCCTTCAAGCCCACCAATTCCAAAGCATGCTGAGCCCTCTCATGGCGCTCACGATGCGATACATCCGGATTATACACTAATGGCAACTCCACATTCTCCAAAGCTGAGGTACGCGGCAAGAGATTGTAGGACTGAAACACGAAGCCAATCTTGCGATTACGAATTTCCGACAGCTCGTTTTTGCTTCTTTCCCTGACCGAAATACCATCAATGTAATACTCGCCTGAGGTGGGCTGGTCAAGGCAACCAAGGATATTGAGCAAAGTAGACTTGCCGCTACCCGACGAGCCCATGATACTCACAAACTCGCCCTGACAAATGTCGAACGACACACCCTTCAGAGCATGCACTTCCTCACTACCGACGACAAAAGTACGCTTGAGGTTATCAACCTTGATGATGGATTGCCGTTCACTCATGATCATTTCTGATTACCTTGGTTTCCGCCTTTACTATTATTATTCCTGTTCCTACCAGGAGGGCCTGGCATGAAGGGATTTTCGCCTTTCTTCACTTCTTTCTCCTTGACGACATACTGCGCCGAAAGCACCACTGAGTCGCCAGCCTGCAATCCTTGCTCGATGATCTTATAAGCGCCATCACTCATGCCCACCTTGACGGGACAGGGCATCATATCATCACCTTTCTTCAGCCATACCAAATTATGACTGGCTACTTGCCCTCCTTCATTCATCTGAGGCTTTTGGCCTTGTGGTGGCTCGGGGCGTTGTCCATCGGGTTTTTCACTCTTGCGAATGGCTTTTAGCACTTGCTCGTCTGGGGTGAAATTGAAGGCCTCGGCAGGCACAGCCAAGCCTGTCTCTTCCTCCGTGACGATGGTCACACTGGCAGTCATGCCCGGAAAGAGCTTTTGGTCGGGGTTGGGAGCCTCGATGATGACCGTATAAGTCACCACGTTACTCGTGGTAGTTGGTTTCATACGGATTTGGTTCACGGTACCTTCAAACACATCGTCCATATAAGCATCCACGGTAAAGCTCACCCTCTGCCCAACTTTCACCTGCCCGATGTCAGCTTCATCGACATCGGCTTCCACCTGCATCTTGGTCAGGTCGTTGGCCAAGGTAAACAAAGTAGGCGTGCTGAACGAAGCTGCTACCGTCTGCCCCACCTCAACGGCACGATCGAGCACAATGCCGTCGATGGGCGAATAGATTTCGGCGTAAGCCAAATCAACCCGTGCCTGGTCGTATGAAGCTTGGGCGTTTCTCTTGCTCATTTGAGCCTGCGTGTAGGTGTTCTGAGCTTCCTGATAAGCGGCCAAGGTGGCGGCATTCGACTCGTAAAGCTGTTTCGTGCGTTCGTATGTGAGTTTCGCATAATTGAGCTGGCTCTCAGCCGAAGTGAGGCTAGCTTTAGCCCTACTCAGGCTCTGGTTAAGCGTCTGCTTGTCCAATTCGGCCATCAGCTGACCTTTCTTCACCACATCGTTGAAGTCGACATAAATCTTCTCCACCTTACCCGACACTTGTGTTCCCACTTCAACAGTCTCCACAGGCTCAATAGTACCTGTTGCAGTCACAGTGTTCTCAACGGTATATTCTCCAACCACATGGGTGCGGATGACCAATTCCTTGTTGGCTGATTTCATAGCCTTGATGATGACTATCGCAGCGATGGCCACGACAACGATAGCCAGGATAATCAACCATATTTTTCTTTTTTTCTTCATATATCGTATTATTCGATTTTCGTTTTTTAGCGGCTGCCACAATGTGACAGCCCTACAACTCTAAACTCTATACACTCAACTCTAAACTTACAACTCTATTTGTTTGCCCATATACACATCCAGAATCTTGCGTTTCATCAACAAGGAATACTTATTCTGGATATAGGAATTAAGGGCGTTCAGATAATTGTTCTGTTGTTGCAGCAGTTCCACCGTCGTAATGGCGCCATACTGATACTGGATGTTATAAGCATTGAAACTCTTGCTGTATGCGTTTTCTTTGACTTGTGAAACCTTATACGCATTGTAAGCAGAAATCACATTACGGTAGGCTTGCACAACGGTTTGGCGCACCGCAAGAGCCGATTGTTCATAGTCCAACTGGGCTTGTTCCAAGGCAATACGACTCTTTTTCACGTTGGCTTTAGTCTGCCCGCGACTGTAAATCGGGATACTCATCGAAATGCCCGCAGATTCAGTTGGTTTGCCGTACCATTTCGAGTTGCCCTCAGAATCGAAAGACAGCACACCCATGCCTACATTGGCATTGGCAGAGATAGATGGAAAGTAATTACCTCTTGCCATATCAACGCTCTTTTCGGCCATTCGAATGTCGTAGTCGCTCATGCGCAAGTCAGGCATATAATCCATGGCGAGACTGACAGCCTCCTCTTCTGAAGGCAACGACTCCTTCAGGTCATCAAGGTTGTCGGTATTCGGGGTGACAATCTCCAAATCATCTGTCGGGTTCATCGAAAGCAGCACCTTCAAATCCAGCAAATTGTTTTCAATATTAATGCGCGTGTCGACCACGTTGTTCGAGTCGCTGTAGTATTGCGCTTCGAGCAACAGCAAGTCGCTTTCGAGAATAGTACCCACATTATGTCGCACACGTCCTTGCTTTACCTGCTCGCGACTGGTATTGAGCACTTCGAGTTGGTAATTCAACAGTTCTTGGTTGCCGAGAATGGTGAGAAAACTCTGCAAAATCTGAGTGGCAAGTTGGTTGTCGTATTGTTCCAACTGCACTTCGTTACGCTCCACGTTTAGGCGGCTCTGCTCAATAGTATTGTTGATGTTGCCACCCTGATAGATGGTTACGGAAGATCCCACTCCCACATTTCCCGAGGTGGACCAACCGTTTTCGTTGTTCGACAAGTTTTGCCCTACTGAAGCACTCAAGTTAGGTAGTCTTTGCTGTTTTGATTGTTCGTAAGTTGCCTCCAACGACTTGCCCGCCAGTTCCATCGATTTACGCTCGTAGCTGTTTGCTACAGCAAAACGCAGACAATCCTCCAATGAAAAACGATAAGATTGGCTTTCCTGTGCCATGACAGAGCATGCCAAGAGGAAAAATAGAGAGAGTATGGTTATGCGTCTTGTCATTGTTGTCATATTAAACCAAAAAATCCAGGTCCGTTAATAAAATCAACTTGACCTGGATTATAATTACATTAACTTTATTAACCATGCAAATATAGCATAGCTATCGCAATTTTCTGTCAATTATACAATTAAAACAGAAAACAAAAAGCGTAAAGCTATTGAAAAATCAATCGAATTGATTAGGAGTTCTGCTCCTTCTTCCTTTTTCCAAGAAGATAGGCACCGCCTAGGCAACCCAGAACAAGGATTCCCCCACTCAAGGGTGCAAAGTACTCTAAGGAAATATCACCATCATTGTCTTCGAGACTAATCGCATCATTTCCCGCCTCACCTGTTGCTCCCTTCTCACCTGTTGCACCACGCAATTTAATTTTCAACTCCTCATTGCTGTCAAAAATATTTTGAGCCTCAGCAACTTGCATCATAATCGGACCACACATCATTGCCAAAACGGCCATAACGCTAATGATTCTCTTTTTCATTTTATTGTTTCCTTTCTATATTTATTTATTCATTGATGCTATTCTAATCATTCACGTATAAAACGCTCTATTTAATAATTTTGTGGCAAAAATATTGCTTTTTTGTGAAATTCTACAACAAATTTTCATTTTTTTTTCCACATTTTTTTATATGATTGATTATCAATTATTTAAAAACAGAAAATTTTACTTACTTGAGGATTGAATTAAACAGAAACAATTAATAATACTTTCCCTGTATGGTCTTTATTTTTGAAAAACAATTGTCAACCATAGATTATTTTGTACATTTGCAGTGTTTCAAAAGAGTTTTTTTAAGAATCAATGAAAAGAGCATATTATTTAAACCAACTAATAACTAACTTAAAATTAAAACGTTATGAAAACAGGTAACAAGTTTTTTGCCGAATTGCTCGGCACGTTCGTTTTGGTGTTCGGCGGTTGCGGTACCGCTGTCTTCGCCGGTAGAGCTTTCGGGTTCCTTGGCGTTTCCATCGCTTTCGGCTTGACCGTTGTGGCTATGGCTTACGGAGTCGGCCACATTTCAGGTGCTCACCTCAATCCCGCCGTCAGCTTCGGTGTGTGGGCCAATGGCCGCATGAGCTTCAAAGACATGCTCATTTACTGGGTGGCTCAAATCATTGGTGCCATCTGCGCCGCTGCCCTCATCTATGGAATTGTGAAATGCGGTAACATCGAGCCTGGCAACTTTGCTGCCAATGACTTTGGTGCCGATCTCGCTAAGTGCGGTCCGAACTATTGGGACATCAGCATGTGGGGCGCTTTAATCATTGAAGCCGTCCTGACCTTCGTGTTCCTCATTGTCATCCTCGGCGTCACCGATGATCGTCACGCCAACGGCAAGTTCGGCGGTCTGGCCATCGGTCTCACCCTGGTGCTCATCCACCTCATCAGCATCCCGCTGACCAACACCTCTGTCAACCCCGCCCGTTCCATCTCACAGGCCATCTTCGCTGGTGGTTCAGCTCTCAGCCATCTGTGGGTATTCATAGTGGCTCCGCTTGTTGGCGCTGGCCTCGCTGGTCTGGCTTACAAATGCCTTGGCGGCTGCAAAAAGTGCGAGAAATAATCTTTGCCAAATAGACTAACTACAAAAACTACTGGCCGTTTCATTCGCTGGTGATTCCGGCAAATGAAACGGCCTTTTTGATTTATTAAAACAAACAATTATGAAAAAGACACTACTATTGCTTGCCCTCTTCTCCCTCTCTTTAGGCTTGACTGCTCAACAACCTGCCACTCGAGCTTTCATCGACGAAGACGGCATCATCAAAACCGAAAGCGTACTCACCCAACTGCCGCCAGCAAGCCGTGATGCCTTGACACCCATGCCTGGCTTCCCCTTGAGTTTCGGCTCCAACACCACCTACAAGCCCATGCGTGGCTTGGCTTTGGCTGATCTCAACAACGATGGCTCCGATGAAATCATCCTCTGCCACAACGAGGAAATCAATGTCATCGATGGACAAGGCAATGTGCTTTGGACCCAAACTTTGGTCGGAGGCATGGCCCAGTATCCTGCTGCCGTTGGCGACATCAACAAAGACGGAATACTGGAAATCGTATCCCTTACTGCCTATGGCAACGCCCGTGGCGGTATCAACGTTTTCGATGCTTCGGGCAACGTCTTGATGGCAACGGTCACCAACAACAACCCACTCATCTGCGCTCCCGTTTTGGCCGACCTCAACAACGACAGCGAATTGGAAATCATCTTCTGCGGTCGCGGCAAAGCCTCGGCCAGCATCTCCGCAGGCATCCATGCTTGGAACCTGCAAGGAGAAGAGATAGAAGGCTTCCCCTTCGAATTGCCTTCTACACCTGCTTTCACCCCCACTGTGGCCGACATCGACGGTGACGGCTTCCTTGAAATGTTCGTTTCAACAACCTCCGCTTTGTATTGTGTCAGTCATACTGGCGATGAGATTTATAGGGTAGACAGCGAAGAAGCTTACAAATACTCCTATCAATCGCCTCTCGTGGTTGACTTCGAAGGCGAGGGCAATTGGAGCCTTGTCGGTGCCTGCCATGGCGACAATCCACACCATTACATCCGCAACGCCCACACGGGCGAATACCGTGAAGGCTGGCCCAAACAGGTTACCAGTTGGACCTATTCTACTCCGACCGTGGTGAAAAACGGCGACAGCCACGCTATCTTCATGGGTATGTCTGGTGAAGGCAATGTGTTTTACCAATATGATGCCGATGGCAACATAGCACCTGGCTTCCCACTCAACCTAAGTGCAGGCATTGAAGGTTTCATATCAGTGGCCGATATTGACAACGATGGTGAAGACGAAATCATCACCGACTTCAACTTGATGGATGGCGAGCAAGGTTACATCCGTGCTTGGGAGATGGACGGTACCGAGGTAACCGAAGGCTTTCCGCTCCGCCCGCAAGGCCTCTCCTATATGAACGGTGCCAACTTCGGTGACATTGACGGCGACGGCAACTTAGAAATCGTCACCTTGACCTATGTGCAGAATTTCTCACCTGATGACCCTGTGTATGTAACCGCCTACGCACTAAACCAACCTATTGAAAACCTGGTCTATGGCACCTACAAGGGCACCAACGACCGTATGGGATGGATTCGTGAAGAAGAAGTAGTGGTTAGTTGCAATCCCGTCACCAACCTGATGGCTCAAACGGGTGGTGACGTATCCACAGTGTATCTTTACTGGAGTGAACCCGAACCTGGCTCAACAGGCAACCTTTTGGGCTACTACATCCAGAAGAATGGCGAGCTCCTGCAAGAGTTATTGGAAATGCCCGAATATGTGGATAATGAAGTTGAGTTCTTCGAAACCTACGAATATGTCATCACCGCTGTTTACGATGACAATTGTGAGGCTTCTTCCGCCCCGCTTTCGGTGACACCTATTCCTGATGGCGTTCAAGAACATGGGAAGGAAGCCAAGGTCTATCCAAACCCTGCAAAAAACATGCTTCACGTCGAAGATTTTGGCCTAACCCAAGTAGAGGTATTCAACATCATGGGTCAAAGTGTGCTGAGCGTCAATGAAAACTTTGAAACAGTAGACATTAGCCACCTGCAAAACGGCATCTATTTTATTCGCATCAAGACCACTGAAGAAGAAAAGACCGTGAAATTGGTTATCGAAAAGTAAGATGGCAGGCATCTACATCCACATACCTTTCTGCAACTCGAAATGCGCCTATTGCGGGTTCTATTCGTTGCCTTCCTTGAAGCTGAAAGAACATTTTTTGAAGGCATTGAAAGCAGAGATTGTCGCACGAAAGGAGTACCTTCAGCTCGGGCCTCATTGCGGGCTTGACCCGCAATCCCCCGCGCTGAAGGGTAATCACAACATGCCCACCATCAACACCATCTATTTCGGTGGCGGCACGCCTTCCTTACTATCCATAAAAGAAATCAGCGAGCTGCTGCACCTTATTAATAACACCTATTCTGTTGGGAGAAATCCCGAAATCACCCTTGAGGCCAACCCCGACACGCTGTCGTTGGAATACCTCGAAGGCTTGCGCCAACTTGGGGTCAACCGACTCAGCATCGGCATCCAGAGCTTCTTCGACAACGACCTGAAATATTTGAGCCGTCGCCACGACTCGCAACACGCCCAACAATGCCTCAACTGGGCAAAACAGGCAGGGTTTAGCAACATCAGCATTGACCTTATCTATGGTTTGCCCACCTCCGATGCAGAGCAATGGAATAAGAATTTGGACATTTTCTTCGCCTACGGTCTGCCCCATCTCTCAGCCTATGCCCTTACCCTGGAACCTAATGCCATTTTGACCAAACAAATCGAACAAGGAAAGGTGCTTCCTGTCAACGAGGAGGATGCCTTGCGTGATTATGAAATCCTATGCAAGCGTGCTATCGAAAAAGGTTATCTGCACTACGAGATTTCCAACTTCTGTAAGTCGGGGATGCATTCGAAGCATAATGCCAGCTATTGGTTCGGGACACCTTACATAGGCTTCGGGCCTTCGGCGCATTCTTACGATGGAACCTCGCGGCAATGGAATGTTTCCAGCGTTAAACGTTACTGTGAGGTTTTCTCTGCCGCATCACGTCATTGCGAGGAACGAAGCAATCCAGAAACAAAAGCTCCAAGCCTGGATTGCTTCGTCGTACCTCCTCGCAATGACGCAAAACGTGTCCAAGATGCAGTATCAGAGATTGAACGATTAACCCCCGAACAGCAATACGACGAATACGTCATGCTCCGCTTGCGCACCCACTGGGGCATCGACTTGAAATGGCTCAAACGCGAGATGGGCGAAAGGTTTTCTTCTTACTGTGAACAACACGCCCAACCTTTGATCGCCCAAGGTAGGCTCTCACAAACACGAGAATTCCTCTACCTCACCGACACTCAGATGCTTTTCGCCGACGGAGTAGCCGAGGAATTGTTTTGGGAATAAGTAGTTTTTTATCCCAAAACATCAAAACCTACCGTTTTCTTTCCTATTTTTGGACTTCTAAAACAAAAGTTAAGGTCCCTGAGCTTGTCGAAGGGCCGATTCAATTATCAATTCTGCTTTATCATGCTTAAATTCAAATCATTACTCCTATCCGCTCTTCTGCTCATCGGCTTGAATACGATGGCACAAGATGAAAATGAACGCCTCGTTGGCGCCAACTGCACGAGCATCATGGTGGGCAAGAACGCCTCCACCGACGGCTCCGTCATCACCTCACACACCTGCGACGGTCGCTACCGCACCTGGATGCGCTGGGAAGCCGCCGCCGACCACGAAAAAGGTGAAATGCACAAGGTTTACAAAGGCACCATGCACACCGAAGATCCCTTCGATAACCGCAACGTGGAACTTGCTGGCGAAATCCCTCAAGTGGCCCACACCTACGCCTACCTCAACACGGCCTACCCTTGCCTCAATGAGAAACAACTGGCCATCGGCGAGACCACATTCTCCGGTCCCGACACCTTGGTCAACAATAAAGGCATGTTCATGATTGAGGAACTGGAACGCGTGGCCCTAATGCGTTGCGACAACGCTCGCGATGCCATCCAACTCATTGGCAAACTGGTGAAGGATTACGGCTATGGTGACGGTGGCGAATGCATCACCATTGCGGACAAGAATGAAGTGTGGCAAATGGAAATCCTTGGCGAAGGTCCAGACAAAATTGGTGGTGTTTGGGCTGCCAAGCGCATCCCCGACGATGAAGTTGGTGTTTCGGCCAATATCGCCCGCATTGGCAAGCTGGAGCGCAAGAGCAAAGACTTTTATTGCTCCGACAACTGCGAAGCTATAGCAAAGAAATACGGTCTTTGGGACGGCAAGGGCGACTTCATTTTCTGGAAAGCGTTTCGCGCAGAATATGGCGGCGGCAAAAACTACAGCGACCGTGAGTTCTTCATCCTCAGCCAACTGGCTCCCTCGCTGAACCTCAACCGTGACATGCCCGAACTGCCCTTCTCGGTGAAACCTGACGAAAACGTCGACGTTCGAAAGGTGATGGAACTCTTCCGTAGTACTTACGAAGGCACCGACATGGACATGACCCGCAACGTGAAGATGGTCGCTAAGAAACGCACCGATGATGGTGTGGTCGACGATACCATCATCAGCCCCGTAGCCAATCCATGGGTGGGTAGCGCGATGATGAACACCATTAATTATCTCGCTCCCGGAACCATCAACTTCCAACGCACCGTGGCCGTGGCTTGGAGCAGTTACCACCATATCATCCAATGTCGCAGCTGGATGCCTGACGAAATCGGTGCCATCTGCTGGATGGCTTGCGACAACCCAGGCCAAAGCCCACGCATTCCTATCTTCTCTGGTTCCACCAGTTTGCCTGAAGGCTTCGACAAATGCGGTCAACTACGCTACCGCGACGAGGCTTGGATTTGGCATTACCGCAAAGCCAATAAACTAGCTACTGTACAATGGGGTCGCTGCAAGAGCACGCTTCTCGGCACTGCCAACCGTTTCGAGCAAAAAGCTTTTGACGAAATTCCTGCCGTAGAAGAAAGGGCAAAGAGCTTGCTTGCCGAAGGCAAAAACAAAGAAGCCACCGAGATTCTCAATCAATACACAACAGACTTTGCAGCTTCCACGCGACAAGCCTGGAAGGAAATGGAAAACAAGTTCTGGTATTGGTTCAGCTTCGGTTTTTAGCCCATCTTATGACAAAAGGAAGGGGAATGCGTTTGCCTTCCCCCTTCTTTTTTAATACTGTTCCACTACGATGTTGACGCTATTCCCCGCTTCACCACTCAACTTGATATGTCCAGTTCGTGGTCGCGTACTCGACATGGCATCAACCGTGACGGTAAGGGTTTTATTGCCAAAACCACTCAAAGGATCACAATGTATCCACACCACATCTACATTCACCGACCACGCTTGGTTCGCTGACACATGGATTTCATAACTGCCACCTTCTGGACGGACAATAAGTTCTGTTATATCTGTTTCCAAAATATCGACCCTACCCTCTTGAACGACGGCCATCGTGCCCAGCACTTGTCCATTATGAATAGCTCTCACAAAACCTATTCTTTCATTAGGATTAGAATTGTTATCCACTACAATATCAAAAGTGGCGTCACCCTCACCTGAGTTAGTAACCAAAGTTATCCAACTGCTCGCCTGTAGTTGCCATGTGGTGTTCGTGGCCAGATGCACAGTTTGCACACCACCAGCAAAGGAGACAAACAAGGTATCAGGTTCAAAAATGGCTGTAATTGGATTGTCACCTGGGGCTTGACTTGCTGTTAATTGCGCATTCAAGCTCCCCGATTTGATATTAAAGTCCAACATCCTCGAAATACCAAGCGTATTAGGTTCAGCCGTAAGAATAACATTGGCATTACCCATCCCAGACTGTTGTGAAACCGACAACCAGTCACAATCCAAATCAAATATCCATTCATCATCACAACTCACGCTAATCTCTCGCTCGCCGCCTTCTTTTCCAAATTGGAACATTTGGGGTGAAACCTCAAGAAAATGCGGGTCGGGTGAAGCTTCCTGCCTGATGACAAGCATGGCATGAGCGCCACTAGCCGTATTGAAGATGATACTTGTTCGACGCGAGATATACAAGGGATTCTCGCCTACGGTAACACTGATTTCAGCATTACCCTGTCCTTCATTTTGATTCAACATGACCCATTCCTCTCCAACAGTGGCCGTCCAGTTGTCTTCAGTAGTCACCGCAACAGTCTTAGTCTCACCTGTACAGATAAATTCAAGGTGTCCAGGAACAACCTCTATGCCGAAAACAGGTGATACTCTCTGTTCGATAATTACGGTATCCGAAGCAATATCATGTTTTCCAATAACGACTTCCCCTATTCGAGATTCGGTCGTACCGACTTCAATCGGGCTAATGGTCAAAGTAAGGGTAGCGTCATTGGTACCATTCGTCATCGAACTGGTTACCCATTGAGGGGTAATGACTTCCCATTCGATATCTGACGACACCTGAACTGTATACTCACCTCCTACAGTGCCACAGATAATAGACGCAGGACTAACTTCAACATAATGCTGAGGCACGTCTTGGGTCAACTTCAAAACAGCAGTATTGTCCTTGGTACTGGCAGTGATTTCAGTTGAACGGCTCTCTCCTGTCGTGTTTGGTGCTACCGTTAAAGTAAGGGTGGCATCGCCTTTGCCCGACATCGAAGAAACCATGACCCATCCTTCGGTCATAGCAATGGTCCATTCTCCATTCGACTTCAACGATACTTCAGCAGAGCCTCCTTGTGCGTCAATCTCCAGAGTTGTTTTGTCAAACGACACCTCTACAGGCTTACGGCAGCCCATCACAGCAAAAACCAAGGCTGCAATAATCAAAAAAGTAAGTTTTTTCATCGGTTTGGTATTATGTTTCTACTCTTTTCTCTTTTTCCTAAAACGCAATTTACGTTTGATTATTATGTTGAAACTAAAAAAGGTGCGCCGAAAAAGTCGACGCACCCTTTCATTCAAGCGCTGAGCCTTTCTTTTAGAAAATCTCGGTTCTATTGTCCTTAATCTTCACGTTGTTTCTCAAGGCATTGTACACGCCATTGTTCAGAGCTCTATTGGAGAACTGGCTAGTCTTCTCTCTGATGATGCTGCTGTAGTCGGTAGTCTCTTCGGGAGCCGTGAACTTCACGTTCTTGATGATGAAGGCGCTGGAGTTACCGGCAACGGGGCCGACTTCCTCACCTTCCTTCATACCCATGATCATACCAACGATGTCGCCTTCAACGCCAAAGTTACCCAACACACGCGATTCAATGTTGACATCGGAAACTGTGGTGGACTCTGCACCCAGCTCGTTCACCATTCTGTTGACATCGCTTCCACAAGCCTTCATCTTCTCAACGGCCATCTCGCCTTTCTTCTTATTGATGATTTGATACTTGGAACGCTCGGCGACGGTCTCCAAAGGAGCATAACCTTCATTGATGACACCCGTCAGAGCAGCAACAACCAACTGATTGTTGTCAAGCTCAAAAATCTTGTCAGAGATGTCACCTTTCTTGGTCTTCTCGTCGAAAGCCCAGCGGACGATTTCACGCGGGCTCTCAAGGCCAGTGATTTGATATGTCGACTTCTGGATGCCAGGCATCGTACGCTTGGTGAGACCTTGTTCTTCAATAGCCTTGTTGAACTGGTCATAAGTTCTGTTTTCAGCGAAGAACTTGTTGGCCTCGGCATAAACGTTTTGGTAAGTCTTCGTGCTCCATGTGATTTTGTGCTCAAGGAATGCAAGACGTGCCTTGGGTTGAGGCTCGGTTTTTCCGGTGACCTTCACAATATGATAACCAAAGGGAGTCTCCACAATACCCAACGAACCCACAGGATTGTTGATCACGTATTCGTTGAATGCAGGAACCATCGTGCCATCGGTGAACCAATCAAGGTCGCCGCCTTTGTCCTTTGTGCCATCGGTGTTGTATTCTGAAGCCATTTCAGCATACAGGTCATCATTGTTCTTCGTGGCCTTCAGTTGAGCCAGAAGTTCGTTAGCCTTGGCTTCGGCTTCCTCTTTGGTTGTGATTGTGTCTTGGCTGCCCATAGCACCCTTATAACCAATCAGGATGTGGCTAGCACGCAGTGAATCGGGACGGTTTTGCATGTCAACGATGCGAACCAAGTTGAAAGCGTCCTCGTTTTCGTAAGGACCATACACATAGCCCACACCATTGCCATTGTCAAAGATGGCTTGTTCAATCATCTCAGGAACATCCTTACGACCCATCCAAGTGCTGTCGTAGCGCTTGTCAGAGTTGTAGCTGTCGTTCACGAAGTTGGCAGCGCTTTCAGCAGCTTCAAATTCGGGCTTTCTTTCTTGCACGAACTTCAGAGCTTCTTGACGGTCTTCCAACGAAGGCTTGATTTCGAACAGAACGTACTCAATGTCGCGTCTTTCGTCAGTCTCATAGCGGTACTTGTTCTCCTCATAGAAAGCCTTGTTGTCGGCATCGGTCACAGTCACGGTCGAATCCGGGATGGAGGAATAACGCAAAACAATGACATCGGCCGAAGCCTTCATATTCTTGTTTTCATAGTATTTCTTGGCCAAAGGAGTGGGAAGGAAATAAGAAGCCTTCACCAGATTGTCGAACTTGGTCTCCAAACGGTTTTGCTTCACGGCTTTTTCGAAATCGAGCCAGCGGTTATAATACTCTGGAGGAAGATTGCTGAGGTTCTGAAGGTATTCGGTCACACGTTGTTTGTCAACATTGCCGTTGCCATCGCCAAAGCTCTGAACCACCCATTGGTGAGGTTTGTCGCCAGTAATCTGGTCCATCAGTTCCTCAGTGGTGATGCCGATACCTGCGGCCTCATATTCCTTGGTCATGATGTTATCCTTGATCATCTCTTCCAAAGTGCTGTTATAAATGCCGTAAGTTTCGGAGGAAGAGAGGTTGTTGTTTGAAGACCTTCTGTTTTCAAGATTCTTTTCCTTGAGCGCTTCATAGTCTCTCACCGAAATCTTGTCACCATCAACAGTGGCCACGGTGGGACCTGTGTTTCTTCCCTGACTTTGGAAAAGGTCTTGTAAGACAAACGCTAACAATGCGATACCAATGATTGCAATCAACAATCCGGAGCGTCTTCTGATTTTTTCAATTGCTGCCATAATTCTATTTTCTAATTACTATTAAACTTCAATTTTGAGCGTGCAAATTTAGTAAAGATTTCCACTCGCTGGGAAAAATGTTTTATTTTTATTTTCCAAAAACATCAATTTTTGCTTTATTATACCAAAACAGACTGAATATCAACTATTTATTTTGAATTTTCAGTTCCACCTCATCCAATTTCATGTTCGAGGCTTTCAAAATTTTGACCCGATAATTGCCGATTTGGAGCACTTGACCTTGCTCAGGAATGCTCTCACAATAGTGCAAAATCATGCCAGCCAAGGTCTCATAGTCATCGGAAACGGGCAAATCGAGCTTATAAGTGTCGTTGAGGTAGTCGATCTCGAGACGGGCGGAGAAGACAAAGGTGTTGTCGTCCACCACCTTTTCCACTTCATCCTCCACATCGTACTCATCATCGATCTCGCCAAAGATTTCCTCCACCACGTCTTCCATAGTGACGATACCAGCTGTGCCGCCAAACTCGTCGACAACCGCCGCCACACCCTGACGGTGCTGGATGAAATGCTTCAAGAGCCTATCGGCAGTATAGGTTTCGGGGAAAAAGTCAATCTTCCGTATGATGTCAGCCAAAGCCACTTCCCTATGCTCAGACACAACACGCACCACATCATTTAAGTGGACGTAACCCACTATATCATCAATGCTCTCACCAATGACAATCAGTTTCGAGTGTTTGGTCTCCTCGAAACGGGCTTTCACAGCTTCAATGCTGTCGGAAAGCTTCACTGACTCAATCTCGTTGCGTGGTCCCATGCATTCGCGGAGTTTCACCGAACGAAATTCCATCACGTTTTGGAACAACTGTATTTCCTGCTGCATGTCTTCATCCGCTTCCTCAGGATCGGCGTATTCAGCGATGTAGTCGTTCAGGTCAACAGTGGAGAACCGGTATTCCTGTCGGTCGACTTTAAGACGAAGGATATAGCGGATGATGAACTCCGAAATGCCTGTGTAAATGAGAATCAGAGGATAGAGCAGACAATAGCAGATGAAAGTCGGCAAAGCGAAAAACGAAAGGATGGTGTTGGGATTAATGCGGAACAACACCTTGGGAAGAAATTCGGCCACCAGCAAGACAAGCAAGGTGGCTAGGATAGTCTTCACCAGCAACACCATAAAAGCATTGTCGAAGGAGATGTATTGCAGCCAATGGTTGACCGATGCATCAAGTAGCTGCGACATGCTCATACCATAGACAATAAGGGCGATGTTGTTGCCCAACAACAAAGAAGTGAGGAAGCGCGACTGGTCCTTCAGAAAAATCCTGATGATTTTAGCAGAGAAGGTATTTTTGGTCAGTTCCACCTCGAGTTGGAGGCGATTAATGCTGTTGAAGGCAATCTCAAGTCCCGAACAAAGGGCCGAGAAAAACAGAGTGACAGCAACGATAATCCAACTGGCCATAACTCAATCCTCCTCATCCACATCAAGCAAGGCACTGCCCGAATACATGGTGTATTCCGAAAAATCCTCACGAGCCACAAGACTGTCGGCTTCAATCTGTTTGTCAGGCGTAACAATCTTAACGTGTGAGCGGGTATGTATCATCTTCGTATCTTGATACCAAAACAACTTGTCGGAATACATGGTCTCGTTGCTACCAAAGTTCTGCACGATCACATTGCCTTGTGCCTCAATTAATCCCATTTTGCCGTAGTTCTTGCCATAATCGGCATGGAGTTCTGTGGTCTTTTCACCCTTGTCGTACATATACACGTCAAAACCAAGGGGAAATTCCATAATGTCGTCCTCTGTCTCCATACGCACCATGCGTGGCGTGTGCAATTCAAGATTAATTACACCCGAGTCGCTACGATAGAAAACAACGCTATCGGCGATGATACCCGACAGCGTGTCGTCCGATCCCATGGCTTGCACGATGGCATCGGGGTTTGAACACGAAAACAACATCACAGCCACGAAGGCTGTGATGTTGAGTATGATTCCTATTTTCAGGATGCGTTTCAATTACTTTCTAGCTCTGATGGTGGTAGTTTCACCAATCCAGCCGCCAATGTTGAAGGACTGGCCTTCACTATAGTCATTGAAGAAAATGGTTTCTGCCTTCGGGAAGCCTGCTGTGTAGGAACTGATCATGCGGTTAGCTCTGTCAGCGATTGAGGAGTCGATGGACTTGGCCTTCTGGCACTTGTCGACGGCAGCCCAATACACAGCACCCTTTTCAATTTCATCGTTGAACTGCGAGGCACTTGAGGCATAGAGTTGAGCAATGATGAGGTATGGCTCGCCAGCGGTCGGGTCGACCTGGGCAGCTCTTCTTGCGATATCGCGGGCTCTGCTGAAGCTGCCCATGTTCTGGTAGCACATGGCCAAGTTGCGGTAGGCACGATACTTACGGTCGTTGTTGTCAGTCTTCGTGGCTTGCTCGAAGAAGGTGGCAGCTTCGCTATACTTCTTGTCCTTGAAGAACTTGATACCTAAGCTGTAGGAAGCCTCGGGGCTGGGCTCCAGCTCATTCAGTTTGACAGCGGCATCGAGGAAGAGCTTCGAATCAGTGCAATCCTTCTTATCAAGGATAGTGGTAATGCGTTTGAGCAGTGTCACATCGTCAGGCGTCTCCTTCATCTTGGCGCTGAACACTTTGATCAGGTCATCGCAAGAAGCGAAAGGAGAGAACAGGTTGTCGAGGTTGTTCTTCACGCCCTTGTTGATGTTGATGTTCTTCTCGTTCTTCTCCAATTGCTTGTCGAAGCCGGCCACAGCATCGGAATCGCCACTTGCCAAAGCCTCTTCCTTGGCAGTCTCAAGTTCCGTCTCAGTCATAGCCAAAGCACCGATGTTGTTATCAAGCACTTCGGAGAGCTCCTGATAGACATTGATGATGGTCATCTTTTCGGCCTTGTCGTTGTTCACCATGTCAATGGTAGCCTTGAAGTAAGCATCGATGTAAGCGCCCTGCAACTGTGAGGCATCGAGATCAACGGCGGATTTCAGCACGTTATAGGCCTCTTCATAGCGGTTCTTGTTGTAGGTGTAGATGAGCAAACCTTTACGGCCCATTATGCCAGCCACCTGCGATTTGCCCGTCTTCGGGTCGACCGGGAAATACTGGGCTCTGTTGTCCATCATCATGCAAATCGTATCAATGTAGGCATCTTTCTGGGCGGGGTTGGTGCGGATGAAGTAGTCCATAATCTTCTCACCTCTCGTGTAGATAAGTTGGCTGGAACGGGGGCAGTTGAGGAAGACCTCTCTCCAGGCGTTGACCATTTCGGTGCTAATGGCTTCCGGCGCAAACTTGGCCGCTTCCCATTGCTTGTAAGCCTCACCATAGATGGACAGGTTGGTCACGCAGGCCACGCTGTCGGTTCCATACTTCGACTCTGACACCTCTTGGGCGGATACGCTCATTGCCATTCCAAAGATAACGGCAATCATCATTAATCTTTTCGTTTTCATCTCTTCTTATTTTTAGTGTTAGACTTGTTTGCTCTTATTCAAATATCATTCCAAAATGTTTTCGCAAGGTTTCCTTACTTGTACTTGCGCTTCATGAACCAGTGCTCAAACACGGAAACGCCAACGCTCACCTTGGCATAGCGTTCCTGTATCAGGCCGCCTTCTCGAGTGCCATATTGACCAGCTTCGAGAGCCAAGTTGACCTTCGACATGGTTTTGGGTAACGGCAACGACATGCCGGCAGTAACACCCACCTTATTAATAGAATGGTCTATTCCATCATTGCCTGGCAGGTTGATGAAACCATGCTCATAGAAGCCACCAAAACGATAGGTGACACGCGAAAAATATCCAGAAATAGACGTATGCTTGGGCGTAAAATCAGCACCTGCCGACACTCTCCATGAATCCTGCAGTCCTTCCGTCTTCCCTTGTCGGGCAAACTTCGACCATTGTGTCCAATTGAAGTCGGCACCTACGGCCCAGTCGCTGCCCTTCTGCAAAGCTATACCAAAACCTATGCCTTGCGGCATTGTAATCTTCGTTTTATTGGTAACGTAGGTAATAGTATCAATCAAATACTCCACCTCGGTGTCGACATCTTCCTCAAACGAGCGGATAAACAATGTTTGGTCACCATTGAGATTAATCTTTTGGGTATAGGTCAAGCCCAAACTCAGCTCCAAGTCATTACCCACATTTGTGTTGAACAACATGCCATAATCAAACATGAAGGAGCGTACCATCACGTCGATGCTACGGCGCGAACCAATAAAATAGACCGTGTCGGGGAAAAAGAGCGAGGTTTCAGCTTTACTATTGCCAAACACATAAAAAGCGTTGGCGCCCACAGCGAAGTGTTTGCCAATCTTGAAAGCATTTCCCCAGAAGGCTTGGTTGAGACCACCGCTGCCTTTGAAGCGTGTAGTAGTCTTGCCAATGCCAGGCTCGGTATCGTCAACGAGCATATTGTAGCCTGAAGTGCTGAAAGGCTGTACGCCCAAAGCCATCTTCCACCAAGGCGTCACGCCAAAGGCCATCGACACATAGTCGAACGAGGCATTGTTCGCCTTTTCCGAAAGGGTGGCTGTGCTAAAGGTCGAAGACTTAAAATAGAATCCAGCGTCGAAGAGGAAAGCCAATGAGTCAATCTTGGCATAGGAAGCGGGATTCTCGGCATTGATGATGCCACCACCAAACATGGCGTTGGCCACGCCGCCCATGCCTTTCAGCCTCACATTCATGGAGCGTCCGTTCACCTGTCCGATGCCGAACAATGAATAAGGAGAATCCACATCAGCTTGGGCATTAGCGACAAGGCCAGACCCAGCCAACAGGCAAACGAACATGATGCTTTTAATAAAAGGTGTTCTCATAACCATAACATCTTAGGCACACTCTTCACCCCTCTACTCTCTTTAAGTGGAAACAGAAGGGCATTAGAGCGTGCAAATATCCGATTTTTTAACTCGTTGAGCAAGTTTTTATTGTTTTAATTGTGAACACTATTCGCTATATCATTGAGAACCAGCATAAAACATTTCAAAAAACAAAAATTTCTCAGTTTTTGAAGTTTTTTTCGTATTTTTGCAGCCACAAAACGGAGGTACCGTAGCTCAGTTGGTAGAGCAGAGGACTGAAAATCCTCGTGTCACTGGTTCGATTCCCGTCGGTACCACCTCCTGTAGAGACGCGATGAATCGCGTCTCTTTTTTGTATACATTTCTCTCATACGCAATCGAAGACGCGATTCATCGCGTCTCTACAACAGGACATAAAAAAAGCACCTCCCGAGGGAAGTGCTTTTTCTTTTTAATTAACTTTACTCCGAAATGGATTAGAAATTATCCAAATTCAAACCTTGATCCAAACGGGTGTTAGGTTTAATGCAGAGGCTGTGGATAGCAGAGAGGTCAACATCTTTGGTATCGCCATTAGCAAATGTGAAGATGATATGGAAACCTTGCGACAGAGCCAGAGGACGCAAAACGATGTTGAATTTAGGAGTGTTTGCCTTAGAAGTACCCAATTGTACACCTTCCGGGACATTAAGAGTAATGCTATAACCACCATCAGTGACATTATAACCCATTCTGTTCTTAATTGCATTGGCAGTGTTCATCCAAGCTTCGCTAGTGTTATAAGAATTGAAAAGGGTCTTCAACTCAGTAGCATTAACTTCAGGGATGATCAGTTCAACCCAACCACTCAGGTGGAAATGGTTGTCAACAATCTGAATCTTAGTGACAGTCCTTTGAGCAGCTTCATAGGGCATCAAGCGAAGAACACCCATGATGTTCTGCATCTGGAAATTTGCCACCGCAGCGTCCAGATGAGCAGCATCGGAATTGCCAGCCATGTACAAGTCTCCCAAAGAAACCTTATCTTCACGATAGGTTTGTTCAGCTTGGACACGGAATTTGCTCTTGTTTTCGCCGTAGTTAAGCTCAGTAATAATGTTCTGATTGGGTTCGACAAAGGGATAGAAAGCGTAATAGCCGCCATCAAGGGCATCCTCAGCGACATCACCATAGCCACTGTTCACAAAACGAACATTGCTTCCTTCTCCGATACTTTCATACACATTACAATGACTTTCTGTAGGATTCGTTTTACTGATATTGAAGATCATGACTCTATCACCTATTTCAAAATAAGTGTGATTTGAGGCTTCATGGAGATAAGCTCTGTCTTCCATATCAACGGTGATGAGATCCTCTGAAGCAACTGTAATGCTCGATTTAGTTTCTGCTTTTTTGCATGAAGTGAAAGCCACAGCGACCAACGCCATCATGCCTAAACATTTAATTACTTTTTTCATTTTTTTTCTTAAGTTTTTAATTCTTAAATACTCGTTAATCCGTGAGGTTGAAATTAACCAAGGGTAGGATCACCTTGCTCAACTTCAAACGAAGGAGTGAGTAAGTTACCTTCGCCAACTTGCATGAAATCCTTGTTCATGTTTAGCTCAACCACTTCAGCTTTGGGAGCAGCATACATTTTGTTCATTTTTTTCATTTTGTTTACTTTTTAATTTGTTAGACTTTTGTTGATTAGTTATTTGTTCGTGTCCTTTTCACACTGTTTGACGCTGCAAAAATAAACAATTAATTCTTACTGACACACAAAAATTCACTTTTTTTTCAAATTTTTTCCAAAACTATTCGAAATTGTATTGGTCATTTCACGAAATGCTTGAGCGGGAAACACGCTCACATGATGGGAAAAATCCACAAAAATGCTAATAAAAGCATGTACTTTATGCCAAAAATGATGTTTAGGCTTTTTACGTTTGAAACTATTGGCACGCTTAAAATTGCCTTCCCTCATGATTTGGCGATAGAGTTTATGTGCTCGTTTACGACATGAAACATCATAGAAAGGCATCTCAGTTTCTGGCAGCCCGAGACATTCCACCAGCAGATAACCAAAGGTCTGCCAAGGGGTCATGACTCGCATGTTGTTGAGCCATTTTCGCAACTTATCCAAGTCTAGTTGCCCATGATAAGAATGAAGAGCCATCGCAACGTCACTGAGTTGCCGCCACCCCACACCCGTTTCAAGATAGTGGTGCCATGCATGATAAAACGTGAAGAACACCACAAACTCTTTGGAGGGGATGGAAATCTCAAAGCCTTCATAGTCGATGCGCTGTGGATGGTCTATCAAGCCCTCTTTCTCCATAGCTGCATAATGAGGATAAAGCTTCGCATCTTCAATATCAGCACTCACACGGTGTACCTCCAATGGGATGCCTCCGAATTCAATGTTATAATGTCTGCCCACATCAATTTCCTCACCCCAATTGTAGCTGCCTGGCAATGTGCGTAGTAATGTGCAAGCCTCATGGAAATCCGCAATTCCTATAAAAAGATCTATATCACCGATCTGACGTAAGCTCGGATTGGGATAAAGCAGGGCTAGGCCAAAACCTTTCAGCACTACCGGCTCAATACCATGTTCACGCAATAATTTCACCGCCGACACCAAAATCTGTCTCAGCTGCATAAGGTGGAACAAATTGCTACGCATAAGCGACTGCAACTTGGCCTGAATTACAGGTGAAGGCTTTCTTCCGTCTGTCATTCGTGAAGCCACATCGGCGACCAACACATTATTGCTATGGAACTCGGCCATCTTCATAACGGCTTCCCAATCGATTTCACCAACAATGGAAACCGATGTGTCCCAAAGGGCAGAACGAAGCAATGCGAAATATTGTTGTTCGACAGTCGACACGACTACACCTTATTAATATTAATACTATAAACTCATTTCTCGTCCTCGATGAGGCCAGCAGCCGACCATGACTCTAGTAACGCTGCTACATCATTCTGAGCTGTTTCACGAGCTACGCCATAGTTGTCTACCAAAAGTGTGGCCAGCATTTCTGCATCGAAATCCATACCTTCCACTTCCTTCCAAAGGAAAGCAGCACTCTCGTTCATTGAAATCATACGGCTGAAATCCACCGCTTCCAGTCCTTCAGCAATAAGGATAAACTCCTGACCTAAAGAACGCAATCTATAACCTTTTTTAAATCTCATATCAATTATTTTATTAGAATTATTTGTTTTTCAACTTATTCCATTTTCTATACACTTTCAACAGATATTTCCTAAGAAACAAAGTGTGTCGCCATAACCATGCTTTACCCGGCTTGTGTTGACGATGGTCGGGTGTAATAATCTCAACCACCTTACCAACTACATCCTTACGCACCCCTTGTTCAGTACCCTTCAAATTGCCATCACCCATCAAGGTTATTTCATCACCATTAATAGCAATTATACGATGCAATACATAACGGTCTTCAAAATAAGCTAAAACAATGTCACCCACCTTCAAGTTGCCTGGTTGATGCAATTTGATGCGATCGACCTCACCACGAATGAATGGAAGCATACTTCTGCCTTTAGGGGTGATAACCACTTCGCGACCTTCGCCAAGCAACTGGGCGACTTCGTTCAAAAGCACATCATTCGGAAGGACGATCCTATCCATAATTACTATTGTGTCACTGTTTTACAACACAAATAAGCCGCTTCCGCATTAGGTAAGCAATCCAACGAATACATTGGTACCGAACATACTATCTTTTCGGTAGTGGCATGAATTCCATCAGCCAATTCCTTAAGGAACCTAATACCAGAGGAAGACATATACATCGTCGCATAAGCCTTAACGATAGACATCCTTTGAATCTTGTTCTCTTTAGCTTGATGTAGGTCAACGATGGCACCCACGGGATAATCCAAATTACGATAACAAGGCGTCTTACCACTCCATGGAGAACCATAAACACGCGTTTCGCCATTTTCTTCAAACCGAAGCACGGGATTATCGTCGTTGAGCAGCTCACATCCTTCCAAATTATTAAGCCACAATTGGCTGTGCGTACTCTTGCCCGTACCGCTCTTGCCCAAGAAAAGATAGCCCTTCCCTTCCTTCACTACGACAGAAGAATGCATCAATAGTGTATTTCTACGTTCTGTTGCAAAAGCAAACATCAACATAATCACTGAATTGAAAGAAAATCTCGTGCTACCAAGCATACGGAACTGAGCCTTAGTGAAAGCTTTGTCCGTAATCAAATAGAACCGCACTGGAGCCTCAAAAGTTGGAGCACCCTCAAACAGCCACTGCCCTTTCCAATCGTAAACATCAAAACGTGGTGCTTCAAGAGCTTCACAACTTGTCCTTACCTTCTGCTTGTCAGCCGTATCCGGCATCGCATCAATCAACTCAGCAGTAAAAACATAGTTGCTATTATCTTCCGTAACAAATGGTTCATAAGGCTGTATCTCTTCCCAAGTCCTATCGCCCTCAGGCATGATGATGGCAAAATCGTGACCTGCAACTTTAAATACTTTCTTCATTTTATGAAAATTTGTGCAAAAATAGTTGTTTTTTTGATATAAAAGCTTGTTTTGGAGAAAAAAAGCGATTGCATGAACGTTACGGACAAAAAATCGTACCTTTGCCCGATTTTTTGTAAAAACTATGAAGAAAAAGACAAATAACAAAGGGACAGCGACCCTTCGACAGGCACAAGGGCCGCGGACACGCAATATAATCTTAGCTATTCTGACTGGAGGACTGCTCACGGCAGCTTGGCCAATTTGGGGCATCGCTCCTTTCATCTTCATTGCCTTTGTCCCTTTATTGCTGCTTGAAGGCTTCATCGCGGAAGGCGAACGAGGCAGGATGTTTTGGCTTTCATTTCTCGCCTTCTTCGTATGGAATGTGGTTACGACCTGGTGGGTGTGGAACGCCACTCCCGCCGCCATTTTGGCTTGGCTACTGAACGCGCTCTTCATGGCCATCGTGTTTTGGCTGTTCCACCTCACAAAAAAGAAAGTGTGCAACAATCCTTGGGGCAATTTCATCCTCATCCCCTATTGGATGGCTTTCGAACTGCTCACCTACCATTGGGCCATCAAATGGCCATGGCTCAACTTGGGCCATGTGTTTTCAAGCCAAGTCAGCTGGGTGCAGTGGTACGAATACACAGGTGTTGCAGGAGGAACACTTTGGGTATTAATAGTCAACATACTAATAGCCAACATCCTTCAGTTCTTCAAAACCAAAAAGGCGAAACCCATTTTGATTAGCATCGGCCTCGAAGCAGTTATACTCCTCGTACCCATCATTATCAGCACAAGGGTTTATAAGCACTATGAAGACAAAGGCACCAACACGGAAGTCATCGTTGTGCAGCAGAACTGCGACCCATGGAACGAACAATTCGATACTCATTTCTATGATCAAGTCATCCAAAACAACATTAATCTGTCGTTGCCTTTGGTGACACCTAACACTCGTTTCATCGTTAGTAGTGAGTCGGCCATCCAGGAAGGCATCTGGCTGCATGAGACCGAAAAGGCCAAGGCGCTCAAAACCTTGCACGACTATGTTTCACGATTTTCGCAACTGTCCTTCGTCATTGGTGGTACCACCTACGAGTGGGTGCCTAAAGGCATGGAAGACGATTTCCCTGCGCGACATATTGACGGCACAGACAAATACTACTATTGCCACAACTCTGCTTTACTCATCAGTGGCGACGGGTTACAGCACCGCAACAAATCGCAGCTCACACCAGTCGTGGAGGCCATTCCCGAGTGGATGGGCTTTTTGCGCAACTTCAGTCTCACCGTGGGCATCGCACGTGGAACGTTGAAAGGCGACCCAGAATCGAAAGTCATGACCTTTGACGGACATAAGGTTGCTGTGCCAATATGCTACGAGTCGGCTTTCGGTGAATATGTTGGCTCGTTCTGCGCCAAAGGTGCCGACCTAATCTTCGTCATCACTAACGACGGTTGGTGGGGCGACACGCCAGGTTATAAGCAGCATTTCGAGTTCTCCAAGCTGAGAGCCATTGAAAACCGCCGCTGTATCGCTCGCTCTGCCAATACGGGTCGCTCGGGATTCTTCAACCAGCGCGGCGATGTGCTCCAACAAACCAAATACTGGGAACCCGACGCCATCAAAGCGACCTTGAAAGCCAACAAGGAAATCACTTTCTACGCCAAGAATGGCGACTACCTCAGCCGCATTGCGGTGTATGTCACCTTCGTGCTACTCATCACATGGATTGCCAAGTCATTTTTAGACCTTGGCAAGAACAGGGAGGCGGCCAAAACCACCACAAGAAAGAAGAGATGAACCAACCTCTTCTTTCTTTAGGTCCCTTCCAAGGCATCACCGACGCGCCTTTCCGCAATGTGTTCAAACGGCATTTCGGCGGCATCGACAAATTCTACACGCCGTTTTTCACAGGCATCCATAAAGAAGACCACGCCAAGAACCTGCAAGGCGAGGAAATCGACCCAAGATGCAACGATGTGGAAACACTTACGCCACAAATCCTAAGCACTGACGCTGAGGAGATTTTGCGTTTTGCCAAGCAATGCAAGGAACTGGGGTACAAGGAAATCAACCTCAATATGGGTTGCCCGTTTCCAAGGGTAGCCAACAAGAAACGAGGCTGTGGCCTACTACCCTATCCCGATAAAGTGGAAGCCATGCTGGACAGGGTTTTTGAAGAAATCGATATCAAGTTCAGCGTGAAATGCCGCTTAGGGTATTTTAGTCCAGAGGAGATTGATGCCATCATTCCGATTTTCAACAAGTTTCCTTTAAGCGAATTGATTATTCATCCGCGCATCGGGAAACAACTCTACAAGGGAGAGGCTGATGTGGAACGCTTTAAGGAATTAATGCCTCAGATAAATGCACCTTTGGTGTATAATGGGGATATTGTTTCGGTGGAAAGTTTTGAAAGGATTCACAAAACACTGAACAACGGCCCTTCGACCCTTCGAGGGACCTCAGGGGCCACGGGTTCAGGGACCTGCAAAAGCATAGTCCAATTCATGCTTGGACGCGGCATTCTGGCGAATCCATTTTTGGCGGAGGACATTAAGGCCTCAGTCATTAAGAATCGAAACAACAAAGCAATCCAAGGGAGTGACTCTCTGGATTGCTTCGTTCCTCGCAATGACGCAAAGCGACAGACCGAACGACTACACAATTATGTCCTTAACTTGTACGAAGACCGCCTCCGTCATGCGGGCGGCAACCCAAAGGTATTGGGCAGGATGAAAGAATTGTGGTCATACCTGATGTATTCTTTCGATGATCCACAAGACATTTGGCGCAAGATTAAGAAAATCAATGCGCTAAAGGATTATGAAGAAGCGGTGGAAACGGTTTTCAGGTCTCACACTCTCCGAATCGTCACTTGATCAAATAGATGTAGTTGTCTTTGCGAGGTGCTGCTTCGGGATAATCGCCAGCGGTATAGCCTAGGATGCAGTTGCCAATCCCAACCAGATTCTCGTTCTCGATGCCAGCATCTTTCAAGATAGCTTTGCCTTCTTCGGTCTCGAAGACTTCTTTGGCACGATGTATCCAGCAGGAGCCTAAACCTTTGGCATGAGCTGCATTAAGCAGGTTGCCCATCACAAGTGAGCCATCTTCCTTCCAAGTCCTGGCTGCAGTTGTGTCGGCCAAGACCACCAACACCACGGGAGCGCCATAAAACGGATCCATGTCGTTGTCGGGACCAAAGACGGCGGCGTTCAATTTGCTCAAACGGTCGCGCACTTCCTTATTGGTAACGGCCACGATAACAGGTGCTTGGCGATTCATGCCAGTCGGAGCGTAGGTGCCGGCCTTACAAATCTCTTCAATCACCTCCATGGGAGGTACTTCATCGGTGTAGCTGCGCACACTGCGGCGCGTCAGCAGGTCGTTCATCGTTGTACTCATAGTCTTTTGTTCGTTGTCGGTGTTTGCATTGTCGTTCTGGCAACAGCTGGTAAAGAACAAGGCAAAGGTAACCAATGCTAAAATCAGAAAGTTTCTTTTCATGGTTGTATCATTTTGCTTGACAAAAATAGACAAAAAACCAACACTGTCAAAAAAACGACATCTTTATAACAAAAAAAGCCCGTCTGCATACAGGCGGGCTAAACGATCAGAGGTTCACTCATCAATCATTCGAACGAGGCGATGGCCTTCTTGATGATTTCGATGGCTTCGCGCAGCTCGGCCTCGGTGATGACCAAGGGCGGAGCGAAACGGATGATGTGCTGGTGGGTGGGCTTGGCCAGCAGGCCGAGGTCACGCATCTTGAGGCACACATCCCAAGCTTCCTTGCCATCTTTGGGCTTGATGATAACGGCGTTCAACAGACCCTTACCACGAACCTTCTCAATCATCGGGCTCTTGATTTTGCCGATTTCCTCGCGGAAGATCTTACCAAGACGCTCGGCATTCTCCATCAAGTGTTCTTCCTTGATGACCTCAAGGGCAGCGATGCTCACACGGGCAGCAATCGGGTTGCCACCGAAGGTTGAGCCGTGCTCGCCAGGCTTAATGTTCAGCATGATGTCGTCGTCAGCCAACACGCAAGAGACCGGCACCACACCGCCACCGAGGGCCTTACCCAGGATGAGAATGTCGGGGCGCACACCTTCGTGGTCGCAGGCCAGCATCTTACCTGTACGGGCGATACCACACTGCACCTCGTCGGCCATGAACAGTACATTGTACTTCTTGCAGATATCATAGCACTTCTTCAGGTAGCCATCATCCGGCACATAGACACCAGCCTCGCCTTGGATAGGCTCCAGCAGGAAACCAGCGATTTCCTTACCTTCCTTGGCCAGCACTTGTTCCAAGGCATCGGGATCGTTGTAAGGGATGCGGATGAAACCAGGAGTCATGGGGCCGTAGTTGGCATACGACTCGGGGTCGTTACTCATCGTGATGATGGTGATGGTACGGCCATGGAAGTTGCCTTCGCAGCACACGATCTTCACCTTATCGTTCGGGATACCCTTTTTGACGACACCCCAACGACGGGCAAGCTTCAGACCCGTCTCGTCGGCTTCGGCGCCCGAGTTCATGGGCAATACCTTGTCATAGCCGAAATATTCAGTCACATATTTCTCCCACACACCGAGTGCGTCGTTATAGAAAGCGCGGCTGCTGAGGGTGAGGCGTTCGGCCTGATCGGTCATGGCCTTGATGATTTTTGGGTGGCAGTGACCTTGGTTGACTGCGGAATAAGCCGACAGGAAGTCAAAATACTCTTTTCCTTCGACATCCCACACCTTGGCTTGGCGAGGACGACCGGCAGCGGGTGATAGTTATGGGCACCGTACTTGGCTTCCAGGTCCATAGCTTGTTGTGATGATGTGATTTTTTCGATCATGATTGTTGTTTATTTAAAATTTAAAGATTTAAGATTTGCTCACTAGAAAGGGCGGGCACTTCGACAAGCTCAGTGACCGCTACGGCGTGCAAAGGTAAGGTTTTATTTTCAAGGTTTTACACTTTTGCTCGTTTTTTCCGAACAATTTTGTAGGCGATTAGCAGAGCTATGAAAAAAAGTGCAATAGCCAGCAAGCCGAAGAAGGCCAAACGATATTGGTTGCGTTGGGATTGGAGAGTTTGGATCTGTTTGGATTGGAATTCGTATTGTTCCAACAAGCCTTCTACATTGGATTGGATGCGAGACAATTCATCGCTCAATGCGTTGTTCTCATTGACAATACCCAAATATTCATCTTGCATCAAACCTAATTCCTTCTTCATCTCCATTAACTGACCCAGTCGAGCATAATCGGCTATCAGATATGGACGAACTGTATTGACATATAACTGGTTGCCCTTCTCCGAGGCCAAGTCCATACACCTTTTCAAATAAACTGCAGAAGTTGTGAAATCGCCTACAATATTGTAATGTATACCGAGATTCTTATATGCTTCCATCATTCCAATGGTGTAACCCATCGCTTCCGATGAATGCAATGCAGATTGATAAAGACTTATTGCTTCCCCTTCTCTATTTAATTGCCGCATTACACCAGCCAATTCCAACTCATCTTCAATCAAGGTAATTTGGTCACCAACATTTTCAGCACAAACGATTGATTTTTGCAGATATACCAAGGCCGAATCACATTTGACAAAACCACTTGCATACGCTGTTCCGAGATTTTGGTATGCATGAGCCAAAGAAGCCTCATCTTGATAATGATCAAATACAGGAATCACCTTTTGCAATAATGAAAGCGCATCATCAAACTGCTGCCTTTCAACATAAATGTTACTAATGTTGTTGTCGCACTGCGCTATTGACAATGTATCTTGAACCAATTCGAACCTTTTTCTTGCCTCTTTGAAATACTCCAAAGATTTGTCCATTTCATCTCGTTGGTAATAGATGTAAGCCATATTGTTGATCACATCCGCACAATTTAGTTCATCTCCAAGTTTTTCAGAAACTCGCAACGCATACTGATAAGTCATCAATGCAGAATCCATATCACCCATAAACAACTCAACACGACCTTTGTAGTTCAACACATCCTCCAACAATTCCGAATCATCTTTATTCTTAAGGAGTTCCAAAGCCTTATTATAGTTTTCAAGAGCCAGGTCAAGTTCATAATGGTTTAGGTATCTCATCCCAATTTTCCAATATGATTTAGCTATTAATTCCTCATCTCGAAATTGAGTCGCTTCCTGAATAGCTTTTTCGCCCCAATCAATACACTCATCAAACGAATAGTCAAAGAAAGCCTTAGACAGTTCCATCATAGTTTCCACCTTCTCGCGCCCTTCCTGCTTCGACATGACGCTCTCAAGGCTATCAATAACCCGCGTCTCATCCTGCGCGAAGATGAAAGTAGTCAAAAAAGAAAGAATCAATATGTTAAACACCCTTTTCATCAAAGGAACATATTATACTTTCTTTCATCAAAGATGGTCGTGATTTCGCCATGGCCGGAATACACTTCTGTATCATCGGGCAGATGGAACAGCCGTTCGATGATGTTGGTGCGAAGCTGCTCGTAGTTGCCACCTGGAAAGTCCGTGCGGCCGATGCTGCGGCAGAAGAGCGCATCACCAGTGAACACCCAACCCTCGATTTCGGCATAGAGACTAATACTGCCCATGGCATGGCCTGGCGTGCTGATGACCTCGAGGGTGCTCTCCCCTACCTTGATGATCTCGCCATCTTCCAAATCGACATCGGGAAGGTCGCTGTCACCCAAAAGCGGCATCCCAAACATAGCAGACTGTTGCCGCGAGCGAAGGAAATCGCTCTTCACATTAGGATGCGCCGCCACCTTGATACCGTAACGCTTTTTCACAGCGACGTTACCCACAATATGGTCAACATGGCCATGCGTATTAATAGCCATCAGCGGCTTGAGGCCATGGCTGTCGATGAAACCAAAGAGTTTGTTTTCCTCGCCTGCATTCGAGCAGCCTGGGTCGATGATGGCACATTCCTTGGTATTCTCGTCATAGACGACATAAGTGTTTTCCGCAAAGGGATTGAAGACAAATTGTTCCAGTTTAAGCATAGTATCTTTTTTGGTACGGCCTTTCGACAGGCTCAAGGGCCTAAGGTTGTTGAGTCTGTCGAAGCCCTACATTCTTTTGCGAGGGCAAAGATAAGGTTTTTTCCACAATAATCTAAAGAAATTGCCTATCTTTGTCCGCTAATTTGGTATTCATGTTGTCGAAAAAACGATACGCGATTCTCTTGTTGCTTCTCATGGCCATGATTCCCATGGCTCATGCCCAGTTCTACAACGGCATGAACATGCCCTTCGGTAAGAACCGCGTGCAATATGGCGACTTCCATTGGTCGTACTACATGAACGACAACTTCGATGTGTATTTCTACCAAGGCGGCAACGACCTCGCCCAATATGCCCAAGCCTACGCCAAAATGCAGATTCCACAGTTGGAAAACCGCCTAAACAGTCGCTTCAGCAAGAAAATCCAATTCCTCGTATTCAACAGCAAGGGCGACTTCAAGCAGAGCAACATCAACCTTGAGGAAGAGGAAAACGGCAACACGGGCGGCATCACCAAAATCATAGGCACAAAGGTCATCCTCTATTTCGACGGCGACTACACCCATTTCGAAGCACAAATCCGAGAAGGCATCGCTCGGCTGCTGTTCAGCCAAGTGATGAACGGCACATCGATAGGTTCACAACTGCGCAGCAGTTACCGCTACGACATACCACAATGGTTCCAGGATGGTTTGGTGGCTTTCATCGCTGGTAACTGGGACTGTTACAAGGAAGCCCAACTGCAACGCGGCATAACATCGGGTAGCTACAAGAAAATCAACCATCTGCGCGATGAAGACGCTTTGATTGCAGGCTATTCTTTCTGGAATTTCATTGATGAAAAGTACGGCAGCAAGTCGTTCAACGACATCATGACCTTGGCCGAAAGCACACAAAATGTGAAGAAATCGCTGCTCTATGTCACCGGCAAGGAATACAACGCTTTGGTCGAGGAATGGTTTGAATACTACAAGGCGCGCTACGAGAGCCTTTTGGTCAACCAACCCACCGACCTGATGAAGCTGAAATACAAGAAGTACCGCACTTTCACGCAGCCTTCTATTAGCCCGAACGGCAAATACATCGCCTATGTCAGTAACGATGAGGGCAAGATACGCCTTTGGCTCCAAGACCTGCAAAGCGGCAAACGGCAACAACTCTTCAAGGCAGGCTACCGCTCTGATGAGAACATCGACACTTCGTTCCCTCTTTTGGCTTGGCATCCCAGTGGCGAGATCCTGTCGTTCATCCTTGAGGAAGAAGGCAAAATCCAGCTCTACAATTTGGATGTCAACAGCGGAAAGAAAGCCAACACCTATCTCTTCGATTTCCAGAAGGTCAGTTCGTTCTCGTATGCCCATAAGAGTCGTAAGATTGTGTTGGCTGCCACCCGCATGGGCAAGCCCGACATTTATGTCTACAATCTGTTTTCCAATACTTTGGAACAAATCACCAATGACTACCACACCGACCTGTATCCCGTCTTCACCATCGATGACCGACAAATCGTGTTCAGCTCCAACCGCGACAACGACACACTGAAAGTGGATGAAAAAATCGGGTTCCAAAACAAGCAATTCGACCTATTTGCTTTCAATTATATTAATAAAGGTGCGGTGCTTCAAAACCTGACCCAGCAACGCCTTTCGAATAGCATCCTACCTGAACCCCTCAAAGATGGGAGCCTGCTTTTCTTGAACGACACAAGCGGCTTCTACAACCTCTACCAAATCCGCTTTGATAGTGCCATCAGCCATATCGACACCATTGTACACTATCGCTATTTCGGTAAAAAAGAACAACTTACGGACTATTCCACCAACATCATCGATTATAGCTACCAGCCTCGCGACCACAAAGCCGCCATGCTGATGGCCGACCATATTGGGGAGAAGTTCTTCCTGTCGCCCATCTTGCGCGGTCATGAACAAAGCCTCAGCCAGATGAGTCCGTACGCACAAAAAAGGCTGCTCAACGAGTTGCGAAAGAAAGAAAACGACACGGTCATTGAGCCCATTTCCAAGCACCGTTTCTCAACCAGCTATCGTTATGCCCGACGCAAACGGCCAATCAATGGCCCCTTAGGTGTCGACTCAACCCAAATCGTGCAAGGCAATGGTCCTGCACCCAAGCCACGACAGAAAGACACCATACAACATCCGAACAACTATTATGTGGAACTCTTCGCCGATGAGCTGATGAGTCAAATCGACTTCACCAGCATGAACTACAGTTACCAGCCCTTCAGCGGCGGCGGTATGCCCATCTATCTCAACTCAGGGTTCAACATCTTCCTCGGCACCAAGATGAAAGATCTGATGGAAGACTACAAAATCGAGCTCGGCGTGAAGCTCAACACCAGCCTCACCAACAACGAATACTTGCTGCGTTTCAGCGATTACAGCAAACGCTTGGACAAGAGCATCACCCTGCACCGCTATGTCACTGATGACAACTCAAGCTACTACTACCGCACCTTTACCAATGAGGCTTTTTATACCTTGAGCTATCCATTCAGCGAAATCCTGAGTCTGCGAGGCACAGCCATCTACCGCAACGACCACCGAGTCAACCTCGCCATCGATGATTACAGTCTCGCCGACAAAGATGTTTACGAGAACTGGGGTGGTTTGCGTGCCGAACTGGTTTATGACAACTCGAAGAAAATCGGAACCAACCTGCTCGTCGGAGCAAGAGGAAAAGTGTTTGCCGAATACTACCAACGCATCGCGCGCAACACCAATAACATGATTGTTGTCGGCTTCGATTACAGGAACTACACGCGTATCAGTCGCAACTTCATTTGGGCCAACCGCATTGCCGGCAGCAGTTCGTTCGGACAGCAAAAGCTCATTTATTACATGGGCGGTGTCGACAACTGGATTTTCGCCTCCTTTGACCAAGGTGCACCCGTCGACTACACGCAAAACTACGCCTATCAGACCCTTGCCACCAACATGCGAGGTTTCCGGCAAAACATTCGCAACGGCAACAACTTCGTTGTATTGAACAGCGAGTTGCGCTTCCCAGTGTTCAGCTACTTCTCCAACCGTCCCATCAACCTCAAGTTCATCAAAGACTTCCAGATTGTAGCCTTCGGCGACCTTGGTACCGCTTGGACGGGCTGGAATCCATACGACCCGAGCAACTCGCTCTATAACACGCACATTAGTGACGGGAATCTGAACATCACCGTCACTGAGATGAAAGAACCTTTGGTGGGCGGCATTGGCTTTGGCCTACGCACCACCATCTTAGGCTACTTCATCAGAGGCGACATGGCTTGGGGAATACAAGACGGACAGATCTCGAAAAAACCTCGCTATTATCTGTCGTTCAATCTTGATTTCTGAGTATCAGCTTTGCGCATCGCGTGACGCACAGTGAGAAAAGCCGAAGTGCAGCCCACCACGAGAATGGTGGCAAAAATCAGCATCACATCTTTTAGTTTCAACAGCACCGGATAGGCATCCACCACATAATTGCCGCCCGTGCCAAACTTCACGAAACCAAATTGTTGCTGCAACAACACCAAAATGATGCCCAATAGCAATCCTATGATACCGCCTGCCACGGAAATCAGCAAGCCTTCATTCATGAAGATTTTCTGAATCAGACGGTTATCGGCACCCATAGCCTTCAAGATTTCCGTGTCCTTGCGCTTGTCGATCATCAGCATGGAGAGCGAACCGACCACATTGAAAGTGGCCAAAATCAAGATGAAAGTAAGGATGACATAGACCGCCCACTTTTCGGAACGCATGATTCTATAAAGCGTTTCCTGCTGCTCTTGTTGGTTCTTCACATTGAAATCCTCGCCTATTATGGAGGCAACCGACTTCTTTACCTTATTAATATCGGTGTTCGGAGCTGTAAAAAGTTCCACATTCGAGGCTTTATTCTCATATTCAAGTAGTTCCGAGAGCAAATCGAATGGCACTAGCATCAGTTTCTCATCCTGTTCCTGCTCGGTGGAGAAGACGCTACGCACAGTCAGCACATCGGAGTTGAAGCTGTTTTCGAGGCTCATCAGCGATGCATTGCCGCGCTTGGGCACATAAATGCGCACCATGGCGTAAGGATTGTACGCATTAATACCAAGATACCACGCCACACCTGCGCCGGGAATAGCGAAATAATGCTCATCCTCATCTGAAAGTACCAAATCACCACCACCGAAAACAACTTCTTTCAAACGGGCAATCTTTTGGTACTCCAAGCCAACACCCTTCACTTGCCCGATATGTTGTTTGTCATTGGC
Organism: uncultured Bacteroidia bacterium; assembly: GCA_902801625.1. GTDB lineage: Bacteria > Bacteroidota > Bacteroidia > Bacteroidales > F082 > Limimorpha. The sequence goes on along the minus strand of CADCJI010000001.1, from coordinate 236,264 downwards.
ACGGAAAAGTGCGTCTTCGGTAATCGTAGGAATCACATAATCAACTCCTTGAATATCTTTAAGTTGACCTAAAGGAAAAACCGTCAAGTCGATGGTCTTACCTTTCACCGGTGAGATTTGCAAATCGGGAGTGAGGCGGTTGTTCATCGAAGAAATTATCTTCTCCAGTCCATTGAAGGCCGACAGCACCACAATGAGCGCAAACGAGCCTACACTAATACCCAAAATGGAAATCCATGTGATGATATTAATAAGATTGTGACTCTTTTTGGCCAGCAGGTAACGGTTTGCTATGAACAGCGGCAGTCTCACTTTTCGGGATGCAGCAGGTTATCGATGTTTTCGATGTAATCAAGTGAGTCGTCCTCGATGAAACGCAACTCAGGCACCACGCGCATCTGGTGGCGGATACGGTTGCCGAGCAAGCCCCGGATAGCTTTGGCGTTTTGGCCCACCTCTTCCACAACCTTCTTCTTCTCATCCACACCGAATACACTCAGATACACACGCGCATACGACAAGTCGGAAGTGACATTGACGCGCGTCACGGTAATCATCAGCGAAGGCACTTTCGGCTTCAGCTCCTTCTGGAAAATATCACCTAATTCTTTTAGTAACAGCTTGTTTACTTTTTCTAGTCTCTTACCCTCCATAATTCAGTTTTCTTTTTTGTTTGCAAAAATAGGCATTTCTTTTGAAATCTTTCGGAAAAGCATTCAGTAAACTGAAAATGTTTATTTTTGCGAACTGAAACATAAATAATTACTTTCCCATGAAATCAATCATTAAACCACTATTCATTTTGGCCTTAATGGCTTTGTCCGTGTTTTCATACGCGCAGGAGCCAGAGCAAAGCCAAGAATCAACCACATATGTGGAAAACGAATTCATCATCTGGCTAGAGCAAGATGTGGATGCCGCAGACTTTGCCGCCAAGTCCAATACTGGAATCATGCCGAAAAGACAACTGTCCAAAAGGCTGAATATCTGGCTTTTCGAAATCAACGACAACAAAGAGCTTAGAGAAGACAAAATGCGCCGCTTAAACGCCAATGCTGATGTGCGTGTCATACAAAACAACCATACCAACATCACATTACGCGAAGCGATTCCAGACGATCCCTTCTTCGGCCAACAATGGGCTCCTGCCATTATGAACCTGCCTCAAGCATGGGAGGAATTTACCACAGGCGGTGTCACGGCGACTGGCGACACCATCGTGGTTGCAGTCATCGACGGAGGTGCTGATTGGACCCATGAGGACCTGAATTGCTGGGAAAACGCTCATGAAATTCCCAACAATGGCATCGATGACGATGGTAACGGCTATATCGATGACTTTCACGGTTGGAATGCTTACAACCACAACGGCTATGTCGGCAGCAACAACCATGGCACTCATGTTTCGGGCATCATCGGTGCTGTCGGAAACAATGGAAAAGGCGTTTGCGGCGTGAATTGGAATGTGAAAGTCATGCCCATCGGCGGCAGTTCGAGTAACGAGTCTATCGTTGTAGAAGCCTATTCCTATGTTTTGGAGATGCGAGCGCGGTACAATGAAACTGATGGAGAAGAAGGTGCTTTTATCGTAGCTACTAATTCTTCTTTCGGGGTCGATTACGGGAATCCAGACGATTATCCCATCTGGTGTTCGATGTATGACGAGATGGGCAATGTCGGCATTTTAAGTTGCGGCGCCGGTCCCAACATGAATGTGAATGTTGATGTGGTGGGTGATGTCCCATCCGCCTGTCCTGGAAATTATCTCATAGGCATCACCAACACCACTTCTTCCGACGAAAAATATGGAAACGCTGGATATGGTGTCAACAACATCGACCTTGGTGCACCCGGCACATCTATCTATTCTACACTTCCTAACAACAATTACGGCAATATGACTGGAACCTCAATGGCCACTCCACAAGTCTCTGGAACCATCGCATTGATGTATGCGGCCTTGCCCGAGGAGATGATGATAGCATGTAAAAACGACCCAGCAAATTTCTGTCTTTCAATGAGGCATCACCTTCTTAGCGGTGCCGACCACTTGCCTTCGCTCGATGGTTTGGTTGCCTCAGGAAGGCGATTGAATGCCTACGGTGCAATCGAAAGTGTTTTATATGACAGCATTATACCCACTTTAACAGGCGAAGTCAATATTTCTGGAGAACCTTTCTTCGGAGAAACCTTGACCGCCGAAACAAATTTGGGTTCTACGCCATCCATTCCTGATTTAGGAGAGTTGCATTACCAATGGCGAAGAGACACAACAGCTATCGAAGGAGCTGTCTATTCAACCTACACTTTGACCGAAGATGACATTTTCGAGAAAATCTGTGTGCAAGTCACGGCCGAAAACTGCACAGGAGCGATAACTTCACCTCTTTTTGGCCCTATCAAAAAAGCGGAACAGCCCATGCCCGAAGCTCCACAAATGGAGAGCAACACCGACACAAGCATAACTCTTGTTGCTATAGAAGATGGTGAATATAACATCAATGGCAGCGAGTGGCAACCATCTCCAGTATTTGAAGGCTTAATGCCAAGCACCTCCTATATTTTCACTCAACGCAAGAAGGAAACAAGATCGCATTATGCCTCGCCAGTGAGTCCCGAAGCGGTATACTGCACGATGCCCTATGATCATCTTTGCGAGAACCATAGAAGCACCTTCAAAGTCTATCCTAATCCTGCCAAGGGATATATTATCATTGAAGGCACAGGCAATATGACCGTCACGAATGCCCTCGGCCAAACCATCCTGACCAAGGAAATCAAGGGAAAAGAAAAATTAGTATTGCCGCAAGGAATGTATTTTGTGACTTTGGGTAGCGAAACACGGAAAATTGTGGTGGAATAATATTCGCACGCAGAATCCGCTGAATTGTGTGAAGCGCGAAGCGACGACAAGAATATGTCCGACAGGTTCTGTGAATTCTGCGTTTTCTGCGTGAAAAAGAATCACTCTTTCCGCTTCGAATCCATCAAAATGGTCACCGGTCCATCGTTAAGCAGCTCTACGGCCATCATGGCACCAAATTCACCGCTTTGTACTTCGCGGCCTGAGATTTCTGCGAGGTGTTTCAGGAACTGTTCATAAAGAGGAATAGCCACTTCGGGACGGGCGGCACGGATGAAACTCGGGCGGTTGCCTTTTTTGGTCAAGGCATGGAGTGTGAACTGGCTCACCACTAGGAACGAACCTTCTACCTGGTTGATGTCCAAATTCATAGCATCGTTTTCATCGCTGAAAATGCGGAGTTTTGTAAGCTTTTGGCAAAGCCAATCCACATCCTCTTCGTTGTCGGCCTCTTCGATGCCAAGCAAAATCAACATTCCCAAACCGATTTCCGATTTCACTTTACCGTCAATCGTGACGGATGCGTGAGTTACTCGTTGTGCTACAATTCTCATAAGTCAAGGTCCCTGAGCCCGTCGAAGGGCCGATTCAACAATGCATTAGTTTAAAAATCATCTCCCTATACAAATCCTTCTCGGTTACTTCGCCGCTCTCATAGCCTTTCGACTTCATATCGAACTCGCGAAGGATGGAGATACAGCGGATGCAGGCGCCAGGTGGATAATTGCGGGCAGCTAGCTGGTAATCCTTGACAAAATAAGGATTGACGCCCAACATACTTGCCAAAGCACCCTGCGACTTGTCGGCGGCAAAATGCAATTTCAGGATTTTGGTGAAATAGCCGTAAAGCGTTATCGCCGTGACCAACAGAGGATTGTCCTTGCCATTATCACCGAAATAGTTCACGATACGGTTGGCTTTCAGCACATCGCGGCTGCCGATGGCATTCTGTAACTCAAAAACATTGTAATCCTTCGAGATACCGATGTTGCGCTCCACATCAGCATCATCGATGCTCTTGTTTTTGGGCAGGGCAATAGTGAGTTTCTTCAGTTCGTTGGCGATTTTGTGAAGGTCAGTGCCAAGGAAATCGGCCAGCATTTGCGTAGCTTTTGGCGTAATGCTGTAGCCGTCTGCCTTCAGGTAGTTCTGAATCCAGCCAGGGATGTTGCTGTCATACAGCTTCTTCGACTCAAACCAAACACCCTTCTTGTCAATCTTCTTGGCCAAGGTCTTGCGCTTGTCGAATTTTTTGTACTTGTAAGCAAAAACAAGAAGCGTGGTCTCAGGAATAGTATCAAGATAAGCCTCAAATTTCTCCAAGTCCTTCACATCCTGTGCTTCCTTGACGATGACCACCATGCGCTCGCCCATCATCGGGAAGCTGCGGGCGTGATTGGCGATGGTCTCTACATCCACATCACGGCCATAGAGCACAATTTGGTTGAAGGCACGGTCAGCCTCATCCAAAGCTTCATTCTCTATGGTGTCCGAAATCATGTCGATGAAATACGGTTCCTCACCCGTCAGGAAATAGATGGGTGCGAAAGTCTTTTTATGAATGTCAGAAAGGATCTGGTCGTAAGTCATCAGAACTTCAAGTGCTTGACAGTGATTCCGTTATTGATGAGTTGTCGCAACGAGTCAATGCCGATGCGCAGGTGTTCGCCGACGAAATTCTTACTGACCACCTTGTCGCTTTCCTCGGTCTTGACACCTTCAGGCACCATTGGGTTGTCGGACACCAAAAGCAATGCGCCCGTCGGAATTTCGTTGTGGAATCCGACCGAGAAAATGGTTGCAGTTTCCATATCGACTGCCATGCAGCGGATTTTGCGCAGATAGTCCTTGAAATCGTCATCGTGTTCCCACACGCGGCGGTTAGTGGTGTAGACTGTTCCCGTCCAATAGTCGCGGCCATAGTCACGGATGGTAGTGGAGATGGCTTTTTCGAGGCTAAATGCCGGTAACGCAGGCACTTCAGGAGGGAAGTAGTCGTTCGAGGTACCTTCACCACGAATGGCTGCAATGGGAAGAATCAGGTCGCCAACCTTGTTGATTTTCTTGATGCCTCCGCATTTGCCGAGAAACAACACCGCCTTGGGTTGAATGGCGCTCAGCAGGTCCATGATGGTAGCCGCATTGGCGCTGCCCATGCTGAAGTTGATGATGGTGATTTCGCCATCGGTGGCGCAAGGCATAGAACGGTCGCGCCCAACGACTTCTACGCCTTGCCATTCGGCAAAGCGATCCACATAATTCTGAAAATTGGTCAGCAGGATGTATTTCCCGAATTTATCCAGCGACAGACCCGTATAGCGCGGCAGCCAGTTTTCAACTATTTCTTGCTTGGTTTTCATTTCTACAGAATATTTGTGCAAAAATAAGAAAAAATGAATGAATGCGTAACTAATTCGTGGCAAATCCGTCTTACGATCAAATTTCAAATCCTATTTTCAATGAAAAAAACATTTTTTATCCTCACATTTTGCTTGATGGCGATGGTTGTCCAAGCGCAAAACATCAATGGAAGAATCATCGATGAAAACGCCAAACCCTTGCCTTTCACCAATGTGGTATTATTGTCGTTACCCGACTCAACATTTGTGCAAGGTGCTGTTTCGGATATCAACGGACAGAGGCAAAGCAGGCCCAAGGATTGCTGAAAGTTTCAAGCATCGGCTATGTTTCGCAATTCATTAACTGCCTTGGCGGAAATGTGGGCGACATCAAAATGATGCCCGACCAACATCTTTTGAATGAAGTGGAAGTGACGGCTTCGCGACCAACTTACAAAATGACCTCCGAAGGCATTGCCACACAAGTAGAAAACTCCGTGCTGAGCAAGGCGGGAACAGCAGAAGATGTGCTGGCCAAAATCCCTGGCTTGACCAAAAAGGGCGAAGGTTTTGAAGTGTTCGGCAAAGGTGCTCCGCTTATCTATATCAATGGGCGCGAGGTGCACGATGTTTCCGAACTCGACCAACTGAAATCAGAAGACATTAAAAACGTGGAGGTTATCACCAATCCGGGAGCGAGTTATGATGCTTCGGTGAAATGTGTGGTCAAGATACGCACCAAGCCCGTGCAAGGCGAAGGCTTCGGTTTTGACGTACGTTCCTCTTACTATCAATCGGAAAACACCGACCTCGTAGAACAACTCAACTGGAATTATCGCCATAACAAATTAGATGTGTTCGGCACACTGCATTATTCCTTGACCAACATTCGCTGGCAAAGCATTACCACCACGATTGTACCCTCCGACACCTTATGGGAACAACTGTTTATCCAAGACAATCGCATCAAAAGCCAAACCTCGCGCAATGTGATTGGTGCCAATTACGCTTTCGATGAGAACAATTCCATCGGCTTTCGCTACAACTTCACGCTTCGACCTGACAGAATAGAAACACCTTGGTCGTCAAGCGACATTACCGCCAATGGTCAGTATTTTGACCACATGGAAAACACGGTCGATGACAGAACGACTTATCAGCAACCTGGGCAAACGATAAATGCTTATTACAGAGGCAAAATCGGTGATGCGGAAATCAATTTCAACACGGACTTTTTGAGCAACGACAGCCACGAATACGCCCTTTTCAACGAACAAAGCGACAGTCAGGAAAGCCGCATATTCACCTCGGAAAACATCGTGAAAAACCAACTTTTTGCCTCAAAACTCACAGTTGATTATCCGCTTTTCGGCGGTAATCTGACGGCTGGTGCAGAGTACACCAACACCCACCGTAACGACGACTACATCCAGCCCGAAAACTATGTGCCGACTTCTTTCGCCAAGTTGGAAGAGTCGAACATAGCGCCCTTTATGGAATACAGCCGCGAAACACCTATCGGGCAACTTTCAGCAGGCCTACGCTACGAATGGGTGAAGTTCGACTATTTTGAAAACGGTCTCCACATCGATGAGCAAAGTCGCAATTTCGGCAACTTTTTCCCCAGTCTCTCTTTCGCCACACAAATCGATCAAGTGCAACTGCAATTGAGTTATGCCGCCAAGACTCGCCGCCCTACTTATAATCAATTGAGTAACAATATGAGTTATGGCAACCGCTTCTTGATGCAGACAGGTAATCCCTCTTTGAAACACGAATATGTACACGATCTCACTTTGACGGGACTTTGGAAGTTTCTGCAATGCTCGGTGAATTACAGCGACCGCAAAGATGCTATCATTATGTGGTCCAAGCCTTTGGAGGGGCATAGTAGCGTCACGGTCATCACGCAAACGAACATCCCATCTCTGAAAAGCGTTTCGGCAATGGTGGCTGTGGCTCCGAAATTCGAAATTTGGTCGCCTCAACTTACTGTCGCAATGGAAAAGCAAAGGTTCACACTGCATACTTCCACTGGCGATTACGTATTGAACCGACCTGTATTTCAATTTGGTATGGATAACAGTTTTGAATTCGGTCACGGCTGGGTGGCTTCCATCGATGGTTGGCTAACCACCATCGGCGACCAAGAAAACGGTTCGTTCATTGGAAATACTGGGTCGCTGAACATTAGCCTTACCAAAACCTTCTTTGACGACCGACTTTCCATCCGCTTGCAAGGCTACGACATGCTTGGAACCGAAAAGAACAAAATGCTCTCATACTTTGACGGCATCCAAACCAAGCAAATCGGCTGGAGCGACAGCCGCGAGTTTGGTCTCACCATACGCTACAAGTTCAACACCACGCGCAGCAAGTACAAAGGCACTGGGGCGGGAAATGAAGAGAAGAATAGACTGTAAAAGAAAAATACTTGCGACCAATAACAAAAATATCTATTTTTGCAATGCAAAACACATCAATCGTATGCAAACCACAACGACAACTATAAGGCAAACCAACTCAACCACTTCTTCTCGCCAAAAGAAAAAAGCTTACCCCAAAACCTTGAAAGGATGTTTCTCATTTGAGGAATTTCAAGACCTGTTGAATGAGAAAATAAGGGAGCATTATGAAAAGGTATGAAATCCAGATTCGTAATGTAGTAAAGAAAGACATTGAGCAGATTAAGGATTTCATTGTCGAAAAAAACAGCCGCGAACACGCCGAGCGTTACGCGGCTGAACTTTATGCGGAAATGCTCTCATTGACTTTTCTTGCGGATAGCATAAAGGTTACCGAGTGGAAAATTGCCAAGAAATACAGCAAAAGCAAAAGAGAAAAATTGCTTGTGACCCATAACAAAAAATGGAGCATTTTCTTTCATACTTATAGAGATAAAGTCATCATTGACAAGATTTTGGCCTCAAAACTCATTAAAGAATAACAATGACCCACTACCCCGTAAAAATACTGATGGCTTTCGGCTGCACCTTTGAGCCTGAGGGCGACGAATTCTTCGAATGGTTGATGCGTAACGGCTATCCCGAACTGGGTGCCTTGAGCCAGACCATCCAAGGCGACACCAAGGCCAAGGACTGGCTGATGGAACACGGGTTTCCCCACTTGGCCGCTATCGACAGTGTCATCGACAAGGAGCCAAAAGCTGAAGAATGGCTCATCAAAAACCATTTTGAGGTCAATCTGGCCTTTGCAAAAGCCATCAACAGAGACGATGACGCTACCTTATGGTTGGAAAAAAACGAACTCCAAGTCTTTATCGTCCTCGCTGATAAAATCCGTAAATATTTGGACGACAAATATTTAAATTTCCACAAAATCCATTTTTAATTTCAAGCGAAATTTTTTGTCCTACATAACAGAAAAAATCCTAACTTTGCCGCCAATCAGACCTAGTAGAAAATAATTAGAAAATCATACTACAATGAAAAAAGGATTATCCATCGTCATCAACATCGTTCTGTTTGCCATCATCGTGCTTTTAGCATGGCAAGTCGTGAAGAGCATTCAAGCTCCTATCAAGTTCAATAACGAGCAGAAAGCCCGTGAAGTCCAAGTGATTGAGCGCCTTATCGACATCCGTAACGCCGAGGTGCTTTACAAAAACGCCAACAACAAGTACACGGATAATTTCGACACCCTGATTAAATTCTGCCAAACCGCAGAGATTCCTGTGGTGCAAATGATTTCAAAGCAAAACATGGAAGACTCCACTTATTATACTGATTACGACACCATTGGATTCGTAAAAGTAATGGACTCCCTCAAAACTGGTCGTGCCAATTTCAATATCAACGACATAAAGGTGGTACCTTTCAGCCAACCGCAAAAGTATTTCGAACTTGAAGCCGGCACTAAGGAAAGCAGCGGTATCAAAGTCCCGATCTTTGAAGCCCGCACACCTTATGAAGTCTATCTGGGCACTCCTGGCGACAATTTCAGCGAAAAGGAATGGAAACAGCGTGTTGACAACCTTAAGGCTGAAAAGGAAAGCATCCAGCGTTATGCAGGTCTGAAAGTCGGCTCCATGGAAGAAGCATCCACCGAGGGTAACTGGGAGAAACTCTAAATGTTTAGGATGAATGACGGCATCGTTGAATCCTTATATCTCCCAATACAGCGAGGAGTTTGATGCCGAGAAGTCATCGCAATACAGAATGGCCATCCAATGTTCATTGGGTGGTCTTTCTTTTGCCCTTCTCGACACCGCCACACAAAAGCTAGTCGCATTGGAATGCTACCAGTCGGACTTGCTTGCCGACAGCGACGACCTTTTCCGCACCTTGGAACGCGCTTTGGAATCGAAAGGGTTGAACAACAAGACCTTCCAATCGGTGGTTGGCATCATTGACAATCGTTACTGCACTCTCGTTCCCAAGCCTTTGTTCAACGAGGCAGATCAAGCCAAATACCTTGACTTTGGTTTCCAAATCCCAGAAGGATACGCTATCGTTTCGGAACAATTGGAGTCGACACAATGCTTCACTGTCTTCGCCTTTTCGAAAGCCTTGCAAGACAAGATGTTGGCCAAATGGGCAAGCGCCCTTATCGTCCATTCAAGCAGTGTGTTCATCAACAGCATAATGCAAAATAAGGATGCCAACGGCGTTTTCGCCAATGTCCGCAACCGCGACTTCGACGTGCTCATTAAGAAAGATGGTAAACTTTTGTTCTTCAACAATTTCAAGTTCATCACAAAAGAGGATTTCGCCTACTTCCTGCTATTTGCCATGGAACAAAATGGTGTATCGGGACAAGATACTCCAGTATGCTTCGCAGGCCTCATCCGTCCTGCCTCGGACATCATCGACCTTTGCGGGCGTTATGTGAAAGACCTACACTTTGTAGATGACCCGCATGCATTGCAAATGAGCAAGTCAGCGGACAAGGTGCCATTCCAGTACTATTTCATTCTTTATCAAGCACTAAGATGAGAATCATAAGAGGAAGATACCAACGGCGGCAAATCACTGCCCCAACCAACCTGCCAGTTCGCCCCACCACCGACATGGCCAAGGAAAGCCTGTTCAACATCATCGAAAACCATTTCGACTTTGAAGAAACCGAAGCCATGGACTTGTTTGCAGGTACAGGCAACATCTCTTACGAACTGGTCTCAAGAGGCTGTCCTAAAGTTGTTTCCGTCGACCAGGACTTCGGCTGTGTGAAGTTCATTCGCGAGACGGCCAACAAACTCAGCATGAAAGAGTTGCTTGTAGTCCGCTCCGATGTGTTCCGCTTCCTCGAAAAGCACAAGATGCAATACGACCTCATCTTCGCCGACCCGCCTTACGACTGTGAACACTACGACACTTTGGTGCAACTCATCTTCGACAACAACTTATTGCGTGAAGGCGGCATGTTTGTTCTAGAGCATGATAAATATCAAAATTTTGAGGAGCATCCCCATTTCATGGAACAGCGGCATTACGGCAAAGTGAATTTCAGCTTCTTCGCCCAAACTATAGAAGAGGAATCAGAAGAATAATGTTTTGTTGCACGCAGAACTCGCAGAACTATATGAAGCGCAAAGCGTCGCCAAGTTTGCGTACGAGAAATTTCTGCGATTTAATTTCGTTGAATGCTTTGCATTTCTGCGCATTAACTCCGTTGAATCTTCGATTTCTGCAGTTGAATCTTCGATTTCTGCATGAGAATTAAATATATCCGAAACGCTTCCTGACATTTTCCTTTTCTTCATCGCTGCTATCACGGAAAAGTGGCATCACCTCATCCTCTGGAAAGTCGGTGAAGGTAAGGAAAAGGAGTGAGTCGAGGGTGTCGTTGAAATCAGGATCGACATTGAAACAGAGGAACTTGGCATTCAGTTTCAGGTATTTCTTGAACAGTGTAGGCAGACGATATTGGCCATTGCTCAACCGGAACATGAACTTGTCGAACTTGTCAATGCTCTCCATATTGCCCTTCATCAGCACATCGGCATCCACTTTCAGGAAATCTTCACGGAAAGGCGTCATCGGCGTGGCCATGTGGGCAAGGTCATCGCTCACAGGATGCTTCTCGGTGACATACTTCACAATCATACTTTGGTAGAACTTAGGATACCAGCTGCTGATGCTCACCGGACCGATGAAATGCTCAATGTTGGGGTAACGCACCACCACATCCGAAAGGCCGCGTAGCAATAGCACCAACGGTAGCACCTCTTTCTGATAGTCGAGCGCAACAAAAGAACGACCCAACTCGATGGTATGCTCCAAATACGGAATGAAAGACTCGCTGAAATTGACCAATGTGCTGACATAGAAGCCCTTGATACCATACTTCGGGACAATCTCACTACCGATGCCAAGACGATAGCAACCCACAATCTTTTGTTTCGCCTTATCCCAAAGGATCAAATGCTTGAAATGCGAGTCAAACTCGTCTTGGTCGAGGTTCTTGCCTGTACCCTCTCCGATGGCGCGGAAAGTCTCTTCACGCAAACGCGCGATTTCATGAATGAGATTCGGAATATCTTCATAATCTGCCAAATAGCACTCGAAATCGGAAGCAGAGAAAAGGAAGGACTTCTCGCGGATAGCCTCCAATTCAGCCAACATGAGCGACAACTCGCTTGGCGCATCAATCTCAGTTTGTTTCACAGCTTTCTTCTCCACTGGCTTCGGGGGAAAATTGGCTTCGAGGGCGTATGAACGACTACGCAAATAGGCCGCCAAGTCGGCAGGTTTCTCGTAAGTGGCAATTTCAGCGGGCAGAATCGGTTTGCCAATCTGCAAGTTGAAGCAAGTATCGTGTTTGTTGATTAATTCTTTGGTCAGGCGTGATGTGCCCAACATACTGTGAATCCTATCTTCAAAATAGAACAATTTGGAATTGCAACCGTCCCAAAACACGGGAATCACAGGAACTCCAGCGTTCTTGATGATTCGGGCAATGGAAGTGCTCCACGGCAAATCTTCCGGAAAGTCGTGACCATGGTAACGCGACACCTCACCCGCAGGAAACACACCCAAGCCATTGCCCGCAGCAATGTGCATCATGGCACCCTTGATGCCTCCCACACTGCTCTTCCATTCAGGGTTTTTCTCGAAAGGATTCACCGAGAAGAAGCATTCCTTGAGGTTCGGGATATGCGACAGGATGAAGTTGGCCATCAACTTGAAGTCGGGACGCACCTTGGCAATGGCACTCAACAGCATCACACCTTCGATGCCACCGAAGGGATGATTGCTGACCATCACAAAACCGCCCTCTTTGGGAATGCTCTCCAATTGTTCGGGGCTGACATCGATGGTGATGCCCATGTTTTCAAGCAAATGATCGGCAAACTCACGGCCTTGATAATCAGCGGCTCCATCGAACAACCGATTGATTTTGCCCAAACGGAGAAAACCGTAGGCCAACCCCGCCACACAAGTGCCGAAGAAGCCTTTCATGCCGAAAGCCTTTTTCAAATCCGCATTGGTTACAACTTTTCGCATGGTCGTTTATGCCTATGGCACAATTATCATTCAAACGGCAAAGATACGGATTTTATTTATCAATGCAACAAAGGCGACGACATTTATGAAACTTGTAGCTTGGTATTGGCATAAAAAAGGCAAGGAAAAATTTTTCCCTTGCCCATTTTAGATATGATTATACCCTTACTTTTATCTCTTAAGGAAGCCATTAAGCTTGGCTTTGCTCGCCTCAAAAGTTGCCTTTTGCGCATTGGTCAGCAACTTTGTGTTAATCTTTGTACTCAACCTCAAGGCTTTTTCCACATACTGACTAAACTGGTTTTTTTCGTCATGCTTCTTATTGTGCTCTATTTCACACTTGTCGACTGTTTTCACGAACTCATTGAGCAACTCATTATTCTCTTGTATTGCTTTTTGTTCGGGATCAGCATGGACTTTCTTGGGATTCTTATTTACATTAAGCTTCAAATCCTGCTTTTTGTTCGAAGTTTTTTCCTGCTTTTCAATTTTTGCCCTTGATTTTACGGCTGGATTATTTTTCCTATCCTGTGCACTAGCGGTAAATGCGAAGCCGCTAATCAACAGAGCCATTACTGTGGTAATAATAAAATTCTTCATTTTATAATCCCTAAATGAGTGTCGGGCGCAACCATTATTTTTTTCACCTACTCGTAAGCTTTTCGGCTTCCGCTAAACTAAATTCTTTCAGCTGCAAACATATACCTTTACCTTGTGACTTTTACAAAAAATGTGCCAAAATGAGTAATAACTCGCTATTTTTTGTCACTAAAATATTGTATTTTTGCATCTGATTTGTGTTTGCAGATTGATTATGGTGATTCTTTTCAACAAACCTTTTGGCGTACTCAGCCAATTCACTCCCGAAGCCGGACATCAGGCGCTCAACGAATTCGGATTCCCTGCTGGCGTGTATGCCGCTGGTCGTCTCGACCATGACAGCGAGGGGGCTTTACTGCTTACCGATGATGGATGGCTCATCAAGAAACTGTTGGATCCAAAATTCGAACACCCACGCACGTATTTGGCGCAAGTCGATGGACACATCACGCAAGAGGCTGTCAATCAGTTGAAAAAAGGGGTAAACATCAAAGGCTATCGCACCAAACCTTGCCAAGCTCAGATGGTTAACCCGCCAGAAAACCTTTGGGAGCGGGTGCCTCCCATCCGCTATCGCGCCAACATCCCGACCAGTTGGGTGCGTCTCACCCTCATCGAAGGCAAGAACAGGCAAGTGCGCCACATGACTGCCACCGTCGGTTTCCCCACACTGCGACTCATCCGTGTTCAAATTGGGAACATTTCACTTGGAGAACTACAGCCTGGTGAATGGAGGGTAGTGAATGAGAAGGTGATTTAAGCGAGATGTTTTGTAGGATAGCCCGCTTCGTTCCATGCGATGCTATAATGCTTGCCGAAATACCTTTTAGCGTGGCGGTTGGCTCGTGTTTCCGTCCAAAAAACATTATGGTCGCCTTTGCCCATGGCACTCAACAGACTAGGCAGACCGATGACGAACAGATAAGCCCAACCAAAACGCTGACTATCGACGGTATGCCCGAACTCATGCATACAAATCTGGTTGCCTAGGATATAATTATCTCCTTCACCCTGCATCCAGGAAGCGCTCCATAGGTCGATGAAGGTTCCTAGCGACACACCCCTACCAAATTTGTTGTCCTTCTTCGTCACAAAGGTGATACCTCCAAAAGTATCAACACGGTCAGCACGGCCCAACAAGGCACGTCCTATGGAATACAGCCAGCCCACAAGCGTCTGAGGCAGTTCCCAGGTGAATCTGGAAAACAGTTGCCAAAACCGCCCCCAAACCGAACGTTTGGAATCGGTAAGGAAAAGGCCTCGGGTGATTTGGGCAACGAGACGAAATCTATGGAACAAAGGCAACGGCATTTGTGAAACTTGTATTTCGAGAAAGAGATCAAAAAAGAGGGCAAAAGGAAAGGTTTTCCTCTTGCCCCTGTCAGATAAGAATACTCTTCTTGAGTTTTCTAATTCACTACTTCGAAATCATGGAAAAGGAACTAGAAGACTCATTTTGTGAAAAACTTCTCATAATTCGACAACAACTTATCATGACCTGCTTTAAGTTCCTTAAAAGTATTCTTTTGTTTATTGGTCAGTTTCTCCTGAATTTTTTCAAGGGCTTTACGCTTTTCTCCTGCTTTTTTCATGTCACCCTGAAGGTTTAGCTTCTCCGTGTCCTTTCCTTCCTTAAATTTATTAAAATCAGCCTCAAATTTATTAATTGCATCTTGATACTGACTAATCATTTGATCATAGTTTTTCTGTTCAGCAGCTTTTTTTTGTTCTTCAGCTTTTTGTTGTTCTACAGCTTTATTCTGTTTATCAACAGCTTTTGAAGATCCCTCATTAATTTTGGAATTCATTTTAACTTTCTTTTCAGAATTAGCTTGTTCAAACTTTGCTTTTTCATTTTGCTTAGCAGCATCACTTCCAGGCTGTGCATTGGCGGTGAAGGCAAAACCACCAATCAAGAGAGCCATTACTGCAGAAATAATAAACTTTTTCATTTCATAATCCCTAGATGAGTGTCGGGCGCAACCTTTAATTTATTGCCTACTCATAAGCTTTTCGGCATCCGCTATTTTACTTTTTCAGCCGCAAATATACACCTTAGTTTTGAATTCTCAAAATAAAAGAGAAATTTTTAGCTCTGCCCTATTCAAAAACAAAAAGCGTGCCAAAAAATAAGGATAATAAACAAAAAAAAAGACTCTTAGATATCCTAAGAGTCCATTTTCTATCTGTCTACAAGTCTATTGAATGACTATCTTTTGTGTCTTCACCATCTCACCATTGATAAGGCGTAATACATAAACGCCGAGTGTCATCCCGTTGGTAGAGACGGTGTGCACGCCGTCTCTATCGATGATAATGCGCCCCGTCATGTCGATGACCTGCAAAAAGCCTTCGCCATTAATGATGATCTCACCGTTAGTGATGAACGCAAATGGTTGGTCCGGCCCTTCGACAGGCTCAGGGACCTGAGTGCTGAACACCAGTTTGAAGCGTGATTCATAGTCAGTCGTCTTGGCATCAAAACTATAGCTCGGGGTCTGGAGCAGGTCAATCTCGGCACCTGTCTTATTATCAATAAGGTGCAGATAATCCAACTCCAAGTTCTCAGTGCTGACGCTAATGGTATAGGTTCCATTCTCTGCGGCCTTGAAATTGACAGGCAGTTCACCCGTGGCACTTTCGAGGGTGGCCGCAGCCCAGTCTTCGCCATTGTGCCAGACGCTAACGCTCGGTGTATTGTTGTTGAGTTTCATCTTGCGGAAGGTGTTACCGCTGGACATCTGAACATAGGCACGACCGTATGCGCCATCTTTACCTGCCTCTATGCAGAGATAAACAGGTTTCCGTTTTGCTTGTTCCCCACGGGTGGCGTAGTTGATGACTAGGTTTTGGCCTGGTTCGGTGGATTGCACAAAGAATCCCTCGCCTGGCTCGATGGGTCTTTCAACAAGGGTGTAAGGAACTAGCTCTTCACCACCATCAGCCACGAGATAGGTGGTCAGGTCGTCATCACCGATCTTGATGACATCCTCCTCGGTAAGGCGGCGTGTGAAGGGATTGCCTACAAGGTTGTAGCCTTTCAAACCGCCAGCAGCATAACAACTAAGCGGTATGGTGACCGTCTGGTCTGTGGCCAGCATATTGCCTTCAAACGACAGTGTGACATTTTCGGCATTAGCATAGAGATAGCCTTCGAGATGCTTAAGTACCGTGAAGTTGTTGTCGGAGTCTTTGGCGTTCCACCAGTAATGCGTGGGCTCATGGTAAAGGTATAAGTCGTAATCGCTTTCTGTAGTGAAGTGGTTATCAATGAGCAGGTTATAGGTAACTGGAGAAGCGATGGTAAACCATCCGTCGCTGTCATCATTATAGGCGCTGATGCCTTTCAGGAAAGTAGCAGTCACATTGTCGCTGTGGGTCAGTTCTCCACCTTTGGCAATGGTGATGCTGCCGCCATTCTCAAAGGTGATGTGACCTACATTGGCAACACCTTCGATGATGGCCGGAGCGGCAATGACGACATCACTGCCCCCTAAAGGAAGACCGTTGCTCCAGTTTTCCTCATCGTCCCAAAGCCCCTCATGGATAAAGGTGGGTTGTACTAGAGTGGAGGTGATATTGACATTAGCGGCAGGCATGATGAAGATATAGGTGCCCTCTACGTCAGGCATGATAGTCGTGCCGTTGATCATGAGTGAAGAAATTGTGTAGCCCAATGGTGAATCCACCGCAAAAGAGATGATGGCACCTTCGGCGGTATAGTAAGTGCCACTATGTTCGATGATGGCATCTTCCTCGCTTCCTGTGGCGGAGCCCATGACATAATCAAAGGTCAAACCCTCGGCGCAACTGATGGTGTAGCCTTTGTTGCCGCCAAGGATGTTGTCAACATTGCTATTGTGGTTGTCGAATCCGATTCCTGTCGTGTTATTGCCAGTGTAGTAGTTGAAACGGAGGTTGCCGTTGGTGTAACCCACAACACCGCCACTCTCCGTACCTTGGACAGTACTGCCGACCACCAAGCAACGTTCCACTGTACCCAAGTTGCTTCCCACTATGCTACCCGAATAGGCATTTCCTCTGATAGTGCAATCCTGGAGCGTCACGCCCTTGACAGTGCCGTTTTGTCCAACGACACCGAACAGGCCTTGGAAGTATTGGCTTTTATTGATATTGATGTCGCTGATGCTGTGATGATTGCCATCGAAAGTGCCATTGAATCTATGATCGTTGTTGCCGATGGCAGTGAAGTTGTTCGCTGTGCCGTCAAATACGAGGTCGTTGACGAGGAGGAAATACCTGCCTTCGTAATCTTCGCCAGCGTTCACGCGGTTGGAAAGTTGGATGAGGTCGTCGGTGGTGGCAATCAGGAAGGGGTCGTTCCCCGCTCCCGAACCAGTACCATTCCAGTAGTTCTTGTATCGGGCGATGAACGCAACATCGTCGGTGACGTTATAGGCCTCGCCCTCAGCATAAAGTGTCTCCCCACCAGTGACTTCGTAGCCGTTGACTTGGCTGGGAGTACCCACCATCCAACCCACAAATTCAAGGTTTTCGGGGTTGACCGCATTAGAAGGTAGCATGAAGTCGAAGCCGTGTGCTACCGTGTTGCTGACGCCAGAGGCATACGCACCGTTGCCATTTTCAGAGGCTTGATAGACCGTGACGGTGTGGGTGGTCGCGCCCAAGCCACAGACGCATTGGAACGTTGAAGGGTCGAAAGCATGTGGCTCAGCATGGACGTGACCGCAATAATTGCACTGCACGGAGTGGTTTTGGTCGTTGTTGATGAGGTAGGTGACGCTCTCGTGCGGACAAGGCTCGATAACTGCATACATACCATGTTGGACTTTATGAATACGATTAGCAACACTTTGCAAAACCCAGTTGCCTCCTTCTTTCGTTTGAACCATGGATTCTTCATAAAGGTTCAAGATGCCAAAGGTGCCGCCGCCATCGCCTCTTCCGATGGCGTAGGCATTGGAGGCGCTTGCAATGACGGTGCCGCCAGTAATGTTCACATTAGCGCCGTCGCCGTCGTCGCCGCCGCCGATGCCAGCACCACCGTAGCTACCCGAGAAGATGAGATCAGCTATGAAATACAGCACCGAACTGTGATAGTCCCTTCCTCCAAAATTCTTGATAAAAGAAAGGTAATTGGGTTCATGGTGTTCTCTCCAATAATCGAAGTCATAATCGCCACCTGTGGCGGTGACATGTCCACCAGAGATGTTGACGGTTCCGCCGTCGCCATCGTTTCCTCCACCGATGCCAGCGCCTTTCTTAGTGGAAGAGGCAATGACTACGCCGCCGGAGATATTGGTGGTTCCGCCGTTGCCGCCGCCGCCACCACCCGGACCGCCGCCACCACCGATGCCAGCACCTTCCTTGGAGCTTGCCTGAACCAGGCCGTCGGTGATGTTGATGATGGCAGCGTTACCTTCGTAGCCGCCTCCAATGCCAGCGCCCAATTTACTTTCGGCTGTGACAATGCCACCATTAATGGTGATGGTGCCTACTTGGCTTCTCTCCGTGCCCGAACCGATACCAGCACCACGGCCAGGATGAGAAAGGCAACCGGCAGTCACCTCGCCATCGTTGATGGTGATGTTGCCACAAGCGGCAAAGCTACCTCCACCGATGCCAGCACCAAATCTATCGCCGAATGCTTTCACAGTTCCACCATTGATGGTCACCTCACCGCCTTTGCCATGATAGCCGCCACCGATGCCAGCGCCAGCATGATCGCCTGCGGTTTCACAGCCCCCATAGGCATAGACATAACCGCCGTGAATGGTGATGGGGTAAAGTTGACTGCCGCTTTTTCCACCGCCAATGCCAGCGGCTTCATCGCCACCGTATGCCTTCACTTTGCCGTTCCAGATTTCGATGATGCCATTGGTGCGGTTTTCGCCACCGCCAATACCGGCAGCGTATTCACCTCCCCATGCTTTAATAACGCCGCCATATATGGTAATCCATTCACTTACACCGTTGGCACGCCCCTTGCCGATACCAGCGCCACATTTTCCGCCGTGTGCGGTGACCGTGCCACCATAGATGGAAATGGTTCTAATGCCGCTGCCTCCACCGTTGCCGCCGCCAATGCCGGCATTGTACTCTGAGCCTGCCTCGGCATCGATGGTGCCGCCTTTCACCACAAAGTGTCCGGCCACCGTGTTATACCCTCCTCCGATGCCCGGACCGCTGCCTGGATGGGCTTTAATCTTGCCCGATCCGATGGACTGCCCATAAACAGTAAGCCTCATGTCGTCTTGGATAAAGATACCACCATTGGCGTTGAGCGTTGCGCCATCGCAAAGGATGATGTTGACATCATTGCCGACAATCTTGATGAGTTTATTGTAAGTCACATTTCTGTCAACCACATACCAGCCATTGCCGAGTTCTGTGTAGCTGTTGGAACTGCTGCCTTCTAACCTGACGAAATCATTACGAGTCATCATTTGTGCCATTACCTTATGGGTTGGGGCATTCCAATAACGTTGGATGTATGCTACCTGATTGCCCAAGGAAGTCAAACGTGCCTCGTCGTTCTCCTCCGTCACATAATAGCCAAGATTGTCGGAAATGAACACTTCGAAGGCATTGGTGATACTATCGTGGCTCTTGAAGCCTGTTGTAAAGACACCTAGCGATTCCATAGTAACAAACACGTTGGCCTCTTCGGTGAAGGCTCCGGTGACGGTAAACTTCTTGCCACTTGGCAGATAGACATTGATGCCGGGTTGGCCATCGGCTTTCAGGTTTCCATAGATCTGCGGATTGCCTTCCAGGTTGAAGGTGCCGCCATAATAATAGACACCGTCGCCATGCGTATTGCTGCCGGCGTGGTTGTTTGTGATGGTACCCCCTTTGAGGGTAAGCGTATTCCCTGTCCAGATGCCACCACCGTTTTCCACGCTTGTGTTGTCGGTGATGGAGCCACTGAAGATGGTAGTATTGCCGTGATTGGCTATGCCACCTCCACCGTACTCTGTAGTCGTGTTGTCAGAGATGGAGCCGCTGTTGAAAGTGAGGGTTCCGACTGAATAGACGTAAATGCCTCCGCCGTCTTTTGAAGTGTTGCCGCTGATGGTGACGTTGGTGAGATCGGCCGTTCCGTGGTTGATACAAATGCCCCCGCCATTTAGGGCACTATTTTCCTCTATGGCAACCCCGCTGACAGTGAGTGAATTGTCGGTCCAAATACCACCACCGTCCTGGATAGCTGTGTTGTTGGAGACCGTGCCGCCGTAGAAGGCAAGGGTGCCGTAGTTTGTGATTCCTCCCCCACCATATTTATTGGTGGTATTGCCAATGATGGAGCAGTTATTAATCGTTATCGTTCCGTCGGCTTCGTTATAAATGCCAGCGCCGTCTTGCGCTTCGTTATTCGTGATGACACCGCCGTTGATGGTGAGCGAGGCTCCGTTGTGGTTGTTAATGCCGCCGCCCTTGGTGCCGCTATGGTTGTCGCGGATGGTGCCGCCGTTGATGATGATTGTGCCATAGTTGCGGATGCCTCCGCCTTGTCCCGTGTAAGCTCCCTTGATGATGCCGCTGTTGTCGCCGCTGGCATCGTTGATGGTGAGTGTGCTGCCGCTGATGACCTTCAGCGCATGGCCGTAATTGGTGGCGCTGCTCAAGCCACGGTCAAGCGTATGACCGTTCAAGTCGAGCGTGACCGTACGATTGTTGTTGATTTCAACCTCCGAGGTGATGTTGATGTCGGCCATCATCCGGATGTTGGCATCGTTGAGCATCACCGCATTCCTCAACTGGGCTTCCGTATAAACATCAATGATATCATCCGTAGTGACGGTGACAACGTGCATATAGATGTAGTCGCCACCCGCACCGCTGTTGAGGTCGAAGCCACTGGATGTGTTGCCATTGGCACCCAATGCACCATTTGAGTTGTTGTTGAAGTAGATGTCGGTGACCATGCGACCGGGCGAAAAGGCTTCCTTGGTATAATAGAGAAAGATGTAGGCACCACCGGCACCGCAGTTGAGGTCGTTGGAACCGACCGCAGAAGCGAGGTTATATGTGTGTCCATCATAGGTTAGGGTATTGGGATGATCGCTATTCCCCGTTTTGAGATAGAAGCCCGTGACGGCCGTGCCACTGCTTCCCGAACTTTCATTCGTCTTGTAGAGCAAATAGATGAATTTGCCGCCCGCACCGGCATTCAGGTCGTTGTCGATGACCGTCCAGCCCTGATTTTGGAGTTGGGTCTTGTAACCGTCGGTTTGGCTTTGGTCGCCAGCGATGACCATTACATCGGTAATAAAGGTCTCCGCCCAAACGCCTTGTGTGAAGGCGAAAAGAGCGACAAACAGTGATAGAGATTTTAGTAAGTTTTTCAATTTGAGGTATTTAAGTTTATTATTTGGCTTTTTAAAAGAGGGTGCAAAAGTACAAAAAAATCTAAAACATAATCGTTACCAACATTTTAAATGCAATTTCGGTTTAGTACTCATCTTTATTTGCAAAACCCGCCAAACAAATCCTTACATGCCAAGTTCGGTAAGTTTTTTCTTGGCTTTCTTATAACCTTTTTTTGCAGCATTTCTAAACCAAAAAATTGCCTTTTCCCGGTCTTGTTCGACAGGTTCACCTTCAAAATTCCCTTCCAACAGAGCGTTGGCAAGCAAAGCTTGGACATGCACGCTGCCGTTATGGGCCGCTTTCATACCCCACTTGATGGCCTCGCTCAAATTCTTCTTACCAAGTCCGACGCCTACTTGATCACTACTATAGATGAAAAAGAGGCTCTCTTGTGCACCCACATTGTCGTGCTCGGCCAAGTTCAAATAATACCTCATCATGGTTTCGCCATCGGTGTCAAGATGCCTGAAATACAGATCAGAGTAAATCGTGTCAGCAATACACTTTTGCGCTCTCCAGTCTCCATTGAGGGCTCGTTTCCACAAACGGGGATAATTCCTCTGCTTGGCAAAAAAGTCTGCGTTAAAATGTTCCATCACCTCTACAATCCCAATACCTTCACCCGAAGAGATGTTGGCCAGTTTGGCGAGCCGTAGTTGGGAAACTTCACGAAAATCACACTCTTGATTTGCTAAAGTCTCGAAACATCTGGTTGCTTCCGCAAGGTCTTTCTCAACGCCCTTGCCTTCGTAGTACAAAAAGGCCAAGCCATAGACCGCTTCCAAATCGCCCAAGACTGCTGCTTTCTTAAAGTATTTGGCTCCATCGGTATAATTTCCACTGGTACACAGTTTATACCCATGTATCATGAGTTGTTTTGCTTTTGTCTTTTGATCTAACGTGTCGTTTGTTTCCATGATTGTTGTATTTTATGTTTAAAAATGCACTCCTTCACTAAAATGGAATATCCATATCCATTTCTGGAAAAGGTATTAAACCGTCTACTTCTTCCATATAAGGGACAGGATGAGATGGAAAAACGTTAAAGGCAAATTCATCCTCGCCATTTCTAAGTCTTTCAGCTTTGTCATGCATTCCAGCCTTTTCGTACCATTCAGCAGCAGTGGCAAGATCTTTCTTGACACCTATTCCCTTTTGGTAGCAAAACCCTAGCTCCTCCATAGCTTCTTTATGGCCTCTCTCTGCAGCCCTCTTGTACCACAAAAACGACTTTCTGCAACTACGTTTACCCGAGTTTTTGTCTCTAAAACACACTCCAAGACGGTACATCGCTTCCTCTTCACCCAGCATCGCCAGTTTTTCATACCATTTCACTGCTTCGCGGTGCATTTCCCTTTCGCGGTTGTCCCAGTAGTAACATTGACACATCGACGCCAATTTCCACTGCATATCTATGTAGCCGCTTTCAGCCAAAGTCTTCAGATATTCCAAAGCCTTGTCTTCATCTCGTTCCACCCCCACACCTACATCGTATGCAAAATACAATCCATAGGTGGCATCATGGTTACCTTCCTCGAATGCCGGTTGGAGCACCTTGTCGATGATGCGCTGCAAGCGTTTCCGGGCTTTTATGGACAACGGACGGTTAAACTGATTATAACGATGTAGGTATTGAAGGGTCTCCTCATCGGTGTGGGGCCAATTCGAATTCCAGCAGTCATACAAGAATTGGATACCAGCCTCAAGTGCCGTATGTGGCTCTGCATTCGGATCGCTAGGACGATAGACGAGGGTGAAATTGCCCTCGGGAGTGATGTTGGGATTTGTAGTTTCCATAGTAGTTGCTTCTTTTAAATTTTCCTGGTTGTCTGCCAATCGTGATTGGCAGACAACCAGTGTGAATAGTTAAGCAGCTATTCTGTTTTCATTCGGTTGGTGCGGCAACGGGGTCGCTTTTTTGGGCGCCAAGCATTGGGCATACAACCTCACTTGTCGGTCGGCACGAGCCTTTTCCCTTTTAGTAACAGGGACCAAGCAATAGTAGACGAACGAGCCACTCTCATAAACAAAGGCATAGGTGCATCCTGATGCATCCTTCAAGCGGGAAGGCTCTTTGTGGGCTTCAACCAAAGCTTTGTTGAACAACGCATCGCTTTTCATTCTCTTAATGGAAAGTAGTCTGTGTTGATACACTGCCTTGCCGTCGGTCAATTGCTCAAACCAGACGTTACCATTGCTGACGATTTGATAGGTTACGGTACCGATGGCGCTGGCCACCTCAACAAAATCGGTCTTGTTTACTTTTTTAATTTCCATGTTGTTAAAGTTTTAGGTTATGAATGCATTGAATTATTAGTGGTATATTTGATTGCCTAATTATTTATAATGTATATAATGGCAATGATGAATACTACGACACTCACGATGGTGATGATGCCATAGATGCCAGCTCCGGCAAAGAGAGCGCCAACTTGCTGGAAAAAGCCGCAAAGCAGTTGAAACAGGCCTTCAATAATGCTGCCGACAAGGGCGATGATGAATGCTACGATCATGATGAGAACGAGCAGAAGGATAAAGAGATCTTCCATTGGCGTTTGATTTTTTAGTTGTTGAAGTATATAATGGTCCTACCTATATTATTATTTCATAATAATATATATCTTAACCTTTTTCATTTCTTTTATTTTTATCGGACTGCAAAGGAACACCAAAAAAGTGACATATAATGTCACCAAAAAAGTTTTAGTGACACTATATGTCACAAGTCGTTTCTACTTTTGCCGCCCCAATCGTAAAAACAAAAGTTTAATGAAAAAGAAACAGCCATGGTAAACCGTATTTCAAGAACAAACATCCCGCTCAAAGACCCTTATCTGTTTCCTCTGGAAACGGAACCGACCGAAATCCTTGAGGCCATGAACCTCATTGTGGAACATTCGGAGAACACCGGCTTTACCGACAACCTGCTCTTCTATTTGCAGAAGCCCATCCACTATCTCTGCGAAAGGCTGCATATCAATGAGAAGCAAGCCGTATTGCTTTCTGTGGTCTGCGAGTTGGGCGCCGACAACCATGTCACCATCTCTAGATTAAGCAAGTTTTTTGGATGCTCCAACCTGAATGCATTGACTTTCGTCAAAGAGTTGGACGACCTGGCAAACAAAAGCCTGATTGGCAAGTACTCATCAAAAGTCTACAGTACTAGATGGGACATCATGGATGCATTTGGGAACAACGAGATCTGCCATCACACCCCTGTTGTCTACGACACTTGTATCAAAATGATGCATGCCATTGAGACGATGTCATACGAATTCGATGGCCCGTTCATTCACACCTGTGAAGAATTCCACAACGAGCTACAACTCCTGCTTGACGACAACCAGCACTTTATGTTCACCAAAGCGCTCAAAGGCTACAACCTCGATCGAAACGACCAGGGCATGCTCGTCGGCGCCTGCATCCTGCTGTGCTGCCACGACAAATTCTGCTTTGATTCCGACGATTTTTCACGCTTCGTTGATCGCGATTATCTCAGCAATAGCTGGGATGAGCTTGCCAACGGCACCCATAATCTCATATTCCAGGAACTTATCGAGCCCAGCTGCGACAACGGTTTCGAGGACGACGAGCAGTTTGAATTGACCAAGAAAGCCAAGAGAGAACTACTCTCGGAGGTAATCTCTAATATCGATGGTATTCAGTTCAAGAACATGAAAGATTACATCCCGTTCAACAGCATTATGCCAAAACAACTGTATTTCAACGATGGTGTCGACAAACAAATCAAGCGTTTAAGTGGCTTGCTGCAGCAGGAAAACTATCTGGGCATCCATGAGAGACTTGTCCAAAACGGGTTGCGCACTGGTTTTGCCTGCCTGTTTTATGGCGGTCCAGGAACGGGTAAGACCGAAGCCGCCCTGCAACTGGCACGCATGACGGGGAGAGGCATCTACCAGGTCAACATGGCCAACATCCGCAGCAAATGGGTGGGCGAAAGTGAGAAGAACGTGAAAAACATCTTCAAACAATACCGTTCCATTGTCAAACACTCCGAGGTGGCTCCCATCCTGCTCCTCAACGAAGCCGACGCTTTGTTGGGCAACCGCTTCACCAACATCAACCACTCGGTCGAGAAGATGGAGAACACCATGCAGAACATCATCCTTGAAGCGATGGAGAAACTCGACGGTATCCTCATCGCTACTACCAACCTCACCGAAAACCTTGACTCGGCTTTCGAGCGTCGTTTCTTGTTCAAGGTCAAGTTTGGCAACCCCGACGTCAACGCTCGACTGCACATCTGGGAAGACATGATTCCAGAGATCAAGGACATCGAAAATCACGACCGGATTGTGGAAAGTTATGCGTTCAGCGGCGGCCAGATTGAGAACATCGCCCGCAAATGCCGCATTGAAAGCATTCTGGAAGGCAAGAAGCCCGATTTCGGCATGCTGAAGACTTTCTGCGATGAAGAGCTTTTGGCCAAGCCGCGCACCCAAATCACAGGTTTTCATAACAAACGACACGATGATGAATAAAAAATGTTATATTTGCATCCTCACCAATATGCAAAAACCTATGCCACGACAAACTTCAGACCGTTATCACGAGTTCATCGCGAGGCTGCTAAAACAGCCTCGCGACATGGAGGACTTGACCCTGTATTTCCAGGTCGACAGACGAACCATCTACCGATGGATCGATACCATCAAGGAGAGACTACATATCGAGATCACCAACACTAAAGGTAAGTTTGACCTGTCGGATGCGAGCAAAGACCTTATCCAAAACAACTCACTGAACAACTGGATGTTCAACACCTTCTCGCTGATGAACCTCCTTGACGACCGAGAAGCCTTAAAGGACCGTATCTTGTTGGAGCATATCCCATCGAGCAATGACGAAGACAAACTTCAGGTCATCCTAGAGGCCATGGAGCAAAACCGCAGGATCAGCTTCAAATATACCAAATACTACAACAACCCGGAGCACAAGCCGAAACCGCATGAGCATGTGGAGCCTTACTGCGTCAAACTGTTTGAACGTCGATGGTACGTTATATGCCAAACCGATGAGAAAACAAACAAAAACGACAATGGGATGCGAACGTTTTCGTTGGACCAGATAAGCGACTTAAAAATGTTAAAGAGCACTTTCAAGCTCCCCAAAGGTTTCAGTGCGGAAGAATACTTCAATGACGTTTATGGTATCACGACGGGCATGAACGGTGCTTTGTCGACTATCAAAATGAAGGTTGATGCCGCACGTGCGAATTACTACCGCGCCCTGCCGCTTCACCACAGCCAAGAAGAGGAACAACACGAAGACTATAGCATTTTCACTTTTAGGTTGCGTCCCGCCAACGACTTCTACCAAGCCTTGCTGCACGAAGGTGAACTCCTCGAAGTGCTAGAACCAGCCGAGGTTAGAGAAGCGATAAAGGAAAAGATTGGGAAGATGGAGGAGAGATACAAAAACGACATACAAAACAATAAAAAATGAGAGGACTATCCAAATCAAAATATACCACATTTTGTCAATGTCCTAAAGCGTTGTGGTTGAAATACTTCATGCCTGAAGTTGAAGTGATTGAAGATGATAGACAAGCCCGTCTTGAGCAAGGCAACGAAGTGGGTGATCTGGCCATGGGTCTCTTTGGTGACTATGTGGAAGTCACTACACTCCTTCCTAATGGTAAACTTGACCTTTCCACTATGATAGATAAGACTGAGCGGGAGATGATAAAAGGAACGAATGTCATCTGCGAAGCATCGTTTAGCTATCAAGGCAATTATTGTGCGGTCGACCTTCTTAGGAAAACCGACACAGGTTGGAGTATTTACGAAGTGAAAAGCATTAGCTCAAATGAAAGAAAAAAGGTAGAAAAGTATTATCCAGACATCGCATACCAAAAATGGGTGCTGACACAATGTGGAGTCAATGTCACTGACGCTTATCTTGTCTGTCTCAACAGCAATTACGTTCGCGAAGAAACCCTTGATTTGACAGGGCTTTTTGCAGTAATCGATGTGAGCAAGGATATTGAAAACCATTATAATCTTGTGCCTGAACGGATCGAAAA
This sequence comes from uncultured Bacteroidia bacterium, assembly GCA_902801625.1. Classification (GTDB taxonomy): domain Bacteria; phylum Bacteroidota; class Bacteroidia; order Bacteroidales; family F082; genus Limimorpha. The sequence goes on along the minus strand of CADCJI010000001.1, from coordinate 208,595 downwards.
GGCAAGAACGGTTCTCGACAGCGAGGCAGAGCCCGACATAGACCTATCAGAAAACTGCAAAAAGCCTTTTGATTGCGGTTTCTGGAATTATTGTACACGCAACTTACCTCAACCTAATGTGTTCGACCTCTACGGAACAGGCTTTTCTTTCGGCAAGAAGCTCGACTGCTATCGCAATGGAAACATTTCATTCGACAGTCTGCAGGAAATGTCGTTTGACGGAATACGTGAAATGCAGATCGAAGCCGCTCTTACTGGAAGGGCTTTTATCAACCGCGAACGCATTCAACAGTTTCTCAACACACTATCTTATCCGCTCTATTTCCTCGATTTCGAAACCATGGAACCAGTAGTGCCCGAATTTAAGGGAACAAAGCCTTTCCAGCAGATTCCTTTCCAATATTCGCTGCATATCAAAGAGAGCGAGACGGCTTCATGTCAGCACAAGGAATTCCTCGCCGCAAGTGACGGAAGCGATCCACGGCGTTCGCTGGCGGAGCAGCTCTGCAAGGACATTCCCAAGGATGTCTGCACGCTGGCATATCACAAAAGCACCGAATTCAATATCATCAATAAACTGGCAGAAGACTTCCCGGACCTGGCCAGTCATCTTTTGAATATCAGCAATAACATCAAAGATCTACGCGACCCATTTAAGGATGGTCATTATTATGTGTCTGCCATGGGAAAGTCTTTCAGCATCAAAAGTGTGCTGCCGGCCATGTTCCCTAACGATCCGTCATTAAACTACCATAACCTTGACGATCGCGTGCAGAACGGCACCGAAGCGATGGATATATTCCCGAAGATCAAAGATATGCAACCGGAAGAAGCCGCCGCTACCCGCGAAGCATTGTTACGCTATTGCGAACTCGATACCTTGGCGCTGGTGAAGGTGCTGGAGAGGCTTATGAAATTGTAATACCCCAAGGTTGAACATTTACTTTTTTCGCCAATTCGATTACTTTTTTATCCGTAAACTGATTGGAAACGAAAACAGATCCTTGTTTCAGTTTTACTTCGTAACTTCTTTTATCAAAATCGGGGTCTTTTGATCTGCTTTTTCTCGCATTATGATCAAAATCCGTTTCAACTTGATTAGATACTACTTTTAAAGGAGCCCAAGCACTAGCAATCTGGGTTGCATTAAAACCAGGATTTTTAGATACATAAATCCTCACGGCTTCCAAAGCGACTTCGCCGTATGTTCGACATAAAGTACCATTAACAGAAAATTGCTTTTTCAAGGGAGGCGTGGAAGGGCGTAGACCGGCCCCCTTTCCTCTTGGGGCCACCTTTGCTTTTGAAGAACAACTGTAAAACATGTGCAGTAATTGGACACTTCTGACAAATAGCTCATTTGTGTCGGCTATGTTATTAATTACGCTGAGTACCGGATCTAGAATCTCGGATTGAAAATCAGGCGTTGACTGATCGCATATCACCTTAAAAACAAAACTATATCCCATATTATTCAATTCGCATTCCAGGTCTCTCACATTCTGAGCAATTACAGGCCAGTCCTTTTTATGAATCTTAGGCGAAACGAAGATGATCTCAGCATCTTTCTTATCAAAATACCCATATATACACATGGCTGCGCGCAAGCACTTCTTTACGACCCTTGCTGCGTTCTCAGCTGTACCACCATAACCTAGACCATTTTCATGGAAAGCCACATCCACTGCAAAGATTGTATTTCCTAAATCTAACGAACCCAAAACATCAATTTCAGCATGAGCAATAAACTGCTTCAACGGCATTTTCGTTTTATGACCAAAGATAGCATATTTAGGAAATAACAAATCTACTGTTTTCATGATTTGATCCAAATCTGATTGATGCTTCAACGTCCACAGATCAGATGGTGTCCAGTTCATTTGAACCATCTGGCATTGTTTTACATGACGAAGCCATGTGTAAACCAACGATTCTCCAATTTCTATTTTCATATTATGACTATTATGTTTGTTACGCCTACTCATCTAGCTTTTCGGCATCCGCTTTTTTATTTCGTTACAAAACTAATAATCTTTTCAATACACAAAGCTGCTGGAACTATTTTAATTTCATTTCGAAGTTCCTTCTCGAACCATTCTTGTGATGCGAGGCGGCCTCGAAGATTTCATTCCAACCAACCATCTGGTGTAGTTCATCACCATCTCTCTTGCCTTTCTGATTTCACTTTCCAATACCTTTTCAGGGACAAGATAATACTTGATGGTGTTCCCATCAATATAGGCATAGGCATACACCTTACCCTCCGAAAACAACTTGTCTGGAAACTTTGCTTTGTCCCAAAAGTCAGAAAATTTCTGTTCCTGCAACGACATCAATTTATATTGGTATACCGTCTCGCCATCGGTGAGCTGTTCGTACCAATTAAGTCCTTCAAGAACAATTTCGTAGGTTTCGTCACCGATGGAAGTCAACAGCTTTTGAAATTTAGCCTTTGTAATGGTTTGCTTTTCCATAATAATGTTTTATGTATGGTTGCCTTAAGGCAGAGGAGTAATGCTATTGCAAAAAAATCATACTTACAATTCTATCTCATCCGCCTTCTCGCGCAGGCGATGGGCAATAATGGGTGAACTCATTCCATAATCGTTGGCCTCCATCCAATGGCCGATGACTGCTTCCAATGGGACACCTTTCAAGTAGGAACGAATCAATGATTCTACCTCTTCTTGGGTGAACTCGCGGTTGCGCTTGCCGAAGCCGTAACCCAAAGCTCCGCATAACAAATCTTCCAATAATCGGGACATCTTTTTTATTTTTAGTTTCACATAGTTTTTTCTGCTGCAAAGTAACAAGAAAAAGGAATACGCACGACACCAAAAGGAAAATAGTTTGCGACACTATATGTCACAAAAAAAGACCCTCGGTCACCCAAGGGTCTTATTTTACTGCTTACTAACTTATTTAGTACTCGTCCTCGTTGAAAAAGAAGTCATCCTTAGAAGGATAATCGGGCCAAAGGTCTTCGATGCGTTCGTATATCTCGCCTTCGTCTTCGATTTCCTGAAGGTTCTCGATGATTTCTTCTTGCGCGCCTGTACGCAAGGCCCAATCCAACAGTTCATCACGGGTAGCAGGCCATGGAGCGTCTTCTAATTTTGAGGCTAATTCTAGTGTCCAATACATTGTATTTTCGTTTTTTGTTTTACTCTTTTTTGAGGGCGCAAAAGTACAAGTATTTTTGGAACTAGCAAGGGCTTTTTTGTATAAATAACAATTTTTTATTTATTTGATTCCCAATTGTTTTCACCAACATTGTCTAAAAAGCCAAAATATCTTGCCAAAACAAAGAAATAATCTGACAGCCGATTCAGGTACTTCAAATCGAGTGTATCGATGGGATGTTGGGCTGCCAAACGCCAACCTTGACGCTCGGCACGACGGCACACGGTACGACACACATGGGCATAACTTGCCTTGAGATTTCCGCCAGGGATGACAAAGGATTTCAACTCTGGTAACTGCTCGTTCATCATGTCGATTTCATGCTCAACGAAAGCCACATCTTCGGGGGTCAGCACAGGAATCATCTTCTTCACCTCAGAGTTCTCATCCAAGGCGAAATGCGACTCGATGGTGAACAACTTGTTTTGCACAATGTCCAACACGCCCTTCATCTCAGCAGTGACACCTTCCTGGTCATAAAGTACCCCGATGAACGCACTCAATTCATCGACAGTGCCGTAAGCCTCTACTCTGTCATCATATTTCGCAACGCGCAGACCACCAATCAACGAGGTCTTGCCTTCGTCACCAGTTTTGGTATAAGTGATGTTTTTCATGTTTATCTATTCTGTCGGGCCTTTCGACAGGCTCAAGGTCCCTGAGCTCGTCGAAGGGCCGATTTAATAATTAATACTTCAATACAAAATCTTGCTTCTCAATGCCTTCGCGGAAGAAAACAATGCCCACGGAATACAAGTCCATGCTTAGGGTGACATCTTCGTCGGCGATAATGGCTTCCCAAGCTTCCTCTGTACGGCCTGAATGATGAATCCCTTCAAAAATCAGCACCGTCTCCTCATTGGCTTGCGCGTAAGCTTCCTCAAGTTTGTTCCAAGTGTCTTCGCCAAAGTCATTCAACCCAAAAAACACATAATCGAGACTCAGTCGCTCCAACTGTTCCGGCTCGGGTTTGTCGCGACGCAACAGGTTGACATTGACCACACCCATAGAGTTTATGGTTTCAAGGAAGTCGGCTGAGTGATCGAGATAGACCTTGGTTTGCAAGTTACCTAAAGCCAATGCTGTAGTATTGAGTGCCGAAAGCGTACCAAACGACACAACAGACTCGGGCTCAAGATAGTTGACCAAGCGATAAAGCAATCGCGCTTCTTTGCGACGTGAACGCGTAGCATATCTCTTCCCATCCAACAAGCGACTGATTCTCAACATGGTATCGTAATCAGTATTGGGACCTTTGTCGTACAAGACCTTGGTCATAAAGTCGTACACAAAAGGTGAATGCACCTTATATTTGCTCTTGCGTCGCAACAAATATTTCAGATAACTCAACAGCATAACTCAATCATATTGAACCTTTTGCAGATAAAACACCGAACGCTTTGCCTGAGGTTGACTGCTGTTTTGGATGATTTGTGAACCAAAGATAAGGAATCGGTTGCCATACCATTTCGTCATCTCGGCGAAATACTCATCATCCACATAGTCGCCACCGTGACTTGGAGCCAATTTCTCGGTCTGTTGGTTCATCAAGACTTGGGCATCTTTGTCGAAAGCGGTGTATCGCAAGTTGTTATGATAAGGCGAAGCTACCACCAACTCATCGAAACAAACACCTTCAGAGGCATGGGGAAAGAGGTCGTAGGTAAGCTCATTGTCAAACTTTACCGACTGCTGCCATTTTAAGTTGCCCTCTTGGTCAAAGGCTAACAGTATTTCACTAAAGAAGTCGTAGCCGTCAAAAACGGTATAAGTATACGGATAGCCACCATAATAGCCGTAATAGCAATAACTCATGCGCGTCTCAGTGTGGTAATATGGCATGAAAGCCTCCACTGCAAACACCGTCAAGTCGCCAAAATCGGTCAAGCGCGGCGTCAGGAACTGGAAAGCGATTTCGCCTTTCGTAGCCTTCTGGTTCTTGCTCAGTTTCAACTTCTCTTCGCGCAACTTGACGCGGTCGGAAGCCGTCAAAGCATGCTCAATCTCAGGCATGTCCTTAAACAAATACACTTTACTATCAGGCTCTCCGTTAACAAAGCGCATCCAAACTACGCCAAGACTCTCTTTGTCGAAGTTTTCGGTCACGCCTTCGAGGTTGACTTTGCGTCCCGTCTCTCGTTCCAAGGTGCCAATGACAACAAGGTTTTGGTTTTCATCAAAACGGAAGACCATGCGACCCAACGCGGCATTGGGGATGTTTTCATAGCGAAAGCTGCCTTGCAGGTTGCCCATGGGCGAATAGACATTAAACGAGGTGGACACAAAGTGCTTGTCCACGTACTCCTTGGCCGCCACCACGAAACAATGTTCTTTCTGAAAGGCTTCTGTTTGGAACAGCACAAAACTCCCTGAGGAGGGCGTCACCACTCGGCATTGGTTGTTCGAAAGGTCAAAGAAATGCAAAGCACCATTGCCATTTTTGTTGTTGAGTGCCATCATCATCGTGCCGCCAGCGACTTCGACCGACAACGGCACCGACTTCTCAGGCCATTTGTTCCAAAAGGTCTGGTAGGTCCTTTCCTCCCGATTGAAACTCACCACAAGAAAATCCAGTGAGTCGGCTGCTTTTTTGTTACCCTCATTAGTAAAAAGGAAGGCAGCAAAATGTTCATCACTGCCCGAGTCGACAAATTTAAGCTTGTCGGGCAAAGGAATCAAGTCGCTGCGGGTCTCGTAGAGGCTACTGTCGACACAGGCAAAGTTCCATAGGCGGCGTTTGTCCTTGTCGGTTTTTTCAGTCTCGTAAACCACGAGGCCACCTTTTTCATCAAACGACTGAAAATGAAAATTTTGCTCCTTGTTCCAGCGGTTTACCTCATAGCGCACGGGCTCCACCTGCTGGGCTGAGGCCCAGTTTATGATGAGAAGGAGTGCTATGAGGAAAAGATTTTTCAAGAGGTAGGTTTTACTTGACTCCCCCCCATCCCCCTCTCAGAGGGGGAGCAGCTTTTACTTTTCATGAAGCTGCTCCCCCTTCAAAGGGGGTTGGGGGGATTCAAAATACTTGCTACTTACTTAGAACTTCACGAACTTCGAAACTGCCGTCGTGCCGTTGGCATAGCGGACATTGATGAAGTAGACACCGTTATCAAGTTGGCTCACGTTGAGTTGGGCATCGCCAGCAGTGGCATTCATCTCGCTCACCTTGCGGCCCGTCATGTCGAAGACACTGACTTGGGCATCGCTTTCCAGCATGAACGAAACCTGCTCGCGAGCGGGATTAGGATAGAGGCTGACTGATTGGATGTTGTTCTCATTCACCGAGGTCGTAGCCTTACCTATCAACTTCACGTAGTCAATCTCCCATGAAGCAGCAGCCTCATTAGTGCTAGTGTACTTGAAAGCAAAGTGATAGTGTCCAGGGATGATCTCATCAATGACAAACGTGCCCGATTCCACCCACTCATAGTTACCCGTCGAAAGATCGAAGGCATCGGTGATGTCAAGCCAAGTGTATTCACCAGGCTCATCTTGGCCGTCGTAATCCATGGAGACCAACACCTGAATGTCAGGACCTTCAAACTTCTTGGCCGTACGGAAATCAAATAGCAATTCCTCGTATAAGCCGCTTTGGATGTCGATGGTGGGACTAATCAGCCAGTCTTCATTTTGGTGAGGGGCTCCTTCAGCATAGCCGTTCATATTGGCGTAAGTTGTACCTTGGTAAGTGCCTTGGTGCCAGCTTTGGTCACCGTAAGCATCGTAGGCCGTAAACACGCCAAGACCATCTTCAAAGTCCTCATAGAGCAAATACTCGATGTTTGCCGTAGTAGCATTTGCCATAGGATAAGGAACATCCGTCAAATAGAGGATGCCGGCACCACTACCGGTATAGGGGAAAATAGCAAAATTATACGTGGTGTTGCCTTCCAAACCTCTGAAGGTCACAGTTTGAATACCATCATTCACATTTAAGGCTAATGGGCCATCAGGAACTGGCGTGCCATTGGTGGGAACAGTGATGTTACCCGTCGAGGCTAACACCAAATACTTGACATCACATGGAGCATCAATCCAGCCGAGGGTCACATCAACACCATCGACATGACTGACCGCAAAGTTGGTAGGATAGGCACATGGAGGAGTGGGCGGGACAGGTGCACCGCCAGCCTTATAGAAGCTGACACGCGTATCAATGTTGGATGTCTCGGAATAGCAACTGAAAAGCGGATCACCATTCGAGGTATTAGGGTTGAAACGCATGTTGTTGCGGGTGTTTTCGCCTTGGGCAACGACTTCAGCTGTACCATCGTTGTTGAAGGTAATGTTCCATTCGCCGTTGGCATCAAGAGTTGTCTGGGTCTTCAGCTGGTTACCAGAGCTGCTAGCCGCGTACAGATAGCCACCTTTCACTTCATCGAATAAAGTCCATGCGCCAGCGTTTCCGCCCAAAGTGAATTGGAATACATCGGTCGAACTGTTAGGATCCGTGCCAAGGGTAACGGTGATAGCGTCGCCACTTTCTGTAACAACCACAGCATTACGGTTGTTGGATTTTTGGTAGCCCATCGCGAGAGCGCCAAAGTCATCGTGATGCGCCACGATAAGGTAGTTGGCACCTGGCTCAAGCTCAGAGGCCGAGGTGACCTTTGCAAATGTCGTTTGAGCAATGCCGCTCAACGAAAGGAGCAGCATGGCCACTAATGAGAATAGAACTTTTTTCATTTTCGTTAGATTTTATGTTTGACAATTAGTTTGATTTCTTTGCTACCAGCTTTCAGCCGTCAGCAATCAGCAGCTTTCACTCACTAACTATATACGCTGACTGCTGATAGCTGATGGCTGATAGCTATTTATAACTCCAATGTTTCAGCCTGCTCCACCGCCTTGATTTCAGGGATGACTTTCTTCATCACGGATTCGATGCCGTTTTTCAGGGTCATTTTGCTGTGGGGACAGTTGCCACAAGCTCCTGTCAGTTCCACAATCACGGTGTTGTCGTCGGTGAGTTCCACGAAGTTGACATCACCACCGTCCTGCTGAAGGTAGGGACGCACTTGTTCGAGAACGTTTTTGACTTTTCTGAGGATGGTTTCTTTATCCATATCTATTACTGTTTGCTGTTTTATTGCGCAGGGACTTACGTCGCCTGCTTGTTGGCTGTCGCCCCTACGGGGCTCAATTCCTCATCCTTTATTGATAATCTCTTGTGCAATCTTGTCGAAAGCCTTGGTGACGGGAGAGTCAGCATCAAGAGCGAGTGGGGTACCGGCATCGCCACATTCGGCAATCTTCTCCGTAATCGGAATCTGACCCAAAAGCGGCACATCCAATTGCTCGGCAAACTGTTGACCTGTTTCCTTACCGAAGATGTAGTATTTCTTCTCAGGCATGTCGGAAGGCGTGAAGTAGGCCATGTTTTCAACCAAACCATAAATGGGAATCTGTAAGGCTTCTTCTCTGAACATCATCGCAGCACGGAGCACATCGGCAAAAGCAACCTTCTGCGGCGTGGTCACGATGAGGGCACCTGACACGTTATATTGCTGCGCCAGCGTCAGCTGGATGTCGCCCGTTCCAGGAGGCATATCGACCACCATCCAGTCCAATTCACCCCAAAGGGTGTCGTTCATTAGCTGGTTAAGGGCACTAGTGGCCATAGGTCCACGCCAAATGAGGGGACGATCGGCATCGACAAAATAGCCGATGCTCAACAACTTGATACCATATTTCTCAATCGGCAACATCACCGTCTTGCCGTCTTTCTCGAAAGCGGCAGGACGCTCATTCTCGGTGCCAAACATCATCGGGACAGAAGGGCCGTAGATGTCGGCATCAATCAAACCCACTCTCTGGTTGGCACGCGCCAAAGCGATGGCCAAATTGGACGCCACCGTCGACTTTCCGACACCACCCTTACCTGAAACCACCGCAATGATGTGCTTCACCTTCGAAAGTGCTGTCTTCTCTTCCACCACCTTGATTTCGATGTCGATATCCTCACCGAAAACCTCGGTCAATGTGCGCTTGGCACCGTTCACCAAAATATCGTTCTTTGGGTCATTGACATGTTCCATAACTAGGTCGAAACGGATGGCATTGTCCTTAACCATCAGGTTTTCAACCATATTCAATGCAATGATATTATCCCCCTTAGGGAAATAAATAACGTCCTTCAGGACTTCCTGTACATTTTCTTTGTTCAGCATAATGATTCTAAATTACGCTGCAAAGGTAATAAATAGTTTAGAGTTTAGGGTTTAGAGTTTAGAGTTTTTTTGCTTAGTGTTCAATGGTGATACGCTTGGAGATGATTCCGTTCTCGGTCTTGACACGCAACAAATAAAGACCCTCGGACATATTGTGCAAATCAATAGTCGTTTGGTTATCTGCAACCTCTCTCTTTATCATACACTGTCCCAACACATTGTATATCGAAACTGAAGTCATGCCTTCAGCTTCGACCATGACAATGCCTTTAGCAGGATTAGGATAGACCTTCACCTGTGCCTCGGTTTCATCCATGCCTGTGGAAGAATAATAGGCGTGCAGCTCAAATTCATTGGGATAGTATTTCCTATTGGCAGGCGATGAGGTGCAGTCCCAGTCACGATAATAGGCATAAAGACGATAATAGTAGTCGCCTTCCTCTGACAGTGAATTGTCCGTGAAAGTGACCGCAGTTGCATTCAACACCTTGATACGATGGTATTCGCCTTCGCCTTCTTTTCTGAAGAGATAATAGCCCGACAGGCCGTCATTAGGCTGAGGCGCTTCCCAATTCAACTTGACCTTATAATTGTTGGTATACTCGAAATCCAAGTTGCGAGGAGGATAGCAAGGGCCTGCCGTAGCACACGACTCGTTGGAATACTCGCCGTTTTCGCCACCTTCGCAGAGAACACCCACGCGGTAACAATGACCGCCCATGGCCACCGCCTCATCCAAAAAGACATTGCCAGAAGGAATGAGGCGATAAAGCAAGTCGTCACGATAGATTTGATAGCCATAACCCGCATGCTCAACAGCATCCCAAGTGAGCAAAATGGCATCACCTTGGGCAGTGGCGACAAGATTCTCAGGCGTGTCACAAGTCATTTCATTTCCACAACCATTGTTGGCCTCAAAGAAAACACCCGAAGTCAAATCGTCGGAAGAACCCGAATAGGAATACACGGTCTCTCCGTTGGAATCCTTGATGACAAAAGCCATTTGGCTGACGGTTTCCTCAGGTGCCGTCCAAACAAAGCTCAAGCGTCCCAAAGGCAGCTCCGGTTCAATCTGAACTGCAGCAGAAGTGGTGGTCGTCATACGAGTGATTTCGCGGCCCGTGGAAGTACACACTGTGAGCGTGCCACCTTTCCATCCTTGAGCGTCGTTAGAAGTCATAATGACACGCCAGTTGCAGGAAGGTCCAACCATGACTTTCATGACATTGGCATGTTTTCCGACGCGGCCATTGGCGACAACATACACTGCATAATGAAACACATCGTAGCGCGGCACATCGTTATCTTCGAATTCCATCATAGCACCAGGAGCCACATCGGTCAAAGTCGCAACAACTTCATTGTCACGCAACACCAAGACTTGTTCGATCACATCTATTGGCGTGCCATCAAGGGTTGTAGTGGGATTGGCCCAATTGAGGCGTACTTTAAGGTCGGTATCCGAAGCTGGAACCGCAGTAAAGTCAACGGGAGCCGAGGGCGTTTGGTTATAGACCTCAGAGGGAACGAAGTTGAACATGGCATCGGCGGGATTCGTGTAAGGTGCATCGTCGATGAGATACCAGCCATCGGATCCCCCACCCCAACCTAAGTTAAAGTGGAAGTAATCGTTGTCGTCGTATCCGTCGCACACAAAGGCGTGGCAGCCACCGTTGTCGCAGCCTCCGTAATACATCGGCCAGCCCATGTCGAACTGCTCACGCACCATGGTCTTCCAAGTTTCGGTCTCAAAGTCATTGCGTCTGAGTTGCACATTGGAATCACTATAGTCGAAATAGTCATGCATAGCGCCTGGAATGGGGCCTGAGCCGCCGCCGCTACCATCAGGGCCATAGCCCATGTCGATAGTCACGCCGCAATGGAAGCACAGAGTTCCCGTGGCCAATTTTTCGGCCTCTGTAGAGTTGTTGTCCAACACATTGGGCATATTGTCCCAGTCGTATATGGTGTTGCCGAAGTCGGCACAAATCTGACCGTAAGTCTCATGAGTGTAGCAATGGCTACCGATGCCTTGAGCGGGATTGGCCCAGAAACGCATCAGCTGCGACATGGCTGTGGCGAGACAACCCACGATGGCATGGCCACCCGAACCAGCGGGATCCTCAGGACAGCAGTAGTTATACGGATATGTCTGGTTCCATTTGGTTTGGCAGAAATAGCCCGTACCGCGACCTTGAATGCGCGACATAAGTCGTCCATGCTGAAGCAAGGAGTTCCACTCCGCTGCCACATCGGGAGTGGCAACTGCCTGATGCAGTTGTAACATGCACTCTGTCACGCCGTCCAGATAATAGGACAACGCTGGAGGAATATTCGAGGCATCGAAAGCCGACTCGTCGGAGTAGCCGATGACAGGGCGGTGTGCATCGTCGCCAGCGATAATGACGAAGCTATGATCATTGAGGTTGAACACATAATACGCCTCATTCTGACCCGTATAAACGAGTTCAGGCATAGCGCGCTCCATGGAGAATTGCACCGTTGCGAATTTCTGGGCCGCAGTCAAGGCAATATTGCGGTCGATAGGCTTAGATTGAAGGCTTATCACATTGATAGCCAATACAAAAAGTAGTAGAAAGAGCTTTTTCATATTCAATGAATTGGAATAACTGCCTGCAAATGTAGGATTATTCTTTCAAAAAAGCTTCCACTACTGTATTAAAAGCCTCATAATTCTTGTTCGCCACAAAATGGTCGCCCTCAAGGATGGAAAGTTGCGCATTGGGTAAACTGTTGTAAATTAGCCGCGTATGTTCATCCTTAATCATGTCCTTTGTGCCCGCCACAACCAACACGGGCATCGCCAGACGAGCCAATTCGGAAGGCTCAATATGCGGCTCGTTCACCATCAGGCCGAGCATCTCGGCATTTTTTTTGGCTTCCTCGGACTTCTCCGCAAACATTTTTGCGATACGATAGCCGATTTCGATGGGCCATTGGTAGATCGGCTTTACGCCGCTTGGAAACAGGTTGGCACCATCAACGATCATTTTATCGACCCTTTCCGGGTATTTCAGCGCAAAGGTCAAAGCAATGTTACCACCATCGGAAAAGCCCAATAGAATGGCTTTTCCGATGGCTTTTTCATCCATAAAGTCGTGCAAGTCCTCGGCAAACTGCTTGATGGTGAACGGCTTGTCACCTCTTGGTGACTGTCCATGACCGCGTGTATCAATGGCTATTACACGATAATCTCTTGCAAAGCAGGGTATCTGATGCTCAAAATAGTCGCAGTTCTCGCCATTACCATGAAGCAGGATGAGTGGCTTGCCTTGGCCTTGTTCGATATAGTGAAGCTGGATGTCAGACATCAATAGTAATCATACGAGTCAAACGCGCCACCAATTGCGCCAATCGCGCTAGCAATAACGGTAAAGTAGATGATCCATATCACAATGGAGATGATAGAAATAATCAAGCCTGCGATAGCCAATCCTTTCTGCTTGCCACCCATCTTCTTGGCTTTTGAGAGACCTATGATTGAAAAGATGAGGCCCAGAGGTGAGAGGACAAAAGCGAAGATAAAGCCCAAAATGGCAAAAACGTTGGCACCCGAGGGCTGTTGTGGAGCAGCAGGTGCTGGCTCACTCGTGCCACCGCCAATCATGTTCCAGTTGAGTACTTCCCTACCGGCAAACATGATGATGTCGCCACGATTGATGGGGAACGATGCGTTGTGTACCCTATTACCGTTGACCAATGTGCCATTCGTGCTGTGGTCAATGAGTGTGTAAGTGCCGTTGTTTTCCACGATTTCTGCGTGGTCATTGCTGACTTCCGGATTCGAGTAGCAAATGGTCTTTCCGGGTCTTCTTCCAATAGTATAAGTATTCATAATGTTAAGATTTAGATGATTTTGTTATTGATTATTTAATTAAGTTCCAGTTCAGAACTGCGCCACCACCAAACAAGATGACGTCGCCACGGTTGACGGGATACGATGCGTTGTGAACCCTGTTGCCGTTGACCAAAGTACCGTTAGTGCTGTGGTCTATCAGGAGATAACTTCCGTTGTTCTCTACGATTTCTGCATGGTCATTACTGACTTCAGGATTTGAGAAGCAAATGGTCTTCCCTGTTCTTCTTCCAATGGTATATGTATTCATAATATTTAGATTTAGTATGAGTCAAACGCGCCACCAATCACACCAATCGCACCAGCAATAAGGGTGATGTAAATGATTGTTATCACAAGTGAGATAATAGAAATGATTAAACCTGCAATAGCCAAACCTTTCTGCTTACCGCCCATCTTTTTGGCCTTCGCGAGACCTACTATCGAGAAGATGAGGCCCAGAGGTGAAATGAGGAAAGCGAAGATGAAGCCAAGGATGGCAAAAGCATTGGAGCCTGATGTCTGTGGCGCAGCCACGGAATCTTCAGCTTTATGGTCTCCAGTAGGTGTAACTGCCTCTTCGACACCTTCTTGCGCCTGACTGACAAAATCAGGCTCGAAATAGGTAGTCCAGGGCAGCATAGTGTCACCGATACGAACAAAGTCGCCTTCATCAAGCACCACCTCACCTTGAACCCGGTTACCGTTTACAAAGGTTCCGTTGGTGCTGTTGAAGTCTATCAAATGGTAAGTGCCGTCGTCAAGCTGCACAATCTGCAGGTGATGACGCGACACCCTATCGTCGTTGTCGATGATGACATCGTTGCCTTTTAATCGGCCTATGGTAATTACTTTCATGTGTTTATATGTTTATCTTAATAATATCCTCAGCCATCTCGGCGCAGGTTTGATACCGCAGCCAAGGTTCGGGGCGAAGGGCCTTTTCAATGATAGGTTGGAATTCTGGATTGACGTAGGGACAAATCTGATGTGCAGCAGGGATGTTACCCATCTTAATCTTGTTCCAGATATCAGTTGTAGTCGCCCCGTCAAAGGGCAAATGGTAGGTGAGCAAGCAAAAGAGCGTCACACCCAAAGCAAAGATGTCGGTCGCGGGACCGCACTGCTCCTTTTGGAATTGCTCAGGGGGCATGAAAGCGGGAGTGCCCACGGCACGGGCGTTGTTGTTGATGTCCTTTAGCTTGGCGGAGATGCCCATGTCAAGCATCTTCACGGTCATGTCCGTCTTACGCACCATAATGTTAGCCGGCTTAATGTCCTTGTGGACATAGCCGTTACGATGGATGTAGCCCACTGCGTCAAGAATCTGTAGGAAAAGCGGGATGGCAATGTTGTCGCGTATGGGTCCTTTAACCACCTTGCGCTGGTATTCGTCCAGCGTCCAACCATCAATAAACTCCAAGACAAGATAGTCCTGATTGGGCATCTTGATGAAGTCCTTGAGCTTGGTGATGTGCTCGTTCTTTTGCGAAAGGTACAAGTACATCTGAGCCTCTTTCTCCAAGGCTTTCAGTTGTTCAAGTGTCGGCTTGCGCGGTTCCTTGATGGCCACCAGATACCCAGTCTTGGTGTCGATGGCACGATACACTCTGGCAAAGCCGCCCGAATCACTCAGGACGTCGAAGACATCATAACGATATTGTCCCAGATTTGGCAGGTCCATCTTATTCAATTCCTTATTTTCGCTATTATCAGATCAGTTCAACATCGATGGTTTTATTCTCATTTTTCCCATCAGCATCTTTCGCATTCGACTCGGATTCCGTTTCGGCTTTCATTTCTTGGTCGGTATTCTCCTCCATCTCGTTTTTTGCATCTTGTAGGTTCACTCCCTCTTCTGCTTCTTGCTTCGTCTGGATAGGTTCCTCTATCTTTTCCTTCCCATGCCACCAAATGAAATAGGCCGCTACTCCGCCGCCAATCAGCAGCATAAGTATCACAGCGGGAATCAGGATGGCGAGCAACAATTTGGTTTTCTTTTTCTTGGGAGGTGCTACTTGTTGTGGAGTGGGATTATTTTTCTCATTATGGGTCGGAGTCGAACAAGCTTCTTTCCGCCAGTTGGGGTTGTGGTCGGGGTGATTGCTGAAAGGATAAGGACTTTCCACCACCTTGATGACTTGAGCAGTGATGTTGTCCAAACCTTTGCCCGGCACGTTGGCGTTGGTCACCAGATCGAGCACCTTTTGCTCTATGGACTGATCCGTCGACAGAATGGCTTCAATGCCATCATCATCGACCATGCCTGAGAGTCCATCGCTGCAAATCAGGAACATATCACCCTTGGCAGGCTGCACGGGAGACATATACACTTCCGGTTTCAGCTCCTCCTTGGTTCCCAATGCTTTCATGATCACGTTTTTGCGCGGATGATGTTCGGCTTCACGGTCGTCAAGTTGCCCCATATCGACAAGGGACTGCACATAGGAATGATCCTTGGTGATACGGAAAAGACGATTCTTTTGACCTTCAAAGAGATAGATGCGGCTATCGCCTACATGCGCAATATAAGCATCATTGCCATCGAACAGCATGATGCAAGCCGTGGTGCCCATACCTTTCAGCGAAGGCTCAGCGTTGGCAGCACCGATAATCTGGATATTGGCACGGCACAGCGCATCATGCAGGGCTTGGTAGATGTTTGGATAGCGTTGGGCCTTGAAATGCTGAATAATCTGTTCCACAGCGATGCGCGAAGCAGTAGCTCCGCCCACATGGCCGCCCATGCCGTCACAAACGACAAAAAGCTCGCCGTTGGGCACAGTAGCAAAGCCACATGAGTCCTCGTTGGCCTGACGCACCTGACCCGTGATAGTGAGACCATAAGCCTCTATGTTGGTGTTGCTGACTAAATAATGTTCGCAGTTCATTTGAATCAAAGATAAAAGATGATTTTAACCTGTCCCAATTGGATTGTGTCGGCACTATGAAGCACTGTCTGTGCCTGCACCATGCCGTTCACGATGACGTGGTTGGTGCTGTTTGTGTCGATGATGTAGAATCCATAACCATCATAGGTGATGATGGCGTGTTGGCGCGACACCGATGAATGGTTTAACACGATATCGTTGCTCGCATCGCGTCCTATAGTCACGGTGGGCTTGGTCATGTCGTATGTCGACTTCAAGCCCTCTAGCTCGTACACCAAACGAGGATAGACGTTCTTTGTTTTCATCAAGGTGGCTAAGCGTTCCTGCTCAGCCCGCTCCTGGTCGGCAACACGGTTCTTCTCCTGTTGACGTTTGTATTCATCCAACGAGCTGTTGGCTTGGGCAATAGCCTGTTGGGCCTCAGCTTCGGCAACACGTTGCTTGTTCTCCAAGTCTTTCAGCTTACGTGCTTTTTTCTTGTGACCTATCACGCTGAGCACGATGGCCAAAACAATCAGCATAAGGACAAGCAAGATTATCAACACCGTAAGCAGGACATGCTCTTTAATCCATTCTTTTAGCGAGAACGCAGGGGGCATGTATTGTTCCTGATACTCGACACCTTTAATATTAATAGCAACCGTCTGGGGGGCATCGCCACGTTTCATGCTCGATTCAAAGGTGAAACGATAGTCATGGCCAAAATAGGATTCATCAATCTTGTTGTACCATCCCAACATGGCGGCGCAGGCCTGCTCTTCTTCATTTTGGTCAAAGGCCTTGAAATCGCCTTCGGTGGCCTTGGCAAAGTTAGCC
This sequence comes from uncultured Bacteroidia bacterium, assembly GCA_902801625.1. Lineage (GTDB taxonomy): Bacteria > Bacteroidota > Bacteroidia > Bacteroidales > F082 > Limimorpha. The sequence goes on along the minus strand of CADCJI010000001.1, from coordinate 191,679 downwards.
GGCTCGAGAGCCACGCCACTGGCAGGATAATACTCAAGGATATACACGGGGATATTACAGCGTTGGGCCAACAGCAGCACCTGATCGGCCGAGTCGGCACCCGCCACGTTGCGCGGATGGCCTGAGGTGAACAGATACACCGCCCTTGACTTGCCGTCCTCAGGCAAGTCACGCAACAGTTCAACGGCCTCGCGCACAGCGGTATAGAGGTCGGTGCTATTGGGCGCGTCGGTGAAGCTACGATCTGAGTGGCGGTGGTTCATCACCAAGTCCTTGAGGTAGCCGAAGTCGTTGGAGAAGCCGTCGCCGAGCGGCTGCATCACCGTAGTAGTGTTGATGCTGCGGTGAAACTGGGCAACCATCACCTGATCACCAGCACCCAACTCGTTGCTCGACAAGAACAGGTTGATACTGTTCTTCACGAACTCATGCTGACCCGCACGGATGTCCTTCCCCTTACTAATCTCCATGAAGTCCTCCCATAAGATGACAATGTGATGACCTGCATTCTGCGCATCGCGTTGCAGCATTTGCATGGTGAAGGGCTTGCTCAGGCCATTTTCCTTCAAGAAGCGGACATCATTCTCCGACAGTTGTACAGCTCCGTCGTCGTGCCACACAAACGACACCTCAGGAAAGGCCTCCGAGTTGAAGGTCTCCTTCATATACCCCTCGGTCTGTGCAATCATGGCGAAAGGGCACAATATGCACAACATTGCAAAGGCAAAGATCTTTTTCATAGGTAAATGGATTAAATGCGAAAAGACAAGGTTCAGAACGAAGTACGGAACTTGAAGATTGTCTTGCCCACTTGGATGACATCGCCGTCGTTCAAGGCAACAGCGTTTACGCCTGTGTCGCTGCCATTGACTCGGGTGCCGCTAGTCGAGAGGCTGTCCTGAATGAAGTAACTGCCTTCGCGGTAGAGCAGAACGGCATGTTTGCCAGATACAGTGTTGTCATTGATGCTAATTTGGCAGTCCAGGTCGCGACCAATGGTGTTGCGTCCTTCAAAGAGTTTGAAGTCGACACCCATATCGTTGAGGGTATATGAGACCAGCCAACCAACTAATTTGCGTGAGCTGCGCACTTCGCCGCCACCTACTCCTGGTACTGATTCATCGAAGATCATTGTCTTTGAAGCGGATGAAATAGGCGTGTTGACCACACGTTCCGGCTCCGCAGCAGTAAAGGCACCAGAGTTGGGTACAGTTTCGCCGCCCATCGGAGCACCCATATCAGGCATAACACGGGTTTTGTTGGGGTCACTCATTCCGCCACCACTTGGAATTGTGGCTCCTCCCATCGGCATAGCAGCTCCTATACCTGGCATTGTGGTACCACTATTATAGGCACCACCTCCAGCAGGGGAAGCTTGCGTAGCATTTGGAGCGCCAGCACTACTTGAACAATAAGGGCATTGAGCCAGGTCATCCTTATAGAAATGACCATTGGGACATCTTTTGTAACCTGAAACCATAACTTTTTGTTTTTGAGAGTTTTAATTGATATAATAACTATTCTTTATTATTTTGCAACCTGCAAATATATAAAGTTTTTTTTAAAACTCAACCAAATTGGTCAAAAGTTATTGTTTTTCCTACAATGCCATAAAATAACCGCGTTCCTCTTCAGAAAACTTCTCAATGGCATACCGCAACATTGTGCGCGGCATGGATTTATATCGTATTGACAGCCAATCTTTCAGCCGTTGCTCATTGCGTTTCCCCGCCTCGCGCAAGAGCCAACCTACAGCCTTTTGCAGAAGGTCGTGCAAAGGTTGCGGCTTGGTTAAAAAGATTTCTGCGATAGCGTAGGTGTCATCTAACTGGCCATGACGGATGAACAGCATTGTGCTTACCATCCCGATGCGTTGCTCCCAAATCGTTTTGCCATCACGGGCAAGGTCATAGAGCAAAGTCCTGTCTTTGTCCAAAAGCCAAGAGCCCAAAAGCTCGTAACAGGAGAGGTCGACCAAGTCCCAATTATTAATATATTGCGTGTGCGAGAGGTAGAAATCAACGCATTGTTGCTGCAAATCTTTGTCTTTCTTGGCATGTTTGAATATTTGCACCAAGGTCAATAAGGCGGCCAGGCGCATCTCGTGGTATTCGGAGGTGATGCAGACTTCCAGGTCATCAAAAGAGGTTTCTTGCCAGCATTGTTTCACCACTTCGCGCGTCACGGGCACTTTGATGCCCAAAAACTTGTCGCCTTCGCCATATTGACCCTTCCCTGTCTTGAAGAAGCGCGACAAGCCTTCAACCTGATTTGGGTCCTGTTTGGCGAGGATATTCTCATATAAGGTATTCATGCGGTTTTCTCCTTTTTGATACCTAACACACACCAACGAATGAAGGGTATCCGCTTGATGATTTCATTCAACGCGAAAGGAATCGTCATCACCGCCACGAATAGGATGGCATACATCATCCAAGGTGCCAACGAAGTGTACTGCTTCATCATATAGCCCAATGCGGCAATCACTAGGTAATGAAGGATATAGACGCCATAGCTGGAACGCGTCATATAACCTGCAAAAGCGCCAGTACGGTCAAAACGCGCCTTGAACCAAGCCATCATCGCCAAGCACATCAACCAGCCATAGAGGCAATTGAGCGGACTACCCAGATACTGAGGCGAAGTGTTGTCTTGACCGAAGGTGGTGACAATCAGCACTGTACCAGCAACGACTGCACAAGCCAGCAACGGAACCCAAGCTTTCTCCAGCTTCTCCTGCACCTCATCATGCGAGAATACGAAATAACCCATCAGGAAAGGCACCAAATAGAAGAGAGGCTTATACAAGTTCAAGAGGCCGTCCAAACTTTCGGGGCGGGGATTCTTGATCAACGTCTGCTCCCCTGCCCAAAACAGCACACCCAGCAGGATGACGGCAACGAGGTTGGCCTTCCCACACCAATTCCAGAATCTGTCTTTTCTGTCTATCACACGCACCAATAGCAGCACAAGACACAGCAACCACAGCACTTGGATGAACCACAACGGTCCAGTGCCGCTAAATGCCATGATGAAATACTTTGCTATTGCGGGCACACCGTCAAACACACCTTGTCTTGAGGCCACAACGGTATTGAAATAGCCGACCATCCAATGGAACACGAGCAGGCCGATAGTGCCAGGCACCAAAAGCTTGCGGGTGCGGGCCCTGAACCACTCCCCTGCCGACTGCTTTTCCAACGCATAGCGAGCACTGATGCCTGCCAACAAAAACATAAGCGGCATGAACCAAGGATATAGAATATACATGATGACATCTTGATACTGCTTACACTGCGGATATTCGCCAAAACCGCCAATGCCGCCAAAGACACCCTTGTTATTGTAGAAATAAAAAACATGGTAGAACAGCACCAAAAGCACCGTCACCCAGCGTAAATTGTCAATCCAATGCTTTCTCATTTGGGAAGGCCCTCCATCGCCTGGTCGATAGCTGCTTGGAAGATTTCCGTTTTCAAAAGTGCCATTCCTCTTTGGTCGCCTAGTACCAAAAGACTGTCACCAGCCTTGATGTCGTACACCTCGCGGGCTTCCTTTGGGATGACAATCTGTCCCCGATCGCCCACCTTCACTACGCCAAAAATGTATTTTCCATTTTCTGCTTCCATAATAGTTTGATTTTGATGATTAGTATGATTTTTCATATTTTGCTGCAAAAGTATGAATAATTTCCATATCTTGTACCGTTTTATTCCAAAAAAATGAGTTTTACATCATAAATCGCACAAAACTTGATTGTTTTTTCTATTTTTGCACTCAAATCGAAGATCAGTTCTTTGAATCGGAGATTTCACTGAAGTTAAATAATCAATTTGTTTAAAATGAAAAAAATATCCTTACTCATCGTCTTGGCCTTGAGCACTTTAATTGCCTTGGCACAGAACGGCCGTATCGACTTGCGCAGCATTTCTTCGGCCGAAATCACGCATAGTGACTTTTCCACTTTGCGTGCCACATTTAGCTACTGCTCTGTTGAGAGCATCGAAGTGCCCACCGAAAGAGGCACCTTCTCCGAAATCGCCATCGAAGGCACCTACGCCTCAGGCGAAATCGGCACTCCCGAATTGCCTGCTTCACACCAGTTGTTGGCCGTACCTTTCGGTGCCACGCCTAGCGTCAGCGTAACCAGTTTCACCACTACAGATTACCGCCTCTCCGACTACGGCATCAAAACCCTTTTGCCCCATCAGCCTTCCGTCCGCAAGGACCAGAATCCTGATGAAGTTGAGTTCGTTTACAATGCCGCAGCCTATCAAACCCGCAGCCTCGCCACAATGCCTGAAGCCACGATTGAAGTGCAAGGCACCATGCGCGGTATCCGCATCGGCTCGTTGGTCATTAATCCCGTGAGCTATAACCCTGCTTCCAACACCTTGCGCGTGTTCAACAACATCGAAGTGGAAATCAACTTCGATGGTGCCGACCGTGCCGAGACTGAGCGCATGCTGTTGAACACCTACAGCCCGTATTTCGACATCGTCTACAAGCAGATGTTCAACTACCGTCAAATCATGGATGTTTATTCCGATCATCCCGATCTGATGGCTTATCCTGTCCACATGATTGTCATCACACCCGAAAACTACATCTCCGCATTGCAGCCATGGATTAATTGGAAAATCCAAAAAGGCTTTGATGTAAATGTGGTAACCACAGCCCAAGCCGGTAGTACCTTTACCGCCATTCAGTCTTACGTGCAGAACCTCTACAATACAGGTGTCAGCCAAGGCGCTACACCGACATTCCTTGTTCTTGTTGGCGACACTGGGCAAATACCAGGAAGAACCAGCGGCAATGCTACCCAAAAAGTGACCGACCTCTACTATGGTTCTGTTGACAACGATTACTTCCCTGACATGTTCTACAGCCGTATGTCGGCCGAGAACACCAACCAAGTCACTGCCATCGTCAACAAGATCCTGCAATACGAGCAATACACCATGCCCGACCCGAGCTACCTGAGCAATGTGACCCTCATCGCTGGTTGGGACAGCTATTGGAACGCACGTATCGGTCGACCCACCATCAACTATGCCACCACCTATTATTATAATACCGCCCATGGCTTCAATCAAGTGAATGCATACCTCCAACAAGGTCAATACACGGGTTGTTATAACACCCTGAACACAGGCGTAGGTTTCATCAACTATACGGCTCACGGCGAAGAGACCAGCTGGTCCGACCCGTATTTTTCGGTTTCCAACGTCAACGCACTTACCAACACAAACAAGTATTTCTTGGCTATGGGCAACTGCTGTCTGACGGGTAACTTCGGCTATAGCCAACCCTGCTTCGGCGAGGCCATGCTCCGTGGCGAGAACAAAGCCGCTTATTCCTATATCGGTTCCTGCCCAGTGACCTATTGGTATGAGGATTATTATTTCGGCGTAGGTGCCACCAACGTCTTTAACCAAACACCTACACTAGAAAACACTGCCACTGGTGTTTATGACGGCATTTGGATGGACGAAACCTACAACACCGTATCATCCATCGTCTTCCTTGGCAACCTAGCAGTTTGTTATGCAAGCACTGGTGGTTACCAAACCAGTTCCAATCCTACCTATTACTGGCAAGCTTACCACGTGCTCGGTGATGGCTCCATCATGCCTTACCGCGTGAATCCAACGCCCAACTCTGTCAGCCACGCCTCTTCCATTCCTTCGGGTTCAAGCAACTTCGCGGTGAATGCTCAAGCAGGTTCATACGTTGGCATTTCCCAAAACAACGTACTGAAAGGTGCTGCTTTGGTGCCCGCTTCGGGTTCGGTCAACGTGTCAGTTAGCGGAATCACGTCGGGCCAACCGGTGAAAATTGTTGTTACCAAGCCTCAACGCCAGCCTTACATCCAAGACATTACCGTAGGTGGTGGCGGAGGTACCACTTACACTGTATCCGTTTCGGCCAACCCTACCAATGGTGGTAACGTCACAGGTGGCGGCACCTACAATCAAGGACAGTCATGCACCGTGACCGCCACAACCAACAGCGGTTTCACTTTCACCAATTGGACTGAAAACGGTAGTGTGGTTTCAACCCAAGCCAGCTACACCTTCGTCGTCAACAGCAACCGCAACCTGGTCGCCAACTTCCAAGCACAGACACAGAACTACAACATCACTGTATCTGCCAACCCGACCAACGGCGGTAGCGTCACAGGAGGTGGCAGTTACAGTCAAGGTGCAAGCTGCACCGTCACTGCCACAGCCAACAGTGGTTACACCTTTACCAATTGGACTGAAAATGGCAGTGTGGTTTCAACACAAGCCAATTACACCTTTACGGTGAATGGCAACCGCACTTTGGTGGCCAACTTCCAAGCACAACCTCAAAACTACACCATCACTGTGTCGGCCAATCCGACAAATGCCGGTACTGTTTCAGGTGGCGGCACCTTCCAACAAGGCCAAACCTGCACAGTGCATGCCACTCCAGCCGCTGGCTACACCTTTGTAAGATGGACTGAGAATGGCAACCAAGTCTCCACAAATGCCAACTACACTTTCGTCGTCAATGGCAATCGCAATCTTGTGGCACAATTCCAAGGCCAAAGCTACTATATAGCTGCAAATGCAACTCCAAATTACGGAGGCACAGTCACTGGAAGCGGCTCATACAACTATGGCCAGACGTGTACATTGACAGCCACGCCTGTAGCAGGTTTTGAATTCATTGAATGGAGAAAGAATGACACACAAGTCAGCACTGATGCCATTTACAGCTTCACCGTGACCGAATCGGCAACGTACTTTGCCATCTTCCAAAGACTAACCTTCAACGTAAGCGTTTCCGCCAATCCAAGTTATGGTGGTACTGTCACAGGTGGAGGCACCTACAATTTCGGCCAGCAATGCACCATAACAGCCACAGCCAATGAAGGTTACAACTTCGTGAATTGGACACAGAATGGAGAACAGATTTCCAATAATCCAACTTATAGTTTTGACGTAATGTTTGACTATAATTTGGTGGCCAATTTCGTACCACAATCCATCGAAATCACAACCAACGTCGAACCAACTGAAGGCGGAACTGCTACCGGTGGCGGCACTTACAACTATGGTGACGAAGTGACCATCACCGTGTCAACCATTGAAGACTGGGCCTTCCGGAACTGGACCGAAAATGGAACTATTATAACGGAAGAAAAGACATTCACTTTCATCGCCACCACCAACCGTGCCTTCGTGGCCAACCTTGAATACACCGAAGGTGTTGGCGAACAAAACGGCAGCCAGACCGTCATCTACCCCAACCCCGTCAACGACAAGCTGACTGTTGAGGCAGAAGAAGCTATTGGCACAGTGGAAATCTACAACCTCATGGGTGCGATGGTCTACAGTCAGAAGAACTGCGGCAACAAGGTGGAAATCAACACCGCCGACCTGCAAAGCGGCATCTATTTCATCCGTCTGACGAACGACAAGGTTTCTGAAACCAGAAGATTTGTAAAGGAATAATACAGATTACATTAATTCGAAACCGACCGCCTATAGATTCCCAGGGGAATGACATAGGCGGTCGGTTTCTTAATGCTTGAACAGTAATACAATGACCGTTTATTCTACCCAATAAACGTAGTTGTCCTTGCGTGGCGCAGCCTCAGGATAATCGCCCTTCACATAGCCCAACACACAGTTGCCGATGCCGACATATTTTTCAGGAATACCAAGCTCTTTCAAGATTTCCTTGCCTTCATCGATCATGAAAACCTCGCGAGCGCGATGCACCCAACAACAGCCCAGACCTTTGGCATGAGCCGCGTTGAGCAGGTTACCCATCACTAATGCACCGTCTTCCTTCCAGGTATAGACCGTGCTGTCGGTCAAAACCACCAGCACCACAGGAGCACCAAAGAAAGGGTCGAAGTCATCCCTGCCAATGACAACGGAATTGAGTCGGCTCAACTTATTACGCACCTCACGGTTGGTGACAGCAAGGATAATAGCACTCTGACGGTTTTTGCCCGAGGGCGCATGCATACCAGCCTGACAAATCTCATTGATCACCTCTTTGGGTGGCATCTCGTCTGTATAGCTGCGCACGCTGCGGCGTGTCATCAAGTCGCGAAGGGTAGTATCCATAGTTTTAGAATCTTGAGCTTGTCGAAATCGAGAGATTCAACGTTGTTAAATAATCTACGTTTGAGGCGGCAAAGGTACACATTATTTTTGCAATTTTGCAGCCCGAAATTGGAATTAGATGCAAAAAGTCAAAAGTTACGTCTTGCCCATCGCCATCGTCTTGGGATTGCTGCTGCACGACTATTGTGCCGCCCTCAGCGTGGTGGTGCCCTTCATCATCTTCACCATCATCCTGTTGACCTTCACCGCTGTCGACATCCTCAAGCTGCGCTTCAAACCCTTGTTTGCATGGATCATCCTCTTTCAAGTGGGAGTGAGTATAGGCGGCTATGCGTTACTCAAAGTGTTGAATATCAACGAAATCATCGCCGAAGGAGTGTTGATTGGCGTGTTGTGTCCCGTGGCAGCCTCGGTGGCCGTGGTCAGTACCATGCTGGGAGCCGACCGCAATACCGTGACATCATACACTGTCATCGGCAACTTGATTGTTTCACTCGTGGCTCCCATCTATTTCTCCTTCATCGGAGTGAACCAAGACATACCGTTTTTCGAATCGTTTCTACAGATTCTGAGGCGCATCGGAACCGTCATCGGGCTACCTTTCTTCGTGGCCTTGGCTTTGCAGCTCTTGTGGCCTAAAGCCAACCATTTCATCAGCCGTTACAAAGGCTTGGCGTTCTATTTATGGGCCGTGGCCTTGTTCCTGACTTTAGGGCAGACCATACATTTCATCTTTCTCAACGGCAAGGGCAATTGGAACAGCATACTTTGGTTGGGCATCTCAGCCTTGTTATTCTGCATCATCCAATTCGGGTTGGGCAAATGGATTGGGCACAAATATGGCGACACCATCGCTGGCGGGCAGTTGTTAGGACAGAAAAACTCTGCCATGGGCATCTGGATGGCCAACCATTACCTCCACCCTTTAGCTTCGGTCTTTCTGGCCTTTTATTCGGTCTTCCAGAACCTGTTCAATAGCTGGCAGATCTGGTATTACGGGCGAAAAAAGAAATAGAGTTTCCCTTCGGGAATGGAAAATGTGCATTATGTTAACAGCGGCGGCCTGTAGCGCTTACAAGATGTAAGCACTTCAAGCCGCCGCATTTTGACTAAGGAATACACTCCCTTCCCGTAGGGAATCTCGCAATACCTTACAGCGAACTGTAGCTCGGCGAGAAAGTATCACCTTGGTTGATGTCACCTGTAGCGATACCTTTCTTCAGCCAACGGGAACGTTGTGCTGATGTGCCATGGTTGAAGGTTTCGGGCATGGTACGTCCATAGGCTTGCTTTTGCAGGTAGTCGTCGCCAATTTTGGCTGCTGCATTAAGGGCTTCCTCGATGTCGCCATCTTCCAACGAGCCGAACATCTTGTTGTCGTGGTGAGCCCAGATTCCAGCGAAGAAGTCAGCTTGCAGCTCAAGGCGAACACTCACTTCATTTGATTGTGGTGTATTCCGACCATAGTTTGCCATCTGCTGATGTGCTTCACCTAAGATGCCGAGTTGATTCTGCACATGGTGACCCACCTCGTGTGCGATAACGTAAGCATAAGCAAAGTCGCCATCGGCACCAATCTGTTTCTTCATGCTCTTAAAGAACTCAAGGTCGAGGTAAACGGTTTCGTCAGCTGAGCAATAGAAAGGTCCGCTAGCCGAAGTGGCGTTACCGCAACCCGAATTGACAGCATCGCTGAAGATGACCATCTTGGGCGGCTGGTAGGTGCGACCCAACTTTCTAAACTCTTGTGTCCAAACGTCTTCCGTTCCAGCAAGAATCTGCTTGCAGAATGTCATAAGCTCTACGTCAACTTGGCTGTAGTCCTTGCCGTCTTCGACATACTCGGTAGAGTTGCCTTGCTGCATTTGTTCCATAACAGCACTGGCATCGCCACCCATTAGGCTAATGATCAAATAAATAATAAGGCCGCCAATGCCGATACCTCCAGCAGCAGCTACTGTTCTTTTCCCTCTGCGGTCTTCCACATTGGTACTTTCTCTTCGTCCTTCCATTCTCATGATGACATAGTTTTTAGGGGTTAATAATGGCACAAAAATACAGAAAAATGGATACTTGCGTGTTACGAGTATCCATTTTTTTGACAATTATTGTATTTTTATTGCTACTTTTGCCCACAGAAAATCATCTAAATTATCAAAACACAAATACTAAAACATCATGAAAGCATTTGTCAACGACATTGAAGTTCGCACTTATTATGGTGCGAAAGTGAAATCAGTCGTGCTGGCCTACTGCCGCGCGAATAACCTGCCTCTCAAGCTTGAAGGCATAGAAGTGAAAGACGCCTACGGCAACATCATCGGCCTTGATGGCTCGTTGCGTGCCAATTCGAAAATCTACGTCAAATTCTAAGTGGTATGAAGAAAGTCAGCAAACTAGTGTTGGTGGTCTTCGTCGCCATGCTTTTCCTTTCGGCTTGCGAGCCCAAAGAACAGAAACTCTACATCGTCTCCACCAACGACATGCATGCCAACATAGACAACTTCCCCAAGATGGCTGCCCTCATCGACAGTCTCCGCAGTGTTCATCCCGACTTGCTGCTTTTCAGCGCAGGTGACAACCGCTCCGGCAATCCCATCAACGACCGCTACACCGAGCCTGCCAAGCCTATGTATGAGCTGATGAACGCCGTTGGCTTCGACTTGTCGACTTTCGGCAACCACGAGTGGGATGGTGGCCCGATAGCCTTACGTAACGTATTGGGTTGGGCAAAATTTCCCTTTGTCTGTGCCAACGTCACTTTCGATGACACCTTGCAGATGCCCAATGTGAAACCTTACCAAATCTTTGAGCGCAATGGCTTGAAGATTGGCGTCATTGGTGGCATCCAATTGGGCGAGAACGGCCTGCCCGACTTCCATCCAAAGAATGCTGACGGCTCACATTTCGTGCCTATCACTGACGTGTTGCCACAATACATCGATGAACTCAAAGATTGCAATGCCGTGTTCCTCCTCTCGCACTGCGGTTTTGAAGAGGATATGGAGACCGCTGCCCAATTCCCTCAACTCGATGCCATCTTCGGTGGACACAGCCACACCCGTGTGGCCGAGAAGCAAATGTCGGGCAACGTGATGGTCACGCAAGCCGAAGCCAAGGTGAAATTCGTGACTTTGAGTACTTTTACTTTCAGTGACGGCAAAATCGTCGACAAGGACATGCAGCTACTCTCCATCAAGGAATTCCCGAAGCGTAATGCCGAGGTGCAGGCCATGGTTGACAAATACAACAGCAACGAATTCTTCCGCACTGTGGTCACCACCAACCTCACGCCTATCGACAACTACGAGTCGTTGGGCTGCCTGATGACCGATGCCATCCGCTACACCACAGGCTCCGACATGGGCTTCCAGAACCCTGGCGGCGTGCGTTTCGACACGCTCTCGGCACGCCCCGTGACGCTGAAGGACATCTTCGCCCTCGATCCCTTCGACAACGAGATCATTGCATTCACGCTCAGCGGTCAGGAAATCATCAACTTGATGAAGTCATGCTTCATCACCGACGGTGGTCCCATCTACTGTTCGGGCTGCTCTTATTCCTATAAGGTAGACGATGAAGGCCAAATGAACGACATCGAAGTGACCTTGGAAGACGGCAAGCCTTTGGACCTCGAAGCCAAGTACAACATCGTGATGAACAGCTACATGTCGAGCGTATTCGACTATGAGCACGAAGATGATGGCCACACCACTTTCCGCAGCTCCAACGAGCTGATGCTGGAATACTTGGCAGAGCATCCCGAGATTGATTACGGGAAGACGAATAGGGTGAAGGAGAAATAATAGATTCCCTATTGGTAATAGACTTTGTAGGGCTGTCGTATCACGGCAGCCGCTGTTGTGAATCAATACAGCGGCTGCCACGATGTGACAGCCCTACAAGAATTTGGCACGGTTTTGGTAAGAAGACAAGTGAACACTAAATAAATCTAATAGATGTTAAACCCTTAAAAAAATCACCACTATGAAAACCAAGAACATCCTGATGAGCATCCTATTGGTAATAGGATCCATCGCAGCAAAAGCAGCCGGAGGCTACCCACCTGAACTCGCCTTGGTCTCACAGCCCGTGATGGTGTACAACTACAACTCTGTCACGGTCATTTACGACGTGGAGAATATCGGCGACTACACTTATAGGGGTTACGTCTCCCTCTACCTCGACCCTGACTACGGCTACAGCTACGCCGAGAAATATGTCAGAGTGTATCCCGGTCGAATCAAGAGAATCGAAATCGACATCCCGCTGTACCGCATCGACAGAAGGTTCGCCTTCACCATCATGCCCTACTATGAGTTAGGCAACGAGCTCTACAGCTTCACCACCTTCGAATACTTCGAGCCCATCTCTTTCTACTGGAATGGTCCGCGCACTGAGCGCTGGGTGGTCATCACGATACCCCCGCGTATCCGCTACTACCACCGTCCGGGCACCTATCGCTACTACTATGACGGTTACCGTCCGCCGATGCCGCCTCCTGGCCACGGTCCTGGCATGCCTCCTCCGATGGATCCGCATCACCACACCTACGGCTATCACCACAGCAACGGCGGCTATCCTGCCACCCACCCCGAGAACAACTCGCCTGCAAACAACAACGCAGCACCCAGTGCAACGGTCAGACCAAAAGTCAACGGAGGCAGCATGAGTTCGGGTAGCAGCAACAGCGGCGGCAGCAACACACCTGCACCCACGCCCAATAACGGTGGCTCAAATAGCGGCAGAACGTCGAGCAGCAACTCGAGCGGTCGTGTGAGCGGCTCAAGCGGTCGCACCGACAACCCGACCAGCACCCGCCCTGCGACCAACAGCGAAAGCTACAGCCGCCCCAGCGGTAACAGCAGCAGCTCGAGCAGCCGAGTGAACAGCGGCAGCACCAGCCGCCCCAGCAGTGGCAACAGCAACGGCGGAAGTAGTCGCGCCAATAGCTCAAGTAGCAATAGCCGCTCAAGCGGTACCTCGACAAGCTCTTCAAGTCGCGCCAGTAGCTCAAGCAACAGCAGCCGTTCAAGCGGAACCAGCAACAGCTCCTCAAGAGGATCAAGCAGCTCAAGCCGAAGCTCAAGCAGCAGTCGCAGTGGTTCCTCCAGCGGACGCAGATAAGACTCCGATAAGACAAAAAACATCAAAAACGAGGGCGGTCGAAAGGCCGCCCTCAATTTTTTACTATTTTTGCCCAAAACTTTTGAGCCGTGAACATCATCAATTTTGCAGCAAGCAACACCATTATCAACCAGTATGTGGCTGAGCTAAGGGATATTAAAGTCCAATCCGACCGAGGAACCTTCCGTTACAATCTGCAGCGCATCGGGCAACTGATGGCTTATGAAATAAGCAAGACATTGCATTATTCGGAGAAAACGATCCAGACTCCATTGGACATGGCCAAAGCCAACACACCCGATGATGAAATCGTGCTCGCTACCGTTTTTCGCGCCGGTCTACCCTTCCATGAAGGCTTTTTGGACATCTTCGACCATGCAGGTAACGCCTTCGTGTCGGCCTACCGCTATTATCTCGATGAAAAGCATGAAAACGTGGGCATCAAAGTGGAATACTTGGCCGCTCCCGACCTCACAGACAAGACCCTCATCATCGCCGACCCGATGCTGGCCACGGGCGGCAGCCTTGAACTGGCCTATCAGGCCCTCTGCACCAAGGGCATTCCAAAGCAGCTACATCTCTGCTGCGTCATCGCTGCACAGGACGGCATCGACAATTTGATGAAGCTCTTCAAGCCTTTGGATAACGTTACGCTGTGGTGTGCCGCCATCGACCCGATACTGAACGAGCACAAATACATCGTTCCAGGATTAGGTGATGCTGGGGATCTCGCCTATGGCGACAAGATTTAATGCTTGCAGAAGCGGAAGTTCCATCCCACAGTGACCAAAAAGCCATAGGCATAGCCACCGTTTGTATTATTCATCAAATACAGGCCTCCGCCAAAATCCAAATTATCGAAACTTGCTCCTCCCACAAGAGTCTGTCTGAGATAATCATTGCCCAAAAGGTTGCTATAGCCAGCATGATAATCAATCATACCTGCCCATCTGTTTTTACTTGTATAAACACGGATTCCTGCATGAGCAACATAAGCAGGGTCAATAGCAATCTGGGAAAATTTTCTTACAATAAGTGAGGCACCACCACCCACAGAGGCTTGGATATACGGATTAAATTGATAACCAGCATCCACAAAAGCTCCTCCATAGAGACTTGGACGAATGAAAAAACCTTGACAACGTGTATACGAATCGTCTTGAGCCAAGGAAGGAATAGCCATCATAACTATTGTCAAAACTAATAATAACTTTTTCATAAAAATTAAAATTATTGTTAATAAGTAAGTTTACTTTTTATCAAGATAATCTACCACTGATTCCACCAGATTGTAGGCGCCGTCGTAGACATCCTTAATTGTCGCGTCAAGCATGTAGGCTGGCGTGGTGAAGACCAGCAGTTCGTTGTCGGCGCACACATCGCCGTGCTCGGTCTGCACATGGAAGGCACCCATTTTGCGGATGTTGTCGGCATCGGGTGTGCCTTCTTTACCCAAGGTGACGCACACACCAGGCAGCAGCTTGGCAAACAACACTGGAGAAATGCACATGCCACCCATGGGCTTGTTGGCTTCGCGTGTCTCAATGATAGCACGAGCCACATCGGGTTGTACCTCCATGTCGGCACCCTTGAAGGCATAGTCGCAAAGGTTTTTAGCTGCGCCAAAACCACCACTGAAAAGCAGACCGTCATAATCTTCGGCCTTGTAGTCCTCAATGGGCAAGATACGTCCACGTGCGATGCGGGCAGCCTCGGTGAGGATGTTGCGCTCCTCCTTGACGGCATCACCTGTCAGGTGGTTGACAACATCATGCTGCGAACGATTAGGCGCAAAGCATTGGTACTCACACTGATGTTGGTCGATTGAAAGCAATAATGTAGTGGCCTCGTGGATTTCGCTGCCGTCCTTGTGACCGCAGCCTGAAAGAATTACTGCAAATTTTTTCATGATATTGTAGATTTTATGATTACTTATTCCATTCTGGTTTCCGCTTCCCAAAAAACGCCTTCATGCCCTCCTGCCCTGCTTTGGAGATGCGCTGGTTGGCGATGGCTACTGAGGTCTGCATGAAAACAGGGTTGTAGCGGTCATCGGTACCCGTCACCATGCGAAGCAGGTTCTTGCACTCAGCGATGGCATCGGGCGAGGCTTGCAGGAAATGGTCAATGTATTGTCGTTCAGTATCAATCATCTCAGCTTCATCGACAACAGCATTCACCAAGCCGAAAGTCTTGGCCTCCTCAGCAGTGAAGCGACGACCTGTGAGCATCAATTCCTTGGCGGCAGTAGTTCCAATTTTTGCCACCACGAAAGGAGAAATGGTAGCTGGTGTGATGCCTAAACGCACCTCCGAGAAAGCGAATTTCGTTTCCTTCTCAGCAATCACGATGTCGGCAGCGGCGATGATGCCGTTGGCTCCACCGATACAGGCACCATGCACATCAACGATGACGGCCTTGTCGCAGAAATAGATGGTTTGGAACAGCTTAGAAAGCTTTTCGGCATCAGCGATATTTTGATTGTAGCTGAATCCAGCCATATCTTTCATGTAGGCCAAATCAGCACCGGCACAAAATGCCTTGCCATTGCCTTTCAGGATAATAACCCGAATATCATCGCGGCTATTGAGCCAGTCAAAGACCTCGGTCAGTTCGCGTATCAGTTCGGCATTCAGTGCGTTGCGCACCTCGGGGCGGTCGAGGTTAACCCATGCCATGCTTTCGCCCAATTGTACTTTTATCGTCTTGAAATCCATTATCGTGTCGTGTTTAGGAATGCAATATTCGGAAAAAAATGCCAATTTGTCGCAATCATTACACGAAAAATCCGTTATTTTGCACGTGGAATAAATTTTGATGTATCCGCAAACCTAAAAATGGACAATTGAGACGCATTCAATGCGTCTCTACAACAGAACGAAATGGACGACAACAACCTCAATAACGGACTTGATGACCTCTTGAACATGTTCAAGAAGATGATGGAGAACCAAGACCTTGACGCCATTCCAGGCATCAACGAAGAACAGAAGGAACAACTGAAGATGTTTCTTGAGGACTTCGATGAGCTGAAAGATGACATGAAGGTCGAAATATACAAACTTGACCCATTCACGAAACAGATGGTTGGTATGGTGATGGGACAATTGCAAAACTTTACTGGCAACAATCCACAAGTGGCCACCCAAAACACAGTGCCACAAGAGCCACCCGTCAACAAGGAGAAACAGTTGAACGAAATCCCCGGTACTACAGAGAACTTGGAAGCCCATTTGGCCGCCATCGATGACCAATTGCGCCAACCCGACCTCTCCGATGATGACATCAACCGCCTTTTGGATGAACGCACATCTATTATGAAGGAATTAGAAATGAAATAATGTCGGTGCTTCGACAAGCTCAGCAACCTTAGCTTATACGGTCCTTGAGCTTGTCGAAAGGCCGTTTAATCGCCAATAATCAAATCAATAAATAATGAAGAAAGCACTATTTACCCTCATCGCATTAGTCATTTCGGCGACCTCTTTCGCCCAACTCATTGCCAATAAAACCGACAACAAGGTCACCTTCGGCCTCGACCTGTTCAGCGACCTCCAGCTTGCCCCAAGCGACAATTGGGATCCACGCGGCTTCAACCAAGGTGTGAGCTTCGCCCTCACCTACAACTTCCCTTTGGGTGAAAGCACGAAACACACGGTTTCCATCGGTTTAGGCATGTCGTCGCACAACTATTTCTCATACACACGCATCTTGAACCCTTACACAAACGACAACCTTGAATATAAGAACTACCGAGACGTGGAAAACTTTAAGCGTTACAAAGTCAACCCTACCTACGGTGAGGTTCCGTTAGAGCTGCGCTTCCGCATCAAGGATGCCGTGAAGATTGGCGTTGGCGTCAAAGTTGGTGTGATGCTCGCTACAAAGACCAAATATGTCGGTCCCGATGACGAAGAAGGCACACTTACGAATGGCAGCGGTGCAACTGTTCACGAGAAGCTAGCCTATATCAACAATGTAGAGCGTATGGCCTACTCCGCCACCCTGCGCGTAGGTTGGAGATGGGTAAGTGCGTTTGCTGCCTACCAAATCAACCCTGTGTTTGCTGTTGGCCATGAAGCACCGACCTTCCATCCGCTGTCGGTGGGCTTGACTTTTGCACCATTCTGATTTGGTAAGGATTGCTTGTGGTTGCTTTGCGTCAATGCGAGGCACGAAGCAGTCCAGAGAACTTGTTCAATTACTAGATTGCTTCGTCGTTCCTCCTCGCAATGACGCAAATCGCCTCCCAATGGATTATTGCTGAAGCCGAACAAATGGGCTTCGACGCTTGCGGCGTTGCCCAAGCGACGGTCCTGAAGGAAGAGTCGATGCATGTCGAGCATTGGCTCGAGAGCGACTGTGAGGGTGAGATGGGCTACCTTACACGAAATAAGGAGAAACGCTATGACCCCCGCCTTTTGGCAGAAGGCACAAAATCCATAGTTACTGTACTTTACAATTATTTCCCAAAACAGACTTTAAGCGATTCCGACCGTTTTAAAATCGCCAAATACGCCTATGGTGCCGACTACCACGATGTACTAAAGCGCAAGATGCGACAACTTTTAGAACGCATTGAGACACAGACGGGTAAATTGGAAGGCACACGCGTCTTTGTCGATTCCGCCCCTGTGCTCGACCGTGCTTGGGCTGTGCGTTGTGGTTTGGGCTTCATCGGCAAAAACACCACATTGATCCATCCCAAAAAAGGCTCGTTTTTCTTTATCGGGCATCTTTTCCTGCCGATAGAATTAGAAAAAACAGGCCGCCCTATGACCAATCGCTGCGGACGCTGCACGAAATGCCTGGACGCTTGTCCTACGAGTGCCTTAGAGGCTCCTTTCCACATTGATGCTCGCAAGTGCATCTCTTATTTGACCATCGAATACAAAGGCAGCCTTGCCGGGATTGACCCTAAGACATTCAAAGGCTGGATGTATGGCTGCGACATCTGCCAAGATGTGTGTCCCTACAATCGATTTGCCTTGCCCAACCATGAGCCTGAGTTCCAGCCCTCCCAAAAGCTATTGGACATGCACGAAGACGATTGGAAAAGCCTTTCGAAGGATGAATTTGAAGCACTATTCAAGCACTCCGCCGTGCAACGCGCTGGATATGAAGGGCTGAAAAGGAATATTGAGTTTATCTCGAGTGGTGAACTGCGAGACGCAGTTCACGACAATGAATAGCTTTATCTCAAGGGAGAATTGATGTTGTAGGTCAAAGTGAACTGAATGACCTTATTGTAATATTGGTTGAAGAACCAACCTGGGTTATCCGTGAAACGACAAGGGGCAGCAGAATACATGAAGCGTGCACCAAGACCAAAATGGTCATTGAAGGCAAAATGCAAACCCGCATTGGCTGTGGCCGACAAGAGATTCCACCGCGAAGTTGTCACCTGATAATCGGCATCCACATCCTCTGTAGCCCTTAAACGGACATCAACGCTGGCACCTGCTTCCAAAGTGATGAAATCCAAAGGCCGACCGCCCACGCGGAAATTGCTTAAATTGTATTGCAGCATCAATGGTATTTCAGCGTAATGCAGGCGAAGGCTATAGGGATTATAATAATACTCATTCACCTCTTTATCAGACGAATGCGCCCCAAAAAGGGAGTACTTCAATTCCATTTGGACAGAGAAATTCTCTTCCAAGGGCAAGTTGGCATAGGCACCTGCAGTAAAGCCCAGTTGATGGAAACCATAATAGCTATCGCCATCCACCTGGCAGAAAGTTGGGCCGACAATGAGGCCGGCATTGAATCTTTGGGCCAAAGCTCGTGTTGAGCACAATGATAATAAAGCAAAAACGGATAAGATGAGTAATACTTTTTTCATGATTAAAACCTATTCTAAACCGGGCCCTTCGACGGGCTCAGGGACCCTTGATTAATTATATGTGGCTTGATATTGATAAAAACGGTCGAGCACCTCTTCAACGAAACGGTAAGTCTCGGTGCCACGCAGGAAACCTGAATGGCAGCAAGTGTCGTTGTGATACTTCGACTTGTTAAGGATGTAATAGTCGACATTATTGTCCCAAACATCGGGGGCGGCGCCATATTTCAAAGCAAGACGCTGTGCGTCATAGACATGACCCAAACCTGCATTATAGGCAGCCAGCACAAACTTCACTCGCTCAGTGCTGTCGGCCACCTTATTATCTAGGCAATTGTCGAGATAGGTAATCAACTGTCCGGCTGCATGCAGTTGTTGCTCGGGGGTGGCATCATAGTCGATACCGTATCTTTCCATCACCACGGGCATGAGCTGCATAAGTCCAAAGGCACCTTTCTCGCTTTCCAAGTCCAATTTGAAACGCGACTCCTGATAAATGAGTGAAGCGAGCAGTCGCCAGTCCCAGCCAATCTCCTTGGCGGTTTTCTTGATGATGCCATCGAATGGAGAGATGTGGTCGCCAGCAGGTTTCCTTGGTGAGAACACATTGCCCTTGTTGACATATTTGGCGAGAATACGATTCAAGTTGCGCTGCTCAAAACCGTCAATCCAGCCATTGAGTGCCAGAAGCAGTGAAGAATCTCCATCATGGTTGGCGATGGCCCAGCCCAAAGGTTGTTCAACACTGACATTCAGCTTTGTATCCAAACCCTTCAAGCCTATGGAAGCCATGCGCGCCACATATTCCTCAACAACGGTATAGTCGATTTGTCCCGACGCGACAGCTTTCACCAAATCGACGCTATTGAGACTATCGCACTCCACGATATAGATGGTGTCGCCAATTTGATCGGACAGATGCTGCAAAAGCTTGACTTCGTGGCTGCCTTGCGGTAGGTGGATAGTCTTACCAGCCAAGTCAACCGAGGAGCGCAAGAGTTGGTTTTCCACCTCGTTGGCCGTTGACATTTGGCTCCAGTCCTTCGGTAGGCGTTGCACAAGCACACTACGCTGCATGAGGATGGGGTTGGTAACCAAATAACGGCGTTTCATGTCCTTGTTGGCCCCAATGCCCACAGCCACGATGTCGACCTTGCAGGAATCGAGGAGCATGAAACACGAGTCCAGATTCTCGTTGACAATCATTTCAAGCTCAAGGTCATTGTCCTTACAAAAATCGCTCAGTAATTCATACTCAAAACCCGATGGCGTTGCATTCTCGGTATTGTAATTGATGATTTCGCAATTGGTAACAGCCACCAATTTGCCATTCTCTTGGACATGTTGCAGCACCGTTAGAGTATCGATAGGTTTCACCTCTTCTTCCTCAATTTCAACAATTTGAGGATTTTCTTGACAAGAGGAAAATGCTATACCAAGGGCTAGCAATACAAGAATGTAAATTGTTTTTATCTTCATTTTGTGCTTCTAATGGGCGGTAAAAGTAGTAAATTTTATAATTTGAATAAAAAAATTCGGGTTGTTTTGTGAAATTATGTACTTTTGCCATCTTATTTTTTCGATGATAAATGGCCAAGAAAATACAAGATCCTGATTTTTGGTACTCCATTTTGTTACCTTATGTCAACTGGCATACAAGGAGGTCATACAGCAGGTTTGAGGTACACGGAAAGAAGCGCATCCCTAAGGGCGGTGCCTTGATTTTCGGCGTCAACCACAGCAACACGCTGATGGATGCCTTGGTGTTGCTTTCGGCCGACAACATCAGGAAAGTGTTCATAGCGCGAGGCGATATCTTCAAGAACCCGGCTGTGGCCAAGATATTGAACTTCATGCGCATCCTGCCCATCTTCCGCATCCGCAACGGGGTGGCAGCCGTGCGCCAAAACGACGAATCGCTCAACAAGGCCGTCGACGTCATCCATGACCATGTAGACCTTTATCTCTTTCCTGAGGGCACACACCGCACCAAGCATTCGCTGATGCGCATGGGCAAGGGTCTGTTCCACATCGCCGTTGACGCCAACAAGCAGTTCGGTGACAAGAGTCCGGTCTATATCATCCCTACGGCCATCGAATATGGCGACTACTTCCGTTTCCGCTCCACGGCGATGATCAACTTCGGCGAGCCCATCAACGTGACCGAGTTCTTCAAGAACACCACCGAAGAAAACGAAGCCGCCAACATTAATTTGCTCAAAGACAAACTTCACGAAGAAATCTCCAAGCTCTTCACCTATATCCCTGACAATGAAGACTATGATGCCATTTGGGAAATTGTGAAGATGAAGAATGAGAAACGCGCTGGAAGCCTTTACAAGAAGATGTTGCGCAACCGCGCTACGGTCGAGAAAGTATTGAAATACAAGGAAGAACAGCCAGAAGAAGCCAAGAAACTGTTTGAACGTGTCATGGAGTTCTCAAAACATCGCCTCAAAGAGAAAGTCTCGGTGATGTCGGTGGCCAAGAAACGCCCCATATTCAATTCTTTGTGGATGTTTGCAACGCTCGTCCTTTTGTTGCCCTATTATCTGGCCTCGGCTGCAGTCAACTTGCCCGTGTGGCTCACCACTTGGATCATCCGCGGCCGCCTGAAAGACCCGGCATTCAGCAACACGGTCAGCTTTGGCGTCAGGTTTGTGCTCTTCCCCATCGTCTTTATCGCGGGCACCATCGTCATGTTCTGCAACCTGCCTTGGTATTGGGCTCTTGGTGGAACAGTGCTACTCTTCTTCTCCTATTCCGTGTTCGTCGACTACAACGAGTTGTTCCGCCGTTGGATTTCCGATGTGCGCTGGAGCATCAAGAAACGCTTGCGTGACGAATACAAATCACTGAACCTCAACAACCTATTCTGATGTCACAACGCTGGATCATCCCCGATATTCATGGTTGCGCAACAACCTTGAAGGTGCTGCTCGAAAACATGCTCAAAGTAACGAAACATGATGAGCTTTATTTCCTCGGCGACTACATCGACCGCGGCCCCGATGGCAAAGGTGTCATCGACTATCTGATGCATCTCCAAAAAGAGGAGTACAATGTGCATTGCCTTAAGGGTAACCACGAGGACATGTGCGTGAAAGCTTTTACCGTCGACCAAAAGAAAAAGTTCTTCGGTGGAAAATATCAGGAGCAAAAGGATTGGGAAGCCGTTGGTGCCAAGGCAACGTTAGACAGTTTCGGGGTGAAACATCCGCGCGAGATTCCACAGCTATACATTGACTGGATGAATGCCTGCGTACCATACATCGAATTGGAGGAATACATCCTCGTGCATGCCGGCATGAACTTCAACATTGCCGACCCGTTTGAGGACAAACGCAGTATGATGTGGACCCGCAAGTTCAAGGTCGACTTCAACAAATCACACGGCAAGAAAATCATCCATGGGCATATTCCCGTTGATTACAGTTTCATGACCTTGGTTATCGAGCAAAACGATAATTATGATTTCATCGCTTTGGACAATGGTGTTTTCGTGACTGACAAACCTGGTTTAGGCAATTTGACCGCCTTTAATCCTGATACGAAACAGCTTGTTGCACAGAGCAATATGGATATGTAAGGACGGGAATTTTTTGAACACGGATTGCACGGATTTTCACGGATATATGTTGTAAAGACTCGACATGGCATGTCTCTACAGATTAATGTGTTCCGACGACGATTGCGTTCTTGAATTGTTTGACCTTGCCTTCGAAATTGAAGACCTCCGTCACGGCGACGTAGACGCCAATGGGGACCTCGTTGCCATTGTTGTCAAGGCCGTTCCAGAGGATGCTGCCCTCCTGCCCTACCAGCTCGCCTTTGGCCAAGTGACAGATTAATTGTCCAGCCACATTGAAGATGTAAATGTTCATCGTGTAGCCTGCTTCGTCGAAATGGTAGTTGATGAAACAGGCATCGTCGAAGCCGTCGCCGTCGGGTGTGAAGATGTCGGGGCTGATGGAGATTTCGTCGTTAGAGGGCTCGGCGCTCTGCATCATCGAGTTCTCGTAGCCTGGCGTACCAAAATTCACACTTTCGGCGGCAGAATGCCAGTTGTTGGCATCCATGGAAGGCTGGTCGAAAGCGACGCGCTCCAAAGCCACGCCTTTCGTAACCTTAAGCAAGGGATAATGCATCTTTTCAGAGAAGGCCATTTGGTCAATGACCGTGCCATCCTTACCCATCAGGATGGCCGTACCGCCTGCGTTGGCATAGCTTGGGAAGGATGCCATCTGCACGAAGTTGTCGGTCGGGCAGTCGTATTGGAGGCCAACGATTTCGCTGTTGGTGGAAAGCAAAACATAAGTTTGGGGAAGGAACAAACGGCTGTCAGGCGTGATTTCCTTCAAAGTCGTATCGGCAGGATTGGGAAAGCTCTCCTTGATGACGCCAAGCATCAAATTGCTGAGGTCGAAGGTCTTGTCGGTGTTATTGTAAAGTTCCACATAATCCACACCTGGGGCGATGGGATCGAAGAGGATTTCGTTAATCAGGATCTCGCCTTCGGCGATGTCGTTCGGGATACCAAATTGCACATGGGTATCGGCTTCAATGGTTGTTCCCACGCAGTTGGTCACGCCATTAATAATCAATGTATAGACCAAACCTTGCTCGAATCCGCGGTCGAATTGAAGTTCCACATAGGTGCCGTCCATGGGATTTATGACCGTCTGTTGAGGATGTTCGTTTGTCTCTTCCACAAAGAAGTGTTGCGTTTCAAGAAGCTCGGCTGCATTCATCTGTTGGTCAAACCACAGTTGGACGATTTGGTTACCGAACATGCTCACGCGCTCCACTTTGGGTGCCACATTGTTCTCGCCATTCACCGAATTAATGCGGCCTGGGGTGCCACCCGAGGCATCCGTCGAGACGGTCCAGTTGGAGGCGCCAGCGCAGGGGTTCAACGGGTCGATTTGCTCCACCGACCAGCCGCCGTTGGCCTTGTTGGGGTCATGGTACCAAGTGTTGCTAAAGTTGACACGAGAAATCAAAACGCCAGCTTTGCTGTAGAGGTACATCGCCGAAGAGCTGTTGCCCACCGAGAAGCTGCTGAAGCCGATGCAGTCGCCAAATTGGCGCAACTCGGAGACGGCATCATTGTGGCAAAGGATGACATAGCCGTGCGGGGCAAGGACAAAGTTTCCAAAGGTGTTATCGTTTGAGCCGATTTGTATCTGCCAGTCTTTCAATTCGATGCCAAACTCGGTAGTGTTGTAGAGCTCCACATATTCCCATTCGGGCAGGCCCACCACGGGATTGGGATCCGCCATAATCTCGTTGATGACGATGTCGTATTCTGAGGCTTCGTAGATGGAAAAGGCTAGTGTTGTCGCCTCCATCATGTTGTTCCATAGGTCTTTGATGCCGCTGACTGTCAACGTGTAATTAATGCCATTGCCGATTTCGCGTTCGAACTCCAAGACCACTTGAGCTAGATTGGTGCCGAAGCTGACCGACATCGGACTACCCAAGCCATTATCCACCGAATAATTGAATGCGTTGAGTGCTGTGGTTTCATTCAATGCCTCGTTGAAGGCCAGTTGCAGATGCGTCAAGTCGAGCACCTCGCAGGTCAGGAGTTGGGGTGGCTCGTGGTCGGCGATGCGGGGACCGACATAGACATTGTCGAAATATATCTTCGTGGCGTTGCTCGACGTGAACTTGGACCAGAAACCGAAGTTGCCGCCATGTCCGTAGGTGTCATCCATGCCTTGTGCCTCAATGAGATAGATTCCCGAATTGTCGTAGCACGTCTGAATCATCCAATTGCCTTCACGATCGCAAGTCACTTTTATTGAAACTGCGAATGAGGCGGCGATAGCACCTTCCGTGCCACGACAGATTTGCTGTTGTCCGTCGGCATCCTTGCGGAACAAAGTGATGGCATCGTTGCTGCCGCCTTCGCCGAAGCGGAGGAAATAGCCTTGGGTGACATTTTGCAAGTCAGTGTTGTCGGCACAGAGCCAGACATCCGTATAGTTATTTCCCGAAGGTGCAAAGGCCTCGCGAATCCAAAACTGCCATTCCATGGACTCATACTCGCTGATAGGCAAGGAAAGATAGGCTGTGCCTTCACCTTCCGCGTTGAGTTGGAGCTGTTTGCTGTTGTTCACCGTATATTGTTCCGTCGTTCCCGACCAAGTGGGGTTTTGGGTAAAGTCACCGTCGGAGAAATCGTCGGTGACTTGGGCGAGAAGGGTAAAAGGAAACAACAGCAGTAGTAAGAGTATCTTTTTCATGGTATTAGCAATTTTGGAGAGGACAAAAATAAAGATTTTTGTGGATTGTAACATAAAAAACTACTATTCCGATTCGATTTCCTGACTCATTGTGGATCGATAATCTCTAACTCAAGTGCGGAAAGTGGTATAAAAAACTATGTTTCCGCACCTGAGTTTCGTGTATTTAGGCAAAAATAATCAAACTTAGGTGCGGAAAGTGGGTAAAAAAGTATAGTTTCCGCACTTAAGTTTGAAAACTTTTAGTATTTTTGCAGTTGGAAAAACAATTTCATTATGGACAGAAACCTGTTTATCGGACGCGAATATGAAATCCGTCAGCTTAAAAAGTATCGCAGTTCCAAGGAGTCGGAGTTTGTTATTGTTTATGGTCGCCGCCGTGTTGGAAAGACATTCCTCATCAAGGAATTCTTCGATGACACATACGATTTCCATGTCACTGGGTTGTACAAAAAGCCCAAAAAGATGCAGCTAAAAAACTTCTATCTTGCTCTTCAAGAATACGGCGCCAACATCAAAAAAGTGCCGACCGACTGGCTTGAAGCGTTCGATGAACTGAAAAAACTTCTGAAAGGCATCAAAGAAAATCGCAAGAAAATCGTCTTCATCGACGAGCTCCCCTGGCTCGACACGCGTCAAAGCGAGTTTCTTGGGGCATTCGAGGGCTTCTGGAACGGCTGGGGAGCACAGCAGAACGACATAATGCTGATTGTTTGCGGCTCAGCCACCACTTGGATTACCAAGAAGATTCTCTCCGACAAAGGCGGTCTGTTCAACCGTGCTGCCCGTCGTCTTTTCCTAATGCCTTTCACGCTTCAGGAAACTGAGCGATACCTGATTTCACGAGGCATCAATTGGAGCCGTTATGACATCGTTGAGTGCTACATGACCATGGGCGGCATTCCTTATTATTTAAAGCTACTCGACAATGAGCTGCCGTATTTAACCAACATCGACAACATTTTCTTCAAGCGCAACGGCTCCATGTGGGACGAGTTCGACCATCTGTACGAAACTCTTTTTGGGAACTCGAAAGCTTATCTGAAAATCATCGAAGCCCTTTCAACAAAGAAAGCAGGGCTTACCCGACAAGAGATTATCAACGAAACGCATCTTGAAGACAATGGTCTTCTCACCGAGATGTTGAAAAACCTGAAAGACAGCCAATTCGCACGAGTTTACAACACTTTTGGCTATAATGAGAAGAATCTCGTATATCAGCTTGCTGATTATTTCACCTTGTTTTACCTGCGTTTCATGAAGGGCAAACAAAACCCTGACGAGCATTTCTGGACACACTATCTCGATAATCCAGCCAAGAGTAGCTGGGCAGGACAAACCTTTGAGCAAGTCTGCAAAGACCATATCAACCAAGTCAAAAAGGCCATCGGAATCAGTGCCGTGCTAACCGACATCTCTTCATGGAATGGCATTTCCGAAACGGGCAAAACACAAATCGATCTTGTTATCGACCGTCGCGATCGCATCACGAACATCTGCGAAATCAAGTTCTCGGTCGGTGAATTTGCCATTGACAAAGACTACGAGGACAAACTTCGCAAGAAAATGCAAGTGTTCCGAGAAGCCACCAAGTCACGCAAAGCCCTACAATTAGTCATGATTACCACTTACGGTGTCAGACAAAACTCCCACAGCGGCATTATGCAGTCGCAAGTAAAGATGGATGACCTTTTCGTGGGTGCTGAATAACAGAATAATCCTATTCTGGATGGTAAAAATTGATTCCTACTTCACCAAGAACAACCCCGGCGTGATGTCAAGCCAATGCAGCACCGTCTCGCCCCACACGAGGATGAGCACCCACGAGATGGTCATCATGGTGATGCCAAACTTGAAGGCGTCGGTCTGGCTATATTGGTTGGTATTGTACAACAAAGCGGCAGGCTTGCTGTTGAAGGGCAGCACATAGCAGTGCTCGATAAGCATGGCCACGGGCAGGCTGAGGCTCATGACGGGGAAGCCGAAACGCGCCTCCACACCCAAGGCGATGGGCACGAAGACCATGGTGCGAATGGTCTTGCTTTGGAAGACCAAGCCAGAGTACATCATCAAGAAAGTGAGGATGACATACAGCACCCAGAAGGGCGTGTTGGCAGTGATGCCGAGGCTGTCGAAAGCAGCGTTGACCATGGTGTTGGGCAAATCAGTGGCATTGAGACCCGAGCCGAGGGTATAAGCACCAGCGGAGAAGAGCATCAGGTGCCAAGGGATGTCTACATCGTTCCATTTCACCACACCGATGCCCGGCAAAAGGGCAAGGACGGCACCCAACAGGGCAACGATAGTCTCGTCGATGTTGTGGAAGGTGCCCTTTGTGATCCAAAGGACAAGCACCAACACGAAGATGCCCACGGCCTTGTACTCTTCGGCCTTCATCTTACCCATGGCCTTCAGCTCTTCTTTCAAGCGTTCCAAGCCACCTTCGATTTGAGGCACCTGCTCCTCTTTCTTCATCGGGAAGAAGACATAGGTGCCCAGCAACAAGCCTATCACGAGAATCAAGGCACTCATCGGGCCGCAAGAGACGAGCCAGTCAGCATAGCCGAAGTCGCAGCTGCCGACGAAGCCGGCGATGAGTGAGATAGCCAGCAGGTGAGCGCCGCTACCCGTGTAGAACGCATTGGCGCCAATGTTCACCTGGAAGAGATTCTGGATAACAAGGTTGCGGCCGAAATTGTTGCGGTTGCCGTTGGAGGCACCATAGATGGCACACACCGTCATGAAGATGGGCAACATAATGGTGGCCTTCACCGTGGTAGCCGAAATGAACGCAGACAGCACCAAGTTGATAATCAGAAAACTCCAAAGGACACCTTTGGCACTCTTGCCGAACTTGATGACGAAAGCCAAGGCCAGTCGCTTGGCAAATTGCGTCTTGACCAACATACTCGCCAAAACGAAGGAAAGGATATTCAGCCACATCACGGGGTGACCGAGTTGGGCAAGGGCATCCTTTTGTGTGGTGACATTACAGAGCACGATACCCAGGATGATGAACAGCGAGGTCAGGTAGTTGGGGATGGCTTCCGTCATCCAAAGGATGAGACCCGCAACGAAGATGGCGAGCATGGCGTAGTTGGTGCGGAGAAACTCCTCAAAGCCGATGTCGTTGCAACGCTTCAAGGCCTTCTCGGTCAGCATCTCGGTGTTCAGGTTGTCGATGAAGCCGATGTGGCAGCACCAATAAATCACGACAAAGGCGATAATGGCCAAAGGGCCGCCGAGGCGTGCCATCCATTTCTCAAAGTTGGATTTCTGCATCTTGGGCAGTTTTTCCACTTTGTAGTTGTTCATATCCAAAGGGTCGAATGTGCTCATAGGTAAAAAACTAGTAGAGACGTAGCGCGCTACGTCTCTACAATTTAACAATTTATTTCCAGTTCTTATAAGGATTCTTCATCAACATGGAGTTGAAGTACTTGGGGTCGCCGGTGACCTCTTCGCCAAGCCAGGCGGGTTTGTCGAAGGGTTCGTTCTCGTCGGCGAGCTCCACTTCGGCCACGATAAGGCCGTCGTTGTCGCCATAGAACTCATCGACTTCCCAGGTGTGCTTGCCGTCGGTGTTCTTGACGAGATAGCGGGTCTTGTCGATGACACCAGGCTCGCAGATTTCAAGCAGGCTTTGCACCTCCTCGACAGGGATCTCCTTTTCCCACTCGAAGCGGGCGGCGCCAGAGGCGTTGCCGATGCCCTTGATGGTGATGAAGCCCTTGTCGCCCTTCACACGCACGCGAACAGTGCGCTCGGGTACGCTGGAGAGGTAGCCTTGGGTGATGCGCGTGGCCTTGAAAGCCTCGGCCTTGAAGTCACCCTTTACCAAAAACTTTTTTTCAATCTCTTGTGCCATAGTCGTTTATTCGTTTGCAAGCGGTTTGTCGGACATACCGATGACACGCTTGATCGCCTGTAAATAGTTGATGTTTTCGACACCTTCGAGGCCACAATCCTTGATGGTCTTCTTGATGTCTTCGATCTCGGTCGACTCGGAGTTGATGGTCACCACCTTGGCGCCGTTGATGAGCACCTCACCAAACTCGCAGATGGTGTCGTTGACCATGTAGCCGAAGCGGCGCTTGTGGACGCGCACGGCAGCAAGGTCGGGATTGGCCTTCACCATGGCGATGAACTCTTCATAGGTATAGGTGTCCTTGGTCAGTTTGGGCATCTCGACCATAAAAGCGGGGAACACTTCCTTCTCGAGCACCTCACGGCTGATGGGGAACTCGCCCTTCATGAGTGGATTCCATTGCTCGAGGCCGTCGACGGTCTGCACGAAGGTCTTGATATCCATCTTGCCGTCGCGTATCTTGGTGTTGTTGATGTCGTTTTTGCGGGAGATGATATAGATCTCGTCGCTGAGGCGCTCCCAAACCTTCTCGGGGACGGGTGCGGAGAGGCGGGCCATGCGTTTGTGGGCCTCGCAGAAGCACTGTCCGAAGGAGCGGAACTCAAATCTCGGCTTTGACACTTCGCCGATTTTCATTTCTTCTTTTGCCATCTTTATGACGTTGAATTGTTGATTGTTTAAGTGTTTAATTGTTGTTTTGAATGGTAAACGTCATTGCGAGCAGAGCGAAGCAATCCAGGGATTACGTTGGTTCTCTGGATTGCTTCGTCGTGCCTCCTCGCAATGACGGAGTCAATTATTCCTGCGGAATGTCATCGCCAGTGGCAGGGTTGGCTTCGCCCGGGGTCGGGTCGGCCAGCTTCCAGTCGCCGCCGTCGGGGGTGCGGGCATAGGATTGGGGAGCCACATTAGAAATGGTCTGTCCCCATTCACCGGTTTCACCTCTGGTGAACACATCTCTTTCGGTGCCGTCTGCCATGTAAAGGGCGATGCGCACCGTCTTCTTGGCGGAGAGACCGCTGTTGAAGAACATGTTCTCACCCAGTTCCGGATGGTCGGCTTGGGTATCAACACTATAAAGCACAAGATAACCATGAGCAGGAACAACATGGGTCGCGTCGCCCGTCCACTTGATGTCGTCTTCAACTCCGTCCTTGGTGATGAACATGCCTTCCATAGAGAGGTCGAGGTTGCCCTTATTGTAGAACTCGATAAACTTGGTGTCGCCATTCAGTTCATTGAGGACAAGGTTGGTGTAGTCGGGTTCTTCGGGAGTCGGAGGCTCGGGAGTGACGCCGCCTTCGAGACCGAGAAGAGCAACTGTGCCGTCAACATTGACAGCACCCGGAGTGGCATCGGCATAGTACCATTTGCCATCGGCATTGCGGCTGTAGGAAGCAGGAGCCGGGATGTAAGTTGGATCGTTGGCTTCGATGTTGGTCAGGTTGAAGTCATCGATAGAGACACCAGCAGGGGTGAAGAGCTGTATGCGGACATTCTTCTTGGCGGAGAGGCCGCTGTGGAAAGTGAGGCTCTCAGGATAGCCAGCTTGAGCAGCACCCTCTATGGTAACATCTTCGCTGTAAAGCAGCACATAACCACCAGCATCAATTTTCACCGTGTTGTCGGCCAGCCAGTTTTGGGCACCATCCTTTTCAATGTACACGCCATTGAGATTGATGGCATCGGCACCAGCGTTGTAGATTTCGATGAACTTGTCGTTACCGTTGAGTTCGTTGAGGCGGAGCACGCTGTAGTCGACAGCAACTGCACCCACGGTATATTCCATAACGGGAGAAGCGGCCGTAACCTCAATATTATCGGCTTCAACATAGAAACTCACCTTCGTTCCGTCGGGATAGGCGGGGATAACAGCTTTATAGAGGTTATCGGTACCTTCAGTCATTGCCAATGCCAAGCTTTCACCGTCGATAGTATAAACCACTTTTGCTTCGAGGATTTTTTGGAAACTGGTAATCGTAGCTGTCACCGTGACTTCATCATCTTCTTGGACAGCGGTAGGATTGTAAGTAACATTGGAAATGGTGATGCCCGGATATTGCTTATCTTTGACACAGGAGGCAAGACCCATCAAAAGGGCCAAAGCCACAAACATTATCTTTTTCATATTATTCTCAATTTTAAAAAGTTAGACAATAGATTGGTTTAGAAAGCGACCTGGAAACGGGCCAGCAGCATGTGGTAGTTCACACCAGCTTTGCCATCGGCGGCAGTGACCTTGGTGAAGTCCTTGGTCGGGTTGCCATCGGCATCGAGACCGACATAGAGCTTGCCCTTGCCGTTGGCATAACGGTCGTTGTTGACATATTGGTAGTTGAGGGCGATCTTCACATTCTTGGAGAAGTAGAAGTTGAGACCAGCGCCGTAGAGTTCGGCAGAACCGCCATAGATGGCTTGGTCGCCACGGCCTTGGTAGTCGTTCATATCGAGGAACTCATATTTGGCAACGAGTTCGATGTCGCCCCAGCTGCGGCCAGGACGCACACGGTTGAACTTGGCACCGTCGGAGTCGTAGCTCTGCTTGCCGCCGAGGAGGAGGCAGGCACCTTCCACATACCAGCCTTGGAAATGATAAGGCTTGGTGATATTGACTTCAGGCTTCATGTAGGTCCAATCCGACAGCCAGGCACCTTCAAGGCGCAGACCATTGTAGTGGCCAGCAAGTTCGGCAGTAGTAATGAGGTTATACTTAGTATTCTTGATATCATCGGTATCGATGTATTTCTTGCGGCTGATGTTGGTGGTATTACGGGTGCTGAAACGGGTACCACTATACACGCCCATCTCATCGGAAGTCTTGGGGGTATCGTACATCACAGCGCCACCGAGGTGCAGACCATAGTCGGCTTCATTGACGGGACGCACCACAATCTTACCGACATAGGAAAGACCTTCATCCATACCATAGTCCTTGTTGTTGGCTTCCACATAATCGCGAGTCTCCTGACCTTCAATCTCCTGGAAGAGCACGCTGGCGCTACCGAAGAAATACTTGTTGGTGTACTTGGCGAAGACACCGAGGTGACGGCTAGGCGCAAAGGCATTGATAACCATAGGGCGCTCCATGAACATGAGATAACGCGAAGAAGTGTTGCGCGACATGGTGAAGTCGGGCTTCATGCTACCGACAGTGAACTGCCAGTTCTTCAAACCGTTGTAACGAACCACAGCGTCTTTCAGTTCGAAGGAACCGTTGGCCAGTTCCATATCGACTTCACCGTACCAATCGGGGGTGATTTGCGTCTTGACAGCGAAGCGGGCGCGGCGGATGCTGGCACCTGAGCCAATCGGGTCCGCCCATTCCTGGGCACCGAAATAGTGACCGAAGTCAACCTGCACTCTGGAGTCAAACCAGAACTTGTAGTCTTTGTCTTTTGATTCGAACACCAAGATGCCGTCGCGACTCGAAGTCTCTAGGGCCTTGACATTCACTGTGTTGCCATACTGGTCGACAGCTTTATCCTTGTCGGCGTTCTGTGCGAAGGCCATTGAACCCAAAACGAGGGCGGCCAACATTAATACAGTCTTTTTCATAGTGAATTGAATTTAGTGAATAAAATTATTGAGGTTTTATGTCGTTTTCAAACGCAAAAGTAGAAAAAATGTGGATTGCAACAAAAATTGGGAGTTTTTTTCGAAAAAAATGACACACAATAATTCCTTTTAAAGTCGCGTTCATAGCAAACAATCAACACTTCATTATGAAAAGACACATCCTACTGGCTATCATGCTCTTGCCCTGCTTGGCCTTTGCACAAAGCAATCTGCCTTTCACTTCCTTAAAGCCACTAAACAAAGGCAATATTATTCTTAACCTAGGCTATGAAAGAGATACATATAACGATGTTTCGAAGTTCTGCCTTAGTGCAGGATACGGCTTCACAGATTGGTGCGTAGCCGGGATATACGCCGAATACAGCACTAATACTTCCATGATTAGTATTGGTGGTGATGACCTCCACCCCTACCGAAACCATTTTGTTTATTATGGATTACACAATGAGTTGCACCCTATCCCATTAGTGCTGCCTGGGTTCTATTTCATTGATGTCTACAGTATTCTACGCGTTGGGATGCATCACCAGATATACATATACGAAGAAGACAACTTAAGCCCTGACTATAATACACCTAGCATCAACAAGCCTTACATTGCAGGAGGATTTGGCTTGGCCATCAACCCTTCGAAGTATTTCGGATTCTTTTACGAAAGAACATATTCAAGTCTAAAACCGAATACTTTTCATGAAAATGCCAACAATAAACTACGCCCTTACAACCGTTTCGGCATCAACATCCGCTTCGGCGGGCCGAAAAACGGCAAGGATAATCGTTTGTAGGGCTGTCACACCGTCCTTCGATGGACCTCGGGGACCATAGGCTCAGGAACCGTGGTTTTCTGAATCTAACTCATAAGCATATCGCTGAAAATGTAAAATAGAGGTTTTGAGGATTGCGAAATAATGGATTTTTATTGAATTTGAGCGTTGGAAAACAAAAAAGTATTACTTTTGTAGGCAAATAAAGACATAATAAAGGGCTTTACGCTCTTGTTCTCTCTTGGGAAATCTGGTAAATTTTCGACACGAGAATAAGATAGCGGAAGGTTCGCGTTTTAGGGCGTGAACTAATTCGTGCTTATAGTGTCAAGGTTTACCAGAGCCTCCAAGATAATAAGCAATCAAACGAATGGCAAACGCCTTTCTTTATTGCTTGTGGACGGAGAAAAAGGCCAAAAATGTGGCAAACCATGAGCAGATATCATCAATACTTCGGAAAAAAATAGGGACAAAACCACATGTTGGTTTTAGTTAATTTATTGAAAATCAATGATGAGTTGAAAAAATCATAGGGACAAAACCCGATGAGGGCTTGACAAGACGATTTCCGAATGGTTTTTGCTCTACCTTTGTGGACAATTGAATAAAACTAACTTAAAACTTTAATACAATGAAGAAATCCATCCTTTTTGCAACCTTGTTGTGCTGCATCATGTCGGCCTCGGCACAACCTTTCAGGAAAGAATCCAAACAGAGATCTTGGGAAGAGAGCCTGGAACTGGTGGAGAAAATGAACGGTCGCGAAAACCTTTTCACTATGAAACTTGACAGCGTCACAGGGGAGGAGGTTAGAATCCTGTATGAATACGACGCCCGCCTCAACTGCACCAAAGAGATGCGTTATTATCCGACTAACACCTCATGGCATCTCGAACAATCTTTCGAAAACACCTACGACGAGCAAAATCGTTTGACCTCGATGACGCACTATGACGGAATACAGACAAACAAGACCGAATACACCTACAACGAACAGAGCCTGATAGTGGAAACCATCAATACTTACCTGTCGGGAAACACTTGGCAACCAAACACAAAACGCATCAATGAGTATGATGAAGCCGGAAACCTTACTTTGTTTATTGGATACAACTATTTTGACGGATGGATTGAATCGGCCAAAAGGGCCTATGAATACGAGAACGGCCTGCTCCAAACCGAGGTATATTATGACTTTGTTGAAGGCGAATGGCAACCCCATTACAAGACCGACTATTACTACAACGCCCAAGGACTTTGTACACAGGTGATTTCAAACATTTGGGAAGGCGAATGGTATCTTGTTTCCAAGACGGAGTATGCGTACAACGAGCAAGGCTTGTGCATTGAGATGACTTATTATAGCCGCACAAGCAATGATGAATGGAGTGGCGATGGCAGGTATGTGTTTGAATATGACACCGAAGGCCATCTTCTTTCCATGATTAGTTTTAACCAACCCATTGGCTCGCAGGAGTGGAATCAAGACTTAAAGACCGAGTATTCATACGATGACAACTACAACTGCACATCTTACAGCCTGTATCACTACTTTGGAGATTGGAATTTTGAAGAAGGCTACGAAATGACCTACGACCCAACGGTAAGCATCGACCAAGCAGCAGGTATTAACAGGTTTTGGGACAACCTAATGGAGACTAGTAATCCAATTCTTGACAGAGTGGGTGTGGAGATTCCCGTTTACAACAAATTACTGCAACTCAAAATGTTGGAAGGAGAAGAAGAGATTGATTTGATAGATTTTCATTATTCCGAATACAACAGCGTCAATGAGTCGACGGAGAGCCAACTGACTGTTTGGCCCAATCCCGCAACGGTAACGGTTCACATCGAAGGTTTCAAAGTTTCAGAAGTAATGGTTTATAATGCCGTGGGGCAGTTGGTGAAGACTGTTCAAGGCAGCAATGAAATCAATATGAGTGGATTGTCGGAAGGGGTTTATTTGCTGCGGTTTGAGGATGCGGAAGGGATAAAACACGCTGTACGAGTGGTGGTGAAGGGATAGGATTTTTCGTTATTTGAACTTATGTACTATTTGTTTACGACGGACTCCCCGCAACTTTGCGGCACCCCTGCGGGGTTGTGGTTTATAAAACCAATAATAAAGTTTAGGATGTGTCGTTATTAGGCAGACGGGAATTTATAACAAACAAAACCATAAGCAATTATTATGAGAAAAAGTGTTTATCTACTGGCATTGCTGCTGCTGTCTTGCACGGCTTTCGCCCAAACTGACCTCCCATTCACCTCACTAAAGCCTTTCAACAAAGGTAATTTCAAAATCGATGCGAGTTATTCGCGCATGATGCAGAAAGTCCCTTTTTCTGACTATCCCGACTTCCGGGTTGGTGTTGGCTATGGCATTACCAATTGGTGCGTGGTAGGAGTCTTCGGCAGTTTCGGCACTCATGAAAGCCTGATGATAATAGGAGGTGGAACTATGTACAATGGCACAGATACCATTTATGAACCACTTCTTTTTGATGGTAAAATGATTGAGCGCTACTATCATTATGGCATCCATACGGAACTGCATCCTCTGACACTTTTGTTGCCGAATTTTTATTTCATCGACATTTATTGCCGAGGCGAATTGGGCATGAGAACCGTAACAGAGCAGTATAAGCCTGATTACGATAGTCCTTCAACCGAGCCTGTCCGCAACAACTTTCTTTACGGTGGTAGCATTGGCTTAGCCATCAATCCATCAAAGTATTTCGGTGTCTTTTATGAATTGGCATTTGACAACCTAAATAAGGAATACAAACCCAAAACAGACGAAATAAAGGCCAAAGCCATCCACCGCTTCGGTCTCAATGTTCGATTCCCTGGGCCGAAGAAATGGCAATGATAACCGATTGTAGGGCTGTCACATCGTGGCAGCCGCTTGAAATTGTTTTTCCCGCGGCTGCCGTGGTACGACAGCCCTACAACCGTGGTACGACAGCCCTACAACCAGAATGCAATAAAGCCAAAACCCCTGCGTTAACCTAATACGATTATAAAACAAAACCAAAAACAAAAAACAAATCCCAACCATGAGAAAAAGCATTTTCATCTTGGCTTTCATGCTGTCATGCTGCATGGGCCTTGCCCAACAACCAGAAACAAAGCAAGAATTTCCGTACATTCGCAACCAATTCAGCATCAACTTATCAATTCTGAGAACATTTGAAAACAGCACATCTCATCATCTAATGAATTCAACGCTTTGCCCTTCATTAGGAATACATTATGGCCTAAATGACTGGTTGGAAGTTGGCGCAAGTTCAACGCTCAGAAAAATGAATTTTTCCAACAAAACCGTTTTCTTCCAATGCTATACTGCCGAAGCCAAAACGCATCTTCTGCCTGCTATCATTAAGCCTTCGTTTTATATTGTTGATGTTTACGCTACTGCACAAATCGGACTGAGCCACTATCCAAACGGTGGCATAGAGGCTATCCAACCGGTCACAAAATTCTGTTGGGGAGGCAATGCTGGATTGGCGTTTAATCCATCCCGACATTTCGGCTTTTTTGGAGAATACGGCTACATAAATGCAGAACATTTCAAACAATATTTGCGATTCGGGCTCAATATTCGCTTTGGCGGGCCGAAGAAATGGCAAAATCCAAAACAATGACCAGTGACAATGACCATGACCACTATAACTAAGATATGAAGTTTCAACTTCTCAGAAAGTGGTCATTGTCATGGTCACAAGTCATAGTAAAAAAGAATTCAACTTATGAAAAACACATTAATCCTTTTTCTGCTCGTTGCGCTCGCCTTCAGCGGCTGCCGCAAACAGGTCAGCAATTATGACCGCCCCGATTTTGACCCTCAACCCACTTTGAACGCCGTGCTTCAGGAAGACCAGCCCGTGTGGGCTCAAGTCACTTTTGCTCAATGTCTTGACTCGGTGCATCCTGCTCCTTGCACCAATGCAGAAGTGCTGCTTTATGTTGACGGACAGTTCACGGAAAAACTACAACATGATGGCAAAGGCCGTTATGTAGGTGAAACCACTGCCGAGGCCTTGCACGAATACGCCTGCAAGGTCGTCATCCCTGGCTACGACACGCTTTTTGCACAAACCGAAATGCCGGAGAAGCCCGTGGTGACCCTTGTGGAAATCATGGAAAACGCCACTGTGGATGAAGAAGGCAACCCTTGTCCTGCTTTCTTGGTCACCTTCAAGACAGACCCCAACAAAAAGGAATACTATCAAATGAATATGGATGCGCTATTCCGAAACGACTATGCATCAGGCTATTCCTTCTCCAAAGGCACTATAACCTCATCCATCAACACCGATGACCCGGTGTTGCTCAACGAAGGTTCTGACCGCCTTCTATTCAGCAATGAAATCATCACCGAGACGGATTATACACTTAAGGTGAACAGCACATTTGGCAACCACGGTTGGGGAGGAGACCATTCTGGCACCGCTGTGCGTTCGGGCTATGTGGTGGTCAGGATGCATGGCCTCTCGGAATCGGCTTACCATTACATGAAAAGCCAAAACGCTTTCGAGGAGCCCGATGCCTACTCCAACCTCTTCCTCGGCGTCATAAGCCCCATTAACCTTTACAGCAATGTGGAAAACGGTCGCGGTGTGTTTGCCGCCATCGCCCCCATGATTTGCGACACGGTATTCATCAATCCTAAAAACTGATGCGCCATGAAGAAGACCTTTTTCTTGATTTGCCTTTTCGCTTCCCTCTTTGCCCGTGCCCAACAAACACATCTTTCTGGTTTCATCAGCGATGCCGATGACGGCGAACGCATCATCGGAGCCAATGTCTTTCTGCAAGACCGCTCAAGAGGCGTGGCTACTGACCAAAAGGGTTATTTCAACCTTGCCGTGGAACTGCCTGTCACGCTTTGCATTTCGTGCATAGGCTACGAAGAAAAATGCATCAAGGTGGATCATGTTGACCAGCCGTTGCAAATCCATTTGAAACCTTTGACAGAAACCCTTCAATCCGTTGAAATAAGTGCCTCTCGCATTGAGCGAAGAACAAACTTCAACACCTTGACTCTCAATGCCAAGAGCATTGACCAACTGCCCACCATCGGCAGTCGCCCCGACATCATCAAGGCGGCACAACAACTGCCCGGCATCGAAGCGGCCACCGAAGCCTCCAGCCTGATGATTGTGCGCGGCGGCAATCCTGGAGAGAATCTTTACATGCTCGACAATGTGCCGCTTATCTATGTCAACCATTTGGGCGGTTTCATGTCGGTGTTCAATTCAGAGATGATCAACACGATGGACATCTACAAAGGCGGTTTTCCGGCGCGCTATGGCGGGAAACTGTCCTCCATCGTCGACCTCACCGCCAAGAAAGGCGACCCAACCAAGCTCAAAGGCTCGCTCAGCGCAGGCCTCACCGACTTGGCCTTTGCCGTGGAAGGCCCTGGCGGGTTGAAGAACTCCAGTTTTATCATCACGGGCCGCAAAACCCTCACTGAAGCGTTGCTTTACATTGCCAGCCAAATCAGCAAAGAGCAGGGCGGACAAGACTACAACATTGCCTACGGCTTCCACGACATCAACGCCAAGTACACTTGGGCACCCGATGCCAAAAACAGTTTTGCCTTCAACATTTATGAGGGTGATGACTATATGCGCATCTGGAAGAACAAGAGGGAGAACGGCGACATCGAGCGCAACAGCATCGGCAACATCTGGGGCAACCTGCTCGTCTCGGGACAATGGAACAGCGCGGTCAGTTCACGGCTTTTCATGGCCAACACATTGTCGTTCACGCAATACCGATTGAAGAACAACATGAAGGCTTATCTTAGAAACGCCGTTGACACGACGGATTTCTTTGTCAAGACTTCTTCGCGGGTTAGTGATGTTTCGCTCCGCTCCGATTGGAAACTCTTTGTCAGCAATGCCTACACCATGGAATACGGCCTGCAAAGTTCCTACCTCAACTATCGTCCTAACCACTTCACCAGCAGTTTCTCAGAAACCAACTTGCCCGACATTTCGAGCGTGTTCGACAACTCGCTTTATCTAGACAACAAACTGAAGTTTGGCAGTTGGTTCAATGGCTCCGTGGGTTTGAGGGCGAATAGTTTCCTGAATAAGGGTTATCATCATTTCGCTTGGGAACCGAGGCTGAACCTCAACTTTACCGTTGGAGGAAGCACCATCAACCTGACCGCCATGCGCGTCACGCAGAACGCACACCTGATGATGACGCCTGGCTCCATCATGAACAACGAAGTGTGGATTCCCGCCGATGCCCGCATCAAGCCCGCCACCTCCGACCAAGCCTCTGTCGGTTGGCAGCGCGGTTTTTGGCAAGACCACATCAGCGTGGAAATCGATGCCTACTACAAACTGCTAAAAGACTTGGCCACCTACCGCGAAGGCTACAGCACCCTCCTCGGCGACTCCGACTGGCGCAACAAGGTGGAAGCGGGCGGCAAGGGCAAGTCGTATGGCGTTGAAATGATGACGCGCTTCAACTTCAACCGCTTGGACGGCTATGTGGGATACACTTGGTCGCACACCACGCGGCAGTTCGACCACATCAACAACGGAAAGGAATATGTGTTTGAATATGACCGCCCGCATTCCATCAATATCAATGTGAACTATCAACTGACGGAGCGTTGGTCGTTGAGTGCCTTGTGGACCTATCAGACGGGATTGCCTTACACACCCGTCATCGGGGTGCAGAACACACCTGTCATGACGCCTGAAGGCGATGTGCATTTTGAGCAAACCAACATCTACGGTGAGCGCAACAGTGCCAGAATGCGCGACTACCACCGCCTCGACTTGGCCGCCAAGTTCAAGACCAGGAACGAGAAAGGCCGCAAAGCCGAATGGACATTCTCGATTTACAATGTATATTGCCGACAGAATCCGTATTATTACTACTACGGTGACAAGAAAGGTGACCCGTTGTATTGGAACCAGTTCCCCGACGAGCCACAAACGCTATGGCAGCGGACTTTCTTCCCGATTATTCCGTCGTTTTCGTATAAGGTGTGGTTTT
Organism: uncultured Bacteroidia bacterium; assembly: GCA_902801625.1. Classification (GTDB taxonomy): domain Bacteria; phylum Bacteroidota; class Bacteroidia; order Bacteroidales; family F082; genus Limimorpha. The sequence goes on along the minus strand of CADCJI010000001.1, from coordinate 151,111 downwards.
AGTTGGAGGCGTTATGAGGAATAGCGGGCTTAAAAGCATATTTGAATGAGAAAAGTTGTTCTTATAATTCTATCAATCAGCATTGTGTTGATGAGTTCCTGCCGAATGCCGCGCGAGATGGTTTGGGACATGGTGGTGATGCCGTTTTCGGGAATGGACAAGGAACAGGTGCACAACATCGACAAATTCATGCCGGACTGCCCACACGGCCAGTTTGAGTTTGACGCGCAATACAATGACAGTTTGAAGCAGAATGAGCGATATTTCCTCAACTCGCAGAGTGCACAAAAAGGATTCTATTCGCTTATACAGACACGAATGTATGACTCAACAGGCGGTATTGTCGGAGGCTATGAGATTTGCATGGGCAACGCAAAATTCCTTGAAATCTTTGAGAATGTACCCATAGCAAGTAAATATGAGCAAGTGAACGAGCGTATTAATCGAAAAGTATGTTTCCAAAACGATGTTCAATTCCTCGTTGCCAGTGACCAAGAAAAACAGTTGCTACTGGAAGAAACTTCGGAATATGATTATACCCTCATGGTGATTTGGCCCAGCAGTTCACGCTACTACACGAAACGGCACCTGCGCCAGGTGCGGCAGTATGTGAAACGCTTCGGGGATGACTACAGATTCCGTGTGATTTATGTGCATTTGCCGCTAAATGGCCAAAACGAAATCCATCTGGCTGAAGAGCCTGCTCCACAGTATTCATGCGAAGATTTGCAATATAAAGCTACCGAAGCCTATTGGTCTGACAATTTCCAAACAGCGTATTCTCTTTATTCGAAACTGGATTCGATTGAGCCTATTGGTGGTTTTTATGATTTGTGGTATTATTATGTCACTGCTGAAATTGAGGAACACCCATCAAAAAGCAAGGAGCTGTTGTTTCGATTGGTGGCAAAAGGCTTGGATAGAGGTGGATCAGATCAATTGTTCCTTCATGATATTGGCTTGTTTGAACGCGCTTATTGGCATGAATTGGATTCACTAATTGGTATTGCAGAGCATAAAAGATGTCAGCCTTTCATTGATTCGCTGGCGGCAATGGCAGAGATTGACCAAGCCATTAGAAAAGAGCCTTGGTCTGAAGAGAATAGACAAAAGATGATTGCCATCGATTCAATAAATACCGCCAAGCTTGAAGTATTAATTACACAATACGGTTTCCCCACATGGAAATTAGTAGGACGCGAAGGCTCGCACAATGCCTGGCTGATTGCCCAACATTCCCCTACACTTCTTTCTTGGTATCTGAAACAGCTCAGACAAGCTGTGCAGGAAAACGATGCGGATAGTTATGATCTTGCTTATATGGAAGACCGTTTTTTGATGCATCAAGGGCGGCCTCAAATTTATGGTTCCCAAATCTCATGGAGAATTGTTGAAGGTGATACCATTAAGGGTTTTTATCCTATCGCCGATGTCAAGCATGTCAATGAGCGCAGGCTTCCTAATGGTTTGTGCCCAATTGAATTTATATCGCGAACATATTTGGGAACGGATTCGACAATAATCAGTCCGGATGACCTGAATTATTTAGACAATTATTACCCATACGTCACAAACATGTATACTGGAATCGACACTTGCCGTCAAAAACAAGAATCGAGAAACGGGATTGGGGTTTCGTTTGATGATGTCAAAATGTATTATTTCCCACAGGATTTGGAAGTACTGGCCTGTTACCTGTACGATTTTGATACGGCATTGGCTGTTAATAAAGCGAAAAGTATGGTGCTTTTCGGAAAGCGACTCGATGAAGAGTGGCATCTGCCTCAACCGTTGATGGATTCAGTGGTTGCCTGCTATGATGAATTACGGGCTGATTACGAAAGGATGATAACTAAAGACGACGACCAGATGCTTAATGCCATCACTTCGTTTGACACATTAGTGAAGGTGCTTGACAACGGCTTCTATCCGCGCTACACCATCGATGCATGGAACGGACACATCAAGGATCTGATTGCCGAAAAGGCAAAGACCTTGACGGCGGACGACTATGATGCCTTCTTTGAATGGCTGTATAGACAGGTTGCCGTGGGCAATTATCACCTTTTTGATTATAATGAGTTGTATGAGGAAGTTAAGAGGAGGTTGTTGGGGGAATAGGTTTTATTGTTGTGCGAGGGGGCAGGATATTGCTGTTAGGCTAAACCGACATGTTATTAACCATTTGAAGAAGATGCTGTCAAATAATCATGGCTCTGAAGAATAAATACTTCTTTTTTTCTATTTTTGCGCCCAAATATGCAAAAAGGAAAATATGAAAATCGCAGTGGTTGGGGCCACCGGACTGGTTGGCTCAAAGATGCTTCAAGTGCTTGACGAACAGAAGGTTCAGATTGATGAATTGATTGTCGCCGCCTCGGAACGCTCCGTGGGCAAGGAAATCGTTTTCCAGGGCAAAACCTACAAAGTGGTCAGCGTGGACGAGGCCATCGCCGCCCGCCCTGACATTGCCATCTTCTCGGCAGGAGCATCGGCATCGAAACAATATGCGCCGCGCTTTGCCGAGCAAGGCACCTTTGTTGTCGACAATAGTTCGGCCTGGCGCATGGAAAAAGATGTGCCTTTGGTCGTCCCTGAAATCAACGCCGACACTATCAGCAAGGACACGCACATCATCGCCAACCCCAACTGCTCCACCATACAGATGGTGATGGCCTTGGCACCCATCCATAAGGCTTACGGCATCAAACGCATTGTCGTCAGCACCTACCAAAGCGTCTCGGGCAGCGGCCAAAAAGGTGTCAACCAACTGAAGGCCGAACGCGCTGGCGCGAGCGGCACGACATGCTATCCCCACCCGATTGACCTTAACATCCTGCCCCACATCGACACCTTCCTCGACAACGGCTATACCAAAGAGGAGATGAAGATGGTCAACGAAACGCGTAAGATCCTCCGCGATGAGCACATCGCCGTCTCATCCACCACGGTGCGTGTGCCCGTGTGGGGCGGCCACAGTGAAGCCGTCAATGTGGAGACCGAAAGACCCTTTGAAATCGACGATGTCCGCAGATTGATGGCTGCCATGCCTGGCGTGGTGGTGCAAGACGACCCGACCAAAAACATTTATCCGATGCCCCTCTATGCCGAAGGCAAGGATGAGGTCTTCGTGGGTCGCATCCGCCGTGACTTCTCGGTGGAGAACGGCCTCAATTTTTGGTGCGTGGCCGACAATCTCCGCAAAGGCGCTGCAACCAATGCCGTGCAAATTGCCCAATATCTTATCAAGACAATGAAGTTTTAAACCATATAGTTCGGCCCTTCGACAGGCTCAGGGACCTCTGCTTTTTCACAAGATAAGGAGGCTTGAGTTTGTCGAAAACCCCGATTTAAATCGATGAAAGTTTTCAGAAACATCATAGAAGCTAGAAATATTCCCCACGCCGTGGTCACCATCGGCACCTTCGACGGTGTCCATCTCGGCCATCAGGCCATCTTCAACAAGATGAAGACCTTGGCACAAGGCATTGGTGGTGAGACTGTTGTGGTTACTTTTAGTCCACATCCGCGGCAAGTGCTCAACATCGACTGCTCTAATCTGCGTTTCCTCTGCACGCCCGAGGAAAAACTCAAGAAATTTGAGGAGTTCGGCATCGACAATGTGGTCATCATCAATTTCACGAAAGAGTTCTCACGCACACCGTCGGAGGTGTTCATCAAGGACTACATCATCGACAACATCAAGCCTGCCTATATCGTTGTAGGCTACGACCATCACTTTGGCAAGAACCGCATGGGCGACTTCGGTCTGCTCAACGACATGAAGCTGAAATACGGCTTCAAGGTGGAACGCGTTGCCGCACAAGATGTTGAAAATATCGCCATCAGCTCTACGAAGATTCGTAACGCCCTTGCCACGGGCAATGTGAAGCGTGCCAACCAACTGTTGGGCTACACCTATTCCGTCACTGCCGAGGTCGTGGTGGGCAACAAGATTGGGCGCACCTTGGGCTTCCCTACCGCCAACCTTGAGTTGCCGAGAGAGTACATGCTCATCAGCAACCGAGGCGTGTATGCCTGCCTTGTCGACTACGAAGGCAAGACCTACAAGGCTATGGCCAACATCGGGCACCGACCCACCATCGGCGACCGCAGCGAAGACAACCCCATCATCGAGGTCAACCTATTCGACTTCGACGGCGACCTCTACGGCAAGCAAATCCATGTGCGCTTCATCGACCGCATCCGCGACGAGGAGAAGTTTGACGGGCTGGATGAGTTGAAAGCCCAGTTGGAACAAGACCGTAATAAAGCCTACAAACTATTAGAAAACATAAAGTTATAATAATCACAAAACATACAAAACCCACAAAACCACTTTTTAAGGGTGGGCGGCACCCAACCAGGTTGCCGCCGGAAAGCGGGCCGGTTGGCCGCTTTCCCTACCAAAAAGTAAAGTTTTGACAGTTTTGTCGGTTTTGTGACGAAAAAAAATGAAGATTCTGCTTTTGGTCATAGGAAAAACGGATGAAGACTACCTCATCACCGGCATCAAGAAATATGTCGGGCGGATAGGGCATTATGCTTCGTTTGAGATGAAAGAGATCCCCGACCCGCGCAACCGCAAGACGCTCAGCGAAGACCAACAAAAGAAAGCGGAGAGTTTCCTGTTATTGCAACAGCTGCAACCTGGTGATCAAGTCATCCTCTTAGACGAAAACGGCAAACAATTTACCTCTGTGGAGTTTTCCGAAAGCCTTGAAAAACAGATGGCTTCGGGAGCAAAAAGGCTGGTGTTTATCATAGGTGGGCCTTACGGCTTCGCGCAAGAAGTCTACGACCGCGCCAACGCCAAGATGTCGCTCTCACCCATGACCTTCAGCCACCAGATGGTGAGGCTCATTTTTGTCGAGCAACTTTACCGTGCCTTCACGATTTTAAAGGGCGAACCTTATCATCATCAATAATAAATGTTACTATAATTCGTTAATACAGCATGAAAACACTCAAAACCATACTCATTCTTTGCGCAGCCCTTTGCTTCGCCACATCCTGCAAAAAAGAAGCCGACATGACCCTCATGCAAAAGACTGTTTTCGAGAACGCTGACATACGTGAAATCGAAGTCAGCGACGGCTGGCAAGTGACCGTTGTGGCCGACAGTTGCACCTATGTCGAACTGAACTATTCCGCTTATCTGGAGCCTTATGTAAAAGCCAAGATGAATGACACCCATCTCGAACTTGGTTTTATTCTAAAGACCTTCCCTGCTATCAACTCCGAGTTCCGAGCCACCGTACATATGCACCAACTTGAAAAAATTAATGCCAAGACTGCCTCAAAAGTCACATTTACAGGCTCATATAATGGAGAACGGCTCTATGTGAACCTGACTGATGCTTCTTCCTGCAACGCCTTAACCTACACGGGCGACAAATGCGAAATCGCGATGGATGCGGCTTCAAAACTGCTCGATTTCCAATTTGACGGTGCCACTTGCATAGCCTCATTAACAAAATCCTCACAGTTCAACGGAAGGATCCATGCCAACGAACTGCTCGACCTAGACCTGAACGGCAACTCTCGATTCATCAATCGGGGAGGCGAAACAGCCAGAGCCGACATAAAACTACATGACGGCAGTATACTAAACATGGTTGAAACCCAAGTGAATAAGCTATATGCTGAGCTCTCCGAAGCCTCCGAAGCCACAGTCTGGGTGACTGAATACCTGAAAGCCACCTTGAATGACGCCTCCACTTTATATTACAAAGGCAATCCGCTAAAGGATTTGGCTTGCCACGACAATTCTGAAGTCAAGCCCTTGTAGTTTTGGCCTAATATTTGTTATTTTTCACACCTGTTGCGCCGAAGTGACATGAATTATTACTAATTTTGTGACCAAATTAAAAAGAAATGAAGAAAACAGCATTGCTTATTGTCGCCGTCTTGTTTGCGACTTTCACCTTTGCCCAATCCAACATGCCCATTGACCCAAAGACGGAAAAGATTTGTTTCCGCAAGGTCATCAACACCGTAGGTTCTGAGGATGAGGTGTTTAACCGTATCTACAGCCAGTTTATGAACACCTATTACAAAAGTCCTGCTACCATACTCCAGCAGAACGACGGACGCACCCTGAAAGGCAAGCATCAGTTCCAGCTTGACAACGGCGACGCAGTGAAATCGAAATGGCCTTGGATTACCTATTATTTCACCATCGAAGTACGCGAAGGCCGTGTGCGTTACACCCTTACCGACTTCATGCAAAAGACCCAAAGCAACCATCCCTGCGAGGAATGGATGAACAAAGAAGATCCTAATTATCAGCCTATTTGGGACAATTACCTGCAACAGATGTCCGCCTTTGCCGAAGACTGGGGACAAAAGTTTGAGGAAAGTCTGGTTCCCGAAAAAGTGATTGAAGAAGAAGAATGGTAAACTGATATGGCCACTCGCGAACGCATAAAGAAAGGCTTTTCGAAACTTCTCAAGGAAGAGAAGCTAAAGCTGATTGCCAACTACTTCGAGAACCCCGGCGAAGTCATCAGCCTGCTAAAGAGCTATTGGCACTCCGATTCGAAGCAGCAACAGCTTTTTGATGAGTTCAGCGAGAACACCATCACCAATTTCTTCATTCCCTACGGCATCTCGCCCAATGTGACCATCAACGGCAAGGACTACATCGTGCCGATGGTCATCGAGGAAAGCTCCGTTGTAGCGGCGGCCTCAGCTGCAGCCAAGTTCTGGGGCGAGCGAGGCGGATTCCATGCCGAAGTCATTGATGTGCGCAAGGTCGGACAAGTACACTTCGGATGGAGCGGCGACAAGGAAAAACTGTTTGCGATGTTTCCCGAAATCGAGAAACGCCTCTTGGCCGACACCGATGCCATGACTGAAAAAATGCGTAAACGCGGTGGCGGCATCCTTGGGATGCGGCTCATCGACTACAGCGCACAAATCCCTGACTATTACCAAATTCGTGTGGAGTTTGGCACGGGCGACGCCATGGGAGCCAACTTCATCAACTCCGCTTTGGAGCAGTTTGGGCATAGCTTGCAGGACTTCTTCGCTGAGCAACAAGACCTGCCTGAGGACCTCCGCAAGGTGGAAATCATCATGACCATCTTGTCGAACAACACGCCCGACTGTCGCGTGAAGGTTTGGGTGGAATGCCCTGTGGAGCAACTTGACGGCATCGACGAACACCTCTCGGGAGCCGAATATGCCAAGAAATTCAAGAAAGCCGTCGACATCGCCCACATCGACACCGACCGCGCCACGACGCACAACAAGGGCATCTACAACGGCATCGACGCAGTGGTCATCGCCACGGGCAATGATTTCCGTGCGGTGGAAGCGGCGGGCCATACCTTCGCCTCGCGCAACGGGCATTATGAGAGCCTTTCCTCGGCCACGATTGAAAATAGCATCTTCCACTTCGAGCTAGAGGTGCCGATGGCTTTGGGTACCATTGGCGGACTGACCAGCCTGCACCCACTTGCCAAGAAGACCCTTGAACTTTTGGGCAATCCCACGGCCAAAGAGCTGATGATGATAGCCGCCACGATGGGTTTGGCCAACAACTTCTCCGCCGTGCGCTCGCTGACCACCAAAGGCATCCAAGCCGGCCACATGAAGATGCATTTGAACAATATCTTGAACCAACTGAACGCCACGGAAGAGGAGAAAAAACAGGCACGCGAGTATTTCAAGGATAAGACCGTGTCGTATGCTGGGGTGGAACAATTCTTAGACTCCTTGAAAAAATGAGCCTTTACCAAGCCCACGGAAAATTTTTGTTGACAGGCGAATATCTCGTCTTGAAAGGTGCGTTGGCTTTGGCAGTGCCGTTAAAATTGGGACAGACATTGGAGGTAGAGACGGTGTGCACACCATCTCTACAATGGAACGCCCACAAACCCAATGCCCCTTGGTTTACTGTATCCTTAAACCCCGAAAACCTTGAAATTATCGACAGCGATGACCAACCTAAAGCCGAAAAACTAAGACAAATCCTGCAAGCCGTCAAGCAATTGAATCCCAAGGCTTTTGAAAGCAACAACTTGATATTCACAACCCATCTCGACTTCGACCCGAATTGGGGGCTCGGCAGCAGTTCTACCTTGATTGCCAATTTGGCGCGATGGGCTGATGTCAATCCATACGAATTGCTGAAGCTGACCTTTGGTGGTTCGGGTTATGACATCGCTTGCGCCACGGCAGAAGGACCAATTTATTATCAATTGTCCATGTCTAAATCGGCGTTTCGACAAGCTCAACGGCCTACGCTTGATTTACCAGCTAAGGTCCCTGAGCCCGTCGAAGGGCCGACTCCCATAGTTGAACCTATAGATTTCGACCCACCCTTTGCCGAGCATCTGTTTTTCATCTACCAAGGCCAAAAGCAAAGTTCCTCAAAGGAAATCAAGGCGTTTTTAGCCCAAGCAAATCCCATTGATTTACATAAAGATATAGAATCAGTTTCGGAAATCAGCCGTGCCGTGCCGAAATGTGAAAGTTTGGACGAATTCGCTATGCTTATGCAATGCCACGAACGCATCATCAGCCGCTGCATTGGGCAAGAACCAGTTCAAAAACATTTCCCCGATTTCGAGGGAGTTTTGAAATCCTTGGGCGCTTGGGGCGGCGATTTTATTTTGGCTGCTACGGAATGGACTGAAAACCAAGTGAGGGAATACTTCAAAGGGAAAAGCTTGGAGGTGGTTTTCGGGTATAACGACCTTGTGAGGTGATGATTTGGAAAAATTCCCTACTTTTGCCCCCATGAAAATCCATCATATCATAGCAACATCCATTTGCGCCATACTATTGGCTGCTTGTGGCAAACCTGAGCCAACCGTTGAGGCCGGTCGAAAGGTTGAAGATCCGTCACAAATGGATGCAACCGCCGACAGCCTTCGTGCCGATTCCATATATAACATTGCCAATACCCTCTACCAAAATGCCATGCATTATTGGGAAATGGATAGCACTGTAGCCTGTTGCAAAGAATTCTACCAAGTGTTGGGACTATTGGAGGAACGCTTTTCTGTTGATAATCTTCCTGAAATAGAGCAGCTTACAAAACCTGACAGGAGTATAATCAATCTCCTTCAGAGAACTTATAAGGGTCAGGGGACCCAATATTCGATTTCCTTGTTGCCGGAAGCAACTTCTTATTTCTATCGCCAGGCCTTGGCTATCAATAAGAAATACTCGAACTCGCGCAAATCATTTGGGAGCACTTTGTTTTTGATTGCCTATGGATTCGACATTTGTGATAGTTTTGACAGTGCTTGCTATTACTACGACAGCGCAATAAGATGCTTCGAAAACGATTCTTCCGAACTCAATTTCAGGATGTCGGTCTCAAGGAAAGGTATCATCGACTACAAGCTTCATCACGATGCAGAACCCGTTATCCGCGACCTGAAAGCCCTGCTTCCGCATTGTAGTGAAGTTGACAACCAGGATGTTGAATTGACCATCGGTTGGATTTATAAAGAGGAGAAACAGTTTGATTCGGCGCTGGTGTATCTGAATCGGGCTCATGAGAAGTTTGAACAATTGGGTCTTTCGGACATGACAGCAAAAGCCCAAACCATAGAGTATTTGCACGAGGTTTATGAAGCTTTGGGCGAGACCGAAAAGATGAACGAATATGCGCGTCTTTTGGCGCAATATCCTCACGCAAAAGAAGCCTTCGCGCCTGTAACATCAGAACTTACCGCATTATTCAACAACTACATTCAGGAAAAACAGGAAGCCGACACCTTGTTGCAAAAGCGACAAACACAGCGACAGAACCTTTTGATAGGAGCCATCATATTGCTGGTGATTTTGGCGCTTGGACTGGTGCTTTGGGTCGCCCACAAGCGCCATAAACAAACCGAAGCCGACCTCCGCGAGGAACACCAACAGCAACAAGAGGCTTTCGACCAACAGCGCGAAGCCTTTAACCAACAGTTGAGCGAAGCCCAAACCGCCTTAAAGGAAAAGACTTTTGATGACTTGCTGAAGGAAGTGAAGACCCTTTACGACAAAGCCGACCCTTCACGCGAGGGTATCTTGGAAGCCTTCAACAAGGCATACCCCGATGTTTATGAAAAACTGAAATCCACCTACCCCGACTTGAGCGAACAAGAGCGCGATTTGCTTGTACTCAACTTTCTCAAATTCCGCATCAAGGAAGAAGCCGAGATTTTGGAACTAAGCCAAAACACGGTGATGAAATACCGCTCCGACCTCATCAAAAAGGTGGGGAAAAGCCCTGTTTCCGACTTGTTGGGCTAAACAAAAATCTGTACTTCGGTTTTTATAGTTTATTGTATTTCAATATTTTGCATTGTTTCAAACCAAGAAAAATCTGTAGTTTGGCTTGTATGTTGCTTATTTGATGCTTTTTTGTTATAGTTTTGCCTACGACAATATTAAAACAACAGACAATGAACAAACCAACCCACAAAAAGGCAAAAGTCCTTCTCCTCCTGTTGCTGGCAATGGCGGGCATGGCGAAGGCGCAAGACTATGAACCGATTATTCAGGAAGGCAACGAATGGTACACCCTTGATGTCATCGTAAACCCTGGCTTTCCGCCAAACCATCATTACAGCACTTTGGTCCATTGGCTTTCGGACGACACGCTCGTTGATGGCGTTCGATACACAAAAGTGTTGGAGACCAGAAATGGTGAAGGCACGCCGCGATTAGCCACCCTGTTGAGGGAAGAAGACGGCAAAGTCTGGAAAAGAAAATCGGCGACCGATATTTTGATTTATGATTTCACTGCCCAAGTCGGCGACACCTTGCGATTTGGCGATTTCCAAGAATTTGATTATTTTGTCGTTGATTCCATTAGCATAGAGCAAATTGGAGGCAAGGACAGGAGAAAGTTCTGGTTCGGATTGGAATATGACTTTACGGGAGAACCGGTGGCCATCGAGACTTGGACAGAAGGCATTGGCAGCGACATGGGCTTGCTCTTCAGCGGATGGTATTATGTCACTGGAGGCTACTACCGTGCCCTGTGTTTCCACCAAAACGGAGAGTTGTTTTGGCAAAACGAATATTATGGCACCTGCATGATTGATGCCGTGGAGGAAGAAGTTGCGCCTGCGGTTTCTATCTACCCCAATCCGGTATCCGAGACGGTTAGCATCGAAGGCTTAGAACCTGCCGAAGTACAGGTTTATAATACCCTTGGACAAATGGTGAAGACTGTGAAAGACAGCCATGAAATCAACATGGCGGGTTTGCCGCAAGGCGTTTACCTGCTGCGCATTGCGGATGCGGAAGGAAATATTTACACGAACAAAATCACGAAACGATGAAAAACATTAGACTTTACACCCTGCTTGCGCTCCTGATGATGGCGGGAGGGGCGATGCAAGCCCAAGTTCGTTTCGACTGGCAATGGGGCTATGGCAGCATGGGCGATGATTATCCCTATTGCATCATCAAAACTCCAGATGGTTATTTGGCTGGAGGAAACATTGACAATGACGGAGGCTTCTCCGTTGAATGCGAACACACTGGCCAACGAAACGGTTGGATTATCAAACTGAATGAAGCCGGGGAACTGGTTGACCAATCGTGTGTGGAAATGAACACTATATCCCAAATATCTCAATCCAAGACAAATCCCAACCATTTCTATTTGATTGGGACAGACTTTGTTGGTGATGAAGCCAATACATGTATCGTAAAGATAGATGAACAGTTCAATGTGCTTTGGAAGCGTGTCATAGGGAACCCAGCGTACACTTCATGGTATCCACCGAGAGTTACCGCAACAAGTGACGGAGGATGTGTCGGCGGTCATACCGTAGCATGGAACGGCGGTGACATCAGCCATCATTATGGTTCATGGGATGCCTGGATTTTCAAGTTGGACAGCCTCGGCAACCTGCAATGGGAAGTTACCTTGGGGACCGAAGACAATGAATTGGTCAGCAATATCAAGGAAATGGAAGATGGCTCCTATACAGTATTGATTAACGGCGATCCCCAACAATATGGCTCTCTTTATAGTTGCAACCAGTATCCGACTATTGTGTTCGGGGTGGTGGCCAAATTAGATGCTGAAGGCAATTTGTTGGATAACCGATGCTACGGCGGCTATACCCAAGATGATTCTTTTGCCGATTTCATTGTGCTTGAAGACGGCTATCTCTATGTGGGTTGTGCGGCTTCGGATGATGGCGACCTTGGAGGAGCCGGTTATCATTTGGGCTACAACCAAGGTCTTCCCCATCACGGTCGCAGTCATGATGCTTGGCTTCTGAAAACTGATTTCGATGGTAATGTGGTCTGGAGCAAATGCTATGGCGGCACTCTTAATGATGCTGCGTATAAAGTTTTCCAAAATGACGATGGTGGATTTACAATTACTGGATGGTCGGAATCAAGGGATGGCGATGTGCAAAGTGCTTTGCAGTTGTATGAAAACCCCGATGGTTCATGGGGGGCTCCAAAGCCTTGGATTTTCAGGACGGATGCCAAAGGTTATCTATTGTGGGAGCGGGTGATGGGTGCTGATGTGGCTTCGGCTCAAGAATATGCCGATGCCGTACAAGTCAGCGACAAGGAGTTTGTCTTTCTTTGCCAGGATGCCTTGTACCCGCCGCCTTATCCCTACGGCGATATCAATTGTCCCAATGTGGTGGTGGGGTCGCAGGATAACTATTGGGTTTTCCATCTTACCGACATTTATGACTATGACGGCATCGAGGAACAGGAGGGATGGAGTGGAGATGGTGTTGGGGTTTATCCTAATCCGAGTAAGGACTTGGTGCGGATATGTGGTGTTGAGGCTGAAGAGGTTTGGCTTTATAATGCTTTGGGGCAGGTGGTGAAGAGCGTGCGGAACTCTAATGAGGTGAGTTTGGCAGGCTTGCCGCAAGGCGTTTACCTGCTGCGAATTGCGGATGCCGATGGAAATATTTACACAAATAAAATAACGATACAATGAAAAACTTAAAGATATATACTTTGCTTGCCCTGATGGCAGTGGCGGGCATGACGAAGGCACAATCTGATCTGCTTTGGTCAGAAGACTATCAAGTTGGGAATGTCAACTATATTTCCAGTACCCCTGTCGTCCGCGGCATTGAAGACGTGAAAGAATACATCGAGGTGACGGGAGTGACGCTCAACAACGGTGAAACCCAGTTGGAGATGGTCACCTATGACATATACGGAACCATTGTTTCAACAAAAACATTTGGCACCAATTCGCCCTACGAAAAGACTATCGTTAGTTATCAGATTGATGCCTCTGATAATGTCTATATCCTTTGTAATGAGCGACTTGAGTTTTACAAATCGAGAGTTGTCCTCCAGAAATTCACTTCGGATGGCGACTTGGTTTGGGAAGAAACCATCCAAAATGAGGCCGACACGTCATTCATGGCCCAGCATCTGGTTTTGGCCTCCGATGGCCGTTTGGTTTTGGCCTCCTACAGGGAATACGATTATCCCGCACCTGGCGATGACTACATTGTCACTGTTACCATCCCGCAGTTGTTTTGCTACGATGCTGATGGCAATCTGTTGTGGCAGAGAGACTTTGATGCCAATGATGCCAATCCTTTCCTTTATGATATTTTCGCCATGGACGGAACGCTGCTTTTGTTTGGGGCAAACAGGCATTTGACCAAACTAGATCTCGACAACAACCTGATTTTTGAGGGCACCGCATGCGATACAAGGGGATTCTCGAACGTCCAATCGACCCCTGACCATCATCTGTTGGTCACGGCAACAATGGCTTATAAAGTTTCCAAAATCGATTCGGAAGGAAACTTGGTGTGGGCACATGATTATGGCACCAATTTGCCCAGTAATGTGTCGGGCGACGAAATCAGGGCGATGGTGCAAGATGAGGAAGGCAACATCTATGTAACGGGCAGACACTTCGGTTCGAATTACGGAATGCCCAACCACACCAACAACGACATTCTCACGCTGAAATACAGTCCCGACGGACAGCTGCTTTGGGAAAACCGCTATGCGTTTGGCGGCAACAACGCCGACATCGGTAATGCGCTTTTCTTCAGAAACGGGCATGTCTATGTGGGTGGCCAGAGCCAAAGATTGGGAGCGGGACACGGTTATGATTACATCGTGCTCAAATTGGATGCCGCAACGGGCGAAATGACGGGCTGTTATCGCCACGACAGGGACGACCGCGACGATGCCATTTCCTCGGTCTACGTGTTCGACGACGGAAGAGTGGCTGTTACCGGACGGAGTGGTGTCCAGCCTGAATATGTGTGGACGACGCAACTCTTTGAAGATATTACAATGTATTATCCTTTGATTCCTGAATCTGGAGAGAGGCAATGGGATATGCGGTTTGTTTTCTATTATGGAGATTCGCAATACGAAATCGCGAGACTTGGCGATAAAATTGAGTATGAGGGACAAACCTATAGGGAGTTGACTGTATTATATGATGAGCTGAATTACACAGTTCCATTTGGCCTTTTGCGTGAGGAAGGCAAAAAGGTGTATCTCAGGCGTTATTCGACTGCAATACCGCATATTATGGAGGAGGAAGTCTATTATGACTTCAATCTCCAAGTCGGCGACTTGTTTGAAGTGGGTTATGGCGACGAGCCTGAATACATCCAATTGATGGCTATTGAAGAGGTCGTTTTGGAAGATGGCTCGGTGCGTAATAAGTATGTCTTCAATGAAGGTTGGTTAATGGAAGAGCCTGAAGTTTGGATTGAGGGCATTGGCAGCTTGTCGGGCATCAATTGGCGGTACATTCCTGGTTGGACGGCAAGTGGTTTTGCTTACTTGCAGTGCTATTTTGAGGATGACAACCTCGTTTGGACAGACGGCGAATGTTGGGACGATGTGGAGGAAGCTGCCGTTGAGAGCGTCAGTTTATATCCCAATCCCGCTAACGACATTGTCCGTGTTGAAGGCGCAACCGCTACCGAAGTGAAAATTTACAATAGTCTCGGGCAATTGGTGAAGACGGTGGAAAACACAAATGAAATCAATGTGGCGGGCTTGCCGGAAGGCATTTATTTGCTGCGCATTACCGATGGGGAAGGGAAAAACCGTGTGGCGCGGGTGATGAAAGAGTAAGAAAAAGTTGTAAAATAAAACCATAACACATTAAATGCCAAACAGATGGGTTTTCAAAAGTTTGTAATGCCCATTGGACTTGAAAAAATGGCGGATTTTTTATATACTTTTGCCAGAAAGTTTTCGAAGACTTAAAACCAAGTTTCAGGTAACCTCTAAAATTCAATTGTTATGAACAAGTCAATCAAAACCATCATCGCCCTGACGGCGCTTTTTGTCATAGGATTCCTCGCCTTGGAGGGATGCAACAAGAAAGAGGCCAAGCAGCCTAAGGTTTCCGGCTTCTTCGTTTCGGGATGCAACGATGTCGTTCTCCACCGCGACAACGAACAGAATGACACGATTTATGTGACCACTATTGACGACACGAAGTTGAAAATCAGCACCACAAACACGCAATTCTCCTGTGGAGTTGACACCATCCGACCTGAAATCCAAACGCAGGAACAAAACATCTCCATCGAACTGCTCTACGAAGATTCGTGGGCAGATTGCTTGTGCGGTCGCCATTTGGACATCATTCTCGAAAACCTGAAGCTGGGACAAACCTACTTTGTCAGCATCAAGAAGGACGAGTGCGACTATTACCAGTTTGAAGTCACTTTTGTGCCTGAAACGAATTTGATGTTCATCCGCGAACAATGAACTCAATCAGCGACGGCCATAACACGCATCAGGCAATTTCGACAGTCAAATTCGAGGCGGAAGGTGTTAGCACCGTTGCGGATATACAGCGGCGTTGCCTTCTGCCCCGTTTCCTTGCTGCACATCCCATTGGCGTAACGGATGCAATGGTGGCAGGTCATTAATGCGGCAGGAATTTCATCGGGATTTGTGACCGTTGTAGAGACGGTGCATGCACCTTCTCTACGGCATTCACGGTTATTCTTATGATTTTCAACCAATTCCTCTGTTAATTTCACCACCAATTCCCGTTTCATCTCGCCAATGACCGAGGCAGGGATGAGACGCGGTTCATTGAATTTCAATTCCAGATTGACGGGATTGAAAACCGTGTCGCCCCATTGAAGGGCCTTTTTCTGGATGTTCTCGGTGGCCTTTTCAGGGTTGTTGGCGAGGATTTTGTCGCATTGTATGCCGGTAGAGACGCACGGCCGTGCGTCTCTACGGATAAATGCGGACAATTCATACCCCGTTTCCGTTTCGGACAAAACCAAATCAATGTCAATTTTGCGGTTGCCCGTTGACGCCTCCACCTGTTTCTGCCATTCGAGGTCGAGGTTACGATAGATTTTTGCACCACGATAGGCACCGTGGGGTCGGTTTGTAGAGACGGTGTGCACACCGTCTCTACCGATGTTTACCACATCGGCCCGCAGACCCACCAATTCGTTGTCCTGGTTTAGGAAACACAGGCCATCACCGTTGTGCAAGGTCTTGTCGGTTTCAATCTCCATTCGAAGCGGATTGCACCAACTGACCTCACCGATGTATTCACCTATCGATTTCGGCGTGAACGGCGAACCAATACCTTTTTGTCGCCCATTGATGAAATAATCAGTGAAACCCCGGTTGAAGGATTTCTCAGGGTTGATATCAATTGTATAATTGCAATGTCCGTATGAAGCCTGCTCCAAATCGGGGCGACGGCTTATGATCTCATCCAACTTTTGGCGGTAATAAGCGGTCACATTCTTCACATAGTCAGCGTCTTTCAGTCGGCCTTCAATCTTGAAGCTCGTGATGCCGGCATCAATCAATTCCTCCAAATGGGCGCTGTTGTTGAGGTCTTTCAAGCAAAGCAAGTGTCGGTTTTTGATCAACACCTTCCCGTTCTCATCGAGCAAATCCCATGGCAAGCGGCAGGGCTGGGCGCAGGCACCACGATTAGCACTGCGGTTGCCAATATACTGGCTGAGATAGCACCGTCCGCTATGGCTAACGCACAAAGCACCATGCACAAAAAACTCCAAGGGCACCGTGGTCTTCTCCCGAATCTCCCGAATCTGCTTCAGGCTCAATTCGCGACCCAAAACAACTTGGCTGAAGCCTAACTGCTCCAACTGCTGTACTTTCTCCACAGTCAGGTTGTCGCACTGCGTGCTGGCATGGAGCGGGATGGGCGGCAGGTCGAGTTGGAGCAGTTGCATATCCTGCACGATGAGGGCATCAACGCCTGCGTTCCAGCAATCAAAAGCAATCTTTCGGGCGCGTTCCAACTCGTTGTCATACAACAATGTATTCAGCGTGACATACACTTTGGCGTCATACAAGGCAGCATGGCGGCAAAGGCGTTCAATGTCTTGAATGCTATTGGAGGCTTTTTCGCGAGCACCAAAATCGGGGCCACCAATATAGACAGCATCCGTGCCATGGTTGATGGCGGCCATGCCCACCTCGCAGTCCTTGGCAGGCGAGAGCAGTTCTATCTTCTTCGTTTTCATGCTGCAAAGGTACAGTTTTTCGGGACTATAACGAGTTTTTTAGTATTTTTGCAAGTTTAAACCATATAAAATAGCCTGACGCTCAATGAAAAAACCGAGGATTAGATATGATTGTATCCTGTTTGCCCTGCTGATGGCCTTTCTTTTCGTGCCCATCATCCAGGAATGGGGCGGCATCTTTCCCGTGAAGCCTTTGAAAGGTGTCTTTGAGCCTACGCCCAAACCCAGATTGACTTTCGACAACTATAAATCCAACACCTTCCAGACACAATCCGAGAAATATGTCAGCGAGAATTTCGGAATGAGAGAGCCCGTCATTCGGCTCTACAACCAATATGTGTGGTCGGCCTACAACAAGACCTATTGCCATTTCATCGTGCCCGGAAAGGATGGCTATCTATATTATGCCTTGGCGGTAAACGAGCATTATGGTCTTGAGCTACCGAAGCATTACAAATCGAACGAGGAAGCCATGAAAGATGCCGACACCGAGCTACGACAGATGAACAAACTGCGCCATGTGCTGAAAGACTATGGCATCGAGTTCGTCGCCTTCATCGCGCCTGACAAACCCGAAGTCTACCCTGAATACCTGCCTCGCCGCGATGCCGACACCACGACCATCCACATAGACGAGTATTTCTCTCGTCGTATGGAAGAAACCGGCTTCCCCTTCATCAACATGACAAACTGGTTTGTCAGCATGAGAGATACCGCCTCGTTCCCTCTCTTCCCGAAGACCGACTCCCATTGGCGCTATTCAGCCATCTATGGCTACGATTCACTGTTCCGTTTTATCAACACCTTGGACGGCGAGGCCAAGTTTCCCACATTGCATATCGGTCCACCTATAGCCTACAAGTCCGACAAGTTGGAAGGTGATGAAGAGACGCTCAATCTGATTTTCCGTATCCACAGCGACAAGACTCAATACAAGTCAAACATCACTGTAGAGTCCGACAGCACGCACCGCAAGCCCAAGGTGCTGTTTGTAGGCGACTCGTTCATTTATAGCATGAATGACTTTATGCCCGTCCGCGACATAATGGCTGACAGGGAAATTTGGTTCTACAACAACACAGCATACGAAGGCTTCGACAACAAGACTGAGAGTGTGAAAGACATTGACCGGCTGAGCCACATCCTCAACGCAGATTATGTGGTGTTCTATTCGGCAGGCCACCAATGGTGGGAAGCCACATACAGTTTTGCCAAGGATGCGCTATTGCAACTTTGCGTCAGCGACAGCCTCTTTGAAGCCACCGTCAGCAACATGGCCAAACAAATGCGCAATTATGAAGGCTACTCCGACATGACCGATGAAGAGGTGCGCAACAACATGGCCTATATGTTGAGAAACGACCCCGAACTCATTCCTGGCCTCGAAGGCGAAGACATGCCCACCATCCGCAACACCAAGCGCATCGAACAAGCCTTGTTCGCCAACCGCATCAAAGCCGACAAAGACTGGCTTTCTTCCATCCAAATGTATGCCACTCAAAAAGCCATAAGCCTCGACGACGCCCTAAAGGAAGAGGCCAAACGCATGGATCAAGGAGAATCGCTCATCCGTGATGAAGTCGTTTTCGACACAGCGACATTTATCCAGATGAAAAAACTGGAAATCATGGAAAAATGGAGGCATAATCCAGAAATGGTCAATATGATCCAACAAAAAGCCAATGAGCGAAATCTCTCCTTCGAGGTGATGCTTGAAAAAGATGCCTTATGGGTCATCAACCAACAAATCGAGAAAGGCGAACTATTCCAATAACAAGTTAAGACGCAATATATGGTATTCAGCAGCAACATATTCCTACTCTACTTCATGCCCATCTTCTTCCTCGTGTACTTCATCTTACCGAGGAAAGGTCGCAACTACTTTCTGCTACTTGCCTCGCTGGTGTTCTATGCCTGGGGCGCGCCCGAGTTCATCATCCACCTCATCGTGTCGGTCATCGCCAACTTCTACCTGGTGCGGTGGATGAACAAAACCGAGAAACCCGGACTGAAAAAACTACTTTGCGGCATCTCCATCGCCATCAGTATTGGATTGCTGTTCTACTTCAAGTATGGCAACTTCACCATGCAGAACATCAACTCGGTGTTGGGCTGGTTCCACGCCGAACCGCTGCAATGGACCAAAATCCTGCTGCCCATAGGCATCTCGTTCTTCTCATTCCAAAGCGTCACCTACACCTTGGACACTTACCGCAAAGTGAACGAGCCGATGCAACGGCTGAGCGACTACATGCTCTACATCGTCATGTTCCCGCAACTGATTGCCGGTCCCATCGTGCGCTACTGCGACATTGCCGACCAGATTCGTAACCGCGAGTCGCTCTATACAGACAGGTTGCATGGCTTCTATCGTTTCGTCATCGGTTTGTGCAAAAAGATCCTTATTGCTGATGTCATCGGTTTTCAAGTCGACCAAATCTTGGGACCTTCAAACTACGATGTGCTGACCTCCGCCCAATTGGCCGACATCGCCAATAAAATTGCGACCATCGACTCCACTAGCGCTTGGATAGCCATCTTTGCCTTCACCTTCCAGATCTATTTCGACTTTGCAGGATATTCTGACATGGCCATCGGTTTGGGTCGCATGATGGGTTTCAAGTTCCCAGAGAACTTCGACAACCCGTATGTATCCACCACCATCTCTGAGTTTTGGAGGCGTTGGCACCAAACCTTCAGCGTGTTCATCAAGAACTACCTCTACTTCCCCCTGGGCGGCAGCCGCGTGAAGACCGAAGCCCGCAAATACTTCAACCTTTGGTTCTGCTTCCTCATCAGCGGCTTGTGGCATGGCGCTGCATGGAACTTCGTGGTCTACGGTGCCCTGCAAGGCATTTTCATCTGTGCCGACAAACTCTTCTTGAAAAAGTTCAACGAACGACTAGGACGCATCCCATCAGTATTCTTCACCTTCCTCATCATCGTGTTGACCCGTTGCTTCTTCCGCATCGAGCGCATCGACCTGTCGTGGATGTTCATCAAGCGCCTGTTTGCCTTCGACTTCGCTCCTTTCCATTTCGGCGACAACCCGCACCTCTATGTGACCATGATCGTGGCCGCCTTCTTCTCGTTCTTCACCCTCTCGAAGTTCGGCTTAAAGGTTCAAGACAAGGTCTACTTCACCGAGTATAACCGTTGGCAACACATCGTGGCCTTCATTGTCAGCATACTTGCCTTCATATTCTGCCTCGGTGCATTGAACGCTAGCGGCTTCAGCCCGTTCATTTATTTCAGGTTCTAAGCATGAATAAGCAACGGCACTATATTATCCAATTCGCTTGTATCACAGTACTACTTGCCGCCATCATGCTGCAGGGCTTTACGCATGTCGTGCCTTCGAAGCCTTTAAGTCCTTATACGGATAAAATGAAGGTCGAGAAACAAGATCTGAGTTGGAACACCTACCTTGACGGCTCCTATCAGGATTATCTTGCTCAACAAGCCATAAAAAGCACGGGCTTTAGGGAGTTTTTCAGTCGTTGCCATAACCAAGTCGAGTACAACTGTTTCGGAGAAATTGCCAACCCCAATGTGGTTGAAGGCAAATGTCATGAGTTTTTCCTAAAAAGCAACATCAATGATGTCGCAGGTAAACTGTTAGTGAAAAAATATGGCTCCATTGAAAACGCCAAAGCCGAAGCCAAAAAGAATGTGCAGGAAACCCTTACACTCATCGAAACCATGCGCCAACACGGCACCCAGTTCCTGTTTGTCCTCTGTCCCACCAAGCCGGCAGTCTATCCAGAATACTTGCCCGAGGCCTACAAAGACAGCATTTCCGATTTCGTGTTGGCAGAGTATTACGCCCAACTTTTCAAGGAAAACGACATTCCACACATCGATTTCTACAGCTATTTCAAAACGATAAAAAACAGTTTCCCCTACCCGCTTTACACGCGCATAGGCTCCCATTGGTCCGAAGCCACTATTCCTTTTGTGGCCGACTCAATTCTAAGGAAGCTCGAATCTTTGACAGGCTACCGACTTCCCTCCATTGAGGTCATCGACCCCAACCTTAGTCGCGATTATTCCGACCAGGATGGCGAACTTGAGACCCACATCGACCTTCTTCTGCCCTTGTGCAAACCCAAGGTTTCACGACCTGTTTTTATTTTGCAGGATACCATCGGCAAAGACCGACCCAACCTGCTTGTCGTAGGCGACGGATATTTCACGCCGTTGCAAGGTTCCTGCTTCGTCAATGCCTTCAAACAATGGGATTTCTGGCTCTATAACCAAACTTCCATATCTTCAAGACCTGAGTTGAACTGGAAATACCTCAACCAGCTCTTTGGCACGGCAGAGACTTTGAAACAGGCCGACATCGTGATTGCACTTTACACCTCCAACTACCTGCTTAACTACATGAGCGGCTTTACCCAATCTGCCTTGGAGCTTTATGCCAATGGCGGCACCCAAGAACAAGAAGCCATCCTTTCCATTATGGAGTCGATCAAAAAAGACCCGGAATGGTTCGGAGTCATACAGCAACAAGCCCAAGAACGCGGCATCAGCGTAGAAGAAAACCTAAGGTTGAACGCTGCGTATGTCTTTCAAATGCAAAAGAACGAACAAGATAACAATAACCAACCCTAAATAAGAATAACTTATGGTATTCAGCAGCAACATTTTCCTTTTCTTTTTTCTGCCTATCTTCTTGATAGCCTATTTCATCACACCGCAGAAATTCAGAAACTACACGCTCCTGCTCTTCTCCATCGTGTTTTATGCCTACGGTGCCCCCGACTTTGTGTTTCTACTTGTCGGCGAATGCGTTATCAATTATTTCATCGTCAGGGCGATGGGGCGTACAGACGGTGTACACACCGTCTCTACAACAAAGAAAAAAATCCTATGTGCCATTTCTGTGATTATGGCCTTGGGGCTGCTGCTCTATTTCAAATACGCCAACTTCTTCATGGAGAACCTCAACACCATCTTGAGTTGGGCACACCATGAACCTATCGGTTGGATGAAGGTGGCCTTGCCTATTGGCATCTCGTTCTTCACTTTCCAATCCATCACCTACACCATCGATGTGTATCGTGGAACGACACCGCCTAGCCAGAAACTGACTGATTATGTGCTGTATATCATGATGTTCCCGCAACTCATCGCAGGTCCTATTGTCAACTACAACAGCGTAGCTGCCCAACTGGTCTCACGCACAAGCACGATGGAGAACCGCGTGGTGGGTTTCTACCGCTTCGTCATCGGTTTGGCAAAGAAAGTGCTCATCGCCAACACTATGGCACTCTACGCCGACCAAGTGTTTGGCATGGCATACGGCGACTTGGCTACAGGCACGGCGTGGATTGGCATCCTCGCCTACACCTTCCAGATCTACTTCGACTTCTCGGGCTACAGCGACATGGCCATCGGTCTCGGTAAGATGATGGGATTCCGCTTCCCCGAGAACTTCAACGACCCCTACACCAGCCGCAGCGTCACCGAGTTTTGGAAACGCTGGCACATGACCTTGGGCAACTTCATCATGAACTACCTCTACATCCCGCTTGGCGGCAACCGCAAAGGCAAGGGACGCATGTATTTCAATCTGTGGCTCTGTTTCCTTCTTTCAGGACTCTGGCACGGAGCTTCGTGGAACTTCGTCCTTTGGGGCGCTTTCCATGGTTTGTTCATCTGCGCCGACAAACTCTTCCTCAAAAATGCCCTAAAGAAAATAGGCATGCTACCCTCCGTCGTCATCACCTTCTTCCTGGTGGCCATGGGTTGGGTGCTCTTCCGCGTCGACACGGCAGCCGATGCAGGCGCGTTCTATCAAGCATTGTTCGCTTTCAAAGGTGGCTTGACGGTGGCTGGCGACGCACAGTTCTGGTGCATCTTCGTCCTTGCCGTCGTGTTCTCCTTCCTCACATTGCTACCCTTCGGACAAAAGCTTCAGGACCGCATTTTCGCCGACAGCTACTCCAAACCGCTCTCGTGGACCATGTTTGCCATCACCTTGGTCTTGTTCATCCTCTCAGCAGGTTCATTGTGCGTTTCCGATTTCAACCCCTTCATTTACTTTAGATTCTGAGCCATGAACAAGAAACCATACTTCCTCATACAGTTCATTATCATTCTTGTGGCATTTACTGCCATCCTGCTTCAAGGCTTCACCCATGTCATCAAGATGAAACCTTTGGCTGGTTATGTTCCCGACGAGCAACCTGTTAAGTTGTCGTTCAAGACCTACTACGACGGCACCTTCCAAAACTACCTGACCGACCATGCCAAGCGCAACAGCGGCTTTCGAGAGGTGTGCATCAGGTCATACAACCAAAGCCTATTCTCATTGTTTGGCAAATCAACCAACAACACCCTCGTCCCTGGACTCAACAAAGAGATGTATCTCCAAATCTATCTCAACGAAATCAAGGGCAAAACGCTGAAAGACTGCTATGGCTCAGAGGAATACTTCAAAACGAAGGCACAAAAAGACATCGAAAAGACTTTGGTGCTCATCGACAGCCTGAAGCACCACAACACCGCTTTCCTTTTCGTGGAAGCCCCTTCCAAGACCTGGGTCTATCCCGAATACATGCCGCAAGAATACCAAAACTCCATCATGTCATTCTGCGTGCAGGACTACTACACCCAACTCTTCAAGGAAAACGGCATCCCGCACATTGATTTCCTTAGTTATTTCAAGTCGCTGAAAGGGAAGACGAAATACCCCTTGTACAGCCGCTATGGCACGCACTGGGCAGAAAGCACCATTCCTTTTGTGTCGGATTCTATTCTAACAAAGATCGGAAGCCTCATCGGGCAGGAGATGCCCCACATCGTTTGTGTGGACGAGAACTTGACCACCAAATACTCGAAGCAAGACGGTGAAATAGAATCACTGATGAACCTATTGCTGCCCATTAGGAAACCCGCCATACCTCAACCTATCATGGCACTCAGCGACACCACACTCCGCAAACCCAACATCCTCGTGATTGCCGACAGTTATTTCATACAGCTGCATGAATCAACTTTCGCTGATGCTTTCGACCGTTGCGAATACTGGAAATACAACGACGAGGTCATCACAAAGAACATTGAGTTCCTGGGCAAGGTGAAATACTATCCCGACGTGTACAAAGTGATTGACGAAGTCGACCTGGTGATGGTCATCACCACTTCTGTCTACGCCTACGACTACATGTTCGGCTTCTGCGAGACCGCCCAACACGCCTTCGTCGACCGCGACGCTGAAGGCGAGGAACTGCGCATCCAAAACATCATCCAAAACATCAAGAACACGCCCGAATGGTTCGAAAGCGTCAAGCAACAGGCCGTGGAACGCGGCATCGACCTCGACGAAATGCTTCGTCTCAATGCCATCTATGCCATCGAGACAGACAAACAAAAGCAACAGAACTAAACTCAATGGGAAAGAAGCCTAAATACGACTTGATTCTGTTCATCATCCTGATGTTGCTGCTCTTTGCGCCCATGGTGCAGAAGCGCACAGGCTGGGTGAAGATGGAACCACTGAAAGGCTTCTATCCTAGCACGCCTTATCCCCTTTTGAGCCTCAAGGATTTCCGCACAGGCGACTACCAAAAGCAGATGGAGCAACAACTCAGCGAGCGTTTTGGCTTCAGGGAACCCGTCATCAGGCTTTACAACCAATACCTTTGGGACTTCTACCGCAAGACCTACGCCCACGACATCGTGGCAGGCAAGCACAACTGGCTGTATTATGAGCAAAATGTGAACGACTATTACGGCACTGAGATGTACCGCTGGCTACCCGATGCTCAAACGGCCCGAGTGACTTTCAACCGTGAGGCAAGGTTAATGTGGAAACTGAGGGGCGTGCTTCAAGATTATGGCGTTGAGTTTCTCATGTTCATGGCACCCGAGAAAGGTTTCCTTTATCCAGAGCATCTGCCTGACCGAAAACACGATACCACCACCATCAACGCCCGAGAATACTATGTCGCCCAATTCGAGGAGAACAGTTTCCCTTACATTGAGATGACCTCTTGGTTTCAGGCCTTAAAGGAAGCCGACACCTTGCCTTATTCGCTCATCTCGCAAACTGGAGCCCACTGGGGCTTCTCCTCGGTGCTGGCCGCCGACTCGCTGCTGCGGTACATGGAAGCACTGAAAGGAGAGCCTTTGCCGCAATTGGCCATCGGACCTTTCCATGAGAGTGCCGACTCCACCCAAAGTGACGACCACGACCTTGAAATGAACCTCAACCTTTTGCGGAATCTACGCCACCCTTACGACCGACTCTATGATGCAGAGGTTACAGTGGTGACTGACTCTGCCGTAAAGAAGCCAAAGGTTTTGTTTATCGGCAACTCCTATCTTTGGCGGATGCATTACTACATCCCCTTTGATGAGCTCTTTGAGCAATCGGAGTTCTGGTTCTACAACTCGACGGCTTATTCCGGTCCTGGCTATAAAGACCAAACCCCAGTCGCAGACCTAAACCTCATCGAAAAGGTGCTCAATGCCGATTATGTGGTGTGGTTCACGACGGGTAACCAGATGTACAAGGCCACCTACGGTTTCGTGGAAAGAGCCTTGATGAATTTCTGTGTCGAAGATGACAAGGTGAACAAAACCCGTGAAAGCCTAATGGACAGTTTGAAGCTGTCATGGAAAGAAGCCAACCAAATCCTCATCAACGACCCAGAGCACTATTTCTCAGAACTGGCTGGCGACAGCATTCCAACAGCGCGCAACTCAAAAGTACGCGAAACATTGGTAATCAACGAGATCAAGAAAGATTCTGTTTGGATGTGGAATCTGTCGACTTGCCAAACCGTCATCCAAAATGCAACAGTGAAGCAAGTGTTGCTTATGGAAGCCCACAACATCATTGAGGGCAAGCCCTTGATGCGTGATATGACCAACATAGAAGTCAAGCGCGACCGTGTGGAACAGCTCGTTGCCGACATGGTGGAAGAAGTTCGAGGGAAGCCTGCCCTCATGCAACAAATCGAGGAAAAAGCAGCGAAAAATGGTATCTCTGTGGAGAAACAGACCCTTTATGATGCCCGTTGGCTTGTCAACGACAAAATCAAAAGAGGCGTAATTAACTTGGAAACACCTTAATACCGCACGATGCGCTGCGAATGGTCACCCATTTTCAGCACATAGACGCCAGCAGGCAATTCAGGATTGAGGGTGATTTCATTACAGTTTTCGGCAACAACCGCCTCGGAAAACACTTTCCTGCCCAACATATCATAAATTACGACTTCTTTTATTCCAAAACCCTCTGCTTCGGTTGCAATGTGAATCTCATCAGAGAAAGGATTAGGATAGCAACCCAAAACAGAAGTTAAGAATTCATCCACCGATACGAAGTCATCCAATGCCTCAAGGATATTATCCGGTCTTTCTCTTAGGAAAAAGTCAATCACAGGCATGCAATAATTCTCCCATGAGGAATAGGATCCAGGACAATGGAACCGCTCAACCTGATTGGGCACCTCGTCTTGAAGCTGCTCTTTGATATAGTCGTAATAAGGTTTGGTGTTCTGATAGGCAAATCTCGTGGAAACCAGCTCATTGAACCGATGGACGAATTGTTCCCTAAACGACTCATTCTCCAATAGTCTTCTGAAAAACAAAGTCGCTCTTCTACTTGTAGGATAGCCTTCATCACCATCATATGTGGCATTGGCAAAGACATCGAACGACAATGCTTCGAGACAGGCATCTCCGTCATAAAAAATCCATCGCCATTTGCCGTCACCAAGTTGCCACATCCTTGTATTAGTGGCAGGCCAGTCTAAATTGGCAGAAAACAGCTCAAGCACATAATAATCAATGAAATTCGGAATGTCAATATGGGCATCAGCATAGGCATATTGTTCTTCATCGGAAAGATCAGCTTGTTCCATCCAAGTGCGCAGCGCATAGAAATTGTCAGCACTTCCATACTCCAATTCATTCCAGACATTAATGAGATTCACAGAATCCTTATCGATGTCCAGATGGTCTTCCAAGAAGCGCTCATCTGGCTTTTCCGCAACATAATACACGCCCCAATACTCGCCGTTAAGAAACAACACACAGGCTCGTGACGCTATCGATTCCACATTAATATGCTGAGCCATGCGACTCACAATATAATCCTTGCACCCCGAACCGTTCCAGGAGCTCATGTAAGGCTTCAAACAAAGATGCTTGAAACTGTTGAGAGGCAAAGTCTCGAAAAACCGGTGTTTGAGTCGCTTTTTCCCATATTCCTCGCGGGCATAGATTTTCATTCCTTTTTGACACTGGTATCTTGCCTTTTTCCCATGGGTTCTCAACCCTACTTGTTGGTTAATGCCACTATTGTCAAGCTCATAAAACTCAATGTTGCAAATCCGTTCCCATTCCCGACCATTCATATAGTAATTACCTGTAAAATAGGGATTTAAAGAATCAAAGTGGATACCTGGCACAAAGATGCCTGTCTCATAATCAAATAACGCCAAAGAATCGGCGCAAAGCGAAACGGCAGGCAACCCATGCGTATTGCAACCCAATGCACGAATGAAATAGCTGTTGGTCATCACCTGACTGACGCAGCTGTCGTTTTCGTCAAAAACCGCCGCACGAATCACAATGCAGTGCTGCACCGAATCGGGGAGATAAAACTCCTGCTCAGGGCAATTAACAATAGTATAGATGTCTGATTTTGAATACAGACTGGTGTCCAATACCAAAGGTTCTGTATAAAGCGATGATTGTGCCGTTGGAAGGTTGCCGTTGGTGGTATAACGAATATGGTTTTGCGTCAAAACATGGTGTAGCTGCAAGGCAAAGGATTCCTCATAAAAGCCTCCCTTGGCCGAAAAAACCACTGTGTCGTTTTGGGCCTTAACGGAAACAACGGCAAGAAAAACCAACCATATGAACCATAGACTTTTTTTCAAATCGGATTCTTTTCCGCAAAAATACAATAAAAAAACAACAAGAAATCGTCAAAGCAGCATTGTCTATCCTTTTCCGAAGCAGAAAAACTTTAATCTATTAAAAATCAATATTTTGAAAAACATATCTCCAAGGCGTTGTCTATCAATTATCACACAAAAAAGGAGATGCGAATTCTCGCATCTCCCCTTGTGTTATCTTTTATCGACACGATTAATCGCGTCTCTAAAAGCATACATCAAATCTTTTCCTCTTCCACGCGCAGCGGCTTGGGTTCGCTCTTGCGGATGTCGAGTTCATTGATGAGGTTAGTGGCCCCAGCGTACTTGTCGATGATGAAGAGCACATAACGCACATCGACATTGATGGTGCGCTGCAGTTTGGGCTCAAAGTTGACATCGCCGCTCATGGCTTCCCAGTTGCCATCGAAGGCCAAACCAATGAGTTCGCCCTTGCCGTTCATGATGGGGCTACCAGAGTTACCACCAGTGATGTCGTTGGTCGACAAGAAGCACACAACGAGTTCGCCATTATCGTCAGAGTAAGCACCGAAGTCCTTCTTCTCGATGAGGTCGATGAGGCGCTTGGGAGCGTCAAACTCATAGTCGCCAGGGACATACTTCTCAAGGATGCCGTTGGCGGTGCAGATGTAGTCGTAGTGAACGGCATCGGCGGGCATGTAGTCTTGCACCGAACCATAGCTCATACGCATGGTCGAGTTAGCATCGGGATAGAGGCTCTTGCCAGGTTGAGTGGCAGCGTAGTACTCACGCAGACCCTTCACGAAGACATGGTCGTTCTCGCTGACAGTCTGCATGGCTTGACGATACTCACCCACATGGTTCATAATGACTTCCATCATAGAGGTGTTCATGATGTAGGCGTAATCCTTGCCAATCTTCTTGGGTTTCGGGTTGGCGATGAAAGCCTTGATGCTTTCAGGAGTGGCGAAGATGGAGTTGGTGTAGACATCCTCAGTGAAAGCATCAATGTCACCCTTGAATTTCTTATCGATAATGGTGTAAATCTCAGGCAGTTCCTCGGCCTTGAAGGCATTCTTGTAGGTCTTCAGCATCTCGGCAAAGGTCTTCTTTTCCACCTGTGGGTCGGTCTCGGCAAAGAGTTCGTCGACATTCATCTGCTGGAGCAGCGTCAACGCCATAGCCTCAGCGTCTTTGTCCTTATCCACATAAGCCTGATAGTAGGAACCAAACTGAGCAGCGATGCCAGCGGCGCCGACGCTTGAAATAAAGTTGGGATAATAGACATACTTGGCCACATCACCCAAGTTCTTGTAGGCTTCCTTCAAGTTCGGGAGAGCGTTCTTGTATTCGGTCTTGTTGTTCTTGTTCACCCAATTGGTGAAGTCTTTTTCAAGGGCCACCTTGCTCTCGCTCACCTTGTTTTTGCGGAGCATCTTGCACTGGCCGATGAAATTCTTCCAAGTGTTGGCCAAACCAGCATGGTTGTCGGCATACATCAGGTTGATGTGTTCGTCGACCTTCATGTATTCTTCCATAACTTCGAGTTGCTTGCCGAAGACATCGATAATGGTGGGATAGAAGGTGTCGACATTGTAGTCAATGCCGTAGCTCGACATGTAGCGTTCGGTGCTGCCGGGGAAGCCCCAAATCATGGTGAAGTCATCCTTCTGCACGCCGTCGAGACTGATGGGAAGGTGATGCTTGGGGGTCAGCGGCACATTGTCCTTGCTGTAGGCGGCAGGATTACCGTTCTTGTCGGCATAGACGCGGAAAATTGAGAAGTCGCCAGTGTGACGGGGCCACATCCAGTTGTCGGTGTCGCCGCCGAACTTACCAATCGAAGAGTTGGCAACGCCCACGAGACGCACATCTGGGAACACTTGATAGACAAACATGTAGTACTCATTGCCTTCAAAGAAACCCTTGATGACGGGGTTGTACTTGCCATTTTCTGAAGCAGCAGTTTCCAGCTCTTTGATTTTCTTGCGGATGGCAGCCTGTTGGTCCTGATAGTCCATACCGTCTTTTACCTCGGCAAGGATGACTTTCGTCACATCTTCCATACGAATGAGGAAGCTGGCGGTCATTTCGGGAGCAGGCAGTTCCTCGCCGTAGTTCTTGGCCCAGAAGCCGTCTCTCAGATAGTCATGTTGGTCGGAACTGAGTTTTTGGATGGCGCCATAGCCGCAGTGGTGGTTGGTGAAGAGCAAACCGTGTTCGCTCACAATCTCACCGGTGCAGAAGAAGCCGCGCGGCATGGCTTCGCTGCCAAGGCCCACGATGGCGTCCTTCAGACTGCTGTGGTTGATGCTGTAAAGCTCTTCAGGGGTTAGTTGCAGACCCATTTTCTGCATGTCAACATAGTTCAGGCGCTCGACAAACATCGGGAGCCACATGCCTTCATCGGCATACACGCGACCCACCGAAACCATGATGGCCATCGCGATGATTCCTAATACTTTTTTCATTGATTGGTTGATTAATTATTTATGTTCAAAATTAAACTTCATTATTTTGACTTCGAGACTACGAGACTTCGGGACTTTTTGACTATGACCATTGACTATGACTATGACCGCTTTTACATAAAGGGATGAAGTATTTGTTTTTGTTTAAGCAGTCATTGTCATAGTCACAAGTCATCGTTTGATAGTCACGTAGTCTAATCAGTAAGCCTTATACTTGTCGCCCGTCTTCTCGATGAGAATACGATAGTACTCGTCGCTATATTTGGGGTGCTCGCTCTTGATGGGCGTGTATTTCTGTCCAGGTTTCTCGGGCTGGGCGGTGTTCAGGTTGCCGTCCATATACTTCATGAACAGCTCATGGTAGAACTGCTTCCACATTTGGGTCATCTTAGAGGCTTGGTCGCATGAGAACTTGGTCAATTCCTTCACCTGGGCTTCTCTACCTTTGATGGTATTGACGCGTTCGTCCAAGGCGGGGATTTCCTTCTCCACCCAGTTGGTCTCCAACTCACGCTGACACTTGCGAATCTCGGGGTGGATGTAGTTATACTTGGTGTAAGCCCAGTTGCTCATCTGGTTGAAGGTCCAGAAGGCTGAGGTTTCTGACCACTCACTCATCGAGCCATTGCCTTCACGGAAGCACTCGGGAATCTCGGTCATGCAGGTGTACATGGGGCAGTAGACGCAGTTGTCGGTGTCGTCGACACCAAACCAAATGATGCCGCCGATGGGCCATTCCCAATTGCCACGGCTTTGGGCCACGAAGCTGAAGCCCGTCTGCTGGGTGGCGGTGGTGCGCTCATGCACATAGGTCACGCCGTCGACTTCCCAATCCATGGGACGCCAGCGGTAGGGGCAATGGAACGGACCAGCACCCACATCTTGCGACATGTCGAGGTCGGTGCCTTCGAGGTGGTCACGCATGAAGTCCATCATGTCGAGCACACTGATTTTCTTGTTGGGCAATACCCAAAGAGGCATGCGGTTGGTCGGGAAGTTGTCAGGGGTTTGGCACATGCCAGCGGTGTAAGGCTGCACGCGCTTGATGTCGCGACCCGTAGCATAGCCCCAATAGTCTTTCATATTGTCGGTCACCTTGTTGAACATGGCCCACACGCGCAAGTCGCAGAATCGCGCACCGTCAAAAGTGACGGGGTTGTAGACATCGGAGAACGAGAATTTGTCATCGGGACCATCATAAAGCTTGGCTTGCTTGGCAAAGCTGATGACATCGTCGGCATAGACACAGTCAATCTTGGGGTCTTTCAAGAGTTTGTCGATGTTCTTGAAGGTAATGCTGGTCTTGTTTTTCTTGGCCAGCGGGAAAGTAGTGATACGAGCTTGGTTGGCGTGACCGCTCACATAGCCGTCAGGGATACGACGAGCCACCCATACGGCACCTTTGTTATGCTTGCCTTTGCCAATCATTTCAAGGATCCAGCACTCATCAGGGTCGCTGATGCTGAACGACTCACCCTCGCTGACATAGCCGTAGTTGGCCACCAGTTCGCCCATGCATTTGATGGCTTCGCGGGCGGTCTTGGCACGCTGAAGGGTGATGTAAATCAGGCTACCGTAGTCGATGATGCCGGGGCCTTCCCAAAGGCTTTCGATGCCACCGTAGGTCGTTTCACCGATGGCGAGTTGCCATTCGTTCATATTGCCGACCACATTGTAAGTATGAGCCACTTGGGGGATTTGGCCACGGAACATGCCACCGTCCCAGTCGTACACATCGAGCATGGCGCCTTCAGGCCAGTCGGTAGCAGGATAATGATAGAGCTCGCCGTAGAGCACATGGCTGTCGGCGGCATAGCTGATCATGCAGGAGCCATCGGTCGATGCACCTTTGGTAATCAAGAAGTTAGTGCAAGCGTTGGCTTTTCCGAAACAGAAAACGAGAGCCAATGCCACAATTGCAGTGAATACTTTTTTCATAGGATATTAGATTTGTTGATGATTACAAATTTGAGCCTACAAAGATAGGAAAATGTTTCTTTAGGAAGCGCTGATTTGCATAATTGTTTTTTGACTATGGTTTATGACAATGACTATGACCACTTCAACTTCGATAAAAAGGTCATAGTCATAGTCAACACCCATAGTTTGAAAAAATCTTTAAGATAATAAAAACCAACAATATATCCGACAGCAAACGACAACAAACGATTACAGTCGACTACAAACGTTTAATCAACGGCTTTATCTTGACAGGGGTTGCATCTTTGCAGAAATAAATCCTAATACGAGATGGAAAGCAAAAGATACAAACAAAGCGTTATTCCAAAAGCTGAAACACCTGCTGAATGGAAGGAATTGAAACTACAACAATTGAGAACTGTTATTTTTGCCCATATTAAAAACAAATATGCAGGGAAGATTGTCATAAATGTTGACACGGGATTGCCTATTATCATTTCTGTGACATCAGCAAGAAAGACCGCTTTTGGCGAAGCTATATACTTTAAAAAAGCTGCGGCAGTAGTAGTGTTGCCAGAAATCATCAAATATGCTGAATACAACAATTGGGGAAATTCAAAGACTACGGATGGTCCTAATATCATCGGATATTTGAATTTCAAGTGTAAATGCCTTATAGATGGAAAGAAAGAGAATATACGATTAGCAGTACAATTCCAAAAAGGAGGCAAATACTATTACAACATAGAAATCAATAAAAAGAAAGTCCACACCTGAAAGGAGCAATGCTTAACCTTATCCGCAGTGTGGACTTTCAAATTAGCCTATCGGAAACGAGCTTGCTATTTGGCATTTCCCGTCCGCTAGTTAATTTTCTGCCTGCAAAATTACAACAAAAACTAATACCCCACCATAAAAATGAAAAATAATCACTACTTTAGCCAAATGAACACAATCCAAAGCATGGCGCAGCAAACCTTTACTAACCAGAAACTTGAGTTTGTCGAAGAGTTGGTGCTCTACACCGACGCGCATATCTTCCTCACAGGAAGAGCTGGCACGGGAAAGACCACTTTTTTGAAGAACCTTCCACTGAAGACCTACAAGCGCATGGTCGTGGTGGCACCCACAGGCGTGGCCGCCATCAACGCGGGCGGACAAACCATCCACTCGTTCTTCCAACTGCCTTTTGGACCGCAACTGCCAGAAAACGCATTAGGTAGAGGCTACAATGCAAAAACAATGGCCGCGCAATACCAAAAACTCAACAAGAAGAAAATCAACCTGATGCGCAGCCTCGACCTGCTCATTATTGATGAGATCAGTATGGTGCGCGCCGATGTCTTGGATGCCATCGATGCGGTGCTGCGCCGTGTGCGCCGCTCGCAGAAACCCTTTGGTGGTCTGCAATTGCTAATGATCGGTGATGTGCACCAACTGGCACCCGTGGCCAAGCCCGAGGAATGGGAAGTGTTGTCGCCCTATTACGACACCCCCTACTTCTTTGGTAGCCAAGTGCTGAAAAAAGCACCTTATGTCTGCGTGGAGCTGGAACACATCTACCGCCAACACGATGACGACTTCATTTCCCTGTTGAACAAGGTGCGCAACAACCAAATGGATGCCGATTGCGTAAGGGTGCTCAACAGCCGCTTTAAACCAAGCTTCGTGCCCAAGGATGAAGAAGGCTACATCACCCTGACCACCCACAACTACCAAGCCGACCAAATCAACGATTCGAAACTGGCTGCCATCAAAGAAAAGACGCTGACTTTCAAGGCCGAAGTCCACGGCACCTTCCCTGAGAACACCTACCCCACCAAGGAAGAGCTGGAGTTAAAAGTTGGTGCTCAGGTGATGTTTGTCAAAAACGACCCCACCCCTGAGAAGGCGTTCTTCAACGGCAAGATCGGACGGTTGGTGGGCTACGATGAAAAGGAAGGCACCGTCACCGTGGAAAGCGACGGAGAACGCATCACCGTTCCAAAGCTGAAGTGGCAGAATATGGAATACGCCATCAATGCTGATAATCAGGATATTGAAGAGAAAGAAATCGGCAGCTTCACCCAAATACCCTTGCGTCTGGCATGGGCAGTCACCATCCACAAGAGCCAAGGCCTCACTTTCGACAAGGTCATCGTTGATGCGGGACAAGCATTTGCCCACGGACAGGTCTATGTCGCCCTCAGCCGTTGCACCTCGTTGGAAGGCCTCGTGCTGAAGACGCGCATCAGCTCCAATGCCTTGGTCAACGATTTCTCTGTCAACCAGTTTGTTGAAATGCTTCCCGAGAAAGAGCCTACACAAGAGAAAGTCGACCAGTTGCGCCACGAATACGAACTGGAGACCATGCTCGAACTCATCGACTTTGATGGCATCTACAAAGACTTTGGCAGGCTGATGAAGGTGATTTACGACAACGACACCCTCTTTGAAAGCGCGATGATCCAAGACCTCTCGCAGCGTCGCAACAAGATTCATGAGGAACTAAGTTCAGTCGGTATCAAATTCGAAGGCCAGATTCGGAAACTGCATGAACAAGCGCCTTCATGCGAGCAAAACCCAGTTTTGCAAGAGCGTCTAATAAAAGGTGTGGCCTATTTCGACGAGCATTTGAAAGCCATCGCCAAGGGTTTGTTCGACTTGCCCTTCAAGACCGACAACCAAGCCGTCAACGAGCAACTCACCGAAGCCTTGAAGTTGCTCAAAGAAGACATCTATCTGAAAGGATGCTGCTTGGAAGCTTGCAAAGAGGGTTTCACGGTCAAGGAATACCAAAAAACCAAGTCGGTGAAAGCCATCGAGGCAGAGAAAAGCGGGAAGAAGAAGGTGGAAATCAAATTTGAGCCGAGCAAAAATGGCAGCCTATATTCCATTTTACTGTCATGGCGTGCAGCACGAGCCGAAGCTGACGATGTGCCCCCTTCCAACATCGCACCCATCAAAACCCTCAAAGCCATTGCGACCGATAAACCTGTCACCCTTTCAGACCTTAGGGCAACAGAAGGCATGGGCACCAAGCGTATCAGGAATTATGGAGCCGAAATATTGGACATCGTGTTACGATTCATTGGCAAAGACCCTCAAGCCACCGACATCGGAGACCTTTCTCAAGTAACCAAAAAGAAACAAATAGGTGACACTTATCGTATCACCAAAGGATTGTTTGACAACGGTTTGTCGGTCGAGGCCATCGCCAAGGAAAGAGGTCTAGCCATCAGCACGATTCTCGGTCATTTGGTCCATTATGTGGAAGAAGGCACACTCAAAGCCTCACAAATCATCAGTAAAGAAAAATACAACGAGATTTTAGAATACTTTGAGTCCACCTTCGACCCTCAAATCAACATTGCGCGAGAAGTGCTTGGCCCAGAATACCAATACGGTGAAATCAAGGCTGTATTGGTAGAGCTACAACAGGAGCATTTCTTTGATAACCAACCGCAAGAGGAGGACTAAACCAAAGAAAGCGTGTCGAAGACACGCTATCCTATTTACCCCACATGCAGTGTGGGGCGACACACACCACTAGCATGGGGCTACACACACCACCCCATCTACCCCACATGCAGTGTGGGACTGCACACACCACACATCCCCACATGCAGAGTGGGGCCCAAAACACATCACCATGAGCTACACAACATCATACTACCACATCGTCATCCGCACCTACCGTAGCGAACCCACCATCAACGAAGAACACGAACGAGAACTATACGCCTACATCTACGGCATAGCAAAGAATCTGAAATGCCAAACCTACCGCATAGGCGGCATTGCCGACCATATACACATGTTCGTATCATTGCCGTCATACTTGTCACTGGCCTCATTCGTGCAGCGAGTGAAGACCGACAGCAGCAAATGGCTGAAAGCAAATCCACACTTCCCACGCTTTTGTGGCTGGGGACGAGAGTATGCCGGATTCAGTTATAGCTTGCGCGACAAGGACATGATCGTAGGCTACATCAAGAAGCAGAAGGAGCATCATCGTAAGAAGACTTTTGCCGAGGAGCATCGAGCTTTTCTGACGGAGAACGGAGTCAGTATCGATGAGCGATACTTCCTACGAGATGACTAGTGGCGTGTCATCGACACGCAGCGTAGAGAGTCGGGCAGTGTGGAGAGCAGGGCGGTGTAGGACGCACGCCCCCACACTGCGCGTATGGGGATAATGGGATAGCGTGTCTTCGACACGCGCAAAAAAACTTGTAATCCAAAACACCAACACCCTGATTATCAGCATCAATTTATTGTAAAAGTTTGTAATCGCCCCTTCGCGTGTAAAAAAGCCCAATTTTAGTTATACTTTTGCGTTTGAAAAACGAACGCAAAATGAACTGCATTCCGGTCATGATTAAAAAACGCTTTTTGCTTTTACTCGGAGTGGTCCTGCTCCTTCCCGCTTGCAATTCCAAAAGCAAGTCGGAAAGGATGCAAGCCATAGTCGACGAGGTGCGCACCAAATATAAGGCCTACGAGGACATCAGCCAGGACGACCAAATCTTTGAGGCTTACGACTTCTTCGTGAAGCAAAAAGACTATGGAAACGCTGCGCCTGCCGCCCTCTATAGTGGTTGCGTGCGCCAAGCCAAAAAGGAATATGAGTCGGCGATGAACTGCTACAAGGAAGCCGACCGCTATGGCCGCATGGCGGGCGACTCGGTCAGCGCAGCCTTCGCACAATATTATATAGGTGACCTGCTCAACGCAAGCGGCAACGAGGCCGAAGCTATTGGCAACTACAAAGCCGCTGCCGAATTGTGGGGCGACAGTCTTTCGCGCAAAGCCAAATGCCTCAATGCCGTAGCCATGATGAACATTGTCATCGACGAGTATGACAGCGCCTTTGTCTATCTCGACCAAGCCTTGCATTTGGCCCAAACCGCCGAAGACAAGATCACCGAAGCCTCCGTTTGGAACAACTATTCCGTTGCCTTTCAACTTCTTGACAAATACGATGAAGCCAAAGAATGCTTGCGAAAAGCTTTGCCTCTGACTGACCAAAAACGCCGTCCCATCGCCTTGCTCAACCTCGCCAAGGTGCATTTGGCCTTGGAGGAGCGCGACTCACTAAATTATTATAAAGCACAGATGCTCAGCGCAATAGAGGAAACAGACATCAAACCAGAGACACAAGCTGCCGTCTATGGGTTCTTGATTAAGGACGCGCTTGCCGTGGGCGACTATGAAAGCGCCTATCAGTTTGAAAAACAGCACGAACAGGTGGCTTTGGACATCCTCGGCGACCAAACCCAAAGCTCCGTCCTTGAAATCCAGAAGAAATACGACTTTGAGGCACAGGCCAACCAGCATAACCGCCAGATGCTCTCACGACAAAGGTTGATTATCGTGCTGACCATCGTATTGATTGCGGCTTTGGTTTTAGTCACCATATTGATTCTCAATGCCTTGAAAAAGAAGCGCATCGAAGCAGAAATCAACGCAAGCTTGCTGGAACTGAAGAAACGCAACGCGCAACAACAGCAAGAGCAGAACGCAATGCAAGCACAATACGATGAACTGCAAAAACAGAACGCGCAGCAAAGCGAACTACAGGCTGAATTTGGCGACAAGCTGAAAGATGAATACCTACAGAAATGCAACATCATCCGCTGCTTTGAAGTGCTGTCGCGCGACAGAAGCAACCCAATAGCTTTCAAGGACTTGGAGAAGTCGCTCTTTGATGGCGAAGACCATTGGGCGGGGTTCGAAGCCGCTTTCGAAGGGGTACATCCAGGCTTCATCGCTTTTGTGCATAAGCAATATCCCGACCTCAGCGATATGGAATTCCGCTACTGCCTGCTCTCGCACTTCAAACTTTCGCGGCAGGAATATGCTGACGTGCTCGGTTGCAGCATTTACAATGTCGACAAAATCCGCGCAAGCCTGAACACAAAAATGAAAAGTACTGCAATATGAAAAAAATATTATTAATCATCATCCCATTAACTTTCAGTTTTTTATGCATATCTTCATGCAACAAGGAACCGGAACTTTCCCACCAAGAGCTATCGTATCAAGAGTTGTTTTACCAAAACTACCTTGCTGGCAACGATGAAAAAAAGATTGATGTGAAAGGCTCGCTCAGCAATGGAGACATGCGGCACCCCAACTTTGAGGCTTATCTTGTGGGCAACACGCTCTATGTGTGTTTTTACGAAACCTTTGAAAACTGCATGACGCTCCTTACCAATGAAAACGGCGATGTGTTGTTTTCACGGAGGATGGAGAAACAATATCCTGCACCCGTAAGAATCTATATGGGCAATGAGCCTACGGGCACCTACCGTGTCTATATCACCGATGGCATTGATGAGGCAGAAGGCACGTTTCTATTTGAAAATCAACAATTAAATCAATAAACTATGAACAAGAAATTAATCATCTTAAGTTTGGCATTAGCACTATGTCTGCCAACCTTGGCACAAAAAGAGGAGCAAACACATGATTTTCGTCGCCACGAAATTAGCCTCGGCTACGGATTTCTTCCCGTGAGCAGCGAAAGCTTCCTTCCAAAAGTGTATTTCCGCTATTGGATTGACAAAGTAGGGGCTATTAGCGGCGCCTACACCTACTTTTTCAACCCCCACATCGGTGTGGGCGGCACCTATTCTTTCGACCCGAGGGAAATCGACTACAGGTATAACGGCCCGCTCACCAACAACCCTATGGTGGCCAATCTTTACGAATCGTGCCATAGCATAATGGGGCATGTCAAATTCAACTGCATCAACAAGAAGCACTTTGTCCTCTACATCAAGGCCGACGCAGGTGTTTGCTTTTGGGGCTATCGGCTCAAGGAATACCAACCCGAATTATTCGGCGTCAACTTGCCCGATCAACACTGCTGCTTCGCGTGGCAAACCGCTGCCGGCATCGAAGTAGGCAACGACCGCATCGCTGGTTTCGCCCAATGTGGCGTCGGCATGGAAGGAAATTTCAGCTTAGGCATCAGATACAAATTTAACAACAAGGCACAATGAAAAAGTTATTGATATTAGGCATGACGCTCCTTATGATGAGTTCATGCGTCAAGCACGCACAAGTCTATTTGCTGCTTTCCGAGGAAGAAGCAGCTGCCATCCCTTACCAAATGGGGCAGACCGTTAAATTCCTCAACCAAAACGGTGATACAGTGACCTATGAAGTCACTCGCGACGTCACCTATCCTTACAACGATGAACAATACATCAACGCCATCAACGGCGGTGACGTAACGCACCCCGAAAGATACAACTACAGTTGCTACGCCCGCACCGTGGTACTCACCACCGATGGACAGCCGTACAACAACCGACTTTGTTTCACCATACGACCTGAAAAGGATTTCACTTTTTCTTTCAGTTTCGGTGACCAAGAATTCGATTTGGAAGGCAGTCTATACACCACCGGCCCTGGTACCATCAACGATGACAACTATGAATCCGTTCACCACCAAATTCTTTACAGCCAATACACCGGCGAGTTGATTTACGATTGGTATTACAATGAGGAGTTTGGGCTACTGTATTTCCAAAAAGGCGATTTCTCCTTAACGAGAGTACCATAAAAACACAAAATAATGAAAAGCAGATATATAACAATAATCATCGGTCTACTAACGCTGTCGATCCTGGTCGGTTCTTGCAAGAAGGTGAACGAAACCGACGACAAAAACAAAATCGACATCAAAGGCTCGCTTTCCAATGGCGACATGCGCTATCCGAACATCGAAGCGGGTTATTGGGGTAAGACCGTTTATGTGTACTTCCACGATTATATGGGTGAATGCGTCGTCAGCATCAGCAACAGACAAAACCATGTCATTTTTTGCGACACCGTAACTTCGGGATACGACACAGGAACGCGATTCTATATGGGCGACCAACCCTTGGGCCGCTACCACCTCGTCATCAGCAACGGCATGGATGAGGCCGAAGGATGGTTCAATAATTTCCGCATTGTGGCGCACAAGCCTTAATAGAGGATTTAAAATTCAAAGATTCAAAGTTCAAAGATTTAAAATTCAATTAATTATGAAAAGAAACATCTTTTTGTTTGGATTGCTACTTGCATTAGGTAGCCTCCACGCCCAAGAAAAGGGTCAATTTGTGCTTCAAGCCGAAGCCAATGCCGGCATTTTGTTCTGCTATCCCTATCAAGGTACTTTTAATTCAATTGACCTTGAAGGAGCCGTAGGTCCTGTCTTGCGCTATCAAGTGGGAGACCGTTTGGAAATCGGCATAGGGGCCAATTATTGCGCACACCACGCGTTTCAATACCTTCCAATCTTTGCCGATACCAAATACTGCTTCGGCATAGAAAAGTCAAGACCTTATGCTGAACTGCGTGCCGGATATGCCTTTCCCTTGAAATACGCCAAGCCTGAAAACGGAGACCCTAATTGGTATTCAGTAGAAGGGTTCTTCTCCCAACTCATCCTTGGCTATTCCATTAGCCACTCCGATATTGGCATTGGTGGGCAACTCGTCAACATGAAAGAGTATAGTACCGAATGGCCGGACATTCTTCCCGGAGGTTGCCTAACCTTCACCCACAACCAACTGAAACCTGCAGTATTTCTGCATTATGCATACAATTTTCATTTCGGAAAGTAAGTTGTTTAAATTCAAATTGTCATGAAAAGATTTGTTGTTTTTGCGATGCTGCTTGTCGTCGTTTCAATGAGTTCGTGCATCAAATGGAAATGTTGCATCAATGGTGACTTTGTACAAGTCTATAAAACCAAAGGCGACTATACCAATAATGCGTACGTCCTTTATAACAAAAACAAAGACTACATTTACGGCTACTATGACGACGTCGACACCACGCTATTTCCCATGCCGCTGTATGGAGGCTATTATCTTCATCACGAAATGTCGCCCGATGCCGCGTTTCTTTCCATCAGTCCAAAGGAATACAATGAAAACGTAATGAATTATTCGATTGATACTTTGAAGCAAATGATTATTGATGACGATCCTTTCATTGAGTTTTTTAGTGCCACCGACAACTACAATCTTTATGACAACAATAGCAGCAATCCGATGGGCATCGATACGGCCTACATCAACCAACTAATCAAGGAAGGCGATTTGAAAAAGGAATTCAAGAAGGTGAAGTGAAGCCGATGTCGGCCTTGGTGTGCAGTTTGTCAATATCCACACCTACGAAATGGGGTGGAACATTGCTGGAAAGCCTTTCACATACGAGAGTCAAGACATCAAGCCTGCTGTTTTCGTCAGCTATGCGTACAATTTCCATTTCGAAATATAAATAATTCAAATCCAAATAGTTATGAAAACCAAATTTATCATCCTCGGTTTGCTCATCGCCTTGGTGGTGCCTGCCTTCGCGCAGCGCGACACCACACGGAGCAACAAGAACGAGTTCAGCTTTGGCTACGGCGTGAAACCTTCAAGCAGTTTCCGTTATAGCCCAGGCCATCACTATTATCCCTTGGAGGAACACGTCGGTGCCATTTATGCTACCTACACACGCCGCCTCACCAAGGTCATCGGCATCGGAGCCACCTATTGCCTCGACCCACGCGTCTACACCTATTATGAAAAACCCAGCACCAAAGAAGGCCTTATCTGCCGCCTCGGCGAGACGAGCCACACACTCATGCTCCACCTCAAAATCAACTGGCTCAACACCAAGTATGTGAACCTCTACAGCAAAGTGGGGCAAGGCATCATGGCTTGGGGCTATAACCTCAAGGAATACCGACCCGACTTGTATCAAATCAACATGCCGTCCAACAAATTCATAGACAGGATTGACTACGCTTACCAGTTTGTTCCCATTGGGGTGGAAATCGGCACGAAGCGTTGCGCTGGCTTCATCCAGTGCGGCATCGGCATGGAAGGCATCATCAGCATCGGTTTTCGTTACGGACTAAAAGATAAGGAGTAAACGCCATGAAAAGACACTTGATATTTTGCATCGCCCTTGTGGCCGTGATGGCTTCCTGCGTGAAAGAGCCTCAAATCTACCGTCGCCTCTCCGATGAAGAATCGGCCATCGTCCCCTATCAGATGGGGCAAACCATCCGAATGCTCAACCAAGACGACGACACGCTCTGCTTCACCGTTGTACACGACACCACTTATGTAGCCCATAACTACGACGATTACCGTTACAACCCCTTCGGAAAAATGTCCATTGAGCCTCGTCCCTATTTCTATGCTCGTGAAGTGGTGCTTCAAAGTCCACCCGAAGACAGCTGCCTGCTGCGTTGCATCGTGTCACCCGAGAAGGTGGTCACCATCACATACGAAGAGTTCCGCCTTTTCCAGGAAAGAGATTTCTATTATTGGCATACCCTTCTTGGCCGCACCCTTCCCTTGAACGACCTGGCCACCACCACCTTCACGATTGGGGAAACCACCTACGAGGATGTGCATGTCGACCAAGGATCCTATATGGCAGACACCACCATGGTTTCCTACGCTTGGTACTACAGCGAACAACAAGGGTT
Source organism: uncultured Bacteroidia bacterium (assembly GCA_902801625.1). GTDB lineage: Bacteria > Bacteroidota > Bacteroidia > Bacteroidales > F082 > Limimorpha. Next base: position 107,895 of record CADCJI010000001.1, on the reverse strand, counting down.
GATTGCAGCGAAACATGGCGACTACTCGCTGACACTGATACCATAATAAATAACAAATAAAATCGTTACTTTTGCACCGACAAAAGAACAAAATCAAACACCATTTAAAACAGAATAAAATGAAAAAGACCATTTTAACCCTCGTCATGGCACTCTTCGCCATCACCATGTTTGCACAGAACGAAGAAAACAGCGTCCGCATCCCCAGCGGTTATCAAGGTTTCCTTGAATATGGCAACAATTGGACCGTGTTCGACAAAGAAATGCCGAATACCATCGGACTGACGACCACCCACGGTTTCTATTTCAACGGCCACATGTTTGCCGGTATCGGCATCGGTTTTGATGCTTGCAGCGATTTCGGCCTCTTCCCGATTTACGCCAATGTGCGTTATGTCTTCTCCAACAAGTCGGCAGTCAGCCCGTTCATGAGCCTGCGTTTGGGTTCCTACATCTCGGAACAAGTTGGTGCCTACGGCGACTTCGCCTTCGGCGTGCGTTTTGCCTCCAAGCGCGACTTCGCCATCAGCATGATGGTGGCCGCCACCTATTATGACAAGATGAACTACAGCGTTTGGGAAGAATACCAAAACGAATATGGCGAGTGGGAAGGCCACCGCGTGAACAAGACCGTCAACCCGTCGAGTGTATCGTTGAGAATCGGCATCGAGTGGTAAAAGGACAAATCATTTTCAACAAAAAGTCGGGAGAGCCAAATGCTTTCCCGATTTTTTATAGCCCCGAAGGGACGACCCAAACACACCCCAATATGCAATGTCGGGCTTGTAATCATTGCGGATACTAATCTCTTTCAAAAACCTCAATATACTCTTTCCCTTCAGGGGGCATAGGCAAATCCTCTTCAGAAACGACCGTAAAGACATAAACAAGTTCCTTCTCGTTCTTGGTCTCCCTGATATATTGTCGCTTCAACTTTGGATTCACCCCCGATAGGCCCAGCGTTTCCATCATCTTCCGCTTGAGCGTTTTCTCTGGAGTGTCGCCAAACGCCACATGCCACCAATATCGCCTCATGGTCTCCCCCTTGCCATTCATGACATGCAGATGCGCGACAGGGTGCAGCATCTTGTTGCCTTTGTGCAACTCTACATACATAGCCCGTCCCACGATGTTGCCCCGCTCGTTGACAATGGGCAGGAATTCTGTAATATTCACTTCAGGCTCAAACCTGCGTGGGTCTTCCGTTATGGAAGGTGCTGTAACGATTTCTTTATCTACAATCGGCTGTTCCTTAGTCGCCAGCTGTGGTTGCTCTTCGATGATTCTTCGAGGGCGTCTCTCTATTGTTGTAGAGATCTTGACGGGCTTGTCATTAATAATCTGAGTAAGTTCCATCGGCTCAAACGACACCTCCTCGACAGTTATCTTTTCCGAGCCTTTCAATTCAATGACATTTCCCGCCTTCTTCCCTATCAACAATTTGGCTATAGGCGAGATAAACGAGATGAGGCCTTTGTTCACATCGGCATCATCCACGCCCACAATCCTTACCACTCGACCATTGTAGCGCACCCACGCCCCAAAGCTCACCGTCTCCTTATTGGATTTGGAAAGGTCGACCTCCACAGCACTGTTGATACGGTCAACGAGCAGCTTGATTGAAGCATCGATGAAGTTGACCATGATGTAGTTGTCGCCCGCCTTGACGCGCTCTGCCTCAAGGTCTTTCAGTTCCTCTTTGAGTGCCTCAAGCCCTTCTTTCGTGACATAGTTGGGCACGCCTTCGGGCAGGTATGCCCGCATCGGCACCCTCGGAATCTCTTCCTGATCACCTTCTTTGATGAAGCCTCGGCTCATAATGGGACTGGGGACTTGGGGACTGTGGACTGAAGACTTAAGGGCCGTCCTTTGTCCTCTGTCTTCCGTCCTCTGTCAATCATCTCATTTAATCACCAACTCCTTGATGATGTTGTCGCACTTGCCCACCTTCTCGATGCACCAGAGCAGGTAGCGGGCGTCCATGCAGATGGTGCGCTGCACCTTGTTCTCGAAGCTGAGGTCGCCGCTCATGGCTTCCCAGTTGCCGTCGAAGGCCAGACCGATGAGGTTGCCCTCGCCGTCGATGACGGGACTGCCCGAGTTGCCACCCGTGATGTCGTTGGTAGTGATGAAGTTGACGACCAACTCACCGTTTTCATTGGCATAACGGCCGTAGTCGCGGCGATTGGCGAGGTCGCGCACATCCTGCGGAATGTCGAACTCCCAGTTGCCAGGCACATACTTGGCCATCACGCCGTCCATGGTGGTGTAGTAGTTATAGTTGACTGCATCGGCGGCCTTGTAAGGCTCCACGGTGCCGTAGGTCAGACGCATGGTGAAGTTGGCATCGGGATAGAAGTTGCGGTCGCTCTGCATCTCCATCAGACCCTTCATGTAAAGGCGCTCGCCTTGGTTGCCAAGGTTTTGGGCTTCCTCATACCGGGCATATAGAGTCTGGTAGGACTCAATGATGTTCATCGCGAGGGCAAAAATCGGGTCTTTATCAAGAGCTTTGGGCTTCTGCATCCACTTCTCCAGACGGGCTTGGTCGGTGAAGATGGACTTCTCGAAGGCTTTAGCCACATATTCGGTGAAATCGCCATCGTTCTCCATACCGATACGAAGGATTTCGCTCGGCATCAGGTTAGCCTGGTTGTTCTTGTAGAACAACGCCAGCAAGGCGGCAGTCACATCTTGGTCAAGAGGCATGCTGTAGTCCTTGAAGAAGGTCTCAACGGCAGGTTGCATCTTCTCGGCAGCGGCTTTGATGTCGGCTTTGTCGGCCTTGTCCTCAAACATCTTGTTGATGCGCATGAACCTGCGGCTGAAAGCGATGGCCTCGCCACCGTTCCAGCCCGCCTCGCGGTGGTAGACAAACGACTTCTCAATCTCATCGAGAATGTCCCACTTCGCCTTGATGCCCGTGAAGATGTCGCCATATTCGGCCTTGCGCTTCGGGTCGGCATTGACCCAATTCATGAAGTCCTCTTCTTGAGCAAGACGGCGTTCATAGACGTGGTTGCGCTTGAGCTGCTTCACCTGGCCGATGTAGTATTTCCAATAATTCGACACGCTGGCCTGTTTGGAGGCGTACATGATGAACACCTCTTGATCGGCGTCCATGTGCTTGCGGTAGTTTTCAAGTTTGGTCGTGCGGCAGTCGATGATAGCAGGACCTTCATCGTTGATGACATTCTTCACCGTGTAGGAAGTCGAATAACGGTCGGTCGAGCCGGGATAGCCAAGAATCATGGCATAGTCGCCAGGCTTCACGCCACCTAAATTAATGGGAAGGAACCATTTGCTCTTCATCGGAATGTTGTCGGCACTATATTCAGCGGGACTACCATCAGGAGCGGTGTAGACGCGGAAGATGTTGAAGTCGCCCTTGTGGCGCGGCCATGTCCAATTGTCGGTGTCGGCGCCAAACTTGCCGATGCCCCAAGGCGGGCAGCACACGAGGCGCACGTCCTTGTACTCATCGTACTCGAAGAGGATGTATTGGTTGCCGCTATAGAAAGGCACAATCTCGACGCGCACGTTGCGGTCGCCCTTGCGCTCCTTGGTGAGTTCCTTGGAGTTCTTGGCGATGAGTTCGGCTCGTTCTGCCTCAGAGGTCTGTGCTGTGACACCTTTCAGCACGGCTTCGGTCACGTCTTCCACCTTATTTAAGAAAAGGACGGACAGGCCGGAGTTAGGCAGCTCCTCACCCTTGCTCTTGGCCCAGAAGCCGTCGGTGAGGTAGTCATGTTCGATGGATGAGTGTTTCTGTACATAGCTCAAGCCACAATGGTGGTTGGTGAGCAGCAGGCCTTCGGGAGAGATGATCTCGCCCGTGCAGCCGCCACCGAATTGCACAATGGCGTCCTTAATGCTGGGTTGGTTGAAGCTGAAGATCTGCTCGGCCGTGAGTTTGCATCCCATGGCTTGCATCTCGGTGAGGTTTTGTCCGTTGAGGGCATAAGGCAGCCACATGCCTTCGTCAGCGCGCGCCACTGTCAATGACAGCACTAAGGCTGCGATTAATGAGAATAGTTTTTTCATTGTGTTATGTGTTTGATGATTTTTGCTATTGAGGATGCAAAGATAGAAAAAACACAACAAAAAACCCCTCCTGATGGGGAAAAAGGAGGGGAAAAACAATATAAAGATTATGAAAAAAATCCGACTTTATTTTTTCTCAATGCTCTTGCATCGAAAACTGATGCAAAGATAAGCATTATTTTTATTCACGGCACACTTTTGGACATTTTTTTGGAAAAATTTCCAATTTTTTATCCCATCAAGGGTACAAAACGCCCTTTCCCGTCCATGTTGGAGCCGTGATCACACGCCAGCAATCACTGCTTGGCGGCCATGACCAGCTGACCTCTGTAGTACAGGTCGCCGTCCACATAGTAAGCACGGTGCATCATGTGCATGGTGCCAGTGGTAGGATCGATGGTCACGTTCGGGGTTTCAGCCTTGTAATGTGTTCTTCTCTTAGCGCCTCTGGTATGAGACTGTCTTCTTTTAGGATGTGCCATTTCTTTGTTATTTTAACTAGTTAATTACCAATTGTTATTTATCGTTCAATTTAATGTCTTTCAAAGCGGCCCAGCGTGGGTCGATGGTGTCGGTCTCTTCCTCTTCGACGGGTGCTTCCTCGCGGTTGAGCATCTCAATCACAGCGGGGTTGCACTGACCCTCGGGATGCACACGGTGCATCGGGATGGCGAGGATGATGTATTCGTACACCAATGGGCGGATGTCGTATTCGTTCAAATCGGGCGAAACGACAGCCACGTCATCCGACTCTTCGGCATTCTCCGTTCCCAACTTAAGGAAGAAGTCCTGCTGGCTCTCGATGTGCTGGTCAAACTCGTCGGCGCAACGGTCGCAAGGCACGCGCACGCTCCCGTTGAGGTCGAAATGCAGCGTCAGCATGGTCTCCTGACGGTCGATATCCAACTTCACCGACACCTTTCCTTGCTGTACTTCGGAGTAATCCATCCCTGCGAAGAAATCATTATTGATCTCATACTCAAAGGTATGGCTTCCAAGGGCAAGGCCGCTGACCGGAATCAGGAATTCGTTCTTCTTTTCCATTCTGCCTAAAAATCGGGCTGCAAAAGTACGGAATTAATTTGAATGTGGAACATTTGAAGTGGATTTTTCGCAAAATTCACTATTTTTGCCTCACTAAAACCGCTGATTATGACACGCATCGAACGCATCACAAACATGGAATCCCTCTTCGACAAGAGCGAGGAGGTCGTCAAACGACTGGAAGCGGCCATCAAGGACTTCTCAGAAATTGAACACGACATTGCTAAGTTGGAGGCTTATTACAACTCACCGCAGTGGCGCAAGGACTTCGAAGCTGACGAGGCCGGCAAGCTGCCCCAAGACCTCAAGCGCGGGGTCTTGAGCGAGGACGGCATCTATGACCTGCTGTCTGATTATCAATGTTTGAAGGATCAGATTAGGACGATTGAATAAATTCTTGTCCTTTTGTCTTGAAACAAAAGGACCAAAAATTCAAGGCCGACATCATCGGTCCCATCGCACAAAGCGGGCGCTTCCCCGCCATGTCGGCCCTTCCTCCCCGCCCAACCCAGTCTGGTTTTGGCATTCCCGCTCAAGGCATAAAACAAAAAACAGCACTGCAACGGACAAAGCCCCACCCTTTACCCTCATGGCGGACAAGAATCCGCCATCTCCTACGCTCTTGGGACACACTTCTTGTCATCGCTTCGCGTCATTGCGAGGAGGAACGACAAAGCGATCCATTTATGATAGATTTACGATAGATTTGTTTCAAAAAACCCATCCATTTCATTCCCAGTAACTTACCCGACAACAAACGACTACTGTCGACTACAAACGTTTGTTCAACGGCTTTTTCTTGACAAGGTTTGCATCTTTGCGGCGTAATTCAATTAATAAAGATATGGGCCATAACACAGACATCACAAAAGTAGAATCCAAGATGCAGATGCAAGAAAACGAGATTGTGCTTTACCAACCGAATGAGGCTGTCCGCTTGGAGGTGAGGATGGCAAAAGAATCAGTTTGGCTGACACAAACACAAATAGCGCTATTGTTTGGCGTAGGGCAACCTGCAATATCAAAGCATCTAAACAACATTTTCAAAAGTGGCGAGTTGGACGAAAGTTCAGTTCATTCCATTTTGGAATATACTGCCACCGACGGGAAAACCTATAGGACAAAGTTCTACAATCTGGACGCCATATTATCCGTTGGCTACCGCGTCAACAGCATCAATGCGACCATGTTCCGCAAATGGGCCAACAATGTGTTGAAAGACTTTTTGCTCAAAGGCTATTCCGTCAACCAACGCTTTGAACGCCTAGAGCAACGTGTTAGCAAGACGGAAGAGAAAATCGACTTTTTTGTCCATACCGCCTTGCCTCCTGTGGAAGGAATCTTCTTCGACGGACAGATCTTCGACGCCTACACCTTCGTCAGCGACTTGGTACGCAGCGCAAAAAGTCGCATCATCTTGTTTGACAACTACGTGGACGACACGGTGCTGACCCTACTCGACAAACGCGCCGATGGAGTGAGCGCACAGATTTACACACGCAACCTTACCCAACAACTCGCCCTCGACCTACAGCGCCACAACGCGCAATACCGTCCCATCACCATCGATGCGTTCCAAAACGCCCACGACCGCTTCCTCTGCATCGACGACACGGTATATCACCTCGGTGCCTCGATGAAGGACTTGGGCAAGAAATGGTTTGCTTTTAGCAGGATGGAGATTGGGACTGAGGCGCTGCGGGGAAAAATGTGATGGGCAAAAAGAAAAGGCCGACAAATTGAGACTGATTTGATAGAATTGTGTATATTTGCAGGTTAAACACCAAATATCCTATTATGGACGGATTCAAAAACTTGGAAATCAATAACTTTAGAGGAATCGAGCATTTGACGGTTGACGATTTGTCGCGTGTGAATGTTTTTCTTGGACAAAACAGTTCGGGAAAAAGTTCCGTGTTGGAAAGTCTTTTATTGTTGATGGGAATGTCAAACCCCGACCTGCCTCAAAGTATCAATTATATTAGGTCGCGAGGCTATAGCGGTTTTGCGGATTTGGGATATATGTTCCATAACGGCAATCTAAAGGTTAGTCCTGAGTTTTCCTCTGAAATGTTTGATGGATCCAAGCGTCATTTGGCATTGGAAATGACATACACCTTTGACGACAAGGCTCAAGTTGATCTACCCCAAGGACATATTCCCACCTCGGAAACGAAAACCTTCTTGAACACCCTGAAGATGCTGTTCGAAATCGAAGCTAATCAAAAGAAAAGCAACTATGAGAGCAGTGTTACTTTTAATCAGATGAATCAAGTCACTGGCAAAAAGATTGCCGAGGGATATCTGGAAAAGAACACAGTGGCGTTTTTGCCAGCCGACATTGCTTTGGGAGTCCCAACTAACGATTTGGTTGAACTCGCCAAACGAAAGAAAAAGGAGGTCATAACGAAATACTTGTCGAATTTTGACAGCCATATCACCACTTGGGAAATATTGAACAATGTCGCATATATCGGTCTAGATGGTATAGACCAGTTGATGATGGTAAACATGATGGGCGACGGTATGCGCCGTTACCTGAACATCGTGGCAGCTTCAGCCAATCCGATGAACAACATCATCTTGATTGACGAAATCGACAACGGCCTGCATTATTCCGCCTACAAGAAACTTTGGGAGGCCATCTTCGCCTTAGCCACCGATACCAACAAACAGGTGTTTGTGACCACACACAGCAAAGAAACGCTTTACCGCTTGAACGAGATGCTTGAAGAACATTCGGAGTATCAAGATGTGTTGCGGCTCTATACGATTGAAAACACCAAACTGAAAGGGCATCAAGCCTATAAATATACCTACGAAGGACTTGCCGAAGCGTGTAACAATGACATTGAAATCAGAAGCGTTGTGTTATGAAAGGCTTGTTCACCATATATGTAGAGGGCATTGCTGATGTGGTATTCTTCAAGCAATACATTCATCATTTGTGGGGCGTTGAGGTTCCTGAGAATAGCATCGTGAAGCTGGACGGTTGGACCAATCTCAAAGGAGCCGCTTGGCAACAGCGCATGAAAACCATGACCGACAATGGCGGCACAAATATCGTCATCATTGATGCAGACAAAGACATTGATGCCCGTCGTTCCGACATACTCAAATGGAAACAAGACAATGGTTTGGAGTTTGAGTTATTTTTGCTTCCCAACGACAAAGATGCAGGTGCGTTGGAAGACTTATTGGAAAACATCATCAACCCGAACAACAAGCCGATTTTTGAATGTTGGGAAGGCTACGAAAAGGAACTGGTGAAATTGGACATTCCAGACAGAACGCCACCGCCCTTGACCACGCCAGCCAAGAAAACCAAGATTTACGGTTATCTCGAAGCCTTGTTGGGAGAGTCGAAGAGCCAAAAGGAGTTGATCAAAGAACCCAACCGCAACTACGAGAACGCCCAACACTGGATTTTAGATGCGGCGTATTTGGGGGCGTTGAAGGAGTTTTTGGAGAGGAATTTAATAGACTAATAACTGTGAGTAGTAATAAAGACATTAATAATACCTTTTAATACAGAAATGGTTGTATGATATTAGCGAAAAAGTAATAAAACAAAAAAAACTATATATCAATGAATAATAAGAATTACGCTTGGCTTTCTAAAAGAACCTTCAGAACTGTAGATGAGTTAAGATTATGGCCAGATAATCCTCGATTAAACCCAGAAGAGGATCATAAATATATATCTGATTATGCGGAAGATCTTATAACAGACGACGGAGAAAGAGATGGTTTTTGTGATTTGGTTAAATCTATTGCAGAAATGGGATTTATCCCATCGGATCCCATCGTTGTATGGCAAAATGAACAAAACAAAAAGTTCTATGTAGCAGAGGGTAATCGTCGTATCTTGGCTATGAAATTATTAAGACATCCAGAGAAAGCACCCAAAAGCATTAGAGCCTTTATTCGCAAATACGCCATTAAAATCGATAAAGAAACTTTACGCAAAGTATCTGTTAGCATAGCACCCTCATTAGAAGCAGCAGAGTGGTATATTAATCAAAGGAATAGTACTTCCTCGTTGCGACGTTCATGGAGCAGAGTTCAACAACAACGTTGGATAGCATCACTTTACGAAAAATACAAGGATGATATTGATAAAATGCTAGAAATAACATCCATGAACAAATCCGACATAGAGAGTTATATCCGGATTTTGAAAATCAAGGATTACATCAAAAAAGAAGAGATTCGAAATCTTCTAACTGTAGAAGAATTTGAGAAAGCCAATTCTTATCGTTTTCCAATTACAATTCTTGAACGTTTCTTTGGATATGCTGATGTTAAAAAACGCTGGGGTATTGAATTTGAAGGCACAGACATTCGAATAAATGCAGAAATCGACACCTTCAACAAAGCCTTTGTGGAATTAATCAAACAAATAGTCGCAGAAAAGATAAATACAAGAATGAAGGCTGCAGATGCTCCTTCTATTTTGGACAAATTACCACAAGTAGTGTTATCTCCAACCACAAACAACGGGCTTAATGAACAAAATGGTGAAGAATCTATTATTATTAGAGAAAAGAATGAGCAAGCACAGCCGAATTCGTCTGTTGTTAAAATGATAATGAAAAATGATCCTTATCGAAAACGTCTGATTCTTTCTATTTACGATTTAAATACAACAGATACAAAACTTAGAGAATTATTTGAAGAATTAAAAAACATTCCCACAGCAAAATACGCACATTCTACAAGTGCTGCGATAAGGGTGTTTCTTGATATTTCTGTTCGAAATTATATTGTTGCAGAAGGGTTGGAGCAAGATATTTGCAAACAATGCAAAAACACTTTTTCTGAAATAACACTTCAAAAGCGGTTAAGTTATCTCAAAGATAACAAACTTTCAGGTAATACTAAAACCATCGTGGAAAAACTCTTGAACCCATCTAATCAATTCTCATTAGATGTATTAAATAGTTTTATTCATAGCAGCTCTACTTCATTATCATACAAAGAATTTCTCAATCGTTTTTGGGACTTTCTGTTCCCATTATTTGAAATTTTACTTGACATAAAAGACAATAGTTTACAAGATGAATAGTAGTCCGCTTAGATATCCTGGAGGCAAGTCGTTAATGACCAATTTCTTCGTCGATCTGTTTCAAAGAAATGGATTGCAAGAGATTCATTATGCCGAGCCATACGCAGGAGGTGCTGGTGCAGCTATCAATCTTCTTTTAAATAATCACGTAGATGAAATTATAATCAATGACGCAAACATTGGAATATATTCATTTTGGTATTCACTAGTAAACGAATCTGATAGGTTCATTCAAGCCATCCAAAATATCCCTGTAACATTGATAGAATGGTATAAACAAAGGGATGTTATACAAAAATCAAACGAGCCCTCTTTTGAGCTGGGAGTTGCAACCTTTTTCATGTCGAGAACAAATCGCTCGGGCGTAATTTTTGGCGGTGCAATAGGAGGCTCAACAGAAGAAAAACAAAGCAAAGCAAAGTACAAAATTGATTGCCGATTCAACAAACTTGACTTGATTCAACGGTTGGAAACCATAGCCGCCAATAAAAAACGAATTAATGTTAGTAATGAAGACGCTTTGGCTTTTTTGAGACAATTGGACAACGATGTGTTTGTTTATCTTGACCCGCCGTATTACATAAAAGGAAAAAGCTTATACATGAATCACTATTTGAAAAGAGATCACGAAGATTTGGCTTTCTTCCTTCAGAATAAAGCACATTTTAATTGGGTTTTATCTTACGATGATGTCCCTCAAATCAGAGAAATGTATGCAAACTCTGAATTGTATAGATTTCCTTTGAAATATACCGTTAGCAAGAAACAAGTTGGATTCGAGTTGCTAACGCATTCTGCTGATTTGTTATTTCCAAACACTCTTGAAATAAGAAGAAAGCATAGTAAAAACATTACCATTGAACGAATAACAGAACTAGCATGATAATAGACAAACAAACATTTGGAATCAAGCTGAAAGGATTGTTTTCACAAGCAACTGAAAACCTTAAGAAAAAAGAAAGTGGAAAAACTGATTTCAATTTTAAGACAAAAGAATTTAGTTTTTACATTGATGACAAGATAAAACTGGAACTTGGGCTAGGACAATATGGACATCCTGCTTACGTCCCATGGATGGGTTTTACTGGGCCTCAACAAAAGCCACAAAAAGGTATTTATCCGGTTATTCTTTGCTACTTAAAACAACATACTATCATCATGACTTATGGAGTAAGTGCAAAATATAAACCATCACAAAACTGGGATAACATATTAGATAAAAAAGGCAATCCTCCACAAACCATTGGAGCATATTTCAAAACGAAAAGCATTGGGGTTGAAAATCCTGATTACAATAATTGTTTTGTGTATAGCACTTATTCGGATGCATTAAACGATTCTGATATTTCAGACATTTATGATGATGTTAATCAACTGCTAGACATTTATAGAAAAACCTTGGATATTTCTCCATCCATTATGAATCCTTTGGGTGTTAACACATCAAATTATAAAAAACCAAAAAACGACCAACATAACTTTTCTATTGATCCAGTTGTTAACAGCATCCTTTCCACCGGCCTCATCTATTCCCCAACCCTCATCAAACGCCTCGCCTATTCGCTGATGGCCAAGCCTTTCGTTATCCTCAGCGGTCTGGCGGGTTCGGGAAAGACACAATTGGCTTTGGCTTTTGCCAAGTGCTTAAGCGAGAACATTGGAGAACAAGTCTGCCCTGTTTCCATCGGGGCGGATTGGACCAATAGGGAGCCGCTGCTGGGTTATCCAAACGCTTTGAAGGAAAACGAATATGTGTTGCCTGAAAGCGGTGTGCTGCAACTCATAATTCGAGCCAAGGAAGACCCGTCTAAGCCGTATTTCCTGATTCTCGATGAAATGAACCTCAGTGTGGTGGAACGCTATTTCGCCGATTTCCTCAGCGCCATGGAGTCGGGAGAAAAAATCAAACTTTGGGACAATGAAGTAGGAAACGTTCCCAAAGAAATTGAATTACCCAAGAACGTCTTCATCATCGGCACCATCAACGTGGACGAAACCACCTATATGTTCAGCCCCAAAGTACTCGACCGCGCCAATGTGATTGAATTCAAAATCGCGCCCGACGAGATGGAACAATATCTCAATGAGAAAAAGGACATCCACCTCGAAAAGGCTTATTCCGCCTGCTCAGACATGGCTGAAGATTTCGTCAACAAGGCTAAGTCACAGATTCAGATAGACAACAATGATGAAAAAACGGTCTTGCTCTCATTCTTCACAGAGCTGAAAAAAGTCAACGCCGAATTTGGCTATCGCACGGTGAACGAAATCAGCCGTTACCTGCACTTTGCCGATGGAGATTTGGAAGACAATTCCGCCATCGACACCGCCATCCTGCAAAAGCTGCTGCCCAAACTGCACGGCTCCCGCAAGAAACTTGTTCCAGTGCTTACTTCCATGTGGAAACTTTGCCTCAACGATGGCATTACCAAAGAAATAGATGCCGAGTTCAGCGCAACCGATTTCAAGTATCCCGAGTCGGCGGAGAAGATTCAGCGGATGTACCATGCCGTAGTGGACAATGGGTTTACGAGTTTTGCTGAGGCGTAGGTATTTATTGAAACAATTGTCATTATGGCGAAGATGAAACCGAAAGAGTGCCAAAACGTGGAGTACAAGCAAAGCTGGCACGACAAGTACCTAGAGTGGATTTGCGGGTTTGCAAATGCGCAGGGTGCGGTTATGTATTTCGGCGTGAATGATGACCACGAAGTAGTGGGATTGAAAGATGTGGACAAACTGTTGGAGGATATCCCCAATAAGATTGTCACCACGATGGGTATCGTTGCGGATGTGAATCTGCATGAAACAAAAGGGTTGGAATATATTGAAGTGATCATTGAGCCGAGCAATATCCCTATCAATTATCGAGGAAAATATTACTACCGCTCGGGCAGTACAATGCAAGAACTGCGGGGACCCGCTTTGCAGCAGTTTATCCTAAAGAAGATGGGGCGCTCGTGGGATGATATACCAAACGACTTTGCCACCATTGACGATTTAGACCAAGCGGCCATTGCCTACTTTCTGCGGAAAGGATACGAAAACGGACGAATCAGCGATGAAGATCGGAATGCGCCCATAGATGTTGTTCTGGAGAATCTAAACCTCGTCAGCGAGGATGGGAAACTGAAAAATGCCGCGCTGTTGCTGTTTGCCAAGAAACCACAACGTTATTTCACCTGTGTGCAGTTCAAAATAGGCCGTTTCAGCCATAGTGAGTCGAACTTGATTATTCAAGATGTGATTGAGGGCAATATCATCCAAATGGCAGATAGGGTGGTCGATATGCTAAAGTCGAAATATCTGACCATGCCTATCAGGTTTGAAGGAATGAATAGAATAGAAGAATTAGAGATTCCGGAAGAGGCGTTACGGGAAATCCTCTACAATGCCATTGCCCACAAGGACTACGCCGGTGCTCCAATACAGATGCGAGTATGGGACGACTATGTTGAGATTTGGAACGAAGGTGAACTGCCGACTGGATACACACCAGAAACACTTTTGGCGCAGCATTCTTCCAAACCTCGCAACAGAAACATCGCCAATGCTTTCTTCAAAGCAGGCTTTATTGACGCTTGGGGACGTGGCTACAAGAAGATTCGGGAAGGATTTGAAAGCGTAGGATTACCTATGCCCGTTATAGAAATGGCAGATGGAGGTGTGAAAGTAACATTCCAAAGAAAAAATCAAGGCAATCCCATATCAGATTTCGGAAAAGATTTCGGAAAAGATTTCGGAAAAGATTTCGGAAAAGAACTATCAGAACGCCAGCTACTTATATTGGAATTAATTGCTCTTAACCCTAGCTTATCCGCAAAGGCTATTTCGGAAAAAGTGTCGGAAAAAATGTCGGAAAAGGTATCAGGAAAGGCTTCTATCACTGATAGAACCATAGAAAACGACATGGCAAAACTGAAAAAATTGGGCATCCTTACCCATGAAGGCAGCAGAAAAGAGGGTCGTTGGATCATTGTGAAAACAAAACTCAGCAAGTGATAATGGCAGACCATCTCGACATACCCTATCTCGGCATACCCATCACAGGAAAGCACGGAAGCGTGAGGTTGCTAGTGTATCCGCAATCCTCAAATGCGAAGGTGTTTGATGAGGTTGAACCTCAGGACGGCGAGTCGAGATGGCAATTAGTTGAGGGCGAAGAATACGAGTATGAGTTTAGCGACAATAACTATTGTTTTAAGAAACATGAACTGGTTCGTCCTTCAAAAAGCAATCCATCGCGAGGACTCATTAATACAGGTATTTATGTCGGATGCTTAACACTAAAGGTTACCAATAATTCGGGTTTTGAAGCGGAAGTAAGTTTTGAGGTACGTTCCGTCAAAATGGATTACCGGACGGATTACAAGACGATGCTCCACGACATCACCAGCCACTTCACGGATTTGGTGATGATGCAGGGAGCGCCTGTCACACAACGGTTTGAAGTTGACCCTAACGAGAACGGTAACACGCTTTATCAGCAATTTGCCTTCATGAAATCGTTGGTGGACAGCGAGGAGTTTGAGGAAGCCTTGAACAAGATTCTTTACAACCCCATCCACAAATGGACGGGAACGACCATAGAGAAAGACATTTGTTCCGTAAAGAGACTTGGGCGGCAGGAATTAAAACAGGTTGCCTCTAGTAAGAATCGGCTGCCATTGGGCGAAGGAACAACAATCGGCGACCATATCAACAGCGTTCCGCGAAGATTGTCGGTTTCCTACAAGAAAGACACCGTCGATGTGGCGGAAAACCGTTTTGTGAAGTTTGTGTTGCAATCATTTTCTTCATTTTGCAGTACCATTCAGCAATGCAAGAACGCCAGTCCAAGGCTGAAAATCGAGGCCGAACTGACTGCCAACAAACTGACGGGATGGCTGAGTCGCGACTTCTTCCTTGATGTTTCCAACTTGCAAACCATGACCTTGAACAGTCCCGCCTTGCAACGCAAAGAAGGCTATCGAGAAGTGTTGCAAGCTTGGATGATGTCGAAACTGGCGGCACAAATCACTTGGAAAGGCGGCGATAACGTATATCAAGCAGGTAAACGGAATGTGGCAGCACTATACGAGTATTGGGTGTTCTTCAAGTTGCTGGACATCGTCAAAGAAACCTTCCATTTGGAATTGAAGGAAGATGATGAAAAGAAGTTGGTCAAACCCGATAAGGACCACATCAATCTCGAACTTAGACAAGGCCATACGAAAATGATTGGCGGGCAATTCCATGAAGCCTCTCGAACTTTGAATGTACGCTTATATTACAACCGCACTTTCAGCACATCCGACCAATTGGACAAAAGCGGCTCTTGGACCACCGCCATGCGTCCCGATTACACTTTGTCAATTTGGCCAGGAAACATCAAGGAAGCCGAAGCAGAGGAGCAAGACCTCATCGTTCACATCCATTTCGATGCAAAGTATAAACTGAATAAAATCTTGCTCGATGACAGACTTCCAGACGACACACACACTTTCATGGATGAGGACGCAGACCTTTCAGAGGAAGAATTTTTGATGAACCAAGAAAAACAGGAAGAAGAAAAAGGCATCTACAAACGGGTGGATTTGCTTAAAATGCACGCTTACAAAGATGCTATACGTCGGACAAGCGGAGCCTATATTCTTTATCCCGGCTCAGAAAACAAAAGGCTTAAAGGGTTCCATGAGGTATTGCCTGGTTTGGGAGCCTTTTGCCTGTCGCCAAACAGCATAGAAAAAGACTCAAAAGAAATCGAGCATTTCTTGCACGACATCTTGGAACACATGTTGAACAGGGCTTCCCAACGGGAACGCTTATCATACCATACTTATGAAATCCATAAAAATGAGCCTTCTGTGGTTTGCGAATCAATGCCGGAACCCTACGGAAGTGATCGTAATCTGATACCTGAAGAAACCTTTGTGTTGTTGGGTTCTTTCCGAGATGAGAATCATCTGAAATGGATACTAGACAACAAACTATACAATACGAGAACTGACACAGGAAATGGTTCTGTGCGGCTGAAACAAGAGATTTCTTCAGCAAAATATCTTCTACTGCACAAGGACGATAATCAGATCATGTTGAGATTAGGCGACAAAGGACCTCGCGTCATGTCAAAGGAAAGATTAAGCGCCATTGATGCCAAATCCTCTTACAAACCATCTTTGCCCTACTATGTGGTTTTTGACATTTCTGCTAATGAACCTGACAAAGAATTTAAGGATGTCAGATGGGATATTGGAAAAATGATTAAAGACGGCATTATCAAGGGAGGCCATCAGAGTGCTGCACCAGAAGGCGTTTCCTTGGCTACATTGATGAAATATGTAATTCATGATCACACTGATCATCCTCAACAAGAACAAATAAAAATCACCTAAATATGAAACACCTCCCCCTTTTCCTCATCGCCGCCATTCTGTTCTGCGGCAACCTTGTGACTCGAGCACAAGACAACGACAGCGTCACGTTGTATTTCAGCGCCGAAGAGATGCCTGACCTCATCAAATGTCTGCCCCCGCCGCCAGATACCCTCGGGACGGACTTCGCCAACGACATCATGCGCTACATGTGGGGCAAACAGCAACGCAATGACGCGGAACGCGCCGCCTTCGTCTTCCAAGATGCCGTGTGGAACTACGACTCGCTCTTCGCCGTGTTCAAAGTGCCCTTCGGCCTCGAAATCACCAAGGAAGGCACTCCCGAGATTTATAAGTTCATGATTAACAGCCTCTCCACTATCGACCCGACACGAGTCAAGCCGAAGGCTTTCTATCATCGCAAGCGGCCGTTTGAGCGTTTCCATGAACACATGCTCACGAGATATGAGGAAGCGGAATTGTCGGGCGAAGGCTCCTACCCCTCCGGCCACAGCCAGCGTGGCTATGCCACCGCCTTGCTGCTCTCCGAGATCAACCCCGACAACGCCGACACCATCATGGCGCGTGGCTACATGTATGGCGAAAGTCGTGTCATAGCAGGAGCCCACTGGCAGAGCGATGTCGACGCCAGCCGCCTATGCGCCGCCATCGGCGTGAGCCGCCTGCACACTAGCCCGACTTTCCTCGCTCATCTTGAGAAAGCACGTAACGAGTTCCAACGGTTGACGGGTAAGCTGTCGCCCACCGACGACTTCAGCCAGTTCGTGAACATTGCAGATGTCATCCCCGACGCCATTCTTGAAATTCGCTACTACAGCACTTACAACTTCGTCGGGACACGTGTGGACGGCTATCTGGAGCCCGTCGCACTGCTCACCCGACAGGCCGCCGACAGCCTCCGTGCAGTGAGTGATGACCTGAAAAAACAAGGCTACCGCCTGAAAATCTACGATGCCTACCGTCCGCAATGCGCCGTCGACCACTTTATGCGCTGGGGCGCCGATGTCAACGACACGCTCATGAAACCCTATTTCTATCCCGAAGTGCCCCGCAACAAGCTCTTTGAATTGAAATACATCAACGAAAAAAGTGGCCACACCCGTGGCTCCACCGTCGACCTGACCCTGTTTGACATGGCCACGGAAAAAGAAGTGGACATGGGGGGTACTTTCGACTGGTTCGGTCGCAGAAGCCATCCCGATTTTGGCGGCAATCCAAAAACCGGAAAATATAAACCCAACGACCAAATCACCGCCGAGCAGTTCCACAATCGGATGATTTTGCGCGAGGCCATGATGCGCCACGGCTTCGCACCTTACGCTGAGGAATGGTGGCACTTCACGCTGAAAAACGAACCGTTCCCCAACACCTATTTCACCTTCCCAGTGAAGCAACTCAGCAAGTGATACGCTGAAACAATACTATTCTGATGAAATCAAACTTGTTTTTTCAAGCGATAACGAAATTCCTCCTCGGCGTCATCATTTTGGGTCTGCTCATCTTTCTGCCCGCAGGCTCGCTCCACTATTGGCAGGGCTGGCTACTGATGGGCATTTTGTTCGTCCCTATGTTCATAGCAGGGCTGGTTATGATGGCCAAGAACCCTGAGCTTCTCCGCAAACGGTTGAATGCCAAAGAACAGGAGAAAGAACAAAAGACTGTCGTGGCGCTGAGCGGTTTGTTATTCATTGCCGCCTTCGTTGTGGCAGGCCTCAACTGGCATTTCCAATGGTGCGTGCTGCCGAATTGGGTCGTGTGGGTGGCCGCTGGCCTTTTCTTGGTGTGCTACCTGCTTTATGCGGAAGTCTTGCGCGAAAACACATATCTCTCTCGCACCATTGAAGTGCAGGAGCATCAAAAAGTCATCGACACTGGGCTTTATGGCATCGTCCGTCACCCGATGTACATGGCCACCACCCTCCTCTTCCTGATGATGCCTTTGGTGCTGGCCTCACCAATTTCGTTCGCGATTATGCTGTTGTACATCCCTTTGATAGCCAAACGCATTCGCAACGAAGAAACCGTACTTGAGCAAGGGTTGGAAGGCTACAGCGAATACAAACAACGGGTGAAATACAAGGTTTTGCCTTTTATCTGGTGAAGTCATGAGATACAAATTAGTGATATTTGACCTCGACGGCACGCTACTCGACACCATCGATGACCTCAAGGAGGCCGTCAACCACGCCATGAGCCTGAGAGGCTTCCCGACCTTTACACGCGACGAAGTCATGGCCATGGTCGGTCACGGCGCCCGTAACCTGATGCGAAAAGCTTTGCCCATCGGCCACAAGGACGATGACATGGTGGATGCCGCCTACAACGACTTCAGAGCCTATTACATTACCCATATCGACACATACACAAAACCCTTTCCAGGAATACAAGACCTCTTGGCCAAGCTGCGCCAAGAAGACATGATGTTGGCCGTGGCCTCCAACAAGTTCCAAGAGGGCACCGACCACCTCATCAAGGAGTTCTTCCCCGAGATTCCTTTTGTGGCAGTCTTGGGCGGTCGCCCCAACTTTCCGCTCAAGCCAGACCCTGAGATTGTTGGCGAAGTACTGCGCAAGGCGGGTGCCAATAAAGAGGATGCCGTTATGGTCGGCGACTCCGACACCGACATGGAGACCGCTGCAAATGGTGGCATCATGGGCATTGCTGTGAACTGGGGGTATCGTGATATGAGAAACATCATCAATATGAAAATCGGCCCTTCGACCCTTCGATTGGCCTCAGGGACCGCAGGCTCAGGGACCGAACCTCAGATAGTAGTAGAAACTATTGAAGAACTACAACAATTGCTACTGCCATGACTGACAAGATGACTCCTGCTCAGCGGCATTACTGCATGTCGCGCATTCACGGCAAAGGCACCAAGCCCGAGCTGAAGGTCAGGCAATGGCTGTGGCGACACGGCTACCGCTATCGTCTCAATGTGAAAAGCGTGCCAGGCAAGCCCGACATCGTCATGCGGCGGTATCGGACGGCAATTTTTGTGAATGGGTGTTTTTGGCACGGCCACCATGTAGAGACGCAAAATCTTGCGTCTCTACCAGAAATCACCAATTCATCATGCTGCAAGATTCCGCAGACGAACCGTGAATTCTGGGTGAACAAGATCAAAAGGAACCAGGAGCGCGACCAGCAAAACTATCAAGTGCTGCACGACAACGGCTGGCAGGTCATTGTCATTTGGGAATGCCAACTGACGCCCAAACGCATCGAGGAGACCATGCTCCGCGTGGAACTGTTGCTCAACGAGCATTTCTTGGCTTTGCACCAACCGAAGGTGATACCATACAATGTTCAGGAGACTCCTATTTCTATTGCAGCGGAAGAAGAGCATTACGAAAAGAGGTGAGAATTAAAATATCTTTATATCTTTGCAGTCTCAAACCAATTAAAACGCATTAAAAATGAAGAAGTTTATTACCGCAATAGCGATGCTTCTGTTTGCTGGCATGACAGCAATGGCTCAAGAAACCACCTATGCCAAGAGCGACTTCGTCCCTGGCGATGAGATTATTTTCGACGACAACTTTGAAGGGGAGAAACTAGGCGAGTTCCCGCTGAGGTGGGATTTGCTGGACGGCTATGCGGAGATGGCACAGCAACAGGGGCGCAACGTGATTGCCTTCACCGACAACGGTCTAGGGCAAGTAATGCCGCTGATGAAAAAGAAGTGGGACTGGCTGCCAGAGGTGTTCACGGTGGAGTTCGACCTCTATGTGGCTCCGATGAATACGGGAGACGTGGAGGATTCATCACTCGACATGAGTATTTATTTTGGTGAACGCGGCGACGACAGCTACTATAACTCGTCGAGTTATGTAAAGTTCTGGTACAGGGAAGACGGGTCGTGCAACCTGACGTGGAGCCTGCTGAAACCGGATGGAGATAACCAGTCGAGTGGAGAGAAGATGCTGGGGCTGAACTCGGGCAACAGCGACTACCTGGAAAAGGACAACCCAGTGGTTGCCGGAGAGTGGAACCACTTCGCTTTCTCGTTCAACCAGCGGGCTTTCAAAGGTTATGTGAACGGCGTACGTATGATTAACGTGCCGGCCATGAAGGCTCCTGGTTATTTGTTTTTTGCCAGCGGTGCGTTCTATCGCTACACGGGGTTGAGCAATGTGCGTATTGCCCAAGGTGCCGTGCCGCTTTACGACCGTCTGACCACTGACGGCAAAATCGTCTCCTATGCCATCACTTTCGAGACTGGCAAGGCGGACTTAAAGCCCGAATCCGTCATCGAAATCAACCGTGTGGCCAAACTGATGCAAGAGCATCCCGAGCTTGAATTCGAGGTGCAAGGCCATTGTGACAACACCGGTACCGATGCAGTGAACGACCCGCTGAGTCAACAAAGAGCCGAGGCCATCGTGAATGCCCTTGTGAAACAAGGCATCGCGCAGTCGCGCCTCACTCCCGTGGGCAAAGGTTCGCATTCCCCCATCGCCTCTAACGACACAGCAGAAGGACGTGCACGAAACCGTCGGGTGGAGTTCGTGAAGAAATAAAACGTCAAATCAGCATTCTCGTGTTTTTCCTATACTCAGCATAGCCCGGCTTGTTTTGGAGCTGGCGTCGTTCCATCATGGGGATGCTGATGAACAGGAAGAGTGCTGTCATGGCCACAGGGGCAAGAATCAGCCAATCCAAACCATAGATTGAGGCATACATCGTCCAAACGCCCCACCACATCGAGATTTCGCCGAGATAGTTGGGGTGACGGCCGTGTTTCCAAAAGCCTATGTTACAATACTGTCCAGGGTGTTCTTCGCGGAAACGGTGTATCTGAGTATCGGCAAGCAACTGCAAAGTGGCGGCTGAAACGCATATTGCGAAGCCGAGCCAAGTTAGAATGTTGGCCGCTTCTGTCGACTCAAACAACCCGAATCCAGGAAGCATGGCTGCGAATACCAGTACGGTCGGCATCATGTTCAGTCCAAAAAAATTGATGATTTGGAAGATGAAAGGCGACTGCGTTTCGCGGTAACGGGTATAGCGCCAATCCTCATGGTCAAGCCCCTTGAAAGTGTAGGCCCAATTGCCCGTCAAACGGATACCCCAATACCACACGGCAATGAGCAACAGAATGACTGGCAAGGTGAAGGTCGACTTGTAAAAAGCCCAAGCGGTGAACATCACGGGTGGGGCCACGCTCCAATAGGGGTCGTAAACCGATACGTTCTTATGGATAAGGCCGAAAAACCACACAATAATCGTGGCTACCACATCGGCCAGAAACAATGCCCACAATTCCGACATGGCATTATTTGAAACCTTGAACACAAAAAACCCCAACGCTGTGGCAATCAGATAAATGATGACAATTTGTACAATGCTCTTTGCTTTCATTTCAAAATAAACTCTAAAGTTCCACCCGCCATGATTTGCTGGTGGGTAATCTTGTAATCCTTAATCGGCTTGCCATTCAGCTTCACGCTCTTGACATGGATGCGCTCAGGCGTCTTGTTCTTGGCTGTAATGACAAAGTCATTCCCGTTTTCCAAATGCAAAGTGGCTTTGGTGAATAACGGCGTGCCAATGACATATTCTGCCGAACCCGCATGGAAGGGATAGAAACCGAGGCTTGAGAAGATGTACCAAGCCGACATCTGGCCACAGTCGTCGTTGCCAGCATAACCGCAAGGCGTAGCACGGTAAAACTCGCTCCTCACCTGCTCCACTAACTCCTGCGTACGCTCAGGTTTGCCTGCAAAATTGTAGAGATAAACGGTGTGATGACTGGGCTCGTTGCCGTGTGCGTACTGACCGATGAAACCGCTCGCATTGCCGTTGACTTCGCCGCTAGTGGCAGTGAGGCTGAAGTTCTCATCGAGTTTCTTCAGGAAGCCTTTCTTGCCACCGAAGAGGTCGATTAGGCCTTGTGGATCTTGTGGCACAAACCACATATACTGCCAAGCATTACCTTCCACGAAGCAAGGTTGCTCGTACGACAGTGGATCGAAGCCTTCCATCCAGTTGCCTTTTTCATCTTTCGGACGGAAGAAGCCCGATTCGGGGTCAAAGAGGTTTTTGCAGAACATACTGCGATGATAGAAACGCTCGTAGTCATCCATTTTCCCGAGTTTCTTTGCCACCAACGCCACGCAAGCGTCATCGAAAGCCTGCTCCATGGTAATGCTGACACTCTCGTCCTGAAGAGTCTGCGGCAGGTAACCGTATTGCTCCCAAATCTCAAACGGTGAATTGAAGTGGCTTCGGGTGCTGCTTTCAACCATGGCCTGATAAGTTGCTTCCACATTGATGCCTGGAATCTCGGCCATGATAGCATCGGCGAGCACGGGGATGGCGTGGTTGCCAATCATGCAGTAATTGTCTTGTCCCCAAAGGTCCCAAATGGGCAGGTAGCCATAGGTCTGATGGTGCAGCACCATATCGCGGACAAACTGCGCTGCGATGTCGGGCGCGATGAGCGTATAAAGCGGATGGGCGGCGCGGAAAGTGTCCCACAGGCTAAAGGTGCTGTGATAAGTCTGTCCCTTCGGCATTTGCTTGATTTCGAAGTTGGTGGTCATGTAACGACCATCCACATCGCTCATCGTATTGGGCTGCATCAGCACATGATAGAGTCCCGTGTAGAAGATGGTCTTCTGCTCTTCGGTGCCTTCGATGTCAATGCGACTAAGCTCACGCTGCCAAACGTCGTGGGCAGCTTGAACATATTCGTCGAAGTTCCAACTTTGGGCTTCGGCGTACATGTTGGTTCTTGCGCCAAAGTTGTCGACAGGCGAAATGGCGACTTTCACCAACAATTCATTGCCTTCTTTGGGGTCAAAACTCAAGGCAGCGCGGAGGGTACGACCATTGACAACATCACTATTTCCGACGTTCAGTCCGCCATTCATCAGCAGATGCTGGTTGAACGGTCTTGAGAACTCGGCGCGGAAATACACCTTGCGCATCTTAGCCCAACCTGTGACGACACGGTAGCCTTCGATGGTGTGGTCGTCAACGAGACGGATTTGCGCCTGGATGATGTCGTAATAACGGCGGCCTGAGTAATAGGCATCTCCACGATAAGTCATTCTGTCGAGATCGAGCACTACAGTCTGAGGCTGTCCTTGGGGGAAAGTATAGCGATGGATGCCCGTGCGCGTGGTGGCCGAAAGTTCCACATTCACGCCACTCTCTTGCAACAGCACCTGATAATACCCGGGTCTTGCTGATTCCTTATCATGACTATAGTGCTGGCCAAAGTCGGCGGCTTTCAACTGCTCGGGTGTCACTGCTGTGCACAAGGGCATGAGACTCACATCAATAAGGTCAGTGCAGCCCGTGCCACTGAGGTGTGTGTGGGTGAAGCCATAGATGATGTCTTTGTTGTAGTCGTAGCCCGAGCAAGGGTCCCAAGTGACCATTAGCTCCGTCTCGGGACTCAGTTGCACCATACCTTGCGGCATCGTGGCACCGGGAAATGTACTACCGCTGAGCGCGCCCGTCTCGTCAGTCTGTGTGCCGATGAAGGGATTGACATATTGGGTGTAGTCGTAAGCGCTTTGTGCGCTGAGGAAGAGGGGCAGCAGAAAAAGGGCTGCTAAGAGAGAAGAATGTTTTGCTTTCATTTTCTGTTTTATTAGTAAACCACTATGTTAATTAATTATTTTACAAATAGATAAAGTTTGAATTGATAGTTTTAACCATCGCGGGTGGTACATCACAGTCTTTTGCCATTTCTGACCAACGAGAGGCCGTTTCACACACCTCGTCAATAATGAA
Source organism: uncultured Bacteroidia bacterium (assembly GCA_902801625.1). Lineage (GTDB taxonomy): Bacteria > Bacteroidota > Bacteroidia > Bacteroidales > F082 > Limimorpha. The sequence continues at coordinate 83,616 of CADCJI010000001.1, read as the reverse complement.
CATGGCTTCCTTAATGTTATTAAGTGTGGCAAAAGCCAGCAAGTCTTTCCTTGTGATGTCATCGAACTTTCCGTTAATTGACATCTGATGCGTGGAAGTCCAGCCTCCTTGGGGATTATAGGCATAACCCATGTCATAGGCAGGTGACAAGCGCCAAATGCCATCCTCACCCATCAAGAAAGAAATGTTCTTGGTATGATCATCCTGATTGCAGACCACCACATTGAACACCATGCGGCGGAACATCTCCTTAGCCGCAGAATAGGGCAATCGCAGTGCACGCATCACATTGAAAGCCTGTTCGTAGGAATAGGCTCGACGAAGCCGGAAGTCATAATGGGCCATGCCGCAAAGCTGCGGTCATATTCGAACCTGACTATCTGATACTGTTCATCCCAACGGAACGTCCCGACGGGTATGCCAAACATGTTCACTTTTGCTACATCTACCATTCAGATTCCTCCTTTTTCACATGATTGATTTTACCAGCGGCCCGTTTGCGCATGGTGGCTTGCGAGGAATGCACCATGTCGTAGTATTCGCTCGGACTCAGTTGTTCTTCATCCATCAAGGGCTGTAGGATGTCAAGTTTTCCTAAAATGCGCAACACTCTCAACAAGGAGTCGAACGAACGAATCTCACCTTTTTCCATTTTCTTGATAGACGAAAGCGACACGTTGGCGGCTTCAGAAAGACTTTGCTGGGTAATGTTTTGCTTCAATCTCGTAGTCCTCAGTCTATTCCCAATCCGACTAAGGATTACAGTATCAGCAAGCATATAGATATCATCCATAATAGTTTTATTTTGAACTATTCGGATGCAAAAATACGAATAATAGTTTAATTTGCAACTATTATTAAAAGAATCATATTTGTATTAAATCTCATCTTCCACGATATACTCTTCTGAAATGTAAGAGCAGATATAAGGCCTCACCTCATAGCTTTCAATGGGCCGTTTAACTTTATGGTAGGAGAGTTCTGTTGTGGATTGTTCCCCCGACACCCAAGAGTCGAAATATTCTATTACCCTTTCAACGCCTTTGTATTTGGTTCTACAACGTTTGTGTGAGTCTGGGTCAAAATAAGAAGCAAGGTCGGCCCAGCCGAGATAATCCCAAAAATTCATAGAAAAGACACCCATTCGATAGCTTTCTTTCTCAGTTGCTTTTTCCGTGTGATAGGTTATAACCCCATTTGAGTTTTTTGCAACTTCAATCCGTCTATATTTAGCCAATTGCTCGTCTGTATAGATTTTATTCTGTTGAAGGAACACCATCAGATAATCGACGGGGTCATGCTTGCCTTCCAACTCATACGAAATCTTGAAGTTCAAGCCAACATGGAACCGATAGGACAATTCCCGTCGAATGTCGAGAGTAGTGAACGCCTTTCTTTCAGGAGAAAGGACATCCTTGCCATATTGAACTATATCGTGGCAATGGGATGCGGCATAGGTATGCCTGCCGATGGCATAGTGGAAAGAATACCAGATGAGGTCGCTCTCCCGCAAACGGTTCCGCAAATCCACCACATCTTTAATCTTCTTCCTACGGAGATAGTTGGAGATTTCTGCAGCCAGCGCATGAAACTCGGGCGTGTCGTATTCAATATCTCTAAACAGCTTATACTGCTTGACCGCCTCGCCCGTTTCAGTAAGGCCAATGGCGTATCGGTAGCCCATCCAAATCAATGCATCTTGATAAAGCCTGTCGTTCTTTTTGATTTTGTTTGACATAGTATTAAGTGGAAAGTATAGTTACATTTAACATAGTTTCTTACTGCAACCTATTCTTGACTTCAAAGTAGCGAAGAGCTTGTGCACGAATTTGCACCATAGTCTGACACTGGTCTGCAAGCAGCCATTGATCAATCTCAGATTTTGAAAATTGGAGCTTTTTCCCTTTCTTATGATAAGGGATGGCATGCTTTCCTATCCAACCATAAACTGTTTGTTTGGCCGGGTGGTCTGGCAAGTATGCACATAGTTCCTCAAGATTAAACCACTGGTTTGCTGGTTCTACCTTCATTTGGTTTGAGTTCTGAAGCAAGGATTTCATTTCCTTGACTTCGTTAATGAGCATGGCGACCGCTAGGGGTAGCTGCTCAAAAGTGAGTTGTTGCATATCATCAGTTTGCATAGTGTCATATCTATAGTTATATATTTGAGGGCCAATCCTTTATAAGATACAGCATCCGTCGTCGAGCACTCTTGTATGTCTCCGCCTCTTTCAATATCCTTATAGCTCGCAGATACAATTTGCGTGAAATCGGCATAAATTCGTTGAACATGCCATCATTGTCTACCGCCATGAGGAATACTGATGTATAAACTTTGTCTGTCTCAAGAATATGCCAACGCACCTTATAGATACCGCGATAGCCTTCTCTATCCTCAATAATGTCAAGAACTTCAAGCAGGATGGGGGCAAATCTGAGATTCTTCCGCCATTGAAAAAAGGTGTCGTGCTTTTTGAATTTCATATTCCTCAAACTATTGGTGATTCACCCGTAGAGTATGAGAAATGCGAAAATGTTACAGTTGTTCCTCAAAAAAAGTGAACCTTAGAAGAAAAAACATTCATGTCAAACAATCAGGAACCGATTCAGCATATTCCAGAAAGCCTCTACGGAGAGCGTAGAATAATGTGGTTCGGCTTCGTGCATCATGTTTCCTGTTGTAAGATAATGGTTTTGGCGCAGCTGTTTGATGGCATCAGCACAAGGAAGTTGGTCAATGGTTTGGCTATAATAGCCCAAAAGCGTTGGATAAAGATGAAGAAAATCATCATAAATGCGCTTTGCCATCTGCTGGTGCTTTTCGTCAAGTTGGAAATGCTCACCTCGTAACAATTCGGAGCGGTATTGAGCCAAATTGCACTTCATACGATGAACAGTCACGCGGTATGAAACATCTGTCATCCCAAGTGCTCTAGCCATAGCTTCATTTGGTAATGCTTTCTGCTTGTTAAGCATCGTAAGCATGGCACGAAGAAAAATAAAACCGTCACGAGATGAGAGTTTTTGGTGGGCATAGGCCAGCAAGTCCGAGGCAACGGAAAGCTTCTGTTCATCGGTCAACTCAGAGGAAAAAGTTTCAACATCGGCAACACTTTCAGCAAATGGTTCCGTATGAGTGACTCGACCCTCTTTGGTGGCGCGCACGCTAAGGTAGTTTCGGAAGGTATTAAGAATCCATGACTCAAAAGAATCTTTCTTGTTGACATTCCGAAGAACTACATAAGGAGATTGTTTTTCCCCTTCATTTCCTTCACGAAGATAGAGAAAGAAATCTTCGATAACATCATCGAAACTATCCAACAGCTGATGCTGATAGACTTCAAAACGTTGCCTTAAATGGTGACTAAGACGTTGATGCAGAAGATAGTACATTGCTTCATCTGCTCGTCCATCTCTATTATTAAGAATTATGTCAATAAAATCAGGAATGGGAATTCCTGCAAATTCGTTTTCTGTTTGTATAGCAATAACCCCCATTCTATTCTTTTACCAGCTTAATCGTGCTTGTGCCTGCCTCGCTTGAGATACGTGCCACATAAATACCTTTTGCATAGCCACTGAGGTCAATCTCGGCACGGCCTTCGTTCAGCATAGCAGATGTAATCTTCCTGCCAAACAAATCAAAAACAGCAATTTCGCCAGAAGCAGCGTTAGTCTCAATGCTGATGCGACCCGAAGTGGGATTGGGACTGACGCTGACAACAAAAGAGCAGGTCTCGCTCACACCATCGTCGATATAATTGCCTACCCTCACATCATCAACATACACGCCATCGGCATCGTTCGACTTTGCCCTGAAAGCGATATAATAAGTGCCCGAGGCAGAGGGTAATGCATACGATTCTTCAACCCAATCCTCATAAGCACTGGTAAAGTTATCAAGCAGATGCCAAGAATCATCAGAAGAGGTGGCATAGTAAACGGAAAGTTCATCGACATTAACCCCCAGACTCCGCTGACGATGCTTGAAAGTCAAGATGGGTTCGGTGACAGCAGTAATGTCCAAAGGCGCGGAGACAAGCCAAGCCACATCGCCGAGCCAAATGAAGAAAGCCGTGTTGTTGAGAATGAGATAGCCAGGGTCTACCACCCAGCCATCCTCGCCGGCTTCAATTTGACTTTGCCAGCAAACAAAGTCCTCCGAAGCTTCAAAATCATCGAAATAAGGCTCATTGTCGGTGACAACAATCACATCGCACATGGTCTTGAACGTTGTAGGTTGTGACCACTCCGATTCCATTCCTCCACCACACTTGGCTTTCACACGGAAGTTATATTCCGTGTTTGGCTCCAAACGGTCCATCAGATAAGGTTGCGAGGTCACAGTTGTTTGGTGTCCGTTTAGGTCAATTGTCCAACTCTCCTCGCTGCCCGTTGTCGACCATCCAAGAAGGGCTGAATTCGTTGTGATTTCAGTGGCACTCAGACCCGCAGGACGAGCACAGCCTCCAGCTGAGGTCAACTCTATATCATCGACGAAAATGTAATAGCCACCGTTGCAGTGACCCAGGAATGATATCTGGAAGGTCGAGCTCAAGTCATCTATCGTAAACGAGGCATCGAAAGTATTCGACCAGTCACTGATGCTATAAGTGGCAAGTTGGTGCCAGTTGTCGGAGGGCGAGGTGCGATAACTCACCGTGAGCTCATCGTAGGGAGGATACAAAGCCATCATGGCGTATGCGAAGCTCAAGGTAGCGCTGTTGCTACCCGTCAAATCAAAGGTAGGCGACACCAGTCGAGCCTCTTGATCCGCACTGGCATTTTGGAAAGCCACCACATTTGAACCTGTACCTTGCATCACCGCCCAAGTGGCAGAACTTGTCGTCTCCACCGTCCAGCATTCCATCTCACCTGATTGGAAGTCTTCGAGGTAGGATTGGCCTGGGGCGATGGGAATGGTGCATTGTGCAACCGCAATAGCGGCATTAAAGAAGAGAGCCATTAGAATGGCAAATAGTGCTTTTGAGAAGTAGTGCTTGTTTTTCATAGTGCTTTTATTTTGATATTGAATGATTTACGAGGCAAAGATATGTATTTATGTTTAAGTGTTGACTGTTTAATTGTTGAATTGAGCTATTAACTTTCAGCTATCAGCACCGTATGACCAAGCTGAAAGTTGACGGCTGATAGCTTATTATCTTCTCCCAAAATAATACTGTCCCTTCCCCACCGTCGCCTTGCCATATTGGATGGCGTTCACGGGACAATGGTGGTAACAACTCATACACATGGTGCAGTTGCCATTCCATTTCGGGTGACCGTCTTCGAGGGTGACGTTCTTTAACGGACAAGCTTCCACGCATTTTCCACAATGGATGCAGGCATCGGTGAAATGGTATGGTTTATCGCTAGTAGCGAGCCGACTGAAACCAGGATGGATCATATATGTCTTCATCCATGCTGCACCACCTTTAACCATCTCCGAGAAATGCTCCTTGTTGGCAAGTCTTGGTATATTGCGCTTCAACTTGGCATCGGCGTTAGCATGTTTCCGGTTGACATTCTCCTCTGTGTCAAGTTTGAAGCCTGGCAGACCGATGAAAGTTTCAGGCATCTGCACGCTGAAGCAGGCCGACAGCGACCAGCCTTTTCGTGCCATGACCTTGCGCATCACCTTCTCGGTAAGACCACTTTCATCGCCGCAGGTGCAGGCAAAATAAACGTAAGGCTTCGAGGTCGGCCCTTCGACAGGCTCAGGGACCTTAACTGTCAATTTCTTCACGAAATCAATCACCAATTTCGGAGGCCCCCAAGCATAAATCGGGAACACAAAACCAAGCCTTTCACCTTCGGCCAATTCGTATTCATATCGGTTTTCGCGAGCCGCCTCGGGAATAAAGATTAATGAGTCGTTGAGTCCTGTGGCGATAGTTTCCGCCACATGTTTGCTGTTGCCGCAGCCGCTGAAAAAGAAGATCATAGTTTAGTCGTTTTTGTTGCGGCAAAGTTAGGGAAAACAATCATTCCCTATAAAATGGTTAGCCGAAATACTAAAAAAATTCTCCCAAATGTGCGTTATATTGAAAATAATTGTACTTTTGCAACGAATCCCCCTTAGGTGGAAAATACTAAGGCCTGCCCACTCTAAACAAGTGGGCTTAATTTTTTAAAAATCAATGGATAAACAGCGAGTTATAGTTTATGTGGACGGCTTCAACTTCTATTACGGGTTGAAAAAGAATCATAGATGGAGGCGGTACTATTGGCTTGACATGGTAAAATTCTTTGAGATGTTTATGAAGCCAAATCAAGAGCTTGTATATGTGAAATACTTTTCCGCAAAGCCAGATAATGTCGACAAGGCATTGCGTCAAAACGCTTTTTTCCAAGCCAATAAGGAGAATCCGAAATTTCAGTTGATATTGGGAAAATACCTGCGAAAAAACATCAAATGCTTCAACTGCGGTTATTTGATACAAACTTACGAGGAGAAAGAGTCGGACGTAAGAATCGCAACCCAAATTGTTAACGATGCCAACAACCATAATTGCGATGTTGCCATCGTGGTGTCGGCTGATAGCGATATGCTTCCTGCCATTGAACTGGCCTTAGAATCCGGGACGAAGGTGTTTGTTTACTTTCCACCTTTTCACCATTCCAACAGTTTGAGCAACATCAGTTCTTCCCGTGTAATTAATTTGGAGCGCTATGAATCACGCTTTCGTCAGTGCATCATGCCTGATACGATACACTTGTCTTTGTCTAATTTTGACCTTACGATACCTCCCAAATGGAAGGCATACCAAATATGAGAAACTGTAAGATTGACTCTTAATTTCCTTTATGCCCAAAACGTCCCTCAACCGTTCAATACTGAAGCTCGCCATCCCGAACATCATCAGCAACATCACAGTGCCGCTGCTGGGCTTCGTTGATATGATGCTGATGGGGCATCAGGATTCGGTGGCCTACATCGGGGCCATCGGCTTGGGTGGTACCATCTTCAGCGTGATGTACTCCATCTTCAGTTTCATGCGGGCGGGCACCACGGGGTTTACGGCACAGGCCTACGGTGCCAACGACCGCTCAGAAATCGCCTATTCGCTCTATCGTTCGCTCTGCATTGCACTGATTGCCACCGTTTTGGTGCTTTCATTGCAAAGTCCAGTGGAATGGCTCAGCATGAAGCTGCTAAACGGCAGTGAAGAAGTGTTGGCTTACACTTCAACTTATTTCCGCGTGCGCATCTGGGCAGCACCAGCGGTGCTTTGCCTCTATGCTTTTAACGGGTGGTACATCGGCATGCAAAACACCACCATCCCCATGATTATCGCTATCCTGACCAATGTGGTGAACATCGTTTTGAGCGTTATCTTCGTCAATGCCATGGGCATGGGCGTCACGGGTGTAGCCTTGGGCACTGTCATCGCGCAATATTGCGGCCTGCTGACTGCCATCATCTTTCTCTTCGCCAAGTTCCGCTATCACCTCATCCCCATCCGACGGGTTATCCTACTGCAAGCCGACAAGCTGAAGCGTTTCTTCAAAGTGAACGCCGACTTCATGATTCGCAGCATCCTGCTCGTGCTGAGCATCGCCTTCTTCAATAACCAATCGGCTAAGCTCGGTGACGACATGCTGGCGGTCAATATGATCCTGATGCAGTTTTTCTACATCTTCTCCTACTTCACCGATGGCTTTGCCTATGCAGGCGAGGCCTTGGTGGGCCGTTTCACGGGTGCGCATGACCCGAAACAGCTCCGCCAAACTGTCAAGCTGCTGTTTCTTTGGGGCTTCCTCATCGCCTTGCCGTTCACCGTGCTTTATGCCCTTTTCCCTGATTGGTTCATCCGTCTCGTCAGTGACCAGCCTGGTATCATCCCGATGGCGCAACCTTACCACATCTATTTGGCCGCCATCCCACTCATCACCTTTGCCGCCTTCCTTTGGGATGGTGTCTACATCGGTGCCACGGCAGCACGTGCCATCCGTAACACTATGCTTATCTCAGCCATTGGCGTGTTTTTGCCTGCCACCTTATTATTAATGCCACGCTTCGGCAACCATGGATTATGGATTGCATTCTTGCTCTTCATGGTGGCGCGCGGCCTTTCCATGACCTTAATGGCGAAAAAGGCGGTGTTTGAAACGAAATAAATCCCTACCTTTGCCAAAATTTTCACCCATGGAAGAAATCCTCAAATTCCTCGACGACGTTCTTCACAATAACAACCGCCCTTGGTTTCAGGAACACAAGAAACAATACCAGACGGCGCAGGCCAATTTCAACGCCTTGGCAGAACAAATCATTGCCGGCGTGCAGAAGTTTGACGACAACTGCAAAGGCCTGACCCTGAAGGACTGCACTTACCGATTCTACCGCGACACCCGTTTTTCGCCCGACAAGCGACCTTACAAAACTCATTTCGGCGTGTTTGTCTGTCCTGAAGGAAAGAAGTCGATGCTGAGCGGTTACTACTTCCATTTGGAGGCCAAAGAGTCGGAATACCTCGGCCACAACATGCTCTGCACGGGAATGTACATGCCCGACACGGCCATGCTAAAGACCATCCGCGATGAAATCCTCTTCAACGGCGAGCCTTTGGTGGAAGCCATCGCCAAAGCCAAAGGTTTCGACTTAGACACCAGCCACGCCATGAAACGCGTGCCCAACGGTTATCCCAAAGACCACCCACAGGCCGAGCTCTTCAAACAACGCGACTGGCTCTTGGTCCAGGATCTCCCCGACACACGCCTCTCCGACCCACATCTTGTGGACTGGGTACTGAGCGAGTTCGAAAAGACCAAGGACTTCTGCCAATGGCTGAACCGGACTGTGAAAGGAGAATGACACAAAACACTGTTCACACGATGAGGCAACTGATGTTTGCAGCAGCACTCCTGCTGGGTTTGAGCTTATCGATGGTTTCGTGCAACAGCAGGCAACAACCCGTGAGCGAAAACCCGAAAGCCGACATCGTTGAAGAAGCCGTGCCTCAAATAGAGGAGGAAGCCGTCGACACGATTTCATGGACGTACGATGATGCTGAGGACACGGTGATGATTGGGACTTATGTGTTCGCTTCGCAGCCCGTTCCAGAAGAAGTGGAAACACGCATGAGAGGTCGTTCGTTTCCCGACAATGCTAAGATTTCCATGGACCAGCTTCGCTATCTCACGCTTCCCTATTACGATTTCGATGGAAACATTCAAAAGGGCGAGATGGTCTGCAACAAAGCCATCGCCCACGATTTGCTTTGTATCTTCCGAGCATTGTTTTCACAGGCTTATCCCATTTACAGCATGCACCTAGTGGATGATTTTGATGCCGATGATGAGGCCTCGATGCAAGCCAACAACACCTCCTGTTTCAACTACCGTTACATTACAGGCACCAAAATCCTTTCGCGGCACGCCTATGGCATGGCTGTCGACATCAATCCTTTGCAAAACCCCTGCGTAAGAGGCAAACTGATCCAACCATCGACGGCAGAAGATTACGTGGATAGAAGCAAGGATTTCCCGCACAAAATCGACAAAGACGACTACTGCAAAAAAGTCTTCACCTCATATAGATTCCGCTGGGGCGGCAACTGGCGCAGGATGAAGGACTACCAGCATTTTGAGAGGTAATGACAAAAAACGTAAATGCATAACACGCCTTCCCTTACCAAAAAACAATCTAAAAAACAGAAAACTACTGTTCAGTTTTTAACATTTTGGTATAGTTTTTGTATTTATCAAGCACTCTGCAATTAAAGATTATGACCCTCGACATATCGGTTCCTTAGTGTTGGCTTCGATAGTTATGCTCTGGTTTTGACCATTGTTAAGCAATATAATAATTTAATATTCAATAACTTAATTAAAAATTCAAGCCTATGAATGACAATTATGCTCGTATCCAAGGCACTATGAGCTGCCGCAACCTCGAAACCATTACCCCCAATCAAAGCAAACTCATTCAAGTGAATCACGATTTGGTTGGCATTCTTGCTAGGAAACTTAGTATGCGGTGTCAAGAATGCTCGTGGGTGACGGTTGATGACCTTGTCAGTGCGGGAGATGAGGCCTTGGTCAAAGCAACCCAAAGCTATGACCCCTCGCGTGGGGCTAATTTTCGAACCTATGCTTCGCATTGCATTTGGAATGAGATGTTGGCTGAAATTAGATGCTTGTTTCCTGTTAAAATGTCTGACAAACAACGCGAATCGGTTTCTATTGTCAGGTACGATGCATACGATTCCGATTGGGATTGCTTCAATCCTTCGTTTTTTGACAAGATTCAAGCAAAGGGTATGCATTGCAACTGGGATTGGGAACATAAATGTCTATTGGAGAAACTAAACAGGGCGGTATCCAAACTTGAGCCGAAAGATCAAACCTTAGTTTACAGACGTTATGGCTATGAGGGCGAACCCATGACGTTTAAGCAGATTGCCACCTTGGAACAAGTTACCCCACAAGCTGTTTGCAAACACTTGAACGGTGTCCATGACGAGCTTCGCGGGCAGATCTTGGACGAGCAGATCTCTTTCAAACTCTGTGCTTGACATTTTTTTCAATGCGCCGGTTGATAAATCGCTTCTGGCGCTCTATAAGCAAATAGACACGGGGCGCAAGTTTAGCGTCCCTGTCTACACAAAAACAATATAAAGAACCTTTTAAATCACCCGCCTTATGAAAAGAAAGCAAGACTCCTTTGAGTTGGACGACGAAGTGTTCAACCCCATCCCCTACTACGCACAGGCCACTCCGGTCAGTAAGGCAAAACTGAAAAGTATGAGCCTGCTCGACAAGCTTGAGCAACTCATACAACTGGCAGTAGGCTCCAGGCTTGAAGACAAGTTCTTCAAACGCCACAAATCTCTGATTGAGTCGACGGCCGCCGACCTTGAGCTGACACCAGAAGAGACAGTAATGCTTTGCCCCTTCATCTCCAATTCTGAGTGTACCGTGAACACGCGAGAAATGACGGACTACTTCTCTTGTTCTCCCATAACCATGATGCGGAAAACGGAAAACCTGAAGACACTGACGCACCGCCGCTACATCAGAAAACGCGGTTGCTTTCATGGCAGCGGACCTGCCTATCAGCTAAGTGAGAAGGCCAAGGCGGCCTTCTGCGACAACCAAGCCTTGCCCATTGTCAACACTGCCAATCTGACAGCAGAAGAGTTTATGAAACGCTTTACTACCTTGGTGCGTGAAGCAGGTCGTAGCGGTCAAATTGACGAAGACGAGCTACTCTACGAGACTATAGAATTGCTCAACAACAATCCTCAACTGGTTATCGCACGCAGTATTAACGGATTGAGAGTAAATCAATTTGATAAGCTATACCTACTCTATTTCTGCAAGCGACTCGTCGTTGACCAACAGATAAGGGTTCCCCTCGGTCAGCTGGAGTTTCTTTCCACAGACGATATCGATGACGAGTTTCCTATACTGATGACCAACGGAAATCACCCTTTCATCAAGGATGGACTTCTAAAGCTCACAGGAGAAGCCGGTTTTATGTCGAATAACATCTTCCAACTCACCGACAAAGCCCGCAAACTCTTCCTCAGCGAATATGACATCCCTGCCGATGTCGATGAAGTTGACGAGGATGAACACAGCAAAATCCTCAGCTGTAATGACATCAAGCCCAAAGCGTTGTTCTATTCTGCTGAAGACCAAGGGCAAATCAACACCTTGCAGCACCTGCTCGAGGATGAGCAACTGAAAGCCATACGCGAACGCTTGGAGAAGGCCAACCTCCGCAAAGGATTCAACTGCCTCTTCTATGGCGGTCCGGGTACGGGTAAGACAGAGACAGCCTTGCAACTGGCTCGTATGACGGGCCGCGACATTATGCAGGTCGACATCTCGTCGATACGAGACAAATGGTACGGTGAGACGGAGAAGATAGTGAAAGGCATCTTCGAGAGCTATGCCGAGCGCGTGAAGAAATCGAAACACATCCCCATCCTGCTTATCAACGAAGCTGACGCGGTCCTCTCGGTGCGTACGAGCGTGGGAGGCAACAACCCCACCCTCGAGAAGACGGAGAATGCGATACAGAACATCCTGCTCCAGGCTATGGAAGACATCGATGGCATTATGATTGCCACCACCAACCTCACCTGCAACCTTGACAGTGCCTTCGATAGACGTTTCCTGTATAAGGTGGAGTTCCATCAACCCAGTGTGGAGGCCAAGACCCACATCTGGCAGAGCTTCATCCCGGGCCTTGCCGATACTGATGCTAGTGTGTTGGCCCGCTCCTACAACTTCAGCGGTGGCCAAATTGAGAACATCGCGCGCAAGGTGATGGTTGACCACCTGCTCTTTGGTGGCACCCCTGACCTCAATCACATTGAGGAGCTCTGTTCGAAGGAGCAGATTGCCAGAAGCAACACGAATAGCCGTAAGCCGATAGGATTCCGTAGTTAGTAACAATAAACATATAAAGATTATGATAGTGATTCACGTTGACACAATGGAGGACACTGCTCGTTTGAAGAAAACTTACGAGAGTCTTGAGAACGTAACCTTATTGTACAACCCCACCAAGGAGGAGGTCGTCGCGCAACTAAAGCGCGACGACGACCCCTTGGTGATGTGCCTCGGGCACGGGTCCAGTAGCGGTCTATTCAACAGAGACTGGTTCGGCTATGTTGTTGATCACAGCATGGTCGATCTCTTGAGAGGCAGGCAGGTGATAGGCATCTGGTGCTTTGCCAGCAGCTTCGCTGAGCGCTATGGCTTGCAAGGCTATTTCACCTCCATGTTTGTCTCCAACATCAACGAGGCCGAGGGCTTTGGCTTCCCCGACAACACCAACGAGGACATTCTCAACGAAGTCAACCTCTTCTGCGAGACCATCAACAACTTTCTGAAAGGAGGTCTTCCCATGGACGAATGGGTGCCCCGCCTGCAAGCCGGCTGCCACAAGGAGAAGGACTTCGTGAAGTATAACTATGAGGGGATGAGGTATTTTGCATAAATACCTTTTTTAATTTCATTGGTTGAAAAGCCAATATGTTTGTCCTATAATTAATAAGGAACATTCACAAAAACAACAAAGATTATGATTTTACTAGAAGACCCCAACATGAACCCTGCCGAGCTCTTTGAACCGAATAACGAGTTCCCACCCAAGTTCACTTTAAGGCTGCTCAACGAGAAAGCCCAATGCGAGAAAATCGCCAAAGAGTATGCCAACTCCATGAAAAGGCCAAAGTATTACCCTTTGTATGAGATGACCTGTGCCAAAGTCGATGTAGAAGAGCTCAAACTTTTCGATCATCAGAAGGTGGAGGTGGAACTCAACGATGAGGAGTATGTCTATCTGCTTACCCGGGCGCTGTTCTTTGGCTCCACTTACCGCTTCAGTCACCTGCGTCACGAAAACCCCGTTCTAGCCCAAAAGGTCTTCACCCAAGCCATGGCCGGCTACCCAAATGAACTAAAAAGCGACGGTGCCCTCTATCAGATTGACTTCAGCGAAATGCACGACAATGCCAAGGAAATCTATCAACTACAGAGCTATTTCTTCCCTGGTGAATGGAATAATTCCAGGATCTTCATATAATCCCGGAAATAAATACTACCTTTGCTATCGAATAAAAAAACATCAATCGAAAAAGAAATAACCATGAAAATATTACATACCAGCGACTGGCACTTGGGACATGTGCTTTACGGCCACGACCGCACTGACGAACAGCAAGATATGCTTGACCAGATGGTTAAGATTGCCGAAGAAACGAAGCCCGACCTGTTTCTCGTGTCAGGCGATGTTTACCACACTGTAGACCCAAAGCCTGCAGTACAGAAGATGTTCAACAAAACCATAGCAACCTTATGCAAAAAGTGCCCTGAAATGACTATCGTCGTCACGGCAGGCAACCACGACAGTGGCACGAAACACGAGATTTTCAAAACGCCATGGGAAGCGCTCAACGTACATATGGTCGGCAAGTTTGACAAAGATAATCTAGACGCTCACATCATCGAGATACCCGACAAGGGGGTTGTCATTGCCTTACCGTTCACCAACGACCGTTTTCTGCCAGAGGACATATACCAACAACTGATCGACTTAGTTAATCAAAAGAACAAGGATAACTTGCCCGTGGTCTTCAGTGCACACACAGCCATCTTTGGAGTCGATTTCGCGGGACATGAGGAAGTAAGCGACAAACGCGTGGGAGGCGTGGACGTTGTCGACATCAGTTCCATAGGCACCGGATACGACTATTTAGCGTTAGGCCATATCCACAAACCCCAGTTTGTGCATACGGGCAAGCATAATGTCCGCTATAGTGGTTCACCCATGGCGGTCAGCTTCGACGAAGCCTACTCGCATTCAGTGACTATTGTGGACATCCCTGCACACAACGCAGTGCTCACCGACGACAATTATACTGTCGTGGAGATAAACAATCCGCGCCCGCTGGTGACATTGCCAAATCCGGAAGACACAACAGAGTTCGGTCCATGGAATGACGTGCATACGCTGTATGAGTCATTACCAGCCGATGAAAAAGCATACATTCGCCTTAATATCATAGACCTTGAAAACATTCCGTCCAACGCCTACGACGAAGCCGTTGCGCAGGCAAAAAACAATGACTATATCTTTTGTCACATCAACGCCAAACGTAGAACTTTTGACCACGGCAGCGGCAGTCAGCAACAAATGACCGTGGAAGAATTCCAGGCCACCGATCCGTGGAGCGTGGTAAAGATGTTTGCCGCCGACACTCACAATGCCTTGTTTAACGAGCAAGAAATGCAACCGCTGTTTGAAGAAGTACTGGATAAACTAAAAATCAAGGAGGACTAATCATGAAACTGAAAAAACTGGAGATCCACAATATTGCATCCATAGAGGATGCCGTCATCGATTTTGAAGCCAAACCGCTGTCGGACAGCAATGTCATCCTCATCACGGGTGACACAGGAGCCGGCAAATCCACCATCTTGGATGCCATCTGTTTGGCCCTCTATGCCACTACACCGCGCTTGAACAACTCGGAGATGGACGGAAAATGGGAGGAAAATGATGCCGACACATTGGACATCACGGATACCATGCAGCTGATGCGAAAAAACACTTTGGAAGCCTATACACGTCTTTCGTTTTTGGGCAACGACGGCAATGCATATTTGGCCGAATGGCACGTAGTTCGCAAGAAAAAAAACCTTGACCGCACCTGGTCTTTGGAAAACGAAACCCACCCAGAAGCCACTCCTCAACCTGGCAATGGCAAAGGAAGCGGTAAGGACAAGGAAATGATAGAAGCCATCCAAACGGCCGTAGGACTGACCTTCGACCAGTTCTGCCGCACCACCATGCTGGCGCAAGGCGAATTCACCCGTTTCCTCAAGTGCAGCAACAAAGAGAAGGCAGGCATTCTCGAAAAAATCACCAACACCGAGCAATACGCGGAGATTGGAGCAAAAGTGTACGATCTGACACACCGCAAGTACGAGAAGGAAATGAACGAGGTGGACCCAAAGAAAAAAGAACAGGCGATGAAGCCGGAACAAAGAGCTGCTTTGGAGGAGAACCTTAAAAACATTGGAGAACAACTAAAATTGATGAACACCCAACTTGAGGCCGAGCAAAAGAAGGTAAATTGGTTGACGACAGATAAAACCCTTCGCGACAACCAAACAAAGGCACTGGATGCATTGACTCAAGCCAGAGAAGCCATGGAGACAGAGACATTTAAAACCATGCAGCAGAATGTGCAGGATTGGGACCGCACATACGATGCCCGTACCTGGTTGACTGGCATCCATGAGGCAAAAAAAGCTATATCCCTTACCGACCAAACCATCCAGCAGCTACAGTCGCAGTTCATCACTTTACGCAACGGACAAGAATTCATTCATCAAGAGATTGAGTCGATTACCGGCCGAATCAAGATGATCGACGATGAAATCCAAGCCGAAGGAGGCAAACAGACTTCTGCAAATGAGCTGAGTGAGCAAAAAGAAGGGGTGGTGACAATGACAGGCCTTATTCGTGTGGCCCAAGCTGAAGTCAAGGCCTATTTTGACAAACAAACATCTCGGGAGAACACTAAGAAAAAACTCGACGAGCAAGCCCTTGCCATTGTGGAGAAAACCAGGCAACTTAACGAATTACAGCCTAAGGTAGAAGAAGCAAAAAAAGAATACGAAAGATTGGACAAAGAATACGAGCGTCTGAACTTGGCGGTCGACACCTTAGCCGAAAAACTGCGCGAAAATTTGCAATTGAACCATAAATGTCCCATTTGTGGCCAAGCTGTGAAATCGCTTGACACCGTTCCGCACGAGGAGCAACTAAAAGCCATTGTAGCCAAAGCAAAAAAGAATCGTGATGACGCCAAAAAAGTGTTTGACGATCTTAACAATCAGCAAAACACATATTTGATTTGGCTGAAGCAAAACAAACCGACTTACGACAAAGAGCTGAAGGCGTTCCAAGAAGACCAATCGCTCCAAAAAGCCCAAGAGGACGCGTTGCGCTCATTAGGAAAATGCCACATCGGACAATTGGATGAACACACGACTGAGGTCTTGAAGCAAGTTATGGAAAAAACAGAACAGCAGAAAACCAACCTCGAAAAAAGAATCAAACGCGCAATGGACCGCGAAAAACTTCAGCGCGACCTTGACGATTTGAAGAAAAACAAGGCTGACCTTTTGAAAGTGTCATTCGAACAGTTACTCGAGATGATACCCGAATGGAAATCGTTCGGACCTCAAAAAGCAATAGCACTGCCCAACATACTAGACAAAATGCAGTCGTTGTCAAACCAAATATCGGCGGCCTTAACAACCAAGGAGAAGGCCATGGACAGCCACCAAACCAACCGTAAACAACTAGATGACTACTTAGGCGAGCACCCCGACATGACAGAACCTCGCTTGGAGCAACTGCTGCAACTCAAGGACCAAATTGGACTGCAGCGTCAATCTATGGAAAACAAAACCAAGGCCTTGGCTGGCGCACAAGGAGCGTTGGACACCGTTAACAGACAATTGGAAGACCACCAGAAGGTCAAGCCGGAGATTTCTGAGGGCGAAACCATTGCGTCATTGCAAGGCACCGTCAATGTACTGAAAGAGCAGATAGCTCCTTTGGGGAGAGAATCGGGCGCCATTGAACAACAATTGAAAGACGACGACAAGAGAAAAGAGGATTTGGCCAACCTTAAGACTGAGTATGACAAGAGAAAAGCCGTGTTTGAACGTTGGAACAAGTTGGACAAGCTGATTGGAGATGACAAAGGCGACAAATTCCGTCTTATCGCCCAGAGTTATATCCTCGCCAATTTGGTTAAGGCTGCCAACGTCCACATGCATACCCTCACCGACCGTTACACCTTGCATGCTGTGCCTGGGCAAGAGTTGATCATCCTCGTTGAAGATGCCTATCAAGGCGGAGTGAGGCGTCCAGCGAGCACCATCTCGGGTGGCGAGAGTTTCCTCGTCTCTTTAGCCTTGGCCTTAGCCTTAAGCGAGATTGGCCAAAGCTTGAAAGTGGAAACCTTGTTTATCGACGAAGGTTTTGGTACGCTGAGCGGCGAGCCTTTGTACAAAGCTATCGAAACACTCGAGTCGCTGCATGCCAGCAACAACCGCCAGGTGTGTGCCATCAGCCACCGCGAAGAAGTGAAGGAAAAAATACCTGTACAAATTCAGGTCAATCAGAATCCGCAATCGTCCAGCAGCACCATAGACATTGTGCCACATTTGTAAAGGGATTTGTAATTTTTTTCACTCCCCCTGGTTGAAAAACCCTCTGTTTTGTTCTATATGATTATGTGGCAGGGCGCCACAGGGGTGTCTTTACCCTCCATTATCAACAAAAAAAAAACAATAATACTATGGAGATCCAGCAAGTCAACCAAACGGAATTCGCCGAAATGCTCAAGTCGGCCGGCAACGAAACCCACCAAACCGCCTTCGAAAACGACGTGTGGTACGAACAAGTCACCATTGGGGAGGTGACCTACCGTCACAAACTGCTTTCGCTCAAGAAACTGAGCTCGGAGTTGCTCGCCAGGAAAGCCTTCGAGGCCAAGCCCTGCGTCGAACCCATCCGTCTGCGCGCCCAAGGTAATGGCCCCGTCGTGGCGATTGTCTTCAACACCAAGACAACGGTGTTCTACCACCTTATGGTAGGCTCACAAAGAGAAATGGCCAAAGCCAAGCGCCTGGTGATCTTCTTCGCCAAGAGCCTCCTCCCAAAGACCGCCAAGCAGCTGCAGGAAGCCCCATCGGCTTCCTGCGCGGCGTGAAGGCCATAATCACAAACCTAAATCCACAATAATATGACTAGCATTATCACTTGGTATATCATTGGTATACTCATCTCGGCTATTGGCATCTTCTCGTACGAATATTTCTATCTGTATGACAGAGAAATCGAGTACATCTCAACAAAAGAGATCATCGAAGATGTTTTGTTGTCATTTCTTTCGTGGCTAATGGTGGTTTGGCTCATTATTAGTGTGGGCCTCGACATCTATATGGGTTGGCCGTCGAAAGGATACGATCTGAACATCAAGAAAAAGAAAGGTGGTTAATTCAATATGATTATGAAAAAGTTGATATTACTAATTCTGTGGCTTGTGTTTTTAACGGGTTGTCAGACCCAAACCACAAGGTATGTCCATTACCACAACGAACGCTTCGGCTTTGAGCTGGACTATCCTTCCTTTATGACGATGGATCCACCGCCTGAGAATGGCGATGGCATCTCATGTCACGGCAAGGGGGTGGCATTGATAGCCACCGGGTGCATGGACATGACCTGGATGGATTTGGACGACACAGGCTTGACCACCCGTGACCTTTATCCTCAAGACGAGGTGTTTTATGTGCACCACGGTATTGACACAGCCGGGACGGTCCATTACACAAAAACAGCTCGTTTTCCCAACACGGACAACGGCGACATCATCCTCACATTACAACTCACTTACCCACAAGGGCAAGTCGACTCAGCGACAATCAATCATATATTGAAAAGCTTATGCTTTCATGGCATTAATTAGTAATTTTGCAGCACCTATTTTGTCTAAAACAAAGCAATAAAAACAACACAAGGTTGAAAAAACCACCATCTGCTACTATATAACCTTGAACAACAACAAAACCATCATTATTTATGCCCAAATTCAACTATGACCCCCAGGTCACCCTCGTAAAGAAACACAACGCAGAGGTATTCCGCGAAACCACCGGCATCATCAAGGCCGGTTATTACATCACCCCTTCGGGCAAACGCATCGACCTCGACATGCAGCCGATGATCGACGGAGGCCGTTGCTACCACAAAGATTTAGGTCCTGTTGACGCTCCAAAGCTGGAAAACGGTAGTCTTGTCAGGGTCGAAAAAGGCGACTGCCTCAAGGTGGCCGAGCAATTGGTCAAAGAGGGCTATAACCCAGCCCTGCTCAACTTCGCTAGTGCTGGACACCCCGGTGGTGGCGTGGAAGGCGGTGCCCGAGCCCAGGAAGAGACCATCTGCCGTCGCAGCACGCTGACGCGCTCCATCTTCAGCTTCGATGACAAGTATGCCACTCGCTATGGCTATGAACATCGCGAAGGCAACAACTACCCCATCTCCCGCTCGCTCGACTTCAGTGCGATTTATTCACCTCAAGTCACGGTTTTCCGCGAAGCGGGCCCCGACTATACGCTGATGGAGGAGCCTTTCCAAATCGGCGTCATCACCAATGCCGCCCTCAACATGAACGGCAGGTTCCCCATCCGCCTCACTCCCGACGGACACATCCCTGAAGAGGGCAAAACCATCACGCTCAACAAGATTCGCACCATCTTCCGCATAGGCCTGATCAAGGGCCACGACAGCTTGGTGCTGGGTGCCTTTGGCTGCGGTGCCTTCAAGACCCCACCGCGCGAGATGGCTGAACTCTTCAAGCAGGTGATGGAAGAAGACGAGTTCAAAGACCGTTACCGCCTCATCACCTTCGCCATCCTCAGCGACCACAACGACCGCAGCGGCAACCTCGCCGCTTTCGAGGAAGTGTTCAAATACAAAAACGACATCGATGAAGAACGAAAACGCAGGGCTTTCATGAACGCCTTGTCCAATATGTACCTACTTGAAGACCATGAAACTACACGAAATGATTAGGGACAACTATCCCGAGTATTACAGCATCGAACGGTATCCTGCCGCCGAGACAATTTGTATTCGGGGAACAAAAGACGAATGGGGTGTCCTTGGCAATTTCTATCAGACCCCCATCGTTGTCAATGGTTTCACCTTCGACTGCACGGAACGCCTCTTCCACATCATGAAACTGAGACCCGATGCCACCGAAGGCTTCAAAGAGATGATGGAAGCCAAAGCTGGCATGGGGATAAAGATGCATGTAAAACACCTCTACAAGGCCCATCCCGAATGGTTTCACGACCATTGGCCGAGCATGGTGGTTGACGCCATGAAGTATTGCCTGACACTAAAATTTGAACAGAGTGAGGCCTTCCGCAAAGAGTTGGAGCGAAGCAAGGGCAAGTATATTGTGGAAGATGAAACCTCAAGAAAGAAAGGCAAAGATGCCGACACCTGGGGTGTCGTGCTCAAAGGCAACGAATATGTTGGACCGAATCTCATGGGCCGTCTGCTCATGGAATTGCGCAACAACGGACATTTTGAATTCAAGAACAAACCAACACTCAACTTCACATTATGACCAAAAAACGCATTCTCGGCACTGGCAACTTTGCCTTAGACATCATCTACCAACGGGAGTACCCAGAAGGATTCGACACCGCCAAAAAACGCAACCCTTTTGTTGACAAGAAGCTCATCGAAGAGGTGGGCAATACTTGCGGCAATGTGATGTGCATGCTGCCTTATCTGGGTGTGGAGACCTATCCCATCGGTCATTTCGATGAGTCGGAACAAGGCCTGAAGATCACCGCTGACCTGAAGCGCTATGGTGCCAACACCCGCTTTGTCAAAAACAGCAAGGAGGGTGGCACTACCTTGATGACTTGCATCCACAAGCTTGACGCCAACGGGCAACACACCATGAGCCACCGTGCCACCGCCCCCAACAGCCGCTTCCCGAAAAGGAAGCAGCTGCGCAAGGACGAAGTGCAAGGCTTTGTCGACGCACTCGATTTCAAGCCCGATGCCTATTTCTTCGACGTGTCCGACGCTGGTCCTCGCGAACTGGCTAAAGCCTTGAAGGGACAAGGCGTCCTGGTCTATTACGAGCCCGAAGGCAACAAGGAGATGAACAAGTTCATCAAATGCGTTGAAGTCAGCGATGTCATCAAGTTCTCGGGCACTAACATCCTTGACACCTCGTTTGTGGCCAACTATCCCGATAAACTCTTCATCCGAACCATAGGTGAAGAAGGTATGGAATTCAACCTGCAAGGCCAGGGTTGGCAGAGGATAGCTCCTATCCCTAACAACAATGTGGTTGATTGGGAAGGCGCAGGCGACTGGACCTCGTCGGTTTTCCTCGCAGAGCTATGTAGACTAAACAAACTCAACATCGCACAACTCACGGAGCAAGTCGTTCGCAAAGTACTGGAGAAGGCTGCTGCAACCGCCTCGCGCAGCGTGAGTTTCATGGGCAGCAAAGGGATGATTCAAGCAAAATAATAAACACAACAATATGATTACCTGTTATCACGGTTCTCCGGAGCTTTTCAATAAGTTCGATTTAAGTAAAGCTGGCGACGGCACTGGCATCAAGTTCGGTTTCGGCGTTTATCTGACCGAGTCAGAAGCGAGCGCGGTGCATTATTCCCAGCCCCGCAACCTTCCACCCGTGAAGGACCATTATCTCTACACCGTGGAGATCCCTGAATTGACCGACGACAACCATCTGGTCTCGGCCCAACCCGTTCCTGAAGCCATCGTCAAACGTGCAGAAGCCCAACTCGGCCAAGCCATCCCACAGGAAAAGACTCAACTTGGAAAGGAATTTCGCAAATGGATCGGCATGACGCTCACCAACAGCAAAAAGGTAGGCTTGGAATCGGAAAAGGCCGCAGCGGCGTTTATCGACAGCATCGGCGTGTTCTGCAATGTGTGGCCACAGGCACAATCAAAACCTGATGGCTTGAAGAATTGCGCTGTCTTCGATGCCAATAAGGCACACATCCTGAAGGTTGAGCACATCGAGGTGAAACTGAAAGGCTCCAAGTACGTTTTGGTTGAGGGGAGCAAGAAAGAAGTCAAGATATAATTATCAAAGCATCTTATATTTCGGAATAAACAATTGTTGGGGAAAACCGGAGAATGAAAGAAAAAAGCGCTTCCAAAGTTGAAAACGGTTGAAAAGAAATCTATAAATAAAAAACCAAACCCATAATCCCATGAGCAAACCATTGATGTCGGAAATCCTAAAAGGAACTGAAGAAGCACTCAAACTAGCTGATAGCCAAGATGTCAGCAAACTACACGATTTCCTCTTTGCCGAACCCGGAAAGCCCATGCTCTTTGTCGGCAACGGGGGCATGCAGGGCCATTATGCCAGCATGCTCTATGAACAATATGTGGGCATCGGGAAAAGCACCACCCCTTTCATGCTGCGTTCCATGTCGGACGTGGTGCTCCGAAGCTGCCGTTGCCTGTTGATGTCGGATGGCGGTAATAACATTGACATCAAAGATGCGACCAAGCGAATGGCGGCAGTCAACCCACAGAACACCGGCGGTTTCACCAGTGTGGACAGCGAGAAGAACATCCTCCTGAAGCTACTTGACAAGGACAAGGTATTCCTCTTTAAACACCCCCATGACGGCTCTTTCCAAGAAGGCTTCATCTCTGTGACAAAGCAGTTCTACTGAGATGCACTGTTCTACAAAGCCTTCACTGGGAAGTCGGCCAGTGAGCAGCTGAAGGTCGACCTCGATCCGACCCATTGTTACCAGTATGAACTCAACAACTCAGATGAACCCCTGACCTCACTTTCGTCCATCCAACACTTCCTGGTGCTGCATGGCGGCTATGGTGAACCTGCAGCCCACTATCTTGAGTCGGTGTTGGCCGAGAGCGGCATGGTGTCGGCCCAGGTGACCGACTACCGTAACTTCTGTCATGGCAGGTTTATCTTCGCCAGCAACCATACGCGACACCAGAAAAAGAACCACACCCTTTCGGAAAGCGACGCTGCAGTGATCCTCCTGGTCAGCCCCGAAGAAGAAAAGATTGCCACCAACATCCGCAAAACCACACCTAATGCCGACTGGCAGGTACTTCCCAACGAGGCTCCCATCATCACTATTAAGACCGACCTCGATAACCCATTGGCAGCCATTGACTTGCATATCAAAGTCAGCGCATTCATTGCCGATCTTTGCGAAAACCACCACGGCAACAACCCATTCTCACCGAAGAACTATAGTAACATCAAAAAGCAGTACCCCAAGGGAGGCTTGAGATGGTGAAAAAATTTGTATATTTGCACTCTCTATAATTACCCATGAATTATGCCTCTGACATATTAGAAGATGATATCCTTTATGGTTGGCCAGATGTGCTGCAGACTTTACTGAAAGACCATACCACCAAACGCAATATAATTTGGGCTACTGACATGTATGCAAAGGATTATGGCGAGGCTTATTCGTTTTTTAATGAGATTGCTGTTGAGCAAATTACCGGTCCATTAGGCAAGGTGATTCGTCCACGAGCCGACAAATCGAAAGAAGAGCAAACACTAAGAGTTAAGGATAAAGCTGAGGTATTTACGCCTGCCTGGATCTGCAACGCACAAAACAACCTCATCGATGAGGCTTGGTTTGGTCGTACTGAAGGACTCTTCAACAGGCCCGACCCTGACAACCCGCAAAAGTGGATTAACAACGAGGAAAATATCGTATTCCCCGAAGGAAAGACATGGAAAGATTACGTGGCTGACACTCGGCTTGAAATCACCTGTGGGGAAGCTCCTTACCTTGCCAACCGATACGATGCCGTCACGGGAGAATATAATGCAAACGTGAAATATCGTATCGGTATGCTTGACCGTAAGCTTCGCATTGTTAGCGAAAACGCCAAAGATTCCAAAGAATGGCTGGTGTGGGGCAAAGTAGCCCTGCGTGCCACGTACGGATTTGAATGGCAGGGCGACAACCTGTTGCTGGCGCGCGAAGCACTGTTCTTCACTTTCGCCGAACACTTTATAGCGCAATACGGCGAAAAGAAGTTCAACCAGCTAAAGAAAACCGTGATGCCAGGTGCCGCCTATATCATTTCGTGGAACCTCTGGCAGATGGACGGACTGAAGTTTGGCATTCCCGGGTATGAACCTTACGTAGAGAAAAAACCAAAAGAATTAGCCAACCAATACACGCTAATGGATGACGACAGCTTCTTTGACGAACCGGATAAGAAGCACGAGATACAACCCTTTGAGCGTTTTTGCATTATCAAGGATTTCTTGCATGGTGTCAACCTGAAAAAGGAAAACCTCACCTCGCGGGACTTCCATGACCAAAACGCTCCCACACAAACCTTTGAATCGTTGGTACATACGCAAATATAGAACTATGGCAACCTATACAACCCTTGAAGAGATTAAGTCTGGCACGCAAACCGTCATGTTTGGTGCTGACTTGATCAAGCTTCGTCCAGAACAGCGAGAGGCCATTGACCGCGCCAAAGAGCGTTTTTGCGACAGAAGCGGCCGAAAACCCGACTATGTGTACACAGTTCGGCCTGATTATAGGCAGTTCCTGTGGAATGCCAAGATGCGTTTCGGCAAGACCATCTGCGCCTTGCAGCTGGCCCGCGAAATGGATGTGAAGCGGACACTTATCGTAACCCATCGACCTGTGGTGAGTGATAGCTGGCTTAAAGCTTTCAAACAAGTTTTTGGTACTGCTATTGAGGGCAACAGTGATATCATTGACAAGTATGGTTTTGGTACTCGTTCTGAAACAGACAATCAAGGCAACTACTACGACTTGGAGAAGTTCGTGAAGACTGAAGGCAACCATTATGTGTTTTTCGTCTCGATGCAGTACCTGCGCCTATCGGAACTGGTGAATGCCAAAACACAGGCCAAGCATGGCACGAAGGAAGACGACACGCCAAGCAACGAAAACGAAAAACTGAAAGCCGACATCCTAAACACCGACTGGGATTTGGTGGTGATCGACGAGGCCCACGAGGGAACGCGAACTGCTTTGGGTGAGAGTGTCATCAAAGACTTCTTAAAGAAAGAAAAGACCAAGATGCTCCATTTGTCGGGCACGCCTTTCAATTTATATGAGGATTTTGAATCGAATGAAATCTTCACGTGGGATTACATTTCGGAACAGCAAGCCAAACATCAATGGGAGATTGACCATCCTGGCGAGAAAAATCCTTATGCAGACCTTCCCAAGATGAAAATACTCACCTACGACATCCGAAAGAATCTTGATCAAGTGTTAGAACAAGATGGGGTATTCAATTTTACCGAATTCTTCCGTACTTGGACGGGTAATCCCAAAGCCGATAACCCTAATAAAGAACCAGGCCATTATATGCCCGAAGGTGCCAAAGGCAGGTTTGTGCATGAGGCTGAGGTGAAGAAGTTCCTCGATTTGTTGTGTACCAAAGACGCAGAAAACAATTTCCCATTCTCGACTGACGAGTATCGCAAGATGTTCCGCCACACGTTTTGGGTGGTTTCGGGAGTAAAAGAGGCCAAAGCGCTTAAAACCTTGCTTGATGAGCATCGTATCTTCAAGCATTTCGATGTAAAGAATGTGGCTGGCGAGGTGGAAACTGACGAACAAGAGGAGTCTGCCCTCGACGTTGTAAAAAATGCCATAGGCGAGTTGCCAGAACAAACCTCAACCATCACCATTTCGTGCGGCAGACTGACCACGGGGGTTACCGTGGAACCTTGGTCGGCGGTGCTCTATTTGAAAGGCGGTGACCGTGCTGCCACCTATATGCAGACCATCTTCAGAGTGCAGTCGCCCTACAAGACCCCTGATGGCAAGATGAAGACCGAATGCTACGTGTTCGACTTTTCACCTGACCGCACCTTGAAGGTTGTGGCCGAAACTGCCAAGTTCTCTTCTTTGACGAAGAAGGAAGAGGCCAAGAAAGAAGAAGGCGACGAGGAAAAGACCCAAGAAATGCGCGACCAAGAAACGGTTAAGAAGTTTGTGGAGCTTTGCCCCGTTATTTCGATGGAAGGCGGAATGATGTCTCCACTTGATGTCAACGACATCTATAAACAGTTGGAGAACGTCTTCATCGACCGGCTGGTACGCAAGGGATTTGACGATTCATGCTTGTACAATATGCAAGAGCTTAATAAGCTCGATCCTAACATCATCAACCACATCGGCATGAATGGCGGCCAGGCCCCCGACGAAACACGCAAGGAGGCCAAAGAGACGGTTGACCTGAGCCACATGACTCCAGAGCAGCGCGCCGAGTGGGAGGCAAAAATTGCCGAGAAAATGGCCGAAGCCAAAAAGAAAGCCGAGGAAAAGCTGAAAAAAGAAGAGGCTTTCATCAAATGGTGGGAATCGGCGAGCGACGAAGAGCGTGAAAAATGGCTTCGCGATGAGGCTGAGAAGGCTGCCAAACGTGAGAAAGCCAAGCAGGAACGCGAAGAGTTCCGCAAACGCATCACCAACATCAGAGGCATTGCCCTGCGCATCCCACTGCTGATGTATGGCGGTGCCGATGCTGGCGAGAGCACCGACGACATCACCGTTGAGAATTTCACCCGCAAAATAAAAGATGAGTCGTGGGCGGAGTTTATGCCTAAAGGCATCAGCAAGGAGGATTTCAACAAGATTAAGCATTGCTTCAATGCCACGCGTTTTATGGAAGCGGGCCGCAAATACCGCGCCCTGACCCGCGAGGCTGACTTTATGCATGTAGAAGAACGCATTAAGCAGATTACCGAAATCTTTTCTTATTTCCACAACCCCGACAAGGAAACCGTATTGACACCTTGGCGTGTGGTGAACATGCATTTGAGCAACACCCTTGGCGGCTGGTGTTTCTTTGACGAGACCTTCGACGAAAAGAAAGGTCAGATTGAGCAACCCCGTTTTGTTGAGCAAGGCGAGGTAACCCGCGAGTTGTTCGACAATGTGGATGACGGTGGCGAGGTGCAGACCAAAATTTTGGAGATTAACTCAAAGACGGGTCTTTATCCCCTTTATGTCACTTACTCGCTCTACCGCCGTCGACTCCAAGAGTACATCAAGGCTGAGTGCATCAACCCTGAAACCATCAGCGTGCAGGAAGAGCAAGTGGTTTGGGACGACATCGTAGCTGACAACATCTTTATTATTTGTAATACTCCAATGGCTGTGGGCATTACAAAACGCACCCTCTTTGGCTTCCGCCAAGTGGAGAAAAAAGCAAACATTAAAGCAGAAAAACTTATAGAAAGAGCCCAAAACGGCCAAGAGGCACTTGTCAACGATATTAAGTCAATTGGTTATTGGAAGGGAACAACAAGTAAAAAAGAAATGAAATTCAATGCAATAGTAGGCAATCCCCCTTACATGTTATCAGATGGCGGAGGAAGTAAAGGAATTAGCGCATCTCCAATTTATCATACCTTTGTCGAGGTGGCAAAAAAATCAAATCCAAATTATATCTCTATGATTATGCCTGCGAGATGGTATGCTGGAGGTAAAGGTTTAGATGATTTTAGAAATGATATGCTAACGGACAAACATATAGCAGTACTAACGGACTTCCCAAAAAGTAGAGATTGTTTTGAAAGTGCTGATATTGCTGGCGGTATTTGTTATTTCCTTTGGGATACTAAACATAATGGTTTGTGTAGATTTACCTCCTCTATTGGTGGTATAGCTACAACAACCGAGAGAGATTTATCTGAATTTGATATTTTTATTCGTGACAACATAGGTGTTGGTATTATTCAGAAAGTACTTGCTAAACATCACAAGTTCTATTCATCCAGAATTTTCCAGAACAAACCTTTTGGATTGAGAACTTTTGCTCGTGGAGAGCAACAGTCTTTTGAGGGAGCACTAACACTTTATAGTAGTGAAGGAATTGGTTATATAAGAAGAGACGAAGTTACTAAAAACAGTAATTTGATTGACCATTATAAAGTTTATGTAGGATTATTAGATCCAGATAGAGCTGGAGTGAATAATGCCGCGAATGGCAAAAATGTAATTACTAAGGTAAAAACAATTGGACCAAAAGAAGTGATTACAGAGACATACCTTATGCTTGATGCATTAAAAAGCAAAAACGAAGCTACTAGGTGCTCCAAATACTTTAAAACTAAATTCGCGAGGATCCTGATTTCTTTAGGGACTACTGGTTTGATGTATTCGAAAGAATGTTTCCAGTTTGTACCATGGTTTGATTATTCTAGTCTTGACGAAATCAATTGGGACGTTCCTATTGATGAATTAAATCTCTTGTTATGTCATAAGTTTGAACTAGAAACACAAGAGATACTATACATTGAATCTACAATCAAACCTATGGATTAACACGAAAGACGCAAGTAACAGCAGAATGCAACAAGACAATAACATAATATAGTTTTTTGAAGCCATCCGTAAGGAAGAAATCCTAAAGTAGGAAAAAAGAAGAGATTATGACGAAGGAAGAGTTATTCAATATCATATCGTCGGACGAGAGTTACCGCATAGAGCTGACGACCTCCACGGGCAACATGGACAAGTTTCAGGAGGCCATTTGCGCTTTTGCCAACGATATGCCTGGCTCACGCAAGAAAGGCTATCTGCTGATAGGTGTGCGCGACAATGGCGAAATCGACGGTCTGAAAGTGGATGACGCTCTAATGAAGAAAATCAGCGGCATACGCTCCGATGGCAACATCCTTCCCCTGCCAGTGATGAGTACCGAAAAGGTGGTGACCGACAAGGGAGACGTGTTGGTGGTGGAGGTGACGCCATCGTTCGACACGCCAGTGCGCTACCGTGGCCGCACTTTTATTCGCATTGGTCCTCGCCGCGACATCGCCAGCGCCGAAGAGGAACGCATACTGGCCGAACGCTGTGCCGCCAGTCTGCCCACCTTCGATACCCGACCCTGCCGCGAGGCCACCATCGACGATATTGACACCGACACCATCGTCAAGGAATATCTGCCTCGGGCTATCGATGCCGAGGTGCTGGCAGCCGACCGCCGCCCGTTAAAGGAGCAATTGGCATCGCTTCATCTATACAATATGCAATGGGACTGCCCCACCTATGCCGCGCTCATCATGTTCGGGAATAACCCAAAATACTTTATGCCAGGGGCATATATTCAGTTTGTCCGCTTCAAAGGCGAGACCAATGGCGGTGAAATACTGAATGAGCGGCGGTTTGAAGGATGCCTCTACAAGATGCTTCCCCAGTTGGAGAACTTCATTCGCGATGGCATCATCACAAAACGGCCTGTGCCTATAAGTATTCTACGGGAGAAAGATGTGTTGAACTATCCCTTCAAAGCACTGCGCGAACTGATGATGAACGCTGTGATGCATCGTGACTATCAGGCGAACATGCCAACCCGCTTGTACCAATACGACACCCACATTGAAATCATGAATCCTGGAGGCCTGTACGGACAAGCACGACCAGAGAACTTCCCTTATGTGAACGACTACCGAAACAGTGTTGTGGCAGGGATGATGAAAATATTGAACTATGTCAACATGTTTAATCATGGCATTGGTGAGGTACAGGATTTGCTTCGTGCCAACGAGAATCCTGAAGCGGTATTCAACGTCAGCTATTTGACTGCTTTTAGCGTAGTCGTAAAAGATCCAGGAGATGTGAGCTGTTCACCAGCTGTTCACCAGCTGTTCACCAGCTTGTCAACACAGGTTAAGTCGTTGATACATAGTTTTAAAGAAGATAATTTGTCGGTTTCCGAACTTCAACTTGTCACCAACTGTTCACCTAATAGTAAGCAATTGTTTATCAAACAGTTCATCGCGCCGGCACTTGAAGCAGGTCTGATAGAAAGGACCCATCCTGAAAACCTTCACCATCCGCAGCAGAAGTACTATCTCACTGCATTGGGGAAACAGCTTAAAGAACAACTTGAAAAGGAGCAATATGGCACAACAAAATAACGTTTTACCCACCATTGAAGCGATTCGCAAAGCCTACGTGGAAGAGTTTCTGAAACGATATCCGAATGCCGAAGCGTTTGCTAATTTCACAGAGCACGAGCTGGTTGACTTCATCCGCAGGCATGTGGACAGCGGCTTTGGAAGCATCTATGAGCAAACCGACCATAACTTCTATGACAGGGTGCGTAATAGAATTGCCATTATTCCTGAAATGAGAGCCGAGAACGAAGCTGCCGGCCAGCAATACTATATACATTTAAGGACCTACTCTCAGTTTTTGGAGTCGAAGGCGTTCAAGCAGCTGAGCAAGCAGAAAACCAATAATGAGGGAGGAGCCAACACTCAGAGAAAGAAGACGAAAACACCCCCTGCTCCATCAAAGCCCAAAGAGAGAACGTTGACTGAGGGCGAGAAAAAGCATGTGGAGTTTGAACAAGCCCATCGCAATCCCGCTTTGCGGCAGGCTTGCATCAACAAATACGGCTACCAGTGCCAGTGCTGCGGCATGAACTTCGCCGAGTTGTATGGAGAAGAACTGGGCGGCAACTTCATAGAGGTGCATCATTTGCAGATGATTTCCACCTTCGATGAAAGCCGTCCCGAAGACTTTTTGGAAAACCTTGTGCCGCTCTGCAGCAATTGCCATTCGATGATTCATCACGGCAAGGAAGGCCCGCTGACACTTGCCGAACTGCGAGCAGCCTATAAGGGCGAAAAGAAGGAGATAAAGGTATGGAAGGAAGATTGAGCCAGTCACTACGCGACAAGATAGCGACGATGGACATCAACCAGCCCTACGTATGGCGGTTACGATTGTCGGAGGCAGATTTCAACCAACTTGAAAAATGCCTTACAGCCATTGCATCGGACAACGGCAAAGCCACATTGGCAAAACCAGAATATGCTGTTGCCACAATTGTTTATATTGCTGAGTGGTATAAACGTCGGTATCAGAGCGGCAACAAAAACGCGCTCATCGATGGCCTTGACATGAAAGCTCTTTGGGAAAACAGTGGCATCAGTCAAAAGAAATACTTATACAAGGACGATACTGGAACCCCTCGTTGGATCTACTCCCTATATGTATTGGGTGGCCTTGCCATTCAGCATGAGCTGAACAGAAACGACAACATGAAGTTCCTGAAAGGTTTGTGCCGCATCTATCACGGCGAAGACTACACACTGGAAAACCTTGATGACGCAGCAAGAGCCGTGGCTTTCCGCGAGAGTATCAAACAGCAACACTCGCTGTATGAATACATGAAGGAGATACTAAACGGAGCAATGCCTTTCCACGAAGACGACCTTAAAGACGAATCGTCGGACGTCAATCGTTTTGTGGCCACCATCAAAGCTGCCAATGATGAGATACTTAGGGTGAAGTTCCGTTTTGAGTGGGTGGTTACTTTTTCGCCTGACTATAACTATATGCAGCGTCGTCTCAACGTGTGGTTGAAACCCGAGGAGGTTGGTGGAGGTCTGCATCAGTACCTGCGGTTCGACAGGGTACACTTATGGGGTGTGCCTCATCCTGAGAATAAGGAGCACCTTTATGTCCATATCCGATTCAAGAACGGAAGCGAAGTCGTTGAGCCTTCAACGATGGAGAAACCACTTATTACCTACCTCAACCATGGTGTGAACGATTTCGTTGCTTTCGGCACGGAGCGGTTGGCGCAAGTGAAACACATTCCTTCAAGCCGTTTCGACAAGATTGAAATAGTAGTAAAAGATGATGAGGGCAATGAGTATATCGCCCAGACACAGGAAGCTACGGAATACCTTCAGCTGTGGCGGGAACAAGGCTATGGCGACACCTGGACATCAACGCAAAATGCGCAGCAACAGACAGCTTTGCTGTTTTCGAACCGCTGCCGTGTAAAAGATGAGATTGGACATGAAGTTTTACACAAGAGTTTTAATGACCAAGCCTTTGGCTTCAGTGATGAATGGAATTGGGTGTATATTTATGACTCGGTGACCTTCGTTGATGACAAGGGCAAAGAATTCACCCTATTTAACCGCATCGGTTACGACCAGGTGACCACAAAGCTCTACACGGACGTCATACACTATGTGGATGGTGGGAAGATTAGGCGTTACTATATTGACGACCCTGAAATCAGTGATGTACTGGACGTTGAGAATCTGCCACTGATTTTTGGGCTGGATGACATTATTGTGAGGCATTTCGCAACCAAAGATGACATCAAGAATGCACAGCCCGAAGAAGATACCGAGGCTGAGTTGATAGAATACAAGCAAAGAAGCGGCAGATATACCCTATGGACTGAAGAGAACAAACCTGACTATGGCAAGGTGACGCTGCAAGTGACCGTAAAAGGAAAGCCGTACATTGTGGCGGTGGCCTATATGCCAAGACTTGCCAGTGAGACGCCCATTATGCGTGACTACGATACGTGTTGCATTAGGTATAAGAACATTTTCGATGAAGATGTCATCTATCAGGATGCGATACGCAT
This sequence comes from uncultured Bacteroidia bacterium, assembly GCA_902801625.1. Taxonomy (GTDB): domain Bacteria; phylum Bacteroidota; class Bacteroidia; order Bacteroidales; family F082; genus Limimorpha. The sequence continues at coordinate 51,080 of CADCJI010000001.1, read as the reverse complement.
GGACGGTGAGCCTCTTGCACCGACCCTAACCATCAGGTATGGCGGCGGCGACCGATATTGCGAAGTGGACGTTTACAGACCGACGCTTATCAAGGAAGTGATGCTTGATGGCAAGATCATCGACTATCTGCAAGACGATGAGAAGCTTGAACTGCCCTATATCTTCAAACAACGTGTGCAACTGAACGATTTCAGCAGACGGGGCTATCAGGCTTACGAGTGCAAGCATCTGGGCAACATCTATACAGAAGCATACATTAATGTGGCTCAAAATCCGAGTGTTGGGATGGCCGCACTTGCCGCTTGGGATGCAGATAAGAAGTATCCTGGCAAGTTGCTTGATGAAATGGCTCCAGACAGTCTATTGGTTTGTTTCGGCAGAAGCAAAAAAGAGTCGAATTGGGAAGGACATGAAGCTTTGTTTTGGAATTATGACAAAGGACAAGTGCCAAGGGCTGTCGCACCATCAGAGCCTATCGGCTTCGGAATAATCTTCCAGAATTTAAGCATGAACATGGACTTGACCTGCAACTATCCCATTCAAGCAGACGATGACCCTTGGGGCTTTGATGACGTAGATGTGTCCATCGTCAAATGCTTCGAGGTGGCCAATGGTGCCGGTATCTACTTCTTCCTGATGAAGCCGCTGATGGAGTTACGCGACATTATCACGGAGCTTTTTGAGCCGCTACTCGAAGCCAGGGGTGGCGAGCTTAGTGAAAAAGACAAGCAAGGCCTTCTCCGATTAGGAGAAGAGTTTGGCTTTGACTGGCAAAATCTCTTTTGATAACAAATAAAATCAAAAATATGAATTTCTCTGAGCTTTACAAGAACAACCGCATGGCGGTAGAAAGAGCACTAGTGGCCATGTGGTGTGGCGATGCAGCCAACGATAGCCAGCGCGCCCATATTAAACAATTGAAATCGGTAATAGGCGATTTGTTTGCGCCGAAAAACGCCTTCCCCGTAGTGCAATGCATGAACTCCTATATTCCAGTAGCGAAAGCGCAGGAGGGGGAGGCAAAAGCATTGGTGGGTAGCCTATGGAAAGCATCATACGCCCCATACGAGCATCAGCGGAAATCGTGGGATGCCTTGTTGAACCAGCATACTGAAGACGGCAAGCCTAAGTCGATTGTGGTGACCACAGGAACTGGCTCAGGTAAGACCGAATGCTTCATGATGCCGCTTGTGCATGACCTTAGCCGCAATGCTTTGCCGGGAGAAATTCAGGCTTTGTTCCTCTATCCGCTTAACGCCCTGATGGAAGACCAAAAGGAACGCTTAGAGGAACTGCTTAACATCGTGGAACAAACCTCTGGTGTGAAACTCACCTACACAGTGTATAACAGCGACCTCCCTGAGATTGAGCCAAAAGCCACCGACATGAGCGATGATGCGGAGAAACTTCGCACTCGCATCGAGCAAATCACGGGAGGCAAATATATCTATGATAAACCCAATCCGAACGAAAAGGGCTTCTACAGCCTGGATAAACCGAAATACAAACACATGGTTTACACCCGTAAAGCCGTGCGTGAGACCCCACCCAACATCGTGCTCACCAACCCGACCATGCTGGAGTATATCCTGCTTCGTGGTTCGGATGCGCATTTGATCAGTGCCAGTAAACACAGCCTCCGTTGGGTGGTCATCGACGAGACCCACAGCTATACGGGAGCGGGTGCCGCTGAACTGGCCATGCTGCTGAGGAGGGTATTGTTAGCCTTCAATGTGGACGCAAAAGATGTGCGTTTTGCCACCTCATCGGCCACCTTTGGCAATGGAGAGGACAAGGAGAAGGACGAAAAAGAGCTGAAAGAGTTCATTGCAGGCATCACCGGTGTCAGAATAGACCAGATTGAGACCATCAATGGCGAACGCATAGGCGAGAAGGAAATCCCGCATGGTGAAGACGAAGCCCGTTGGAAAACTATTTTTGCAAAGGACTATGTTGCCCTTAACGAGCTGTATCCAGGCAATGAAAGCATTGCAGAGAAGCTTCAGATGCTTGACGACATGTGCCAACGGGAAGAAGACCGTTATAAGGCTGCTGGAAGAAATGTGCCTGACATGAAGCTGAAGGTGCACTACTTCTATCGTGTGCCGAATAATGGACTCTTTGTACGACTGAATGAATTTGTCGACGGCTCGTTCAGAATCTATACGGAAAACACCATTGGTAGGGCCGTTGAAGAAACACTTGCTACAGATATTGAAACAGATTATCCACTGCTGGAGCTGAGTCGCTGCAAGCATTGTGGCGAGTATGTCTCGCTTGCGATGGTTGACACGGAAAATTGGACCTACGAAGCCCTATCACCAGATGACAGCGACATGTTTGATTTGGTTGAATCGGATGACGACACCTCAACAAAGAAATATGCCATCTTTGGCTTAAGCAACAAGAGAAATACGAAAGGCGACAACAACGTGCAATTCAGAGTGTTGCCAGGAGCCAAGCTCCAGCCTTTGACACCTGCCGAAGCAGAGCGAGAAGCAGGCTGGCACTTGGTTGGCAACACACAGTGCTGTTGCCCCTACTGTAACGCCAAGCAAACGAAGAAAAACGACACGGAGAAGCAATTGGAAGGCGATGCCAACGGCAATATGGAAGACAACCGATTGCAGAAATTCCGTTTGTCGGCAGACTTCATTTCGCGCATATTGGCCCCCAGCATCCTCGACCAATTGGAGGAAGGCAAATCGGCTGGCAACGGCATCGTGTTGCATAAAGGACAGCAATACATCAGCTTCGTTGACAGCCGACAGGCGGCAGCCAAGGCCACGCTGAAGCAGAATCTGGAGCAGGAACGCATGTGGTTTTACAGCACCATATACCATGAATTGTGCAAGAGGAAAGCCAATGGCATGACCAAAGAGGCGGCCATGGCGCAGATTATGGCTGCGGTACAGGCCAATCCGATGGAGATGGTGAAATATGCACCGATGATGACCAAGCTTCAATCATCTGATCCAAAGGTTGTGCAGGAACAGCTTGATGAAATGTCGTGCAACTATATGACATGGGGCGAGATAACAGAATTAATCAAAGCCGATGAATACTGTCCTGTATTTTGCTCCTTATTCGTGAAACGTTCAGGCGACAGTGACGAGGTTGAGGATGGACTACCTTCGGAGGAAATCATCGACAGGTATGTGCAGAGCATCATGGTGATGTATTTAGCACATCGTCCGGCATCGGCAGCATCGCCAGAAAACTTCGGATTGTTTGAGACCTGTTATCCACAGTTACAGAAGGTGAAACTACCAAAGGCGGTTGAGGACTTCAACAAGATTTTGGATAATCCTGCAAACCGCATCACAGAAGAGGATTGGAGAAACCTGATGCAAGTCTATTTGGACTACACCGTCAGAAGCAACCAATCCTTCTATCTCAGGTTGCCAGGCAACAACAAGATAGACATCTTCTCCACCACACGCTTTGCGACGGAGAAGCCACGCCGCCGCCCATTCAACAAACCTATACTGGAAGAGGGCAAGGTGTCGCAAGCACGTGTGGTCAGATATCTTTGTGCTTTGATAGCCCGTGACGATCATTCGTTGACGCTCAACGATGCACAACACCGCTATTTCCATGAGATTTCGGCGGTGATAGACGCGCTGTGGGACACCTTGACGGGTGATGAATACAAGATTCTTCCCGTGGGTGAACGATTGGACGATAATGGAAACTTTGTTTCTGAGAAGGACAATGCTCCTCGTTTCAACCTGTATGACCTTTGCTTCAAACTATATGACGACGTTTATCTTTGCGACACCAAGGCAGATGTCGGCAACCATGCCATTTGCCTACGCCCCATCGGGAACAACTTCAAGCGTTTTTCTCCCTATCTGGAAGGCAGCACACCTGTTGAACTCGATGAAACCTTGCATGAGACATGGGAAGCGTTCCCTTACTATGTAGGTTCAGGAGACGAATGCGACAAGAAACGCATTGACGCGTGGGCAGAAAGCCATCGGTCGTTGCTTTGGAAAAACCACATCTGGGGTACAGATGGCGTGTTCTCTGATCGTCTGGAAGACATTCACTTGTTCCCCAATCTCTTCGTGCAACAGGAGCATACAGCCCAAGTTGACAAGAGCGTAGCACGCAGTTTGCAAAACAGGTTCAAAGACCACACCATCAACATCTTGGCTTGCTCGACCACTATGGAGATGGGTGTTGACCTTGGTAATCTGGAGGTGGTGATGCTGTCGAGCGTTCCACCGCATCCAGCCAACTACAAGCAGAGAGCAGGACGTAGCGGACGTAACAACAAGGTGCGCAGCGCCTGTATCACCCTTTGCGGCTCAGATTTGATTGGACTTAGGACCCTGAGGAATCCGATAGAGAAAATCATCAGTCGACCGGTGCGTGTTCCTACGGTTGACCTGAAGAGCCCACAGGTGATACAGAGACACGTCAATTCATTCCTTGTACGTGCCTTTGGTGTGTTCACTGAGGGAGCGAATGGAGGTCGGCTGACGCAGAAAGTAGCTGACTATTATACGCCGTTTGAAGTGCGTGTGAGTAATGGAAAGATTATTATCCTTAATGGACCTAACGAAGCGGATCCTGATGACCTGCTAGGCGACCCCAAAGGAACCATGTACGAGCGATTTAACCTAATGTGCTCAAAACCACTTGACAAGGAAGTCCGCAAAGATTTGGAGAGCCTGCTAAAAGGCACTGTCTATGATGGGCAGCTCACCCAAGTAGTAAGGAATGCACAAGATGTAAACAATCGTTGCTACTCAGAGCTGTACAACAGACTTGTTGATTACAAAACAGCCTTCTCAGGCAGCGGTCCTATAAGTGATAAATTCCGTATCAGACTGAAGATGCAATACATTGAGGTGTTGTATAAACGGTTACTCAATTTTTGGGCAACCAGCAGATTCACACCTAATGCGAATATGCCTGTCAATGTGCTGACACTTGATTTAAACAGCAGTGGTAAGAAGGATTTCTTTACACCAATGACCTCATCCAATCCATCCTACTCGCTTCGCGAGGCCATTGCACAATACGCGCCAGGCAATAGCGTGGCCGTGGATGGTGTGGTTTATACCGTTCGAGGTGTGGAGACTTCGGGCATGTATGACAACAACAAGAAAACCTATAAGAGCATCTATAGGAACGCGGACAAGACGGCTATCGATGAACCCAGTCTGAGCAATGCTATTAAGTGGACTGTGAATGATGATTATGGCCTTGTACTTGTTCAACCAGTCAGTTTCTTGCCTGATATGAATGAGGATAAGACCAGAATCATGGATAGCAATGCATTCACGAGAGTGAGCGCACAATTGATTGATGCTGATGACTGGGCCAACAACGTGACTGAGCCACATTTGTTCTCGGTGAGGCCCAACAGTGAAACGGGCAACGCCAAGATTCTATATTACAACGAGGGCAAAGGCAACGGCTATTGCTATTGTACACGGTGTGGACGAATGGTGTTGGAAGATGCAGTGGCCGATCCATTTGAACCGTTACAGACACCTTACGAGTTTAATCCGAAGGTCAAGAAGGTTGATGGTCAACCAACAAAGTATTATCACTTTGCCATTTCTGGATCTGAAATGCATAAGGCCTGTAGCTGTTCCAACAAACCAGACAAAATCAAGCGGAATGTGATTATCGGCGATTTGATTCAGACCGACTACAGCGAGATACGCATTCGCCACAAAGGCCAGAACCGATGGATGTCGGACAGAAGCAAAGAAGAGAATTTGCTGTTCACCCTTGGCATAGCATTCACACAAACGCTGGTGGACATCTTGGGCAAAGAGCGCGGAGCCGTGGATTTCACCATCATGCCTAATGGCCACCTGTGTATTTTTGACTGCAATCCAGGTGGAGCAGGCTATGCCAACCAGATGGCCAACATTCAGGTGATGAAAGAAGTCATCAGGGCCTCGAAACGACTGTTGACAGAAGCCCGAGATCGCAACTCGAAGGATATGCTCCTCGACAAGTTCACCTTACGCTTTGCTAAATACATCGACATTGACAAAGCTTTGGAATGGATTGAAGAGGAAGAAGAGGTTGGCGACACCGTGCCGCAGAACATTAAGGATGCATTCCCTGGTGCTATGCCCTCGCAGACGACCCTTTATGACTTAGAGAAAGCGTTTGGCAATTCATACCATGAACTTGTGTTGTTCGCTGACAACGACTACAAAGAATGGGATTATGACACCCAGGAGAACGGATGGCGGCCTCAACTGTTGAACAATTTCGTAATGAAAGGACAGACGACCACATTCTGTATTATGGAATCGCAGAACAATGTGATGATAGAACCCATCAAGGCAATGGTGCGTGAAATCAATGCCTGGGCGAAGTGTTCAGATACAAGAATCATGAAAAATCCGTATGCAGACAAAGGGCTTTATCCGCTTGCCTACATCGACGGAAACCTATATTTCACATCGAGCAAAGAACATTCGCAGCTCAACATCCAATGGGGCAATGATACCATGTTCTTTGTACGCACAGATAATCCCGTGAAGCCATCAACACAAATCATCGACACCGCCTTTAAATCGACTACCAAGCTTTTGAAGTTAGCAGATGAGTATAAACAGATTGGCACTCAAGATTTAGGTAAGATACTTCAGGAAAAATCGGATGGCCTGATTGACCAGTTTATCGGCTATGCCAAACAAAATGGCGGACAGATGAAAGTGTGCTACCAGGATGAACACCTGAAAAGTATCATGGGAATGATACTAACGATTCAGACCATTAATCATTTCGTCAAACAGATTGGAGTGAAATTTACTATTGAGTATAAGATTGAGACATATAAGGACGACAATGGCAATATGGAGAAGATTGCTTCCAATCAACCGACGGCTTTCTTGCGGGATGAATGGCTGAAAGAGTTGACCAATGCTTGGATAAATGACCTGAGTGAGACAGACAACATTGAAGGTACACTCATTCCCATAGTTTCAGCCGATAAGCGATCGCTAACCCATTGGCGTGAGCTTTCGTTCATCTGTGGAAGCAAGAAACTATCCATCTATCCTGACGGAGGCTTCATCAATGAGTGGCTCATCGGCAGACAGTCTGATGGCGTGTTCTATGATACATCAAACATTAAGTACGATACGAATGTTTGTCTGTATCGGAACAAAGAGATTAAGTTTGACGTTACAATTGAAGATATGTTATAAAGTAAAACAGGATAAAAACACAACAACAAAATATGATGATCCAACTTCGTTGTCATTTTTTTATAATAACACCTCATGGAAAAAAACGACAAAACCAACCCTAAAAGGAAAAAATATTGGACAGAATTCTTCAAGAACCTCGATAAGAACGAAAACAATGAAATAATCATCAATTTCGATGATTTCGTTCGTATGCTGGAGGTGAGGAGAAACGGATATGGTTACCATCATCTCACCAATTGGAGAACTCTTTGCAAGATGATGGAACCTGTGAAATCACCAACCGATGGAAAACCGCATCGAATGTTACATCTCGGCGCTGCTGCCAACATGAATGACGAGGACGACAAGAAATGTGGAAAGAACGTGTTTTTCTCCAGTTTTTCTTTTGGCCCAATGGAAAATGTTTCGATGTGGAACGGCTACGGCATCCCAACCCCCGAGGCGGTTCGCGTTAAATTCTCCAGTAGGTCCATTAGCGATTGGGAAAGAAAATTCAATGCGGGCAAAATCAATGTTTATGGTGTCAACAGCACAAACCAATTGGAGCCATTAAGTTGCACTGCAAAATTGGAATTGGTGCAAGTGGCCTATTGGAGCAAGAAAGAAAAAGGTTTTAATTATTCTGACTCAAACGAAGGTCTGCTATTCTATGACAGTGACAAGTTTCGTATTTCCCGAAAAGAAAAGGTGGTGGAACGCATGAGAGAAAAGCCATACATGTTTAAAGAGGCTGGATGGAGTTATGAGAACGAGACCCGGTTGGTGCTAGTTTTTGACGAAGACCTAGCTGATACCTACCGACGAGTAGCTGTGGATTTCGACGGACCGTTGGAATGGTTGAGCAAAAACTTTGCGAAGGACGTCACCCAAGGACCTTGGTATGATGAGAATTCTCCATTGGTAAAGGACAAAGCGGACGGCCACTCGCTGGACGAGGCCAAACCAAGCCGATACTACGGAAAGATCAACATGCGTTCGATGTGCGATTTTTGCGGTCAAGCCAAAGACAATTGCCAATGCCCGTTCAAACCTAAAAATCAGGTTTATTGAATGGCTACTTAACACGTTGATTCTGCATATCTTACAAATCACCCTGTGTTTTTTTCCTAAAAAACCGGCCTAAGTATTAGACCTTTTTGTAGCATTTTTTTTAGTTTTCTTGGCAGTTTTTCAGAAGAAAAGTTCTATTTTTGCAGAAATTTGACAAATATCGAAGTTAAAAGTATGATTCTTGAATTTTGTGCCACCAATTTTCTGTCCATTAAGGACGAACTGAAGCTGTCCTTTGTTGCCACATCCCTCAAAGAGTCTTTCACTGAGCCAAACGATTTGTTTGAACTCACCAACACCGACATTTCCCTGGTAAGGAGTGCCGTAATCTATGGAGCCAATGCATCAGGCAAATCCAATGTGCTCAAAGCCTTTGCCTTCTACAAGCGTTTCATTACCGACTCATTCAAGGATAGTCAGGTGGGTGAATCTATCGACGTGGAAAACTTTCGCCTGAATGCCACTTCAATCGATGAGCCTACAGCACTGGAGGCTACCTTCACCGATGGTGAGTACATCTATCGCTATGGCTTTGAGGTAGACAGCCAATCGGTAAAGGAGGAATGGCTCTACAGGCGTGTCTGTAAAAAACGGGCAAAGGAGGTGGAAGTGTTCTACCGCGAAGGCGACACCACAATGGTACACCCCAAGAATCAACTACTGCTGGAACTGGTAGGAAAAAAGATGGTGCGCAGCAACGCCCTGCTGCTTTCAACCGCTGCCCAGTTCAACGAGACTATTGCCGTCAGTGTGCTTCATTGGTTGGGCGATACCCAGGTGCTTTTCTGCTCCGAGGACGAGGCCCTTTGGCAAAACGCCATCAAGCACCTCGATGACGAAACCTTCCGCGAACGCATCACGTCATTTGCCAGATACGCTGACCTTGGCATCGAAAATATTTCAAAGCTCGACAACCGTATTGTCAGTTCCCATCGCCAGTATGATGACGAAGGCCGCGAGGTGAACAACATTTCTTTCGCCTTCAACCATAACGAGTCGGAAGGCACCATCAAATATTTTTCGCTGGCATATCCCATCATCGATGCATTGGATAACGGTAAGCGTGTGGTAATCGATGAGCTTGATTCAAAGCTCCATCCCTTGCTCGTCAAAAAAATCATCACTCTGTTCAACGATGCCCAAACGAATCCAAAAGGAGCCCAGCTGCTGTTTACAGCTCACGACACTTACCTGCTCAGTGCCGGACTTTTCCGCAGGGATCAGGTCTGGTTTACCCAAAAGGACAGTTTCGGGGCTACAGAGCTTTACTCCTTGGTAGAATACAAGGTGCGTAGCACTTCGCCCTTCGAAAAGGATTATCTTTTAGGCAAGTATGGTGCAACGCCCCTTATTGGTGAAATGGAATCCATCTTTAACCTCTAACCATCAATCCCCTCAGTTTCCAGTCATCTTTCCAAAACCCAAAAGGAAACTGTTATATTTGCAAAATTTTTGCAAATACACGAGTTATCTTTCCAAATACTGACTTTTGACTTATCTAGGTAGTCATTCCACCAATCCCAAAACCCGCCAAGGTGTTCCGTCTTTGTCTTGTCGTCTCCAATATGGCACGATGAAAACTAAAACAATTATAATTAGCTGATTATACATATCTTACAAACTACCCCATGTTTTTTTTCTAAAAAAACGGCTTAAGTATCAGACCTTTTGTAATAATAACAAGGCACCGGGCCTAAAACTCCGTGAGACCCATATCTGAACTTTTTTATACCCACCTCAAAAAAAGTTTAGATATGGGTGTAAACTATTTTAGAGGTGGGTGTGGTTGCGTTTTTTTGTTTTTTCGCCTTCAGGTTGAAAAAGCACTTTCCTTGCACTATAGGTTAGTAGATAACCTACCATGAACATCCGGCTCCATGAAATCCAACGGCCATGAAACTGCCGTTGAAAACAATTGAGTATTATGAGTAAAAGTTGCCGCAGCACGCACTTATGATGCCTCACATGAGGCCTCGTTTAAGACCTATGCCACGACTTACATCAAAAACGCCATGTTAGCCGAGATCATGAATAATAACAACTATGAACATTAAAAAACTATTGAAAGATCCAACAATAGGATTCATTAATATTGGAAGAAACAATCGTTCACTCACAAAACAAATCATTATGGGAATCATCGATAAAGAAAACGCATTAGAGCATCCTAATGGGAAAATCCAACTATTGAACGGCACGGTTCTTGACTGCTATCCTTTAGAGCAGCCAGAGGACAAGACGGACAACACGATGAAGCTGGACACCACGGGCACTTATCTGGTTGTCGGCGGGAAAAAGCCGGCCGAAGCACCTCAGAGCGACGAAGAAAAAGAAGAGAAAGAGAAGCTGTTTTTAAGCAACGCCTTCAGGTTCTTGCGTTATAGAGACAGGATCATGTCGGACAGCCGCATGTTCCTTTGCCCTGTACCCATCCAAAGCAACATCGCCTACACGGGGACAAGTGGATTCCGACGCCCCACCTTGGGCATTTACCTAGAATTGTGGCTCAACTGCGAACGCGCATCGCTATACGAAGAAAACGGGACAAAGCAACTTGTTTACCACATCGCCGGCAGCCCCCTGTCGGGCAGCAACCATTGTGCCTTTGTCGACGCAAACGGCAAGACTGAATTGCAATCCATCGCTTCGTTCATATCGCTTTGGCCGACTTTCATAGATATCAACTGCCGTTATAATAAGGCAAAGGATAAGTATCAGGCTTACACGTTGAAACAGGTGGTCGAAATCTTGGACAAAGAAAACCTTTACTTGGATGACAACATGGAAATGGAGATCCTGTTTCTTAAGAGTGCCTTGTGCCGACAACAAAAAGATAGGGCTGACGAGAAAAAACGATTGGAGAGCACGATAAACAAACTCAAAAACAGGTTGTTTTACGATCACCGCGACGAGTTGGAAGCCATCATAGCCACCTACAACGAAAAGATAGCACAGAAGGAGAAAAGAGAAAAGGAAATCGACGATGAATGCAAGGAACTGCGCAGTAAACTAAAATCGGGCGAGATCGACAACAAGCAATACCAAAAGCAACTCACTTCATTGAAAAAGGAGAAGAAAGACAATGAAGATATGCCACGGAATTATCAAATAGAAGCGCTTAATACTTTGTTTCCCAGGCTGTGGTGCATCGATTTTGATGATGTGAAAAAGTTTTACGAGGATCCTCGTTCGGATGGTCCACTGTTGCAAAGACAACCATGAAGACGGTTCAAAGGCATCGGGCAACTTTTTCAACTTTTTTTACATCTTGACTAAGGGTAAAAGTCAAGTTGTGCGTTTGTGATATGGAGTGATGAAAAAAATGATGAAGTAACCTGATAGGTTCCCGAAGGATTTCACTCCTTATATAAAGATTATGAAAGTGCGATAACTTTTGACCTATTTGTGATGGTTTTCAGCTTGTTTGTGCCTTTTTTTGCTCTCGCTGAAAACAAATTAAATAATTGTCTAACAATAACATAAACTAAAAATACCATGGTGAACAGCAACATGCTTGTCGACGAACACGTCGGTCTGGTCAGCAGGATGGCCAAACAATTGATGAAGACAAACACACACTGTGACTGGCTAACAGAGGACGACCTTGTCAATGCCGGTTACGAAGCCCTCAATGCCGCAGCACGCAACTATGATTCCTCGCGTGAGGCATCGTTTAAGACTTATGCCACGACTTGCATCAGAAATGCCATGGTGGCTGAGATTAGGACTATGTTTCCTGTGAGAATCAATGACAAACAAACCAAGAAAAGCCTCGTCCGCAACGGCGAGGCCGAAGGTGACGCCGAGGTATATGAACAGGCGAGGCTGTTGGAACATTATGAATGGGAACAGCGCAAGCAGCAAGAAACGGTAGCAGACATCCTAGGGCGGTTGACACCTGACGAACGCTGGCTGATTCGCCGCTACTACGGCTTCGACGATGATGCGATGACGCTTCAAGGCATTGCCGACTTGCTGTTGGTCACCCCGCAAGCCGTCCACAAACGCCTGACACGAGTCCATGACAAGCTGCGCAAGCTTGTCATGGACAACCATCCTTATTACCATATGTGCGCTTAATCCCATTCACACAATGGTGGATGGAACCATTAAAGCGCATCCTCTTCCAAAACAAATACTCTTTTCACAATAGTTCGTTGAACTCTAGGACTTCCTAAACAAAAAGTAGAGACACAACAAAATTGTGCCTCTACTTTTTTTATCCGTGAAAATCCGGTAAATCCGTGTTCGCAAAATCACGCCAGCTCAAACTGATCCAAGAACTTCAGGTCGTTCTCGAAGAACAGGCGCAGGTCGTTGATGCCGTATTTCAGCATGGCGATGCGTTCCACACCCATGCCGAAGGCGAAACCCGTGTATTTCTCCGGATCGATGCCACTGGCGATGAGGATATTGGGGTCGCACATGCCGCAGCCTAAGATCTCAACCCAACCCGTGTGCTTGCAGATGTTGCAGCCTTTGCCGCCGCAGATATTGCACGAGATGTCCATCTCCGCTGAGGTCTCGGTGAAGGGGAAATAAGAGGGGCGGAAACGCACCTTGGTGCCCTCGCCGAAGAACTCCTGCACAAAGTGGTACAAGGTCTGCTTCAGGTCGGCAAAGGAGACATTTTCGTCGATGTAAAGGCCTTCAATCTGGTGGAAGATGCAGTGGGCACGGGCCGAGATGGCTTCGTTGCGGAACACGCGGCCAGGGGCGATGATGCGGATGGGCGGCTGATGGGTCTCCATCACGCGAACCTGCACGCTCGAGGTGTGGGTGCGCAACAACACATCCGATGCCTTGTTGACATTGGGCTCCTTGCTGATGAAGAAGGTGTCCTGCATGTCGCGTGCGGGATGGTCGAGCGGAAAGTTCAAAGCCGAGAACACGTGGTAGTCGTCCTCGATCTCGGGACCTTCGGCAATGGTGAAGCCGAGGTGCGAGAAAATCTCGTTGATGTCGCGGCGCACTATGGAAAGCGGGTGACGGGCACCTTTCATGTCGGCGGCGGGCATGCTCATGTCGAAGCCGGCATCGTTGCTGTGCTGGTTCTCAAACTTCTGCAGTTGCTCCTCCACCTTGTCCTGCACAACGTACTTCAGCTCGTTGAGCTTCATGCCCATCTCCTTGCGGAGCTCGGGGGCCACGTTCTTAAAGTCGGCAAACAAAGCGGGAATGACGCCTTTCTTACTCAAATAAGTGATACGGAAATTCTCCAGAGCCTCTTTGCTGTCGGCCTGGAAGTCACGCACTTGGGATAATATTTCTTCGATTTTTTCTTTCATAGGAATATTTTTTGGCTTTCAGCTATCAGCCATCAGCATTCAGCTTAGTCAAACCGAAGCTGATAGCTGATGGCTGACTGCTGACAGCTCTTTATTTTTCAATCGTAATGGAGACAATAGTCACAGGATCAACGGGTACATCCATGCGGCCAGTTTTCACGGCAGCAATCTTGTCAACAATGTCCAAACCATCGATAACTTCGCCAAAGACGGTGTAGTCACCATCGAGATGCGGGGTTCCACCCACGGTCCTATATGCTTGACGCTGACGGGCGCTGAACACTTTGCCCATGCGGCTTTCAAACATGTCCAAAGTCTTATCGTCGTACACCTTGCCTTGCACGATGTAGAACTGTGAGCCACTGGAAGCCTTCTGGGGATTCACTTGGTCAGGCTGACGGGCAGCACAAAGGGCACCTTTCTTGTGGAAGTGGTTGTCCTTGAACTCAGCGGGGACTCTATAACCCGGGTCAAGGCGACCATCGGCATTCTGTCCGCCTTGGATCATGAACTGGTTGATGACGCGGTGGAACGGAGAACCGTTGTACCAGCCTTCGTTCACCAATTTAATGAAGTTGTCGCGGTGCTGCGGCGTGTCGTTATACAATTTGGCCTTTATGGTTCCCATAGTGGTCTTAATGACGACGACGGTTTCCTTCTCATTTGTTTTCTGTGCTTGGCAGGTCAATCCAACCAAAACCAAGGCAGCGATAATCAGTTTCTTCATATTTCTAAGTATTTAAAATTCAAAATTTAAGATTCAACATTCAAAATTCAGCATTCCTCATTCATTCACGATGGAATACGTAACTTCGAGCCTCATTTTCTCACCATTTGTGGCTTCGGGACCGTTGATGACATAACGCGTCGCGTTGTAGGCTGCACCATTGATACCCAAACTGAGACCCAGATTCTCTTTCTTGTTCATGATCATGTTTTGCAAATACTCCGTGATGCGGAAACTCACCGAATGCTTGCTTGAGCTGTAGGCACCGTCATAGAAACCGCTGCCTTCGAAGTAATCGGGCAAGACATAGGTGGTGGTGTCGCTATTGAAGCCTAAAAGAATAAGGTTGCTCGGAGCTTTATACACTGAGTCCATCAAAGTCATCGAAGCGGGCAAAACGAGCTTGGCCTCGTTGACCACGAGACGGCAACCCTCCAATGTATCGGCCCAATGACAGATATTGGGGAATAACACCTTGGCTTTCACACCACCCATGGACTGCAAGTATAAGGTCGACTGTCCCAATGCCGTCTGGTCGTCCAACAGCTGACTCACAAACTCAGGGCTACCTTGTGAGTAGTCATGATCGACATGGTTGAAATAGACGTCGGACGAGGTCACATAGAAATTATAGCGCATGGGCTTTTCGGGCGTGGCCGCGTTGTGATAGTAAAGCTGCAACAGCGTATAAGTGTTGTTGGTCAGATTGATGGAGCTAATGGCGCCATTCATACCCACGGGAGCGCAAGTCACATAAAGGCCTTTGAAGTATTGCTTGAAGAGGTCGGGGCGCGAGTAAGCTGTAGTGTCGAGGTTCACGAGATAATTGCCCAATTCCTGACTCAGCGGGATGCGGATGATCGGTTGGGATAAGGTATCAGTACCGATGTGATGCACCTTGGTTCTCGGATGGGGTCTGAATTGGTACCCGTTGGCATGGTCGACATTGTCTGTAGCCACTGTCGAATGGTTGTAATAAGTGGTCTCAAACGAAAGCGTGTCGGTCAGTTCGTAGGCATGTGCTGTCTGCATCACCGTGGTGTCGCCGTAATAGCCAATGAGGCAGAGTTGCAGCACCAACGAGTCGACCACAGGATTGCTGCCGAAACTCTGTCCAGCCACCGAAGGACGGAACTGGGTATAGAAACCAGCCTCGGTATTGCCGAAGACGGGATCGCGCATGGCCCCAAACAAGGCATTGATAGCATTGTCTGTCGCCACAGAGTCTAGAAATGAATGACAGATGATTTTGGCGGTGTCGGTATGATAAATGGCGATATAGTTGTCGTCGGAGATAAGGTTATTGCCGATGGTCTCAGGCGACTTCTTGCACGAGGCAAAAGCCAAAATGCCAATCATTAACGCCAAACCAATCAGAGCAGTTGAATGATGTGTTTTCATCAGGTCGAAAATTTGTTGAGGTATTCTTGTGAGATAACTCAAAAACGCAGTCCTTATTGTTTTTGAAGGAGGAGGTCGTAAAACTCGTTGCAAGCCTGAGCGTAGTGCACCTGCTCCGGATAGGTGAGCACGGGCTTCTTGACGGTTTGCAGATAGGAGGCAATCTCGGGATGCAGGTTCTCCGTGCAGACCACGACGCCGTCAGAATAGTCGATGGCGGCCTTGGTCAGGTTGACGTAGTTGCCTTCCTTGAAATACTTGAGGTCCTTGGCCGTCATGCCCGGCAACTTCATCATCTTGTCGAACCCAGGCTTGAAATCCTCCTTGAAGCCGTCATCGTAGATGGAGTAAACAATCTTCGTCTCATTGAAGAGCGGGTTGTCCTTGACATTCATGGCGCGCTTGATGTAGACTGGCATCAAGGCCGAAATCCAACCATGACAATGGATGATGTCGGGCGACCAGTTGAGTTTCTTCACCGTCTCGATGACGCCACGCGTGAAGAACACGCAACGATAGTCATTGTCGTCGCTAAACACGCCCTTTTCGTCATACATCAAGTACTTCTTCTTCGTAAAGAAGTCGTCGTTGTCGATGAAATAAATCTGCATTCTCGCCTTCTGGATGGAAGCCACCTTGATGATGAGCGGGTGGTCCGTGTCGTTGATGATGAGGTTCATGCCCGAGAGGCGAATCACCTCATGAAGTTGGTTGCGGCGCTCGTTGATGACACCATAGCGCGGCATGAAGATGCGGATTTCCTTACCGCTTTCTTGAGTGGCCTGTGGCAGGTAGCGACCGATGAGGCTCATCGGGGTCTCCGGCAGATAGGGTGCGATTTCCTGATGGACGAACAGTACTCTTGTCTTGCTAGTCATGGGCGTTAGTTTGCTTAGAAACTACAAAATTACGCATTTTTTTTGGAATAACGCAAATAAAAATAAAAAACCCTACCTTTGCCAAATCAAATCTCAGCCCGCTATGGAGTACGAACACTTTGAAAATCAGGATCATGAATGGGAATCGAATCTCAAGGTCACCGAGGGCGTGGAAGATCCCATCCAAGTCAACCCGAACGCTTTGGAGCGCATGAAGCGCAACCAGCAGCAGCTGATGCCGCTGGAATGGTACGTCGAGGGGATCCTCAAAGGCGACCGCGTGGCGCTCAGCAAAGCCATCACCTTGGTGGAGAGTGCCCTGCCCAAACACCAGGACTTGGCGCAACAGATCATAGCAGCCTGTTTGCCCCATGCGGGAAAAGCTCTTCGTTTGGGCATCACTGGCGTTCCGGGCGCGGGCAAGAGTACTTTCATTGAAGCTTTGGGCGTACATCTCTGCAACAAAGGACAGAAACTGGCGGTGTTGGCCATCGACCCGTCAAGCCAACGCTCCAAGGGTAGCATCTTGGGCGACAAGACCCGCATGGAGACGCTTTCCGTGCATCCCAATGCCTATATCCGTCCTTCGGCTTCGGCTGGCACTTTGGGCGGCGTAGCTCGTAAGACTAGGGAAACGATAATTCTTTGTGAAGCAGCGGGATATGATACCATTTTTGTGGAGACAGTGGGCGTAGGACAATCCGAGACAGCGGTACATTCCATGGTGGATTTCTTCCTGCTCATATTAATCAGCGGTGCCGGTGATGAATTGCAAGGCATCAAGCGCGGCATCATGGAGATGGCTGACGGCATCGCGGTGAACAAGGCTGATGGCGACAACGTGATGCGCGCCAACCGCGCCGCTGCCGAATGTCGCAATGCGCTGCACCTCTTCCCCTTGCCCGAATCAGGACAAGAGACCAAGGTGCTGACCTGCTCCGCCTTGACGGGCTTCCAAATCGACGAGGTGTGGCAGATGGTCGCCGACCATGTACAAGCCATCCGCGACAACGGCTATCTCTATAAGAAACGCGCCCAACAAGACGTGCAGATGATGTACGACTCGATGGACAGCGCCTTGAAAAACGATTTCTACCAAAACCAACTGGTTTCCGACTTGCTTCCTCTAGTCGAAGCCGATGTGCGCGGCCAGCGCATGAGCGCTTATATTGGAGCTCAGAAACTGCTGGATGCTTATTTTAATATGCTGAAACGGGAATAATTTGTCGGAAAATCGATTTTTACACCAACTTTCCGACGAATTTTGATTCCAAATTTTGTCGGAAACTCGATTTTTTTTGGAGAAAACGACAAATTTATCAAACAAAGTTTGTATCTTTGCCGCGTTAGGACACTAATAAGTAATTGATATGGAGCAAGAAATCATCGGTAGAGCATACGAAATTCAACTCCTGACCCAATGCATGCAGTCAAAAGAATCGGAATTGGTCATTGTCTATGGCCGTCGACGAGTCGGCAAGACTTTCCTTGTCAACCAGTTCTTCAAAAACGAATATGCATTCAAACTGACAGGTGTTTACCACCAACCAACTTCAGTACAATTGGAGCGTTTTGCCGCGCAAATGGAAGAATACGGCGGCGATTTCATCATACCTGAAAACTGGTACAAAGCATTTGATATGCTCAAAAAGCATCTCCAACAAACAACTAGACAAGGAAAAAAGGTTGTGTTTATCGACGAAATGCCGTGGCTGGACACCGAAGAATCCAATTTTGTCGCCGCCTTTGAGCAATTTTGGAATGGCTGGGCTTCTGCCGAAGGCGACATTCTGTTGATTGCCTGTGGAAGCGCCACATCGTGGATGACTAACAAACTCCTCGCCAACCAAGGTGGGCTTTTCAATCGTTGCAGCACGCGCATCTTTGTCCGTCCTTTTACACTCAAAGAAACGGAAGAATACCTGTTGTCGAAGGGAATAGAATGGACGCGATACGACATTGCCGAATGCTATATGATTATGGGAGGTATTCCATTCTACTTGAAGCAGTTAAGTCCAAAATGGACCTACACACAAAACATCGACAATATTTTCTTCAAGGAAAAAGGATTGCTTTGGGACGAGTTCGAGCATCTTTACAACACTCTTTTCAAGCAGCCTGAGAATCATATTGCTGTGGTTGAGGCACTCTCCAAAAAACGTATGGGCCTGACGCGCAACGAAATCATCAAGGCAACCAAACTCCACGACAACGGCAACCTTACGACGATACTTGACAACTTGACTAACAACGAATTTATCCGTCCATATAACTATTTTGGCAAGAAGAAGCAAGACACTATCTATCAGTTGACCGATTTCTACAGCATGTTCTACTTTTCCTTTATCAAGGACAATTACAGACGCGACCCGCACTATTGGACCAATCGCATGGACGACCCTTCGCGGCGGTCGTGGGCGGGCTACACTTTTGAGCAACTTTGCCTCTATCACCTCGAACAAATCAAGCGGGCCATAGGCATTGCCGCTGTGCAATGCGAGGTGTCGGCATGGTTCCACAAGTCTGCCGATGGCGAGGAAAAGAAACGCGGCGCACAGATTGACTTGCTTATCGACAGGCGCGACAGGGTAATTAATGTATGCGAGATGAAATTCTCCATCAATGAGTTTACCATCGATAAGGATTACGAAACGGCTTTAAGAAATAAAATGGAAACTTTCCGCGAAGAAAGCAAAACCAAAAAAGCACTTCAATTGACTATGATAACCACATACGGAGTGAAAAAAAACATGTATAGTAATCGTGTGCAGTCGGAAGTACTGCTTGACGACCTATTCGGGTGATTTATATTCCTCCGCCTTCTCCTCGTCCCCATTAAGCATATACAGCTCATATAAATTTCGGTAGACCTCCTTGCGGACGTTTTCTTGTGCCTCTGTGAGCGGCCCTTCGCCCAGTTTGGCCAACACGCGTTCGTATTCTGCTATCAATTCAGGGCCTTCTTCGCCGTTCGACTCCATCGTCTTGGCGTTGTTGAAGGCAATCATCCAGTCTCTTAGTGCCATAATTCTTGCTTTTGTTATGGCAAAAATAGGAAAAAACAGCGTAATCAAAGGAAAAAACAGCATTTATTCTTCTTTTGAACAAGGATGACGGAATAATTACTATCTTTGCGCAAAATCTCAGGCTATGGGACTAACACCACCCCTTGAATCGTCATTGCGGAGAAGCATCCGCCATGACAACAAAAAGCGCAAGAATTGTTCATCCCAGTCCCGAGACAAATCGTAATGGACCAAAGAATTGCCATGAACCCCAATCGTCTGGTGCAGTACCTTCAGAAGCCTGCAGCAGAATTCACTCGCGCCGACATCATCCGTTATTGCGAGGAAAACCAAATCGAATTCGTCAACTTCCACTATTGTGGCTGGGACGGCAAGCTGAAGACCTTGAACTTCGTGATCCACAGCCTCGAACACCTCGAGAACATCCTCACCGCCGGTGAGCGCGTCGATGGTTCGAGCCTCTTCCCCTTCATCGAAGCCGGTAAGAGCGACCTCTATGTGGTGCCGAAGTACCGTACGGCCTTCCTCAACCCCTTCTCAGAGATCCCGACCTTGGACATCCTCTGTTCGTTCTACAACCGTGACGGCGAACCTTTCGAAAGCTCACCCGAGCACATCCTCCACAAAGCCCACGAAGTGTTCAAAAAGACCACTGGTTTGCAGATGGAGACCATGGGCGAGTTGGAATACTATATCATCGCCGATGACGAGGAAATCTACGAGGTGCCCGACCAACGTGGCTACCACGAGAGCGCCCCGTTCAATAAGTTCACCGAATACCGCGTCGAGGCCATGCGCCTCATCGCTCAGGCTGGTGGCTTAATCAAATACGGTCACTCCGAAGTGGGTAACTTCACCCTCGACGGCAAGATTTACGAGCAGAACGAAATCGAGTTCCTGCCCACCAACATCGAAGACGCTGCCGACCAACTCGTGGTCGCCAAGTGGATCATGCGTCAGCTGGCCTACGAATATGGCGTCACCTTGACCTTCGCCCCGAAGATTACCGTGGGTAAAGCCGGTTCGGGCATGCATGTGCACTGCAAATTCACCAAGGACGGCAAGAGCGTCATGGTCAACAAGGGCGAACTCAGCGACTTCGGCAAGAAAGCCATTGCCGGTTACATGGACGCTGGCACCTCGCTGCCTGCCTTCGGTAACCCCAACCCGCTGTCGTTCCTCCGTCTGGTGCCCCATCAGGAGGCCCCGACTTCATTGTGCTGGTCCTACTCCAACCGCAGCGCCTTGGTGCGCGTGCCGCTGGGATGGATCAACAACGGTAAGGACATGGCTGCTAGCGCCAACCCGCTTGAGAAGAAGTCGAACAAGGACTTCAGCAACAAGCAGACCTTCGAATGGCGTGCCTCCGACGGTTGCGCCGACATGTACCTGCTGATGGCTGCCCTATGCGCTGCTGCTCGTCACGGCTTCGAGATGCCCAACGCCCTTGAAGTGGCCGAGAAGACCTATGTCGGCCTCGGCGTGAACATCCACGACGACAAGAACAAGCAACTGCAGGAGAGCCTCGAGCAACTGCCCGACAGCTGCGTGGCCGCTGCCAAGGAATTGGAGAAAGACCGCGAGATTTACACTGCCAAGGGCGTGTTCTCCGATGCCATCATCGACTACATGATTAAATTCCTCACCGACTTCAACGATGCCCATTTGCGCAAGGATTTGGGTAACGACACGAAGAAGATCCTGAAACTGGTGAAGGATAACATTCATGTTGGATAATCAACCTTTGTAGAGACGTGGCGCACCGCGTCTCTACAAAAAAACAATGCCATGACAAAGGACAAGATATTCAATTGGAGATTTTGCCTTTGTTGTGGCATTTTCATTTGGTTTGTCCTCAACCTACTGCAGGGCATCTTCACCGAAATCCAGGAGGATGAGGCCTATTATGCCCAATATGGCGAATACCTCGCTTGGGGCTATTTCGACCACCCGCCCATGGTGGGGCTGATGACCTTTTTGAGCAGCATTTTCTTTTCGGGCACTTTAGGCGTGAGGTTTTTCACGATTGTTGCGTCCTGCTTGTCGCTATTGATAATCTGGAAAATCGCAACTTATAACTCGCCCATAGATTCCAACCGCCCCACCTACCTAAGCAGGAATGACATGGGCGATGCAGACTCAATACTTTCAACTTTCAACTCTAAACTCCCAACTGACTCTAAACTCTCAACTCTAAACTCTAAACTCTTTCTCATCATCGCCTTCTCCATCGTGATGTTCAACATCTACGGCTTTGTCACTACACCCGATGTGAGCTTGATCCTCTTTTCTGCCCTGTTTTTGCTTGTGTATCAGCACTATCTGCAAGATAACACATGGAAAAACGCATTGTTGATGGGTCTTACGATGGCCTTGATGGTTTACAGTAAATACCATGCGTTCCTGCTTTTGGGCTTGATTGTGCTTTCCAACCTCAAATTGCTGAAAGACGGCAAGTTCTGGATAGCCTGCCTCTTGGCTTTGGCCTTGTTGACGCCACATCTTCTTTGGCAAGTCAACAACGGTTTTCCGAGTTTCAGGTATCATCTTGCAGGGCGCAATGAGGCGTTCAAATGGAGTTATTTTTTGGAGTATCTGCCCAATCAGCTGCTGATTTTCAATCCGTTTACGTTTGGGGCGGTAGTGTATGTGTTGATCAAAAGTAAGAAGACCAGCTCGCCGCCCATAGATTCCTTCCAACGCACGAGCCTTCCTAGGAATGACATGCACGGCAAGCTGGTCTTTGAGCGGGGCCTAAAGTTTATCCTTATTGGGTTCTTTTTCTTCTTCTGGCTGATGGCCTTTCGTGGGCATGTGGAGCCACATTGGACTATTGTGTGCGTCATCCCAATGGTAGTTTTGGTTTATCGAAAAACATTGGTTGACGAGAAGTTAAGGAAATACACCAAGTTCGTTATCCTACCTTCTCTCCTATTGGTTTTGACTTTAAGAATCCTCTTGTTGACGCCTTTGGCTGACCGCTATGGCTATCATGGCAAGGAAAAATACTACATGGCCATTGAGCAAGTGGCAGGCGACCGTCCCGTGGTGTCCCGCGGCTCGTTCCAACAACCTGCTTTGTACCATTATTTCACAGGCAAGGAAAGCTCGACGTTGCAAAGCTATTACGACCGCATAACGCAATATGACCTTTGGCAGTTCGACAAAGCATGGATTGGAAAGCCTGTGTTCATCTGCGGTCATGTCGACGGACGCTCGGAGACCTACCAAGTGGGCGATGTGAAGATCGAGGGTTTCCTCACCAACGACTTCTCCTCCGCCAACCGTTTGGTGACCACCTTCGAAATCATTAATGCGAGCAGTGATAAAACTCCTGTCTTTCATCATGGCGACACCATCCGTGTCGACTTCTCCATCTACAATCCTTGTGAAGCACCCATCGATTTCCACCACAAGGACTTTGGCATGGTCATCAAGGCGCATTATCTGCCTGGCAATGCGTTCAGCTATTGTTTCTATAAGGACATTGGAATAATAGAAAGCAAGACCTCATACCATGGACAATTCTACACCATCGTGAATGAGGAAATTCCCCTTGGTGAGCATCTTTTCAACCTCGGCATCGGTGACCGCATATCAGCTTTTGTCACCGAAGAAAGCGGCGTGAAAATCAAGATTGAGCCCTAAGTGCGGCTAAGTGTGCCTCCTGTTCGCGCATTAATTCGCGTACAGCATTAATGTCGGCCTGTTTCTTCTTCTTGTTGATCATCTGCTGCTCGCAATCGGCGATGGTCTCCAGCACCTGACGCAAGTTCTTGTCTTTCTCCAACACAAAGGCGTGAACGATGCCCTCGATTTCGCGAAGGCTACGCATGATGTTGATTTGCCGTTCAGGGCTGAGGGTGTTTTGGATGAGGAATAGATAATCCAAACGCGGCTTGAAGGGAAACAGCACCTTGTCCTTGCACACGAGAGAAACGAGATTGTAGACGTTGTAGTTTTCGCCCGCCGTGTAATAGAAGAAGGAAAATGGCGCACCTTCGAAGATGAGGTCGTCATGGCGGGCAAGATCGAGGGAGAGTTTGTTGTTGATACTACAAGCTAGCTTGTAGTCGACCAAGGCGGAGTTGATGCCGACGACGGTGGTGTCGTCGAACGAGGCAATCTGTATCTTGTTGCTTTTGGGTTTCATGCCGCAAAGATAGCATTAATTTTCAATTTAAATGATTTTGCAGGCTTCAGAAAGCATGTCATCCCCACGCCGGCTTGTGCGGTGGCATGGGATCTATGCTTTCTGAAGCCGTCTAGAAAGTTTTTTGCCTTTTGAACCACCTCCTATAGATTGACTACATCGAATCTTCGATTTCCATGCCCACCCACTATCCTCTGCAGGAATGACATAGGAGGCAGGATTATACATCTATAGGTATTGCAGGTCTCAACAGGTATGTCATCCCACCGTTGGCTTGTGGGCAAAGGCAAGGGATCTATGCCTGGTGAGACCGTCCTTTATAAGTTTTTGCAATTTGAACCGCCTCCTATAGATTCCATGCCTTCGCGCTTGCCCTCGTTGGAATGACATAGGAGGCTAGCTGAATGACATAGGAGGCAGGAGGGAATAATATAAGGCTGGCTTTGTAGGGCTATAAAGTCAATTTTCGCCAAACAATTGTTTCCATGTTTTTTCGGCTGCCAGCTGCTCGGCGCCGCGGATAGAGCGGTCGATGGCATCGGCGTAGGGTTGCTCGTCGATGACAATCTGAACATGGAATTGTTTCTTGTGCCCCTCCCCAATTTCCTCCAGCATCTTGAACACGGTGCTTTTCTTGTTTTTCTGTGACCATTCGAGGAGCTTGCTCTTGAAGTTGACATCGGTGGTCTGTAGCTGTTCCAAGTCGATATGGATGCGAACGATGCGGTCGATGATGATGTGTTTGGCGAAGTCGAAGCCGCGGTCAAGGTAGATGGCACCCATGAGGGCTTCGAAGGCGTTGCCGCCCATCGAATGGGCGTTGCTACCCACATCGGGGGTATGGCGAATGTAGTCGCCGAAGCCGAGCTTCTCCGACAACTTATTGAGGGAGGCACGGCTAACGATGCGCGAACGCATCTCAGTAAGAAAACCTTCGGGCTGGGTGGGATAAGTGTGGAAGAGGTAGTCAGCTACAGCAGTGCTCAGCACGGCATCGCCGAGGTATTCCATGCGTTCGTTGCTGACATGGTAATGGCCCACAGTCTCGGCAGCCACCGACTTATGGGTGAAGGCCACCCGATACAAAGCAATGTTTTTCGGAAAGAAGCCGAAGATGTTGTGTATATAGTCGAAAAGCGCTTTATCGGCCGGGTCTTTGGGGGAAGCGTGAAAGAGTGGCATGATCACTCAAACTTTTTGAAGATTACGGTGGCGTTTTGTCCACCGAATCCGAATGAGTTGGAAAGTCCGTAGTGGATGTCGCGCTGGCGGGCTTTGTTGAAGACAATATCGAGTTTGGAATCGATTTGCGGATCGTCGTCAAAATGGTTGATGGTTGG
This sequence comes from uncultured Bacteroidia bacterium, assembly GCA_902801625.1. GTDB lineage: Bacteria > Bacteroidota > Bacteroidia > Bacteroidales > F082 > Limimorpha. The sequence continues at coordinate 26,023 of CADCJI010000001.1, read as the reverse complement.
GGGAATGATGCCGTTCTTGAGCGCGAGGATGGTGGCGATGGCTTCAACGGCGCCTGCACCACCGAGGAGGTGACCCGTCATCGACTTGGTGGAGTTGATGCTGATGTTGTAGGCATGTTCGCCAAACACCTTTTGAATAGCCATACACTCAGCCAAATCGCCCATCGGCGTCGAGGTGCCGTGCGCATTGATATGGTCGATGGCATCGGGGGTTAATCTTGCGTCGTTGAGTGCGCGTTGCATGCTGAGGACGCCGCCAGCGCCTTCCGGGTGAGGAGCGGTGATGTGGTAAGCATCGGCTGATGAGCCGCCACCCACGACTTCGGCATAGATCTTGGCACCACGGGCGATGGCGTGCTCGTATTCCTCAAGCACGAGGCTTCCGGCACCTTCACCCATGACGAAACCGTCGCGGTTAAGGTCGAAGGGACGGGAGGCCGTCATCGGGTCGTCGTTGCGCGTGGAGAGGGCTTTCATGGCGTTGAAGCCACCGATGCCCAGTTGGCCGATGGCCGCTCCGCCACCTCCAGCAACCACAGCGATGCACTTGCCAACACGGATCTTATCGAAGGCTTCGATGATGGAGTGCGTCGAAGAGGCGCAGGCCGACACCGTGGCGTAATTGGGACCACGGAAGCCGTATTTGATGGAGATGACGCCACCAATCATATTGACGATCATCTTGGTGATGAGGAAAGGACCAAAACGCGGCGTGCCGTCGCCTTGAGCATATTCCATCGTCTCATGATAAAGGTGGTTGACGCCGCCAATGCCCGAGGTCATCATGACGCCCACCTCATCCAAGTCGCAGTTTTCGGCGGAGATGCCCGAGTCGGCAATGGCTTCATCAGCGGCGATGAGGCCAAATTGGGCGAAGTGGTCGTACTTGCGCACGTTCTTCTTCTCGAAATAGTCCTCGGGATTGTAGTCTTTCACCTCGCAGGCGAAATGCGTCTTGTATAAAGTAGAATCGAAACGGGTAATCTCCCCAGCACCGTTTCTACCATTCACCAATCCTTCCCAATACTCAGGAAGGGTTTTCCCAATGGGCGTGATGGCACCGAGGCCAGTGACGACTACGCGTTTCGATTCCATGAAAAAGTTTATTTTTCTAATTAATGAAAAATCAATTGTTTTCAGCACGCATCTTTTCGATGAGCTTCACAACATCACCCACAGTCTGGATGTTTTCCTGTTGATCGTCCGGGATGGAGAGATTGAAGCTCTTTTCAAATTCCATCATCAGTTCGACGGTGTCCAGTGAATCGGCACCCAGGTCGTTGGTAAAGCTGGCTTCCATAGTGACTTCCGAAGGATCCACGCCGAGTTTCTCAGCAATGATCGGAACGATTTCATTCAAAATTTCTTGCATAGTTCTCTTTTTTTAGTTGATAAATAGGCCGCAAAAGTAAGACTTATTTCCGTTTCAAACCCAACCGCCTTACCAATAAATTGATAATCAGTTGTTTATAAAAGAATGTCGGTCTTGCTTGTGACCAATAATTACTCGTTTTCGATTGCAAAGGTACAACTTTTTTTGAAAATGATGTTTTTTTTCGGTTTTTTGGCAATTCAATATCTATTATTCCATTTCATCTCGATTGTAAAACACTTTCCCTTCACGATGAATACTGTCAAGTAAATCAGGGTCTTTCAACATGGAATACAAGCTCAGATCCACAAAATACGGCAAATACAATTCATCTATCCTCTCATCAAGAAGCGCCAGTTGCAAATATGTGAGGCTATTGCCTTTTAGTGTCAAATCGATGTCGGATGCTATACGGTTTGTACCTCTTGCCCTAGACCCATAAATAATGGCTTCTTCGACCTCAGGTACCGATGCCAAAGCATCACGCAAAGCTTGTAATTCTATGTCTGCAAGTCCAAAAGTCATCATGTTTAGGTTTGGGAAAAACAAATCCTATTGGTCTTCAGAAGCGATTAACAACCTCCGCAACACGATTCAGGGCTTTATGATAACTTTGTAACTTCTGTTCCCATCGTGGGATATTGTTCTCCATAATTGATTTATTTACCTGCAAAAATAGCAAAAATCTCATCCATATTATTCCGAAACTTTGTATTTTTACATTTTCAAACGTAACACTATGGAAACCACAGAGAAAAAACTATTCCTTTTGGATGCCTACGCATTGATATACAGGGCTTTCTTCGCCATGAGCAAGAACCCACGAATGAATTCGAAAGGGGTCAACACCTCGGCGGTGATGGGCTTTTTGAACTCACTCTACGAAATCCTTCAGAAAGAAAAGCCCACCCATATCGGCGTGGCCTTCGATGTGTCTGGCACCGCACAACGGCAGGCCGAATATAGCGAATACAAAGCCAACCGCGAGAAGATGCCCGACGACCTCCGCGATGCCATACCTTATATAATAAGACTCATCGAGGCCTTCAACATTCCCGTCTACGGCGTGGAAGGCTACGAAGCAGACGATGTCATCGGCACCCTGGCGAAAAAAGCGGAACAACAAGGCTTCCTCACCTATATGATGACCCCCGACAAGGACTTCGGGCAACTAGTAACAGACAGGATTCTGCTCTACAAACCCGCCAAATTCGGCGAGCCAGCACAAGTGTGGGGTCCAAAAGAAGTTTGCGAACGCTATGGCATCCAAGAGCCTAAACAACTCATCGACATCCTTGGCCTATGGGGCGATGCCGCCGACAACATCCCAGGCATCCCAGGCATCGGCGAGAAGACGGCTGCGATTCTGGTGGGAAAATATGGCAGCGTGGAGAACCTCATCGCCCATGCCGACGAGCTGAAAGGTAAACAAAAGGAAAACGTCATCAATTTCGCCGAGCAAGGACTGATGTCAAAAGCGTTGGCAACCATTAATTTAGAGGTGCCCGTCGACTTCGACGAGGAGGAACTGAAAGCCAAAGAGCCCGATGTACCTGCCTTGATGGCTTTGTTTGAGGAACTGGAATTCAAGACATTCGCCAAACGGTTTTTGGAGGATTATAAGGGGAAGCATGGTGTTGACTCCCCCCTGCCCCCCTCTCAGAGGGGGAATCAACCCACGGGGACTTCAGGGGGGAGTCAACACCCCGACCTATTCTCGTCCAACGAGACCTTCGACCTCTTCAACCAGGGCGACAATAGTGGTCTGCTGGAGTTCTCCGACAAGGACTCAGCCAAGACGTTGGCACACGACTACAAACTTGTGGAAACTGAAACCGACATCAAAGCTTTGGTGGATTTGCTGTCCAAACAAAAGCAATTTGTCTTCGACACCGAAACCACCAACATCGACGTGTACTCCGCCGAATTGGTGGGACTTTCCTTCGCCATCAAGGCGCACGAGGCTTGGTATCTGTCCATGCCCGCCGAGCGCGAGGCTTGCCAGAAGAAACTGGAACTGCTGCGGCCCTTGTTTGAGGATGAAAGCATCCTGAAAATCGGGCAAAACCTGAAATACGACATCTCAATGCTGGCGCAATACGGCATCAGCGTAAAGGGCAAACTGTTTGATACGATGCTGGCGCATTACCTCCTTGAGCCCGAGCAACGCCACAACATGGACTACCTCGCCGAGGTCTACCTCAACTACCTCACCATTCCCATCGAGGACCTAATCGGTAAAGGCCGTCAGCAAAAGACCATGCGCGAGGTACCTGTGGAACTGGTGAAGGAATATGCTGCCGAAGATGCCGACATCACGCTGCAACTCTATGAGAAACTGCTGCCTCTGCTTAAAGAAAACGGTGTGGAGAAGCTGTTTTATGAGATTGAGATGCCGCTCGTGCCTGTTTTGAGTCGCATGGAGGCTAACGGCGTGCGCATCGACACTGAGAATCTGCAGCAAATCAGCGAGGCCTTTGGCGTCGAGATTCACAAGATAGAGGAAGAGATCTATAAAGCCGCTGGCATGCCTTTCAATATCGCTTCACCGAAACAATTAGGCGAGATCCTCTTCGAGCGCCTGCGTATCGACGAAAAGGCCAAGAAAACCAAGACGGGACAGTATGCCACGGGCGAGGATGTCCTACAGAAACTATCCCACAAGCACCCTATCATCCAAATGATTTTGGACTACCGCTCATTCACCAAGCTGAAGTCAACCTACCTCGATGCACTGCCAGCCTTGGTCAACCAGAAGGACGGGCTGATCCACACCTCCTACAACCAGGCGGTGACAGCCACGGGGCGCTTGAGTTCCAACAACCCCAATTTACAGAATATCCCTGTGCGTACCGAGAAAGGCCGCGAAATCCGTCGTGCCTTCGTACCGCGTAGCGAGGCTTATACCCTTCTTGCCGCCGATTATAGCCAAATCGAGTTGCGCATCATCGCCCATTTGAGTCAAGACCCTGCCATGGTCAACGACTTCAACCTCGGTCACGACATCCATGCCGCCACAGCGGCTAAGGTGTTCCATGTGCCGATGGACCAAGTCACCAAAGAGCAACGCAGCCGTGCCAAAGCGGTCAACTTCGGCATCATCTACGGTATGTCGGCCTTCGGCTTGGCCGAGCGCATGGAGCTTTCGCGTAGCGAGGCGGCCGACATCATCAAGAAATACTTCGAGGAGTATGCGGGCATCAAGGATTACATGAACCGCAGCATCGCCTTGGCGCGTGAACGCGGCTATGCCGAGACTATTTTGGGCCGTCGCCGTTACCTGCGCGACATCAACGGCGCGAACAGCGTGGTGCGCGGCTTCGCCGAGCGCAACGCCATCAACGCGCCCATCCAAGGCAGCTCGGCTGACATGATCAAGATTGCCATGATCGGAATCCATCAGGAGCTGGAGCGCTTGAAGATGCAGTCGAAGATGATCCTTCAGGTGCACGACGAGTTAGTCTTCGACGCGCATCTGGACGAACTCGACGCCTTAAAGGCAATCGTTCAGGATAAGATGGTGAATGCCTTGCCACTGTCGGTGCCGGTGGTGGTGGAGATGAACACAGGGGCGAACTGGCTGGAGGCGCATTGATTTATCCTGTCACCCAAATAGGGGCAGGACTAATTAAATATGTTATTCGTTAAAGCAGGCTTCATAAAGCATGTCATCCCCACGCTGGTGTGTGCGGTGGCTTGGGATCTATGATTTATGAAGCCGTCAAATAAGGTCTTTGCTTTTTGAACCGCCTCCCATAGATTCCATGCTTTCGCACTAGCTTCCGTTGGAATGACATGGGAGGCTGATTGTGTGATATGGGGGGGACTTAACCGACGCTACATCCTGGCGCAACCAAGTCGCTAGGCGTCAGCAGCACGAGACGGCCGTCCTTGTCCTCGGCGGAGAGGATCATGCCCTCGCTCACCACACCCTTCAGCTTGCGCGGCTCGAAGTTGGCGACGAAGCACACCTGCTTACCCACCAGCTTCTCGGGCTCAGTATAGTACTTAGCGATGCCGCTCACGATGGTGCGCTTCTGCATGCCGTCGTCGATGAGGAACTGTAGCAACTTGTCGGCCTTCGGCACCTTCTGGCACTCGAGGATGGTGCCCACGCGGACATCCACTTTCATGTAGTCGTCGAAGCTGACCACAGGCTTCACCTCGGCAGGCTTCCAAGCATTCAGTTGGTTGGCTTTCTTGGTGTCTTCCAGTTTCTGCAACTGAGCGGCCACCACACTGTCTTCCACCTTCTCGAACAACAGTTCGGGCTGGTTGATGACATGACCTTCAGGCAACAAAACGGTGTTCTCGGCATCGTTCCAACCCTTCACTTCGAGACCAATCATCTGCTGGAGCTTCTTTGCGCTAAACGGCAGGAAAGGCTCGCTGAGGATAGCCAAGTGCGCCACAATCTGCAACGACAAAGCCATCACGGTCTTCACGCGCTCGGGGTCGGTCTTGATTTGCTTCCAAGGCTCGTTGTCAGTGAGGTATTTGTTGCCCAAACGGGCCAAGTTCATCAGTTCGGAGAGGGCCTCACGGAACTTATATGTGTCAATCAGATGACCGATTTTGGCGGGATAGGCGTTCATCTCTTCGATGACGGCCTTGTCGGTGTCGTTGAGGCTGCCCAAGACAGGCACGGCACCTTCATAGTACTTATGCGTAAGCACCAAGGTGCGGTTGACAAAGTTGCCGAAGATGGCCAGCAGCTCGTTGTTGTTGCGGTCCTGATAGTCCTTCCAGGTGAAGTTGTTGTCCTTGGTCTCGGGCGCGTTTGCGGTCAAGACATAACGCAACACATCTTGCTTGCCAGGGAACTCCTGCAAGTATTCGTGCAGCCACACAGCCCAGTTGCGCGAGGTCGAGATCTTGTCGTTCTCGAGGTTGAGGAACTCGTTGGCAGGCACGTTGTCGGGCATGATATAGTCGCCATAGGCCTTCATCATGCAGGGGAAAATGATGCAGTGGAACACGATGTTGTCCTTGCCGATGAAATGCACCAGCTTGGTCTCGGGGTCTTTCCACCATTTCTCCCAATCTTCGCCGCGTTGTTCGCAGATCTCCTTGGTGTTGGAGATATAGCCGATGGGAGCGTCAAACCACACGTATAGCACCTTACCTTCTGCACCCTCAATCGGGACGGGAACGCCCCAGTCCAAGTCGCGGGTGACGGCACGAGGTTGCAAGCCGCCGTCGAGCCAGCTCTTCACCTGGCCGTAGACATTCGATTTCCATTCCTTATGGCCTTCGAGGATCCACTCGCGGAGCCAAGGCTCGTATTGGTCCAAAGGCAGGTACCAGTGTTTGGTCGGCTTCTTCACCAAGGCCGCGCCGCTAAGTTGGGAATGCGGATTAATCAGCTCATCAGGGCTGAGTGAGCTGCCGCATTTCTCGCATTGGTCGCCGTAGGCGCCTTCTGCGCCGCATTTCGGGCAGGTACCCACGATATATCTGTCGGAAAGGAACTTCTGACGTTCGGGGTCGAAGTATTGCTCCGTCTCTTTTTCGATGAACTTTCCTTCGTCATAAAGCTTCTTAAAGAACTCTTGGGCCGTGGCACGATGCATCTTCGAAGAGGTGCGCGAGTAGATGTCGTAGCTGATACCCAGCTCCTCGAACGACTTCTTGATGATCTCATGATAGCGGTCCACGATATCTTGTGGTGTGCAGCCTTCCTTTTCGGCTTTGATGGTAATCGGTACGCCGTGTTCGTCGGAACCACCGACAAACAAGACGTCCTCACCACGCATTCGCAGATAGCGGACATAAGTGTCGGCGGGGATGTAGACGCCGGCAAGGTGACCGATGTGGACGGGGCCGTTGGCATAGGGCAAGGCCGTGGTTACCGTGTAACGCTTAAATCCGTTTTCACGGATTGAGGGTTTGTTCGTTGATTCCATGATAAATCAGTTATTAGTTGTTCAGTTATTCAGTTGTTCAGTTAATGCAGGTTGCTGAGCTTGTCGAGGCATGTATTTTAACGGTCGGCCCTTCGACCCTTCGATGGACCTCAGGGACCGCAGGCTCAGGGACCTTTGCGGGTGCAAAGATAGGCAAAAAATAAGCCGCGAAGGTCTTCGCGGCTTATTTTTTCGTTATTACTATTAAGGTAACCTCTTTATCTCACCACAATCTTCTGTGTCTTTACGTCACTGCCACTCACGAGGCGGATGAAGTACACGCCAGGTGCGACATCAAGACGTTTATCGATGCTGCCGTTGAAGGTCTCGATGCTGAGCACGCGGCCCATCACGTCGAGCACCTGCAAGGTGGCTTCGCCTTCGATGCCAAAGATGCTGAAGTTGCCGTTGCTGTTGAGGAACGTGAAGCTGTCGCCATCGACACTGCTGCCTGTGGCATACACCAGCTTGAAGCGGCTCTCATAGTCCATGGTGGTGGCATCGAATGTATAAGTGATTGGCCCTTCGGCATGCTCAGGAGCAAGCAAGTCGATATCGGTGCCGGTCTTGTTGTCAAAGAGGTGCAGGTAACTGAACTCAACGTTCTCGATGGTAAGGCTCAAGGTATAGGTGCCATCTTCGTCAGCTCGGAAATTGACAGGCATTTCGCCTTGGCCTTCGGCGGAGACCACGGCATAGTCCTGACCGTTTTGTGGGATGTAGAGTTTTGCATTCTGCTCGTTGAGTTGGAATTTTGGCAACATATCGCCTTCATCGAAACGAAGGATGGCGCGGTCGATGGGAGCGTTAAAGCCACTTCGTGTTATCTTACTAACGCTGACAGATAATTGTTCACTGTTTCTGGTGGGTAACATAGTGGTGAACGTAAGGATTTCACCATTATTCAGAGCATGCACAAATATGCCTTCCATGGCTTCGATAGGCGAACCGTTACTCTCTGGCACATAATCCGAGCCTGAGCTGTTCATCCTATAATACGACTTATCTCCTAATATATAAGCTGGGACGCTGAAGGGGTTGCCCACAAGATTCCAACCTTTATACCGTGCATTTTCGTCCCTTTGCAACGTAACGGAGAAAGTACTGTCTTCGATAGGCATGCCAATAAAGGAAAGTGTGACATCCTTGCTATTAGCATAAAGATAACCTTGACCTGGTTCAAAGTTGAAGGGTTCTTGCTTCCAGTTTTCCCACACCAAGAGCCATTCTTCAGGACTTTGATTGAAACGATAAAGGTCAAAACCAGAATCATCGTCATTAATAAGATGTGCCACATCTTCCGGATTGGTTTCATCAACCAAAGGAGAGGATATCAGATACCAGCCAGCTGAGGTTCCGCCATGTGAAGGAATTGTCCTAGTGAACACAGGTAATCCTTCCACCTCAATGTTGTCAATAAAAACGCCCCCATAATAAACATTGGGCACCTCCATCCAGATGGCAATACGATTGCCAGAACCTCCATAATTATCAAAATCAATCGTATAAGGCTGATACTCACTAGTCGTAGTAATCTCTTTGATTTCGATGAATTCTGGACCACTTTCGGTTACTTCCATCACTCCTACTTTGAATGTCTTAGCGAAAGAATTGTCAGAAACATACGATCTTGCATAGAGTTTCATGCGCAATCCGCTAATGCTCTGCATTGGGGGTAATATGACATATTGTGGCTTGGGGTCAAAATATGATAAATGATTGTCGATATAGAAGCACAAACTATTAGGTTGAGAATAAGCATATTGAGAAAGAGTACTACGAAAATGCAGAGATGGATACACATTATCCATAGGGTTCGTGGATGCATTGATATAATCCCAACAATCTGGTAACGTTCGTCTACTAGGAATCCATTCATCAGCAACCACATACGAGTCGAAGTTTTCATAGTATGGAATTGTGGCAAAATCAGGACAGGTGGTTTTAAAGTCAACGATGGTCATAGCACTTTCGTGTTCTCCATAACATGCCTTTATCCGGAAGAAATACTTGGTGGTTGGATCCAAGCCCTCGAGGGTCACTGAAGTTGCCGTTGGAGGAAGTTCAATCCAAACGTCATCAAACGTTTCAGAAACTTTATTGTATTGATATTTATATCCTGTGACATCGGAACTCGGCATTTCCCACGAAAATGAAGCGGTATAAGTATCGATATCGTCTTCAGTAACCTCCACCATCGGATAGTCAAGAATATAGTATTCGAAGGTCATTTTAGGAAGGAATCGTGAACCTTGATAAAAAAGTGAATTAGAATAAGAGGAGCCAGAAGCATACACAGATGTATAATTAATTGAAGATGACACTTTGACTCCAGACCATAGATTCAAAACATTTGAGCCCATTGCATCTTCCTGAAAACCAATCATAAGGTTGCCTCCATAATAAGTGAAAGCACTATCAAGTACAATCTCCATCATGTAATTGTCATTCACAGAAAGACTACCACTATAGACAGTACTCAACGAATTCCAATCGGCAAAAACCGCTTCTGAAAAGCCATCGCTAGTTACTTCAGCCATACAAACAGAAAACCTAGCAGAACCCCAATTCAAATTCTTGTAAAGGCAGTAAAATGACAACTTAGTCATTGTACCTCCTCTCATAGCAGTTAGATCTGCTTGAGGAATGATAAACTGGCTATAGGTGCCATATTGGGCACAATCACCCCGAAATGGCACAGAGGAACTCACGGTATTCCCATTGTTTATCGTCAATGGATTGGCAAAGATAGGATTTTGGCCTTTTGCAGCCCAAGACGCACAAAACGCCAATATCAACAATAGAAGTAAAGACTTTATCTTCATAATGTATAAATTTAAATAACAGTTGTTCAGTTGTTTAACAAAAAATGGCGTGCAAATATAGGGATAAATCTTTACATGACAATATTTTGGCAAAAAAAAATGCCACAAGCCTGCGCCAATGGTATTTTTCATACAATTTATACGAGAAAAAAACTTTACAGCTACTATAAAAGCAACGGTAATTTGGTGAGGGAGATGGGGTAATTTATAAAGATAAATAAACAACTATAGCTTGTGGCATTTACGCTAGGTAAACACCACAAGCTCTAACTAAATAAAGGAGCGAACTCCTCTTCCCTAAAAGTGGGAATTTATTATTCTTCGTTACGTTTCTTACCAACGAGATATGCTACGCCAAGGCCGAGCAACACAGCAACGCCACTTCCCAAAGGTGCTCCAGGCTGATTTCCTGTTAAGCCGTGTCCACCAGGAGGGATAGGGGGTTCATCCCCTTTTATTAAACTTCTATCCTGTTTATCGAACGAGACACCTCTATTCAACAGGCCACCATCTTGCGCGTAGACACTCAATCCCATTGTAAGAACGACAGCGATTGTCAATGCTAATTTCTTCATTTTCAGATATTCAGTGTTGATTAGTTGATTTTTTATTCCACATTCAAGCCGCAAAAATAGTAATTAATATGATACGTTGAACTTTTTTTTGTTTTTTTTACTATTTTTTGCTTTTGGCCCTTGGCTTCTGGCAGCCTCACAACTTGTTTCTTTCGTTGAGCTGCCAATAGCTAGTTAACCTAACATTATTTCACAACCACTTTCTGCGTCTTCACGCTGTCGCCGTAGGAGATTTCCTCCGAAAATGGAGATTACAGCGGCGGCAGGTAACGCTTACAGATGGTAAACGTTACAAGCCGCCGCTAATATTAATTGTTCCTTTTCCCTAAGGGAATTTCATCGAGGGCTTGTGCCTGAGGTTTATTTCACCGTCGCGGCCCACTTCTCGATGTCGGCCTTGTTGATGCGGTTCAAGAGCTTGCCGTCACCGAACTTGTACTTCGGATAGGCAGCCTTGAGGTCCTTGCAGGCCTGGTCGATGCTGCTCCCACCCGAGGTGGCAAAAGGCACGATGGTCTTGCCCGTGAAGTCGTTGGCCTCGAGGAAGGTGTTGATGATGGTCGGGGCGGTGTACCACCAGATGGGGAAACCGACATACACCACGTCATACTGGGCGAGGTTCTTCACCTTGCCGCCGTCCTTGAGGGCCGGACGCGAGCTCTTGTCGTTCATCTCGATGGTCGAACGCGATTTCTTGTCGCGCCAGTTGAGGTCGGCGTCGGTGTAGAGCTTTTCAGGGGTGATTTCGAAGAGGTCGGCACCAATGATGCTAGCCAGTTCGTTGGCGGCATTGCGGGTCACGCCCGAAGCCGAGAAATAGGTCACTAATGCTTTCATGTTTTTACATTGTTTGGTTTCATTTGACTTTGCACAGCAGTCTTTTTTCGAGTCGTTCTTTGCCTTCGAGCAGCAGTCTTGAGCCGAGGCACCAAGCGTCATCGCTGCAAGGACAATCAATAATGCTATCTTTTTCATTCGTAGTAGGATTTGAATTTCGTCCACAAAAATACACTTTTTTTTTCGGTATGTCGATTTCCTTTGCTATTTTTGCAAGGTGCGACAACCCAATAACTGAACAACTGAATAATTCTCAATTATCAATTATCAATTATAAACTGATTACCATGGACATAACGAACATCTTAGGCGCTTTGACGGGCAATGATGCCATCGACGCCATCTCGCAAAACCTCAAAATCGACCAAAAGCAAGTGTCTTCGGTCGTCACCGCAGCCCTGCCTTATCTGTTAGGCGCGATGCAGAAGAACGCTTCCTCGCAAGCTGGCGCGGCCTCCTTGGCCGATGCCCTCGGCTACCATGCCGGCAACGCGGGCAACATCGTCAACAACCTGAAAGCCGCCGACCTCACCGATGGCAACAAGATCCTGAGTCATATCTTTGGCGGCAACCTTTCTTCCATACTGGGCGGCATCTCCAAAAACACGGGCGTGGGCTCCAACGCAGTGGGTAGCATCCTCGCCTCCATCGCCCCCAGTTTGCTCGCCTTGCTGGGTAAAGGACAGCAAAGCAGCGGCACTAACGCAGCTGGACTGGAGAGCATGCTAGGCATGATTCTGGGCGGCATGTCGTCGAGCGGCAAGAGCAACACAGGCGGTTTGGGCAGCATCCTGGGCGGCCTGGGGAGTATCTTCGGGAAGTAGTAATGTTTTTGCTTCTGGCTACTAGCTATTGGCTACTGGCAGCTCAACGATAGAAGTAAACTCTTAATCTATTCGATAAGCTGCCAGAAGCTAGAGGCCAAAAAAGGTCATAGTCTTTGGGGTTCGTGTCAAATCTATAAACTTTGTAAATCTTTATGAAAAACACTTTATCCTTATGTAGAATAGCAGCACGCGCCGTCTTATCCGTTCTTTTTCTGGGTGTTATGGGAACGACACACCTGCTCGCACAAGAGGTCTTCACCGTTGGGGATTTCCTATACCAACTCAATGGCGACGGCGTTTCGGCCACGCTGGTATGTCATGTTGACGCCTCTGGGGTAAGTGGCGAATTAAGTCTCCCGACCAGCATCACCTATAACGGAAACAACTATACCGTGACCCGGATCCAAAAGAACGCTTTCATCTCGTGCGGAAAACTGAGTGGTCACTTGACCATTCCCAACACGGTGACCTATATCGGCGAAAACGCTTTCTTGGCCTGTAGCGGACTGACTTCAGTGGACCTGGGCAGCTCCGTGGACACCATCGGACCCGCTGCATTCTATGGTTGCAAAGGCATGACCGGTTCGCTGACCATCCCCAATTCCGTGAGGTTCTTAGGGATTGCTGCATTCTATGGTTGCACGGGGTTCGACGGCGCACTGACCATCGGCAATGCCTTGAATCGCATCGAGGTGGCGGCGTTCTATAAGTGCAACAAATTCACCAGCTTGACCCTCGGCGATGCCGTGACCTCCATCGGCACATCCGCCTTCTGGGGTTGCACGGGCTTCACCGGCGACCTGACCATCCCGAATTCTGTGAAATGCATTGAACCCAGTGCCTTCAAAAACTGCGGATTTACGGGCAAACTGACCCTTGGAAACACATTGGAAAGCATTGGTGGGATGGCGTTCTACCATTGCAGCGGATTTACAGAAGTCACTTCCTTGGCTACCGTGCCGCCCGTGTTTTCATACGAAGAGGTGTTTGAGGGGTGCAACTGCACAACGCTCACCGTGTCTTGCCACTGCATTCCCGCCTACCAAAACTCGGATTGGCATGGCTATTTCCCCACGATTGTCGAAGACTGCAGCATTGTGCCCGAGCTTGACGAGGAGATGTCCACCGTTTATCCCAACCCGACCAATGGGACAATCAGAATCGAGGCCGAAAACATCGTAGCCGTCAGCGTTTACAACCTGTTGGGAGAAAAGCTGTTTGAAACATCAGCCAGCGGCAACAGCTTTGAGTACGATTTCAGCCCTCACGATGCGGGGCTTTATTTCGTCGGCATCCAAACGGATAAAGGAATGGTGACCAAACGGGTTATGGTAAATGACTAACAAAAAATTAGGCGGTCGTTAGTGACCGCCTAATTTTTTATTCCACAATCGTCATCTCGTCAATGAGATGCCCTGCACCGGCAAACTTGTCGATGATGAAGAGCACATAGCGGATGTCGACGCTGATGTTGCGGCAGATGTCGGGGTCGTAGATGAGGTCGCTCATCGTGCCTTCCCAGCAGCGGTCGAAGTTGAGGCCGAGGAGCTGGCCTTCAGCATTCAAGATGGGGCTGCCTGAGTTGCCGCCCGTGGTGTGTACGCTGGCGGTGAAGGCCACGTGCATAGTGCCGTCCTTGTCGGCATAGCGGCCGTAGTCCTTGTTGTTGTACAGCTCTTTCAGGCGCGGCTCCACCACATAGTCGTAGATGTCGGGGTTCTCCTTCTGCATGATGCCCTCGAGCGTGGTGAAGTGGCGGTAGGTCTTGCCGTCCTGCGGCTTGAAGCCTTCGATCTTGCCATAGGTGACACGCAGCGTGAAATTGGCGTCGGGGAAGAGGCGCTTCTCGGGCTGCATGTCCATCTGGCCTTTCATGTAGATGCGGCGCAGGCGGTCGTTGGCTTTGTTGATGCTCGAGATGTGCTCATAGACATTGTCGCGATAGAAGTCAATCAAGCTCTGGTAAACCTGCAAAGCAGGGTCTTTGACCAGTTTCTTGGCTTTGCCGGGCTTGAAGTCGTTCAACAACTCGTTCACCTTTTCCTCGTCCTTAAACATGGACTTGGCGAAGAGTTTGTCGACAAATTCGTTCACATCCTTGATGTCGTTGAGGAAGGCGGGGCGGAAGTCGGCAGGCTGGGCTTTCAGGTATTCGTTGAGTGTCATGACGGCCACCTCGCGGTCGATGGGCTCGTAATAGTCCTTGAAGAAACTGGCGGCAGTGCCTTTCAACTGGTGGATTATGCGGTCGATGTCTTCCTGCGGGGTGTCCTTGGTCACCTCAGAGAGCTTGGCAAAACGACCCGCGAAAGTGACCAATTCGATGCGCAGTCCCGCTTCGGCCATGTATGTGTAAGCTAACTGATAAGGCTCGAGTTCCTTGTAGTTTTTCTCGAAGTCTTTCAGCAGGTCGATGTACATGTAGCGGTTACGCGCGCCCAAAGCCCATTCCTGGAAGTCTTTCTCAAAGGCTTGCTTCTTCTCCACGCCATGGAAGTGATTAATGCCTTCGGTCACGCCCATCCACTTCTTCCAGCCGTTGCCGAGTCCGGCATGCTTGGAGGCATACTGGATGCGCACCTTGGGATCTTGTTCCTGGTATTTGTTGTAGATGTCGAGCACCTTGCCACGCAGGTCAACGGTGATGGGGTCGATGAGGTTGGCCTCCTGGTCGACGGCTACGGCAGGCAGGTATTCGTTGGTGCGGGCAGGATAGCCGAACACGAAGGCGAAGTCGCCCTCTTCGGCGCCTTTCAGCGAGATGTCGAGGTGCTTGGCGGGCTTGTAAGGCACATTATCCTTATCGTACACAGCCGGGTGACCGTCCTTGTCGGCATAGACGCGGAAGATGCTGAAGTCGCCCGTGTGGCGGGGCCAAACCCAGTTGTCGGTGTCACCGCCAAACTTGCCGATGTTGCTTGGCGGGCAGCCCACGAGTCGCACATCGGTGTAGACCTCGTTGAGCAGCAGGTAGTACTCGTTGCCCAAGAAGAACGGCTTGATGCTGACTTTATATGGGGTCTCCTTCTCGACGGTGGCGATGATTTTCTTCATGTTCTCGTCGATTTTGGCCTGGCGCTCGTCTTCAGGGGTGTCGGGGGTGATGCCATGCAGCACCTTCTCAGTCACGTCGCGCATCTCGCGCAAGAAAACGACACTGAGGCCAGGGCAGGGCAGCTCCTCGCCACGGTTCATGGCCCAGAAGCCATTAGTGAGATAATCATGCTCCACCGAGCTGTGTTTCTGGATGTAGTCGAAACCGCAGTGGTGGTTGGTGAGCAGCAGGCCTTGGTCGCTGACGATCTCGCCCGTGCAGCCGCCGCCAAAGAGCACGATGGCGTCCTTCAAGCTACTGTGATTAATGGAATAGATGTCGTCAGCGGTGATTTTCATGCCCATCTCCTGCATTTCTTTCTCGTTGTATTGCAGCAGCATGGGAATCCACATGCCTTCGCCGGCCTTGGCGATGCCGATGGAGAGCGTGAGGATGAAGGTGATTAATAATGTGATGCGTTTCATTGGGTGTTGTTGAATCGTTGAATTGTTGAATTGTTGAACTGTTTGGACTATGGCTAATGGCCTATGACTATGGCTACTTCAACAATATGGGGAACTTTTATGCCTTGGGTGAAGTTGCCATAGTCATTAGCCATAGGCCATCGTTGTGTAGATTTCATTATTCCAGACCATGCCATTCGTCCGTGGCGTCGAAATCGATTTCCTTGCACTGGGTAAGGATGGCGGGGCAGTTGGAGACGCGATAGTATGGGTCGCCTTGCTGCTGCACCACTTCGACGTTGCGCCAATGGGTATCCCAGCCGTCGCTATAGAGCTGGAAGTATTTCACATAGCCTCTCAGCATCTGTGAGCGTTCGTCGTTGGGACGGACAGGGTCTCTACGCAATTCGATGGTGAAGGGTTTGGTAGGATTGTAGCCGTTGGCGGGCGTTGCCCCTTTGAAGCACGCTGATACCAGATAGGGTCTGGCATAAGAGTCGTTCGGGCGATACAGTTCGTTCAAACGGCGTGTCACCGATGAGAGGTTGGTGCTCGTGTTGTTGAGACTCAGGCATTCTTGGCCAACGTTCTTGTCGCGGCGATACATTTCCATGGCCACGAGTTGCAGCATGATGCAGCCTTCGGGTGTGGTGCCCAGCTCGGCTTGCAGGGCTTTGAACTCATCGAGGGTGGCCGGAATGGACTCGATGCTCACTTTGCCGTCTTGAATTTTAGTGGTTGAATTGTTCATGGTATTGTCGTTTTGTGCGTTGACTGAAGTGGCTCCCATCATCATGATGATGAGCAAAACCAAAGTGGATAATATTGTCTTTTTCATTGGTGTAAGGTTTGGTTATGAATCATTCAAGGTGCCATTACATAACAAAGGTTTAGCCCTGCAAAAGTAATGACATTTTTGGGAATAACAAAAACAAAAATCCTTTTATTGACGGCTTCAGAAAGCATAGATTCCATACACCCCACATTCCCTCGCAGTAATGACATGTTTTCTGAAGCCTGCAACAAGCTAGCTTCCTATGTCATTCCAGTCAGCAGTGTATGTCATTCCTACGTGGGCGCGTGTGTTGGAAGGGAAAATCTATACACTGCGGTTCAACGAAGCAAGACCTTAAATGACGGCCTCATCAGGTATAGATCCCATGCCTTTGCCCACAAGCCTTCGCAGGGATGACATACCTGTTGAGGCCTGCACTCTGCCTGGGGATAACATGCTTTCCGAAGCTTGCTTAATCCCAAAAATAAAAGAAACTTACCACACGGCAAAACAGTTCGCGATACCAGGGTTGCTTCAGCTCAAGGTCGACATCGCGGGTGCGGCTGCGGAACACGTTGAGTTTGTAGAAAAAGTTGTGCGCCCGCCATTCATGCACCTGCGACTCGATGTCGCGTTTGCACACCGCCATTTCAGGATCGGCCATCTCGCGCACCTGTTCCAGATAGTCACGCATGGCCTGCTTGCTTTTGACAAGGCAAGAGTCCACAATGTGGGTGCCATCTTTGGCTGTTATTGCGTTGGAGAGGTCCATGGTCAATTCGTTTTCGGCCCTTTGGCCTTGATCAGGTGCTTCCGAGGTTTCGGTTGTTCGACAGTGTTAAACACATAGCGTTGGGTCAGCATCAGCAGGAAGGCCAACACGGCACCCAACACGTCGGAGATGGTCATCGAGGCCCAGACACCCGTCAGACCTTGACCACCCGCGTTGACGAAAATCGGCGGGATGAGGTAGATCATCGGGGCGAGGAACAACACCTGACGCGAGAGACTGGTGACGATGGCAATCCAAGGCTTGTCGATGCTCTGGAAGAAGTTGGAGTTGGTGATGGTGAAGCCTACCAAGGGGAACATCACCATGATGAAACGCATGGCAGGGATGCCGATTTGTATCAACTCCTCCTCTTTGGTGAACAGCCGCAACATGGCATGAGGCAATATCAAGGCGAGCAAGGCACCCACTGCACCTATCAGTATGTTGATTTTCATGGTCAGGGTGTAGACCTCCTTCAGCCGCAAGGGATGACCCGCACCATAATTATAACCCGCGATAGGTTGCATGCCTTGACACAAGCCTAACATCAGCATCACACTGAGACTACAGAAGGTGTTGACCAAGCCGTAGGCACCCACGGCCAAGTCGCCGCCGTAACGGATAAGCTGGTTGTTGAGCAAAGCCACCACCGCCGAGGCCGCCAAGTTCATCAGGAACGGACTCATACCGATAAGCAGGATGTTGCGGAAGATGTAAAGCTTTGGTTTCCAGGCATGACGGCGAAAGCGGATGAACGAACTCTTTTGCAGGAAATGAATCACTGCGAGGATACCCGTGCCCGTCATGGAGATGGTGGTGGCCCAAGCCGCGCCTGCGATGCCCCAGTCCAAGACATAGATGAAGAGCGCGTCCAAAAAGATGTTGACGATGGCACCGCCCGCCATGATCCACATCGACTTCTTGGGATAGCCCGTGGCGCGCATCAAGCCGGTGAGGTTGAACGACAAGGTGGTCATGAACATACCAGGAAGCACAATGTCCATATACTCACGGGCATAGGCGATGGTATCACCGGAAGCGCCGAAAGCCGTCAAGATGCGATCCATGAAGAGGTAGCCGCCGGTGACGAAGAGGAATCCGAAGAAAAAGGTCAGCAGCAAGCTGTTGCCCAAGATGTTCTCAGCCCATTTGTAGTCCTTCTTGCCCAAGATGATGGACATGCGTGCCGCCGAGCCTGCGCCCACGAGTGAGCCGAAGGCGTGGATGATGTTCATGATGGGCATGGTGATGGCCAAGCCTGCGATGGCCAAAGCCCCCACATACTGTCCCAAAAACACACGGTCAACGATGTTATAAATCGAGGCGATGATATGGCTGACGATGCTGGGCAACGCATACATCCACAACAGCTGACTGATTTTTCGTGTCTCTAATTCCCTTGTCCTGTCGATTTGCTCCATTCCCAAACCTCATTCCGCACTTGATGCGGAATTGAGGGTGCAAAAGTAGTAAAAAAGCGGGTGTCAGATTCAAACATTTTGTGTATTTTTGCCGCTCCTTAGCCTCAAGGCTCGGATAGCGATGTCGAGCGAGGCATTTTAGCGGTATAATCTTATGAGATTCAGGATGTTATTCATAATATGGACCTGCCTTTTCTGCCTTGCGGCACACAATTGTTGTGTGTCGTCGGATAGCGACAAACTGACCCAAGGGCTGAAAAAAACAGAGAAAAGCATCCCCCTACCCTATCATGAAGGCTTGGAAAAGACAGTGCTCAACTACACTACCACACCCTTTTCCAATCAATTCCTGACCTATTCCGCATTCATCGACACCGCCTTGTCGCAACGCAACATGCCTTCAGAGCTGCGGTATTTGCCTTTGGCACTCAGCGGAATGCGCCGCAACTATTGCCAGGGCGACCGCTGTGGCGTTTGGCAGCTGCCCACCTTGACCGCATTGCACTACGGACTAACCATCGACGGAACCCGTGACGAGCGCACAGATGTGGAGGCCTCCACCAACGCCGCCTTGGACTGCCTCAATGAACTCTATCAGAAATATGGTGACTGGTGGCATAGCATCTTGGCTTATACCAACAGTCCCGTTGCGCTGCAACATGCATTAATCCGTCACGGCGAGACCCCCGAATTGTGGGACTTCCAGGAGCAAAACCTCTTGCCCAACACCGAAGTCATTCCTAACTTCATCGCCTGCGTCTACTTGGGCGACGAAGGCCAGCTCAAGTTCGGTGAGGTTGCCGACCCTGTCATCACCAAGGCCCTTGAGCCTGTCGAAAGGCCGACCACAACAGTGAAAGATACCGCAAAGACCCTTGAGCCCGTGGTCGCTGAGCAAGGTCGAAACGTCGAAAGGCCGACCACCAAGACCAAAGACACCACGACCATTAATAAACAAACCAACAATAAAAAAGCAACTGATCCTTCAAAAAGCACTGGGAAGAAATATATCGTCAAAAAAGGCGACAACCTGACCAGAATCGCCGCCAAGCATCATGTCACAATCTCCGACTTGATGACTTGGAACAATTTGAAAAACGATAAAATCTTTGAAGGCCAAACATTGATCATAAAGAAATGAAATCCATACGCACACTTGCATTTATCCTGACCATCATCCTAGTTTTGGGCGCGGGCTGGTTCTTCTTCCCCGCCGAGGGCATCACCATAGGCAACCAGAACCTCCGCTTCCCGTCGTATGCCGAAGACAGCAAACCCGCTGAGAAGGAAGTCGATGTCGACGATGTGCTGAACAAGGTGACGAAGAGTTTTGAGATGACCTGTTCCGACAATATGTTGGACAGCATGCGCTTCTTCCGCAGCTACCTCAAGGAAAACCCCAACCGCATCTACCTGCCCAACGACGACTATACCTATTTCGACCCGCTGTTCCATCAACTGGAGCAAGCCCAAAGCCAAGGCAAGACCTACCGCGTGATGCACTACGGCGACTCGCAGATCGAGATGGACCGTATCTCTTCGGTGCTGCGCCAAAACCTGCAAGAACTCTTTGGCGGCTCGGGCCCCAATATGGTTCCCGCCGTGCAACCCGTACCCACCATCTCGGTGTCGCAACACGCTTCGGGACTCAGTCGTTATGCCGTTTATGGCGACGCCAGCAACACACGTGCCTCGCATAACCGCTATGGCGTGATGGCGCAGTTCAGCCAAGTGGTCGGCGGCGGCACAATCACCTTCCGCCAAACCAGCCACTCGCAAGCCTTAAATAAAACCAAGGAAATCTCAACTGTCTCCGTCCTGTTGGGCAAAAACAGCAAAGGCTTCAAAGCCACACTGAAATGTGACGGCATCACCACAGAACCCAAGGTGCTGCCTGCCCGCGACAGCGTATCGCTCATCACCTGGATCCTGCCGGAGGATGTCAAGAAAGGCACCATTTCCTTCACGGGCAACGCCGAAATCTATGCCGTCCTGCTGGATGGTGACCCAGGCGTGGCTATCGACAATGTAGCCCTACGTGGCTGCGCAGGCACTATCTTCACCCGCATGAACGAATCTGTCTCTCGCCAGTCGTTCGACCTCTTGAACACCCGACTCATCATCTTGCAATTCGGAGGCAACCGCATGCCCGACATCAATTCACCAAAGAGCATCACACCCTATTTGGCCGAACTCGAGAAACAAATCCACTACATGAGGCGCGTCGCCCCGAAAGCCACGCTGCTCTTCATCGGTCCCGCCGACATGGGTCGCAGATACAACGGCAAGATGGGCACCTGGAAAGGCCTGCCCGAGCTCAACGACTCGCTCCGCGCCATGGCACTGCGCAACAAGGTGGCCTATTGGGACATGTTCAACGTGATGGGCGGCGAAGGCTCGATGGCCCAATGGGTGAAGCACAAACCCGCCTTGGCTGGTCCCGACTACATCCACTTCACCTTCAACGGTGCCCAGGAAATCGGTGCTGACCTCGCCCGTTCGTTCACCACTTACTACGACTTCTACAAGCTGCGCCAACATGTGCCGAGCGAAAAAGTCATCGAGTTCGTCAACCTCGACCGCAAAGAAGACTCCATCCGCACGGCAGGCCGCATCAAGTTGCCGACTTATAACCCCTTCGGAATCAAGAACAAATGAAAAAACTGCTGGTAGCCATAGGATTATTGCTAGCTTTGTGCCCTGTTTTCGCCCAAACCGAGCCCTTGCTGAGGCCTATCGAGGACCTGAGCTTCGCCCACTTTGAGCGCAACCGTCTCATTTTCCCTGGCGACAGCCTCGCCATGGAGCGTTTCTTCACCAAGATGGATTCGGTGGTTTTCCTCGGCGAAGGCAATGTCAGCATCATGCACATCGGCGGCTCACATGTGCAGGCCGGCGTGTTCACCCAGCAGTTTCGCGACAACCTGCTGAGCATCGGCACCGACTTGATTGGCGGACAAAACTTCATCTTCCCCTTCTCGGCTGGCGGCACCAACAATCCCTCCCACTTTCGCGTCAGTTCCACTGGTTTTTGGGAGTATTGCCGCAACGCCGTGCGCAAAGAGACCGACAAACGCATGGGTCTGGCTGGCGCTGCCATCACCACCTCTGATTCCTTGGCCTCAGTGAGCATCGTTTGCCGCGAGCGCCGTATCACCGAGCTCAGCCCCGATTTCAAATTCAACAAGGTGACCTTGATTGGCTTTTCGGAGACTGAAAATGTGGTGCCCGTCCTTGGCGTCCAAGGCGACACCCTCAAAGGACAATACGACGAGCGCCTATCCACATACACTTTCCAATTACCAACCTATACCGACTCCATCTGCATCTTCTTTGAGAAAATGCCAGGTGAGTTCACCCTCACAGGCGTGCTGCTTGAAAATGGCATGCCAGGCATCAGTGTACATGGCGTGGGAGTCAACGGAGCTCGAGTGTCCTCTTACCTACGCTGCGACGACTTCGAGCGCGACCTCAACCTCATCCGCCCCGACCTCATCATCTTCGGCATCGGCATCAACGACGCGGCGGACAAAGACTTTGAGGTGAAGTATTTCAAGAGGAACTACAACGAGCTCATCCAAGTCATCAAGCGCGTCAACCCCGACTGCGCCATACTCTTCGTGACCAATAACGACAGCTATAGCAAGGTGAAAGGCAGACGGAAAAAAGTGCGTTACGAGGTCAATCCCAATGGCAAAGTCGTTGAGGAGGCTTTCATGGAGTTGGGCAAACAACATAATGCCGCCGTTTGGGACCAGTTCGACATCATGGGCGGGTTGCGCTCGATGCAAAACTGGGAAAACGCCGAACTGGCACAGAAAGACAAGGTGCACTTTACCAGCAGCGGATACCGACTCATCGGCGACCTGCTTTATAACGCCTTGATCAGCCGCTATATAGAACATGTTAAAGCCAATGCAAAGCAACAAATGAAATGATGAGTTTCGCCGACATAGCATTGGATTTCCTGAAAAACCTGTTCTCGTTCGACAAGGCACACCCCTTGCTGTTCACCCAATTCTATTTTTGGGCGTTCTTCGCTTTGGTGTTCGCCGTGTTCTGCTTGATTAAGAACAAGTGCCTGTTGCGAAACATCTTCCTGTTTTTCGTCAGCTTGTTCTTCTACTTCAAGACCAGCGGACTCTTTGTTTTAATACTGATTTTCATCACCTTATATAACTTCTTCGCGGCCAAATGGCTCAATACGAGGAAGAAAAACGGAAGCCGCAATGTCATTTTGGGGCTTAGCGTTATCATCAACCTATCCATCCTCTGTTATTTCAAATACGCCTATTTCCTCACCGATGTCGTCAACAACCTGACGGGCTTGGAGTTTCGCGTGTTCGACATTTTCTCGTGGGCAGGAAACCAAATCACGGGCGACACCCGATTCAGCGTCGATGTCATCGTGCTTCCTGTGGGTATCTCATTCTATACTTTCCAGGCCATCAGCTACATCATGGATGTGTACCGCAAGCGCATTGAGCCTGTCCGTAACATCTTCGACTTCGGTTTCTATGTCAGCTTCTTCCCGCAGTTGGTGGCAGGTCCCATCGTGAGGGCCAACGAGTTCATCCCGCAGCTACACAAGAAATACTTCCTCAGCCGCCGTCAGTTCGGCATCGCCGTGTTCTGGATCATGAACGGTTTGGTGAAGAAGATCGTCTTGAGCGACTACATCGCCGTCAACTTCATCGATCGCGTGTTTGACCGCCCCCTGCTCTACACCGGCTTCGAGAACCTGATGGCCCTGTTCGGCTATTCGCTGCAAGTCTACGCCGACTTCTCGGGCTATACCGACATCGCCATCGGTGTGGCCATGCTGATGGGCTTCTACCTGCCCAAAAACTTCAACTCTCCTTACAAAGCCAAAGACCCAGGCGAGTTTTGGAACCGTTGGCACATGTCGCTCTCGCGTTGGCTGAAGGACTACCTTTACATCCCCTTGGGTGGCAACCGCAACGCCACCTTCGGCACCTTCTGCATCATCATCATGCTGGCCGCCATTGCCGTATTCCTGTCGGGTAGTTGGTGGATTGGCCTTGCCGTGGGCGTATTGGCGGTGATCCTCACCTTGGTGGCCATTTTCAAGCCTGAAAAACGCAAGACCATCACCACCGAAATCAACCGCATGGACACCATGTTGCTCGGCGGTCTGTGGCACGGTGCCTCGTGGAACTTCGTGATTTGGGGCGGACTGAACGGCATCGGCATGATCTTCTACCATTTCTGGAAAGACTGGAGCATCTACGGCCGCACCTTATTTATAATGGCGGTCACCTTCCTGCTGCGCGTTCTGTGCGTCTATGTGCCGCAGCCTGTGTTCACCTTGCTTTTCGTGTGGTGTATGATTGTGCTGGGCGGCAATGTATTACGGATGCTCTACAACCTCTTTGGCTTCAAGAAGCCCTTGCAGTGGCTGCAAGACGCTTGGGCGGTCTTCCAGACCTTCACCTTCATCACCTTCACCCGACTCTTCTTCCGCAGCGGCTCCAACCTCGACCCTGCCGTGGCCAACGAAACCGCTTGGAGCACGGCCAAGAACATGGTCAACCAGATGGGCAGCCGTTGGGACTGGAGCATCGTGCCTAACATCATCGTCCACTATCGCGTGGTGTTCTCCCTCATTTTGATCGGTATGGTCATCCATTGGCTGCCTGAGAACTTCAAGCGGCGCTACCGCATTTGGTTTGCCAAGATGCCCATCCTGCTGATGATTGTGGTGTGTGCCACCATCGTGTTCGTCATCTACCAGTTCATCACCGCTGACTTGCAGGCGTTTATTTATTTCCAGTTCTGATAAAACTGGTAGAGACGTAGCGCGCTACGTCTCTACATACGTTTTAATCATCCCTTTTGTAACATCTTCTCCAACCGATTATACCAATCCTCCCCAAATTTCCGTACCATCGGGGCTTTGAGGAACTTCCACAGCGGAATGCCCTCGTGCTCGCCTTTGCGCTTAGCAGGTACACAGACGCTCCATTCGTGGTAAAGGATGTGCGTGAAGCCGTCTTTTTCGACTAGGCGGATAGGGTAGAGGTGGCATGAGATGGGTTTCCAGAAATCGCATTTGCCCTCAAGATAGGCTTTTTCGATGGCGCAGAGGGCGGTGCCGTTCTCGTGGAAATAGACAAAAGCGCACTCCTCGCCGTTCACCAAGGGCGTGACAAGCTCGCCTGTCTCATCGTAATCGTAGACATCGTTTTCTTCAATGACTTTGATGCCTTCGGGGCGCATATAAGGTTTAATGGCATCTAGGTTGTCTTCAATTTGCTCTATTTCAGAGGCTTCGAGAGGTGCGCCAGCATCGCCAGCCACACAGCACCAGCCTTTGCAACGCGGCAGGCAGCAACAGAACTGGGCGTTCAGGAATTCGTCGGTGACGACTACATTGTCGAGGATAATCATGGCGCAAAGATAGTTGTTTAATTAATTGAAAGGTAAAGGAAAAAAGACTAATTTTGCAGCGATTTTAGGCTACTGGCCATTAGCTTCTGGCTACTGGCAGCTCTATGATAAAGGAAAGTTTACATTTTGTCAACAAGCTGCCAGAAGCCAAGAGCCAGAAGCCAGCTGCAAATTCTTGAATCTTAAATCTTTAAATATTAAATCTTAAATTAAAGACAACATGGCTTTTAACCTCAGAAACAGAAACTTCCTGAAGTTGTTGGACTTCACTCCGGAAGAGATTAAGTTCTTACTGAAACTTGCTGCCACAACCCAAACTGACGGGCAAGAACATTGCCCTCATCTTCGAAAAGACCTCGACCCGCACCCGCTGCGCCTTCGAGGTTGGCGCCAAGGACCAAGGTGCTCATGTCACCTATCTCGGCCCCACTGGCTCACAAATCGGCATCAAGGAATCGATGGCTGACACCGCCCGCGTGCTGGGTCGTATGTTCGACGGCATCGAGTACCGTGGCTTCGACCAGGCCACTGTCGAGGAACTGGCCAAATATGCCGGTGTTCCCGTATGGAACGGTCTTACCGCCGAAGCTCACCCCACTCAGATTCTTGCTGACTTCCTCACCATTCAGGAGCATACCGACAAGCCCCTCAACCAGGTGAAGTTCGCTTATATCGGCGATGCCCGTTACAATATGGGCAACAGCTTGATGGTCGGTGGTGTGAAGATGGGTATGGACATCCGCATTATCGCCCCCAAGAAACTGCAGCCGGCCAAAGATCTGGTCAAGAAGTGCCAGGAAATCG